>JACRET010000061.1 GCA_016218105.1 Deltaproteobacteria bacterium
ATATATCGAGGTCTTTTATAACCGGCAGCGCCGACAGGCAAGACTTGGGTTCCTGTCCCCTGTGGCCTATGAGCAAAAGTTCTATGCTGGACAACTGGCAGCATGAAAGGTTTGGTGTCCACTATTGACATCCGACCTCACATTCGTTTGCGCCATTCCCATGCTGACTGGTTTGCTTTTGTTCTATTTGTTCTAAGGCTTATTGACAAAGACCACGGATTTTTCAAATACCAAATACGATGAGATGGATAGGCAAAAGCATTATAAATGCCTTTAAGAATCCGGCAGGCACTCTAAAAGCCTTCCTGAATCGTTGGCGGCATATTATATACAGGGTAGACCAGCTGAATCTATCATTTGATGCCGACAACCTTGAACTCAATAGAAGGCCTGTTTGTATCAGCCATCACGAGCCATTCCTTTCAAGAGAAGGCAGGCTTAAGCTTCGAGGCAACGGCACAATAGACCAGAATGCAGTTAAAAGGATATTGATACTTAAGCTCGACCATATCGGTGATGTTATCTTAAGTCTGCCAGCGATCAAGATGTTGAGGCATAAATATTCAGATGCGCGCATTACGATACTTGCAGGGAGTTGGGCAATACCGATACTGGAAAGGGTATCTGATATAGATGAAATAGTGGTTCTGAATTACTTCCATGAGAGGTCGGAAAAGTGGAAGGCACCTCTGGATGAGGGGGTTTTGAAAGATATAAAACACAGGCTCTCTTCCAGCGGTTTCGATATGGTAATAGACTTAAGAAGGCATTCAGGAACAGGCGAGGTCTTTGGGTGGACGGATGTTAGATACAAGGTGGCATATTTCACAAAAGAGAATAAAAGATGGCTTACCCACGGACTCCACCTCTCAGATGAAATGAAGGATACCCCAGGGCAGTATATAAAACCACATATCTCTGCCCAGCTCTGCGAACTGGTGCTGGCATTGCCTGGCAAGTTCACAGCCGGAATAAACCCGTTCGAGATTTCACCTGAAATCTTTTCTATCGAATGCGGAAAGGAGATTGTTGAAAGGTTTCCTCGGCTCTTCGGTGCTGACTTCCGTATTGGCATCCATCCAGGCACGGGCAATAAGATAAGGCAATGGCCGCTCTGCCATTATGCAAGCCTCGCAGACCTCTTTGTGGAGAATCTTGGTGCCACGGTTGCGTTCTTCGGTGTGGATAATGAAAAAGATTTGGTTGAGGATATAATCAGTAAGATGAGGCATCCTGAAAAAGCGATTTCGTTGGCAGGGACGACTTCTTTAATAGATTTTATATCTATCATAAGGGATATGAAGATTTTTATTGGCAATGTCAGCGGCCCCTGCCATATTGCAGGCCTAACAGGTGTGCCCACCCTCAACATTTTTGCCGGTCAGGTCTCCTCTTATGAGTGGCATCCATTGGGAAAGAAGACAATGGCCGTATGGTTAGACGTCCCTTGTGCACCTTGCTATAAGGCCTTGCCTGAGCAGTGTCCTTATGACCTCAAGTGTCTAAAATTCCTCTGGCCTGAAAATGTCTTTGATGCGGCACGAGAACTTCTATCAACTACAGGATACGGTGGGAAAGAAAAAAAGAATAGCCCACCCCTTCGTATATGAAAGTCTCTATCGTCATGGCTACATACAATGGGAAACACCTCCTTGAGGAGTATCTTCCCTATCTAAAGGAGGCGCTCAATGTATATCCGCATGAAACAGAGATAGTGCTCGTTGATGATGGGAGCACAGACGGCACCGCTGAATTTATTGCCAGAAGATATCATGAGATAAGGTATTTTGAAAATCCGAGCAATATAGGTTTTATTCCGACGGCAAACATGGGGGTCAGGGAGGCAAAACACGATATAGTGATACTCTTAAATAATGATGTGAGGGTTGAGAAGGATTTTATAGCCCCGCTTGTAAGACACTTTGATGACCCCGCAGTCTTTGCTGTGGTTAGCGCAAGCATTGTAAACATAGATGGCAGGCTGATAAATGAAAGCGTTACTGTGCCACGTTTTGAAGAGGGGCTACTATATTCCCACCAGCCCATGGTCTTTAACCCTGATTTGAAGATCGATCATCCCTGCACAAACCTCCATGCCTCTGGCGGGTTTGGGGCATTCGACCGCAAAAAATTTATGGAGCTCGATGGATTCGATGAGATATTTCACCCATATTACTACGAGGATGTAGACATCGCCTATCGGGCATGGAAGAGGGGTTGGCAGGTTTTGTATGAACCAGGAAGTGTAGTCTATCACAGGTCCCATGCCACAATAGGCAATGTGGCAACAGCCGGATATATCAATACCATAGAGCAGAGAAACAAGTTCCTCTTTACATGGAAAAATCTCTCAGACCCTCATCTTATACTGTCTCACATCCGCTGGCTTGCGGTGCTATCAGTTTCTGCCTTTTTGCCGGGCAGAAATAGGCAGAGGTACCTTATAAAATGCCTTCTTATGGCGCTTAAGAGGCTACCCATAGCCCTTCGTAACAGGGCAAGAAATTCAAAATATATAAAGCTATCGGATAGACGGGTATTCTACCTTGCCTCGAACAAAGAGACCACGACAATGAAGTTCAATAGATTTCTGAACGAAGACGGTTTTGATACAGAGAAAGGGCCGAGGATACTTTTGATAGACCCGACGGGTTATCAAAAAGGATTGAATATAGGACTGGCATATCTTGCAGGGTCGTTAAAAAAGAACAACCTTACCAACGTTGAGGTGCTGGATTTAAACAACGTCTTTCCGGATATGCCAGAAGAAAGACTCATTCAATTGATAGAGAAGAGAGGCTATAACATTATAGGATTTTCGATAAAGACCCCGACTTACAAAGTAGCTAGTGAGGTTTCGAGAATCACCAGGAGACATTTCCCCCAGATAGTTCATATTGCCGGCGGGCCACACATTACACTCAACTATAAAGAGTTTATAAGGGAAAACGAACAGTTTGATTACCTTGTTGTGGGAGAGGGGGAATATTCATTTGTAGAGCTCTGCAGGATGCTCGCATCAGGTAAGGAATATCCTATAGATGGGGTTGTAGGAAGATCCGAGATTCACAGTTCTCCTTTGAAGGTCAATTTTATACCGGTTCTGGATGAACTGCCTTATCCAGATTTTGATGTCTTCAGGGGTTACGACTTTACAGACTTTGAATATCCTATTGTTACCAGCAGGGGATGCCCTTACATGTGTACCTATTGCAGTGTTGGCCTTATAAGCGGAAAGAGGATGAGATTCAGGGACGTGGCGCGGGTGATAGAGGAGCTAAGGTGGGCAATGAGAAAATTCGACACCAGAAAGTTCAACATCATTGATGACAACTTTACCATTGATGTTAAAAGGGCGAAGCTTTTCTGCGATAGACTTATAGAGGAGATGCAGGGGTTTGAATGGGCATGCGGGAATGGTATCAGGGCTGACAGGGTTGATAAAGAGTTGGCTGAAAAGATGAAAAGATCGGGGTGTCGGATCGTATGTATCGGGGTTGAGAATGCAGACCAAAGGGTCTTTAATACCCTGAAGAAAGGTGAGTCGCTTGAGGATATAAAAAATGGCATCGGTATCTTAAAGGACGCAGGTATAGAGGTGGTGGGTTTCTTTATCATAGGGCTCCCTGGGGATAATAAAAAATCTTCAGAGATGGCGCTGAAATTTGTTAAAGAGTCTCGTCTCGATTCCGCGCGTTTCGGTATCCTTCTGCCATACCCCAAAACAGAGGTATATGACTGGATAGTTGAAAATGGGAGATTCTTGAGGGATTACAAGGAGGGTATACACTTCTCAGACTCTGTCTCGCCCGTCTTTGAAACAGAGGATTTTTCAGCCGCAGAAATGGTCGAGACCTACAAAAGACTTTATACAAGGCTTAATCACTTTACCTTCCTTCTGCCAGTGGAGATAACCGATGCGGAGAGGATAAAGAGGATTTTAAGACTCGCCTGGAAGTACGATAAGGCATCATTTATCAGGATACCATTAAAACACCTCAGGGCCGTTCTTGCAGGATTTATAAGATGAAGATAATGCACATAGACCATAATTATCACTATTGTGGCGGAACCGAACAGTATCTATTGTCCATTATTGATATGCTGGAAAAAAGAGGACATCAACAGGTGGTGGTATATTCGAATAAGACCGAGAGAACGGTCAGTAAAGAAAGCTGTCGGGAATACCATCTGCCAGGGGTAACCATGGAGTTAAATCTTCGCCAGATACCTGCTCTAAGTCGCATAATAAAAGAGGAGTCGCCAGATATTATTTACTTGCATAATGTCCATAATCTCTATGCCCTTAAGGAGTGCCTCAGACAGAGGCCAACCATACGTTACATACATGACCCGAGCCTGTGCTGTTTTACACACTGGAAACTTCTTCCAGGACTTATAGACCTTTGCGATTTGCCCCTGGGGCTTTCCTGCCTTAGGAAAGGATGTCTCGGATTAAGGATAAAGGATATCTTATTGTATCTCGCCAGGATGAGAGAGATGAGACTACATAAGAAACTCGGAAAGGTGATTGTGGCGAGCGGATATATGAAAAGGCTTTTGATTCAGAACGGATTTAACCCATCTGATATCGAGATAATATCTTATTTTGTAACCAACCCCCCATCAACATCTGACTCTGTCGGCGTCGGCAACAGGGGGGCCGGGGCAGTATTCTATGCTGGCATAATCCACAAGGTGAAAGGGGTGGATATCTTGCTTAAGGCACTCTCGTTTGTTAAGACTGATTTCAAGGTTTTGCTTGCTGGTCAGGGAGAGTATCTTGAAGAATTCAAAAGGCTCTCTCGTGAACTCGGTCTTGAGGAAAAAGTGGAGTTTCTGGGGTGGGTGGCAAATAAGGACCTGATGGACTATTATCGAAGGGCAGATGTTGTTGTAGTCCCTTCATACTGGGTTGAGGCATTTGGCATAGTCGGCATTGAGGCCATGGCATGTGCAAGGCCTGTTATAGGTTTTGATACAGGCGGGATATCAGAATGGCTTAAAGACGGAGTGAATGGCTTTCTCGTTCCAAGGGGTTCTTACCGAGAACTGGCAGAGAAGATAGAGCTCCTTTTGATGGATAAGAAACTTAACGAAGAGATGGGAATGGCCGCAAGAAGGCTATATGAGGAAAACTTTACAAAAGAACTCCATGTCGATAAACTCCTCTCTGCGATGGAGAATATCTTAGAGGTTGAAAGGTCTTAATGTTATGAGGTGGCGGAAGACAACCGACAGTGCGAAGTTCTGGCCTTCATATCTTATTCTTGAAGCCACAAGCAGGTGTAACTTAAGATGCAAGATGTGCGCAATAAATGAAGACCCGAGGCTACAAAAGGGTGGCGAGTGGTATGGGGACATGGATATGAGGGTCTTTAAAAATATCGAGCCATACCTATCAAATATCTTCAGGGTCGATATTAACGGCCATGGAGAGGCATTGTTGAACCGCGCCTTTTTACAGATTCTCGAAGATGTCAAAAAAAGGGTTCCTTTCGTTGGCCTTACCTCCAACGCATTACTTATTAACGAGGAGGTTGGTGAGACGATGGTGCGGTGCAGGATGAATGAGCTCATAATATCCATACATTCGGCGGAGTCAGGTTTATATAACGAGATATCAAGGCCGGGAAAACTCGAAACACTTCTTGAAAACATCGAAACGATTAATAGATATAAAAGGAAGTATAATAGTGATCTGCCGGTTTTGAAGTTTCAGTTTGTGGGCATGAGGAAAAACGTCTCTCAACTTGAGGGGTTACTTAAACTTGCGGCAGGGATGAATGTCTCTGAACTTACTGTTCTCCCTCTCGCCGAGTACAGTGCTGTCCGTGGAGAATCCCTCGGACATTACCCTGAACTCGTCAGGCAATATTTCCCTCCTGCCATCAGGCTTGCTGAGAGGCTTGGCATCAGACTGAATATCCCACACGTTTATATGAATATACTCGCGGAGACCGATGGCTCGTCAGTAACAAGAGGTCACTCAACTGGCATTCTCTTCGAGAAAAGATCGCCTCGCAACGTCATGGTCAGGGATTGCCTTGACCCGTGGATTTTTTGCTTTGTCATGCAGAGTGGCAGGATACGGCCATGCTGTGTCATAGAGGAAAATATGGGGAGCCTCTTTAATCAAACCTTTGAGGATATCTGGTTTGGAGAAAAGTACAAGACCTTGAGGGCTCGCATACTTTCGAACGATCCGCCGAAGGAATGTACCACATGCATAAACCGTCCCATGACGAGCCTCGCTAACCTTAGATTGAAGTTGATGGCACTTGGTCTGGTTAGGCGGTCATTTGGAATGCGGGGCTTTATACTCTTAAGGACAATTGCAAAGTTTCTCGGATATGGGGGATAGAGGGGATGGAGAAGAAATACAACAGATCAGAGACATCTTTTTGCAGGGAAAGGTTGCTGAAATATTGCAGTGGTAGCGGTTTGGATATAGGTTACGGCGGAGACCCTATCGTGCCGAGTGCAATAACTGTTGACAAGACCGTTTCTAACCTCTCTACAGGAGGACACCCTCTGAATCTTGAGGGCGATGCGGCTAATCTGTACTGGTTCAGAGACGGGGTCATGGACTACGTATATTCATCCCACCTCCTGGAGGATTTTAATAGAACCATGACCAGACAGGTGATTCTGGAATGGTTGAGGGTTTTAAAGATCCGTGGCTACCTGATTTTGTATCTGCCCAATGAGCAGAGGTTTAGAAGGCATTGCGAAAGGACCGGCCAGCCATATAATGCCAGCCACAGTATTGAGGATTTCAGCCTTGAATACCTGAAAGGGGTGCTGAGAGACATGCCGAACATAAAGGTCGTTCACGAGGATCCTGCCTGTGAGGAGTATTCCTTTGAGATTGTCGTAGAGAAGACCGGGGTTACCCTTTCAGAAAAGGGTTCTGCGGGCATAATAAATAGATTCCTGAAGGCTATGAAGAGGGTTATGCGATGAAGACCGCTGAGACCTACTACACACTTCCATTTGGTAGCGAAGGCATCAATTTTAGATTGCCTTGTTGCATGGAGAGGGTGTTGCGCTGGAACCCCGCAAGACAGAACCTCTGTTTGAACTGGATAATGAGATTTTAAAAAGTATCGGAGACCCTGTTTGCCCAGAAAGTTCATTTTCTTTATAGATAGATATGAGTATAAAAGTAGATATCTTGCTTTCAGTTTACAATAGCGGATTATACATAAAAGAACTTATAGATTCTTTATTCAGGCAGACCTATGAGGACTGGAGGCTTATAATCAGGGACGATTGCTCAACAGATAATACAGTTGATATCATAAATGGCTATTTATCCCTTTATTCTGAAAAGGTAATACTTGTCAAGAACAACGAAGGACGTTTAGGTTCGTGTCATGGCTTTGCAAGGCTACTTTCCGAGTCCACTGCACCGTATATCATGTTCTGCGACCAGGACGATAAGTGGCTTCCGGAAAAAGTAGAAAAGACGCTCGCGGCCATGGAGGGACTCGAGAAGAAGTATGCCGGCAAGCCCCTTCTCGTGCATACCGACATGATGGTGGCTGACAGGAGGCTGAATGTAATCTCGGACTCATTCTGGAGGTATCAACACATAAACCCCGAACTCAAGACATTGAACCGCCTTCTTGTCCTGAATAACGTCACCGGCTGCACGATGATGGTAAACAGCGCTCTCAGGGAGTTGTCAACGCCGGTAGCGCCTGAGGCGCTTATGCACGACTGGTGGCTTGCGCTTGTAGCCTCTGCCTTCGGCCATATAGAATATCTGAGGGAGCCCACGATGCTTTACAGGCAGCACGGTGGAAACGAGGCCGGGGCCGCGAGGTACTCGCTCAGGTACTTCATTGCGAGGGCCAAAAACCTCGATAAATCCGCCGCGCTTGCGCGGCGGATTGTGGCGCAGGCCGGGGCCTTTTTCTTCGCTTACGGCGACAGGCTCGCGGGGCCGGACAGGGATGCGGCCCAAGGCCTATCCACTCTCCTTGAAAAGCCCAGAGCCGCGAGGCTTGCAACCCTACTCAGGTACGGCCTCAGGGGCTACGGGCTTGCGAGGAGTCTGGGGATTACGGCCCTGTTTGTCCTCATGGACGGCAAAAGCCATAAAGGGGCTGCCGGATGATGGACATGGCCGAAGGTGCACCGGCGCCGTTAATATCTGTTGTGGTGGCCAACTGGAACGGGATGAGGTTCCTCGAAAAATGCCTCGCCTCCGTATACGGGCAGGGCTACCCGTCCTTCGAGGTCATACTCGTTGACAACGGCTCGACCGACGGCTCGGCCGGGTTTGTGAAGAGGAATTTTCCGAAAGCCCGCGTCGTCGAAAACAGGGAAAACACCGGCTTTGCGGCCGGGAATAACCGGGGCATGGAGATTGCCGGCGGAAGGTTCATCTTGACGCTCAATAACGACACGGAGCTTGAAGGCGATTTCCTCGAAAACCTCATGAAGACGGCCGGGGCCTCGGATAAAAAGACCGGCATGTGGGCGCCTAAGATACTGTCAAGCGAAGACCGCGGCGTGGTGGATTCCGCGGGAGGCCTGCTCATCTACCCCGACTGCCTTGCAAAGGGAAGGGGGCGGCTCGAAAAAGACGCGGGGCAGTATGACGGGCTGAAAGAGGTCTTCGTCCCGAGCGCGTGCTCCGCGCTTTACAGGAAGGAACTCCTCGACGACGTCGGCCTTTTTGACGAGGACTTTTTCGCGTATTGCGAGGACACGGACCTGGGCCTGAGGGCGAGGCTTCGCGGATGGAAGGCGCAATACGTCCCGTCCGCAATCGTATACCACTATTATTCCGGCACGGGCGGCAGGTATACGCCGCTGAAGGCGTATCTCGTCGAGAGGAACCATTTCTGGGTCGCGCTCAAAAACCTCCCGCCGGGGTATCTCCTGCGCCTCCCGTTTTACACGCTCCTCAGATACGCGGTGCAGGTCTGGGGGCTTATCGCTGGCAGGGGCGCGGCAGCGAGATTCACCGGCGAATCCTCGGCGTGGTGGCTTCTTCCGGTTCTCCTCAGGGCATATCTCGACGCTTTAAAAAAACTCCCGGCCATGTTATTAAAAAGAAAAGAGATTCAAAAAAGACGCGCCGTGACGTCAAGAGAGGTCGGAGAATGGCTCAAACGATACCGGCTCGGGGTCACGGACCTTGTCTTGAAGGACTGACAGGAGGCGCATGAAATCAAAACATTTCTACGGCGTGATACTGGCCGGGGGCGTCGGCGCGCGCTTCTGGCCGCTTTCGAGGGCCACCTCGCCCAAACAGCTTCTCAGGATAGCCGGTGAGGAGAGCCTTCTGAAGGCCACGATAAAAAGGCTCCGGCCGCTCGTGCCCTTGGAGAAGATCTCCATTGTCACGAATTCAACCCAGGCCGAGACCATAATGACCCACCTCGCCGCAGGAGTCGGCGCGCGGGACAAGAAAAAAAGCCGCAGGCCAATTAGCCGGCCATGCCGGCCGGAGATTATCGCGGAGCCGGTCGGCAGGAACACAGCGCCCGCCATAGGGCTCGCGGCTTTAACGCTTTTGAAAAAAGACCCGGAGGCCGTAATGGCCGTCCTGCCGTCCGACCACCTTATAGGAAACGGGCGGACCTTCCTTGAAACGCTCAGAGCCGCGGAGCGCGTCGCGCGGGAAGGCCGCCTCGTAACCTTCGGCATAGTGCCGACAAGGCCTGAGACCGGCTACGGCTACATAAAGGCCGCGAAAGGGGCGTTTAAAAACGTCGGCAAGATAAAGGTCAGAAGGGTCGAGAGGTTCGTTGAAAAGCCCGCCCTGAAAAAGGCGAAAAAATACCTCGCACAAGACGGCTACTACTGGAACAGCGGCATATTCGTGTGGAAGGCGAAGACGATACTCGAAGAGATACGGCTTCATCTGCCCGGGCTGTACGGAAATCTCCTCTCCATGCGCCGCGGTGCCGACGTTAAAGACGTTTACAAGAAGATCAGGCCCGTATCAATAGACCGCGGCGTGCTCGAAAAGACCTCCAACATCGCGGTAATCGAGGCGCGTTTCCCGTGGTCCGACATGGGCTCCCTGCCTTCGCTCGGCGAGGTATTCCCTCCGGACAGGGACGGCAACGTGATAAAGGGCCGCGTCGTTGACATAGGAAGCCGGAACTCCCTGATAATAGGCTCTGACAGGGTTGTGGCGACCATCGGGCTGAAGGACATGATACTCATTGACACGCCGGACGCCACACTCGTGTGCCCGAAGGAACGGGCGCAGGAGGTGAAGGAGACCGTGGAGATATTGAAAAAAAAGGGCTGCATGGAGCACGCCTCGCACCTGACGGTCGAGCGGCCGTGGGGCGCCTACACGGTGCTTGAGAAAGGCGACAATTACAAGATAAAGAAGATACGGGTGGAGCCGGGCCGCCGCCTGAGCCTTCAGACCCACTCAAGAAGGAGCGAGCACTGGGTGGTGGTTTCCGGAAGGGCGCGCATCCAGCGCGGGGAGGAAACCGTCCTCATCGGGCGGAACGAGAGCACCTATATCCCCAGGGGCGTCAGGCACAGGCTCGAAAACCCATCGAAGACAAAACCCCTCGAGATAATAGAGGTCCAGAACGGGTCGTATGTCGAAGAGGACGACATCGTGCGGCATGAGGACGATTACGAGAGGGGGTTTTAGCAGGCTGTTAGTAGCCGGACACGACGGCCTATTAACAGAGTGCTGAAAAACCCCTATTTGGTCACCCTGAACTTGTTTCAGGGTCTCGTAACAGCGTGCTTTTGTTAGAACCTGTCCTGATGAAAATCAGGATGCTGAAACAAGCCTGAAATAAATTCAGGCCATGGTTCAGCATGACAGCTCCACCGTTTTCCGAGTTTTTCAGCGGCCTGTCAAATCTCCGAGCGCACGCACGGCCGCCATTACCGCGTTCCTCTCTCCGAGCCTGAGGTTTTTTTCGCTGATCGCGCGCCCTCCGGCGCGGTTTACGACGCCGGTTATGCACCCGCCCATAAGACCCATTGACGCGGTCATGGTAAGTATTGTCGCGGATTCCATCTCGTAGTTAAGCACATGGAGGTTCCTCCACTCCGCCGCTGAACCCTGAAGCCTTTTTATCACGTAGTTCCTGAAGGAATCCCCTCTTTCCTCTCCCGGATAAAACGTATCGGATGACGCGGTAACGCCCGCGTGCCATTTTATGCCGGCCTTCCGCGCCCCGGCGATGAGCGCGTTCACCACCGTAAAATCCGCGACAGCCGGATATTCAAGCGGCGCGTAATGGGTCGAGGCCCCGTCGAGGCGCACGGCGCCGGTGGTTATGACCACGTCCCCGGCCTTGATGTCCTTTTGTATGGCCCCGGTGGTGCCCACCCTTATAAACGTCCTTACGCCGAGCCGCGCGAGCTCATCCACGGCTATCGAGGCGGACGGCCCGCCTATCCCGGTTGACGTTACGAGCACGTTCAATCCGTCGCAGCGCGCGACGTGGGTGAAGAACTCCCTCTTTGAGGCGAGTCTTTCGGCCCTGCCTCCGTAGACCTTCGCTATCTCGTCCGCTATAAGCCCGCTTCTTTCCGGGTCTCCGGGCAATAGCACTATCCTGGCCCCGCGGATGGATTTCTTATCAAGGTCTAAGTGGTATACCTTTGCCATGTCTTGACCCGCCGCGCTATCCCCTGCCCTTAATCGCGCCACGCATGGCGGCGATGGTCTTTTTGTAGTCGCTGCTTGAGAATACCGCGCTTCCGGCCACGAACACGTCCGCGCCGGCCTCGGAGGCCTCCCGGATGTTGTCTATCTTTATCCCGCCGTCAACCTCGAGTTCGGCCGAGGGGTTCAGCCTGTCGAGCATTTCCCTCACCTCTTTAATCTTTCCGAGCGAGGATTTTATGAAACCCTGTCCGCTGAAGCCCGGGTTTACCGACATGACGAGCGCCATGTCAATGTCCCCCACGACCGGCTCTATCATCCGGGCCGGGGTGGAGGGGTTGATGGAAACCCCGGCCTTGATCCCGCGTTCCTTTATCGCGTGGATGACCCTGTGGAGGTGCGCGGCGGCCTCGACGTGGACGGTTATTATGCCGCTTCCGGCCCTTGCGAACGCCTCGATGAAATCCTCCGGCCTCTCTATCATGAGGTGCACGTCCAGCGGAAGCCTCGTTACACGGCTGAGGGCCTCCACCACGAACGGCCCGACCGTTATGTTGGGGACGAAATGGCCGTCCATCACGTCAACGTGTATGTAGTCGGCTCCGGCCTCCTCGACGAGCCTTATTTCCTTTCCGAGGTCAGCGAAATCGGCGGAGAGTATGGAAGGGGATATCTTTTTCATGCACTCTCTTTTAACAGGATTAAAGACGCAGTTCAATATATTTTCAGCAGTAGGGCGTATTCCCGCACGTAAAGACCTGTTCCTCTCGGGTGCCGCTGCGGTAGACCGTAACCCCCTTGCATCCAAGCTCAAAGGCAAGCATATACGCCTTCCTCACGTCCTTTTGGCTTGCCTCTGGCGGCAGGTTTATCGTCTTACTGACGGCGTTATCCGTGTACTTCTGGAAGGCGGCCTGGACCCTGACGTGGCCTTCCGGGGGGATGTCGAACGACGTGACGAATATCTTTTTAACCTCTCCCGGCACGTCGCTCCGCGTCTTGATGTCCCCGCCTCTTTCAACGTATTCCATGAGGTCGTCGCTGTAAAAACCCCCGTCCACCGCCGCCTCTTTGAAAAGCGGGTTCAACTCCTTAAGCCCTGCGCCGCCGAGGACGCGCCTTGTGTAGCCGAGCGAGTAATACGGCTCAATGCCGGACGAGCACCCCGCTATTATGCTGAGCGTCCCGGTGGGGGCCACGGTCGTTACGGTTGCGTTCCTTACCCCCTTTGCGCCGACCCTGTCGAATATGCTGTCTTTAAAATTCGGGAACGCCCCCCTTAAGTCCGCGAGTTCCCTCGACGTCCTCCATGCGACGGCCTGAACGAACTTCATAACCCCGGCCGCGAACTCAAGGCTCCTTTCGCTCCCGTACGCAATCCCGAGCCTCGTGAGCGCGTCGGCAAAACCCATAAGCCCGAGCCCTATCTTCCTGTTGCCCTTTGCCATCTCCTCTATCCTGGGGACGGGGTAGCGGCTCATGTCAATGACGTTGTCGAGGAATCTGACGGACGTCCTTACCGCGCCTTCGAGCCTGTCGTAGTCCACCTCCCAGCCGCCGGCCGTCTTCTTCAGCATCTTCCCGAGGTTTATCGAGCCGAGGTTGCACGGCTCGTACGGAAGGAGCGGCTGCTCGCCGCACGGGTTTGTCGCCTCTATCCTGCCGAGAGCGGGCGTCGGGTTGGCCTTGTTTATCCGGTCTATGAACAGCACCCCCGGCTCGCCGTTTTTCCACGCGCAGGCGACCATGAGGTCAAAGACCTCTTTCGCGCTCTTTTTCCCGGTTGAGCCGCCGGTACGGGGGTTTATGAGGCAGTAGTCCCTGCCCTCTCCGAGCGCCTCCATGAAGGCGTCCGTCACGGCCACGGAGAGGTTGAAATTCACGAACTGCGAGGGGTCTTGCTTCACGGTTATAAACGACACTATGTCCGGGTGGTCTATGCTCAAGACCCCCATGTTCGCGCCCCTTCTCGCGCCGCCCTGCTTTATGGCCTCGGTCGCGGCGTTGAAGACGCGCATGAACGAAACCGGGCCGCTGGCGAACCCGCCGGTCGAGCCGACGATGTCGTTTAAGGGCCTGAGCCTGCTGAAGGAAAAACCCGTGCCCCCGCCGGACTGGTGGATTATGGCCGTGTTTTTCACGGCGTCGAATATGGAATCAATGGAATCCTCGACCGGCAGCACGAAGCACGCGGCGAGCTGCTGGAGCCTGCGGCCCGCGTTCATGAGGGTGGGCGAATTCGGTAGGAACTCAAGGGAGGTCATCAGACGAAAAAACTCCTCCTCCGACCTCTTTACGTCCGCGGCCTTATCGTAAAGCCTTTCGGCATGGGCGATGTTCGAGGCCACGCGGGCGAACATCTCCAGGGGGGTCTCGACGACGTTGCCCTTGGCGTCCTTTTTGAGATAACGCCTCTCAAGGACGGTCAATGCGTTCCGTGTGAGGTCAAAGGCCATAAACCCGCGGCTGCCTTCCTTATCTTATCTCGATTATCGCCTCTTCGGGCGCCATCCTGCGCGGCGGCCGGGGGGTTTCCGCCGGATAGCCCGCCGGCACCATGGCGAGCGGACGCAGGTGACGGGGGAGGTTCAATATCTCGGCCACCGCGACCTCGTCAAACGCGCCGACCCACACGCTGCCGAGCCCGAGGGCGTGCGCCGCCAGCATCATGTTCTCAATGCTGCACGAGAGGTCCTGTATGCAGTAAAGGTCTATGCCCCTTTCCCTGTAATAGTCGCCTACGGTGAGGTCGGCGCAGCCAACGATTACAACCGGCGCCTCGACGATGCTCTTCTGGCCGAGCGCCGAAGCGGCCAGCTTCTTTTTAACCTCATCGTTATAAACGAAATAAAAAAACCTGCTCTGCAGGTTTCCGGCGCTCGGCGCCCAGATAAGGGCGTCCTTAAGGGTCTCTATCTTCTCCGGCTCCACGGGCAGGGGCTTGAACCTGCGCACGGATCTCCTGCCCATTATCGCGCTCATGACGTCCATTGCCTATGACCACCCCGCATTCGTACGTGAGATATCTTTTCACCGACACCTTTGTATGTGAGATATCTCTTTGCCGCTCGTTTGGACCGGAAAGACGGCTGAAAGAAATTTTAGCAGGGACAACGCGAATATGCAACGACGGAAGGATTTTTCGGCCCGGCAAGGGGCGTCAGGTCTTTTTCTCGACATTGGCCGCGATGGCCTTTTCTATCCACTCTCTGAGGACGTCCGCGGTAATCAGGCCGGTATGCACGTAGAATAGGCGGCCCGAGCCGTCAATTATTACGGTCTGTGGGATTGCCATGACGTTGTAGAGCCGGGCTATCGTGCCGTCCTTATCGTCAAGGCCGTTTGGGTAGGTTATCCCGTGTTTCTTTATAAACGCCTTTGCCTCTTTCGCGGTGTCGTCCATGGCCACGCCCAGGAAATAAACCCCTTTCGGCTTGAATTCCTTATAGGCCTTTTCTATATCCTTGGCCTCAAGGCTGCACGGGCCGCACCATGACGCCCAGAAATTCAGCACAACGGGGTTGCCCCTTAATTTTTCGATATCAACCTTTCCGTGACCCAGGGTCGAAACAATGAAAACCGGCGCCGGGACAGGCTCTTTAGCGGCCTCGTGCGTCTCCCTGGGGACCTCTTTAGCGGCCTCTTTTGAGGACTTGCCGCAACTTGATATGACGGTAATGACGATAAAAACCGCCGCGAAATGTAAAAGCCTGAGTTTCATTCCTCTATCCAAAAGACTTTTTTCAGGTTTTTGGGCCTGGGATTGAAAAACCCCGCCATAAATGAAGGCGCGGAGGCAAACCTTTGAAAAAAGAGGCAGACGCCCGTTCCATGACGTCTGCCCCTAAAATAATCGCACCCGGCGTTTGCGGCCAGATGCCCCTTTTTTTACAACCCCTTGTCAACGAGACTCTTTATCTGGTTCTTGGGGACCGCCCCGACGACCTGGTCCACGATCTGCCCGTTTTTAAAAAGTATAAGCGTGGGAATGCCTCTGACCCCGTACTTGCCCGGGGTTGAGGGGTTTTCGTCAACGTTCATCTTCGCCACCCTGACCCTGCCGCCGTAGTCTTTCGCTATCTCCTCGACGATCGGGGCAATGGCCTTGCAGGGGGCGCACCACGAGGCCCAGAAATCAACGAGCACCGGAATGTCCGATTTGAGTATCGCGGTCTCGAAGTTCGAATCAGTGACGTCCACTATATTGCCTGCCATCTTGTACGACTCCTCCATTTTTTTTGATAGGGAAAATATAGAACAATGCAAGGGCGTTGTCAACCCCCGTGTTTTTTTATTTTATCTTGACACCCGGCCGCAATCAGGACAAAATATCATATTGTGAAAGACGATAAAATACTGGGTCTGCTTGAAGAGGCCGCGAAAAGCCTCTCGGTGACCGTTGAGTACGACGACCTTAAAAAAGGAGCGGTAAACACACACGGTGGGGCTTATATCCTGAGGGGGGAGAAACGCATCCTTCTGCATAAGTACCTGTCAACACAGGAAAAAGCGGAATTGCTCGCCGAAATCCTCTCCGGTATGGACGCCGGCGCGCTCCTGCCGCCCGAGGTGCGGCGGATATTGCAGTCCGCGGCACCTCCCGGCCAGAGGCGCCGGCAGGCCGAAGAGGCTGCCTCCTCTTAAGCCGCCTTTTTATTTCACCCCCCCGCTTGCCCGTATTGTAACGCCAAAGTAATAATGTCCTATTCTGCCAAAGTAGAAATGTCCTGTTTTGGAGTTGCTATAATGCCCTGTTTTGAAGGAGGGCGTTATGGCGGAGGACATTTTGAGGATGAGCCGGAAGGAACTGAAGCGGTTGC
>JACRET010000009.1 GCA_016218105.1 Deltaproteobacteria bacterium
GCTATGCATATTCAGGGTTGAAATATGGAATACAGCGGCTGTTATGGTACTAAAATCCGTGTCTTTTGGCAAATAATAAGAATCTGGAGTGGGTGGATTTTTTTACGGCGTAGGGCCCGTCCCCCGAACGGGCCGGGATCACCCTCGCTTGACCCCTGGCAAGCACATTAAAGTGACGAAGTGAAGGAAGAGTATCCAGACCAGCTTTCAGAAATCTGATACTGCGTACGCATCTTCAATCCCGCACAAGAGACCTGGGCCTGAAGATAGAGAGCCAGAAGACCGCTGGTACGGCCACAAGGAGCGCAAAGGTTGCGGCTATGGCGAGCTTATCATAAAACAGCAGCGTTTCTGTTATCCCGATGCCCTTAAAAAAGACTTCTTTAACGATAAAATTATATAAATAGAGGTGGGCCAGCTCAAACGGGACAAAGATCAGGAACACGATCAAAAGCTTACGCTTCAGCCAATGAGCATGGCGAAGCTCCGGCTCCGCGTCGCGCATCATGTACCCGCTTAAGAGGAGTATCAAAAGGCCCAGGCCTTCGAGATAGACGAGGTTTATATATTTGTCGAATATCCATATGACCGTCCCGCTCTCTTTCTCATAACGGGCGAGGAGGAAGAGTAAATATCCGCCGGTAGAGGGGCCAAGCCATGTGATCAACCCGAAAATATGCATTAACTTTGCGGCATTGTAATACATTGCAACCTTTTTCAAGAGCGTGTCAGTGTGATTTACAAAACCGGCCTGACAACCCCCGGGTTATCGCAAGGTAGTCATTTCGGTAAGAGAGGATAGCAGAGGTTTTTTGAAAGTCAAGGAGGCGGCTATCTGTTTTTTGAGGGCTTTTGCGGTGGCTTTACAGGCGGACAAGAGGCCGGGGTTTCGACGCCGTTTGCGAGGTCGTAGCTCAAGCACCTTGGCGGGATATCCTGCATCCTGCAGTCGTCGAGGAACATCTTGATAAAAGCGGTATTGTTTTTGACGGAGATAAGTTCGTAACCTATCGGGCTTTCAGGCTTTTTAACGGGTATTTCCTTTCCGTTCCCGCCGTCGAACCTGAAGACCCCATAGTTACAGCTGCCCCGGCGGTTGCCTACTCCGCTCAAGTCGTCTATCCAGACGAAATTATCGAGCTGGAAAGGGCTTTCTTTCCAGGGCAGTTTCGGATCCAGGGCGATCGCCCTGGAGCTACCCCCTTCCATTTCAGGGGGTAGTATGACGAAGCCGTCCTTTGGGGCCCAGATAAGCTTTTTAAATATCCCGGCCTCTGTCAGTTTTCCGTTATTGAAGGGTACGGTTGAAAGCAGGGGGCCGCCTTTTGTGAAGAAGTTTATCCGGTAGGATATTGAAACCCCCTCCCCGGAAGGGTTGGCGCTTTTAAGCTGTGTAAAGGAGACTTCGTAGCCGCCGGTAGGCGAAAAAAAACTCTTCCGAGCCATGGGGTTACCAAACCCCACGGCTAAAAAGAGTAAGAAAATAGAGATCAGCGGTAAAATTATCCGGTTTACGGGTTTAAACTTTAACATGCCAGATCGCTCTCCAGGCCCGTAATCGGCAGGGGATTTTAAATCTGTTTTTAGCAGGTTGCTGAAAAACCCGTAATTTGTTCAGGCTGCTCAAAAAGGTTCAGCTGCAAGGCATCGAGAAGCGAGGAATGAGGCGTACTTTATCTGTACGCCGCAGTGACGAGCGACGCTGACAACGAAGCAGATGGACTTTTTCAGCAGCCTTGCTAGGCAGATCCCGGAGGGCTTACATCGTAGAGGTCTTTAAGGATGTCGTATGCGCCCATTCCAAGAAGCCTTTCAGCGAGTTCCTTGCCCATCGCCTCGGCGTTTTCCTTAGGCCCGGCGATCACATCTTTTACAAAAACCTTTCCGTTGGGGTTCGCTACAAGGCCGGTAAGCTTAAGCGTATCCCCGCTAAGCTCCCCGAATGCCGCGATAGGAACCTGACAGCCGCCTTCGAGCCTTTTTAAAAGCGCCCTTTCCGCCCTTACCGCGTACGAGGTCTCAGGGTGGTCAAAGAAGGCAACGAGGTCGTTTATATATTTGTCTTCGGTTTTGGTCTCAATCCCGAGAGCGCCCTGACCGATAGCCGGAAGGCTCAGCTCAGGTGAAAGGAGTTCCGTTATCTTGTCAGACCAGCCGAGCCTGTTTACGCCCGCGCCTGCGAGTATTATGGCGTCGAAATGGCCGTCAGAGAGCTTTTGCAAACGGGTATCGAGGTTGCCCCTCAGTTGGAGTATCTCGAAGTCCGGCCTCAAGTGCAGTATCTGAGCCTGCCTCCTGAGGCTTGACGTGCCAATCTTTGCGCCTTTGGGGAGGTCGAGGAGCTTTACGCCGGTTCTGCTGAAGACAGCGTCCCTCGGGTCTTCCCTTTTTGTGATACAGCGCAGATGGAGGCCGTCAGGGAAGAATGTCGGGACGTCTTTCATCGAGTGGACGGCCAGGTGAACCCTGCCCTCAAGGAGCGCCTCTTCGATCTCTTTTACGAAGAGCCCCTTGCCGCCTACCTTGGCGAGCGGGACATCGAGTATCTTGTCACCTGTGGTCTTTATCTTTTCAAGCGATACCTCTATATCCGGATATTTCTTCTCAAGCTCGGATTTGACCCAGTTCGCCTGCCATAGGGCCAGCTTGCTTCCACGGGTGCCGATGATTACTTTTTTCTTCAAAAGAGTCTACCTTTCTACTGCTGATTTTCGATTATTGCCTTATTCTTCAGAGGGTACCCGGCGGCTTGCCGCGGGGAGCTTCAATCGTCATTATTCTGGGCCTTTTTGACGGCCTCTTCGTCTATCGTGAGGTCAAAGAGCTTCCGGATCGTATCTATGTAGAGGTCTCCCTCGATCTTATTCGCTTCTTTCTTAAGGTGCGTCACAGGGTGATGGAGGATCTTGTTTACTATCGCCGATGACATGGCGTCAAGCGCCTTACAGTCTTTTTCAGAGAGATTGTTCAGGGCAGACAGCGCCTTTGCAAGCTCCGCCTTCCTTATCTGGTCACAGGCCTGCCTGAGGGCGATGATAGTCGGCACGACGTCCAATGATTTTATCCAGCGGTAGAACTTCTCTATTTCCTCGACTACTATCCTCTCAGCCTGCTCGGCTTCCTTGGCCCTCTCCTGGAGGTTGGCCACGACTACGCCCTGAAGGTTGTCCACGTCGTATACGTAGCAGTTGTCTATATTGTTGATGAGCGGGTCGACGTTCCTCGGAACGGAGATATCTATGAAGAACATGGGTTTGTGCTTCCGTTCCTTCATTACGTCATGGATCTGGTCAGGCCTTATGATGAAGTTGGGCGCGCCGGTTGACGCGATTACGATATCGACGTTTTTAAGGTAATGGGGAAACTCGCGGAACATTATGGCCGTGCCGCCAAATCCCTTGACCATCTCAACGGCCTTTTCATATGTCCTGTTGGCGACCAGTATCTCCCTGATGCCGTTTGTCATCAGGTGCTTTGCGGCAAGCTCCGCCATCTCCCCCGCGCCGATCAGCATTACGGATTTTCCGGACAGGTCCCCGAATATCTTCCTCGCCAGCTCAACAGCCGCGAAGCTTATGGATACGGCGGACTCTCCTATCTTTGTCTCGCTCCTGATCCTTTTGGCTACCTGAAAGGCCTTATGGTAGAGTTTATTTACGATGACGCCCGCAGAGTTATGCTGGACGGCATAGCCGTAAGAGTCTTTTACCTGGCCGAGTATCTGAGGCTCTCCCATTACCATTGAATCGAGCCCCGCGCCGACCCTGAAGAGGTGTTTTACGGCATCCTCGCCGCAGTGGACGTAAAGATGGTCATCGAGCTTTTCAAGCGGGATATCATGGAAATCCGAGAGGAACCGCTTTATCTGCCAGACCCCTTTTTCCATATCGCTGGTAATGGCAAGCACCTCGACCCTGTTGCAGGTCGATAATATGACCCCTTCATTCAGCCCGTAATGGTTCGTGAGCCTCTTAAGGGGTTCGCCGATCGTTTGCGCCGGGAAAGAGAGCTTTTCCCTTATCTCTATCGGCGAGGTCTTATGGTTTAGTCCGACTATTATGAGGTTCATCTTCCGATTATATCCGCAACTGCCGGAAAAGCCCCGGCTCCTTGTGTTTTTTTACTGCGAGAGGCCGTGCGCGCCGCCTGAAATGAAGTTGATTATAATGAATGAACCTAAAAGGATCATGAAAGCGGTGCCTGAGAATATCGCCGCTTTTTTACCGCGCCACCCGGCCGTAAGCCTTCCGTGGAGGAGCGCGGCGTAGAGAAACCATGTGATGAGAGACCATATCTGCCTGGGCTTCCAGTCCCAGTAGCTGCCTATGGCGTACTCAGACCAGACCGCGCCAGTTATGATGGCGATGGTCAAAAGCGGAAAGCCGTATTGCAGGCATTTATAATTAAGCTCATCAAGCGTCTCCAGGGACGGGAGTATGAAGTAAAGGCCCTTGAGCTGCCTTTTCTTTAGATAACGCTCCTGTATTATGTACATTATGCCCAAAAAGAAGGCCAGGGCGAAAAAGGCATTGCCCATGAAGGCCAGTATAACGTGTACCGGCAGCCAGTAGCTCTCAAGAACAGGCGCAAGCGGTATGATTTCCTTGGGCAGCAGGGACGCCGTCAATATGAGGAGCAGCGCAAATGGGCTCACAAAAGCGCCGAGCACCTTTTGCCTGTACCTCAAAAGCACAAGTATGTAAAGCGCAACCGTAATCCAGGAAAAGAGCGTCAGCGATTCGTGGAGGCTTGTTGCCGGGGTGCGCCCCGCCTCTATCCAGCGGGCTATTATGGTAGCCGTGTGGGTTAAAAACCCGGCGATAAGGATCGACTGGGCAACCGTGATGAACTTGTCCTTACGCGAAAAGAGATAGGCTGTGAAGACGAAAGTGGCCATCAGGTATACCACCGCTGTTATATGGAAAAATATTTCACTCACAGATATTACTTTACCCCGCCTTGCCCTTTAAGTTTGATGCCGGCCCCGGACAGGGTGTATCCCTTTCCGAGGAGTTCCACGAGAAACCCTTCTACCTTCCTGAAATCTTTTTCCTTAATCCACCCCGGTATCGGAGAATTCACCAAGGCTTTGAAAACTCTCTCTTTTTTAACATGATTCATATTGCTTTTCAATAACTTCTTCCTCACGGCCCCGAGGATATCCACAAAGGTTTCGTACTCGCCGCCTATTGTTTTTTCAAGCCCTTCCCTCAGTTTCCGGGCGAGCGCCGGGCTTTTTCCGGAGGTCGAGATGGCGATTATGAGGCTGCCCCTGTCTACTACCGAGGGGACTATGAAGCTGCAGCGCTCAGGGTCATCAACCGTGTTTATAAGGATACCGGCCCTCAAGGCCTCATTATATACGGTCTTGTTTACGCTTTCCGAATCAGAGGCCGAGACAGCTAAAAAAACCCCTGTAAGGTCGCCCTCCCTGTATCTTCTTTTAATGAGGCTGATAGAGCCTTTTTTCGCGAGGCTATCAAGGGTTTTTGAAATCCTGGGGCTGATGACCGTTACAGACGCGCCTGCCTTAAGGAGCCCTTCTACCTTTCTTTCGGCGACCTTTCCTCCTCCGATCACCTTGCAGGGCTTATCTTTTATGTCCGCGAATACGGGGTAGTAGCGCATCAGTTCTCGTTACGGCGGCCCCCCCATCTATACTTTTTCGACAGAATAACGGAAAAATTTAAGAAAAAGTTCGAATCAGGAGGAATTATCGCCTATTAAGATTAAAATAACCTGAAAAGTAGTTATAAAATTTTATAATAATACGGCCGGATCGGAGCCCCCGGGTTTTGGACCAGAGTGTTAATCTCAGACTATCTCCCCCAGATACCATCTTTCATTCCCGTGGATATCGGAATATATGACCATGACCTCGCCTTTTACCATGCTTAGCGGAAAGCGTATCTGGTAGCCGGTCTCCCTAAGTTCTTTTGCCGAATAGAACTTATGCAGGTTAAAGACATCCCCGTCGAAGTTAAAATCCACCATGACCGAGGACAGCGCTTCATGGCCCGAGGCCCCGGCGCTCTTAAACCCCTCTATCTTGATTACGCAGTCGTTTGTCTTTTCATCTATCAGATATCTGCTCCTGACCTTTATCCCTGAATCCTTTTCACAGCAGCCCTCAACAGATTCGAATACTGAAAACGGTCTTAAGGGCTTTAAATATCTCTTTTTTGGGTTTTCAGGGTCTTTTGTGTCATTTAGCCCCAAGAGCCTTGTCTCGATAGTGTGTACGGAAAGCCCCCCTGAATCTATGCCTATCCAGGCCCTTCCAAGCTTTTCCGCGGCGACAAGCGTTGTTCCAGCCCCGGCAAACGCGTCGAGGATGATATCTCC
The DNA here is from genome assembly GCA_016218105.1 of Deltaproteobacteria bacterium. Classification (GTDB taxonomy): domain Bacteria; phylum Desulfobacterota; class GWC2-55-46; order GWC2-55-46; family GWC2-55-46; genus GWB2-55-19. The sequence goes on from JACRET010000009.1 coordinate 6,346, forward strand.
TTTGTTCGATGCGGCCTTGATGATGCGGACAAGGAGCGCTTCAGGTTTCTGGGTAGGGTAGCCGGTCTTTTCATCCTCGCTTATGTGCATCGCATCCGGTATATCGTCCCAGACATCGCCGATGAGCTTATCCTCTATAAGGCAGTCCCCGTCCTCTTTAAGGAAGTACTTTATCCGGATACTGCCGTTCTTTGTGAGGTAGATACGCCCTTCTTTTTTGAGTGCCGCGATGGAAGAATCAGTATAATCACCGCGCGGCGAGGTCTTGAACCATCGGCCTTCACTGTCCTCCCTAAAGCCTGACGCGCCCTTTTTTATCCTCTTTTGAGTGAATATCTGGTTGAATAGATGGGTTTTCTTCTGATACCAGAGGATTATATCGTGATTTCTGGAGAACTGTCCGGCCTTTGCCTTTGCGCCCCGCCCGCCGTAGCTCCATACGATGTCGTTAAGGAAATTTTCTTCCCCGAAGACCTCGTCCATTATTACCTTTACATAATGGGCCTTTTTCCAATCGAGGTGGACGAAGATGGAGCCGTCATCTGTAAGAAGCTCTTTAAGCAGAACGAGTCTCTTCCTTAGAAATTCAACGAACTCGGCGCCTACTATCTTGTCCTCATAAGCCTTCTGGTTTTTTCTGCCCTTAAACGCCAGGTTTGTCGCGAACGGCGGATCTATATAGATGACCCTTATCCCGTGCGTCCCGTCGGCGTTCTTTAAAAGCCCCTTTTCTTTCATCTTGATGAGGGTCATAAGCGCGCTCAGGTTCTCGCCCCTGACGAGGAGATTTGAGCCGGATAACGTATTGCCGAATGACTTTATCTTTTCGAGTTGGGCCGGTTCTATAGAGGCAACGATCTTCTTCCCGGTCTCTTTGGCGGGGTAGACCAGCTCGTATTCTTTCCCGTTCCCATTCTTTGGAGGTCTTCTCATTTGCTTATTTTATAGGATTTAAAGAAAATATAGAAGAAAATTGATATTTTTACTTGATTTGAACCCGTCAATGTCGGAATATAATCTGGTAAAAGGAGGCAATATCATATGAAACCTTACAGGCTTCACATATTCGTATGCCAGGGTAAAAGGTGCGCCGCCAAAGGCTCCGAAGATGTTCTTGAGTCGTTGAAAGAGAAGATAAAGGCCGCGGCGATAAAGGATGTAAAGATATCCAAAAGCGGCTGCCTCAAGGTCTGCAAAGAAACGGAAACAGAAGGCGAGTTCTCACCGGCAGTAGTAATCTACCCGGAGGGCGTCTGGTACAGGAAGGTAGCCGTCTCTGACGTAGACGAGATAATAGAAAAGCATGTAAAAAAGGGAGAGGTAGTAGAGAGGCTCTTCCACTACAGGATGACGAAGTAGAAAAAACGGACTCTATCCTCCGGTGATGGGGGAGGGCGTTTAAATAATTTCGCAAGGTGATGATGAAAAAAAGCTTCTTTGGATACATAATACCGGCTTGTCTGGTTCTTCTTCTGCTGCCGTCTTACGGCTGGTCAAAGACGGCGAAGATAGCGGTCTTCCCGTGGAAAGTAAATTCAGCGGAAAACATGGATTTCGTAAAGGGCGCTATCGTGGACATGCTCTCGTCGCGGCTGGGGGCGCACCAGTCGGTCGAGATGATCCGGCCGGACGCGGTAAAGGGCGTTGTCAGCGAAAAAACAGAGGTTACGGATGCTGTCGCGCTTGAGGCAGGCAAGAAATTAAAGGCCGATTATGTTGTCTACGGAAGCCTTACGGTTCTCGGCACGGCGGTAAGCCTGGATGCGAAGGTCGTTGAGAGCGAGACAGGGCGCGCGACCGCGCTCTATTCCAAAGCCGATGGGCTGGGTTCAATAATAGGGCTTGTGGACAAGCTCTCAAAAGATACCCTTGCCGCCTCCGGGTTGGTTGCCGCTCTGCCGCCGCCTCCGGCAATGGCGGAAACACCGAAGCCGATGCTTATCAAGCCGCAGGCTGAAAAAGACGATAGTTTTCTGATAAAACCGAGGGAAGAGACTCAAAAATCTGTTCTGTGGAAGAGCGCGCCTGTAGAAGGGCTCTTTAAATCGGTGCTCGCCGATGACCTCGATAAGGACGGGTCAAAGGAAGCCGTGCTCCTTTCCGGCAAAAGTATCATCATATCGAGGGTAAAACCTGACGGCATTGAGACGATAAAGGAAATAAAGGCGAGCGGGGGAGAGTTCTTTTCCGCCTCTGTGATAGATTCCGACAAGGACGGCTTTCCTGAAATATATATTTCAAAGGTAGAAGATGAGAAGGCCGCAAGCCTCGCCGTTGAGTTCAGGGATAATGATTACAAGGTCATTGCCAAGGACATCCCCTTCCTCGTGAGGACTATCGATGTTGACGGGAAAGGCGCTGTTCTTATAGGGCAGAGGCTTAGAAAGGGCGATGGGCTCTACGGCCCTTTAAGGGTGCTTGAGAAAAAGGGCGGCGGCGTAGTTGACAAGGCGGCGTTTGACATGATTCTCCCGGGAAGGGTGGATATCTTCGATTTCGACGCTGTTGACCTTACCGGAGATAATGAGCCGGAGATAGCGGCCCTCGATGAACGGGGATACCTGCATATCTATAGAAAGAGCAAGGAAGGCAAGTGGGAAGAGGCCTTAAAGAGCGTTGATTTTTATGGCGGCACGCTCAACTACATCAGGTTCAGTGAGGCCTCATCCGGCGCTACGGAAGCAGAGCCGGTCGTGATAGAGGGTAGGTTTTTCCATGCCGACCTTAATAAGGACGGGGTTCCCGAGCTTATCATAAAGAAGAATACGCCCGGGGGTTTGGGGAGGGCGGCTGAGAGGCCCGCGTTCTTTAAAAGCGGAGAGATCATAAGCCTCTCATTCGATGAAAAGGCGCTTGGATCGCTCGTCGAGAACTGGAGGACAAAGGCGGCGGGCGGCTACATAGCCGACTTTTTTGTAGACGACCTTGACGGGGACGGGTCTACCGAGATCATTATGCTTATCGTCGAGGGAATGGAAAAAATCTTCGGAACACCAAAAAGCTATGTACTTTCGCATAAAATTTCTTTATAATATAAACCCTAATCGTAACTCTTCTGTCCCCAATCCCTAAACGGCGGTGTAGCTCAGTTGGCAGAGCAGGGGTCTCATAAGCCCCGCGTCCGTGGTTCGACTCCACGCACCGCCACCAAATCATTTACAAATCCAAGAAGTTACGCAACCAGAATTTTTTCCGATTTTCAAAATCGGAAATGCTTCAGGGGTTAAAGGAAGGACTGCAATTAAAATAAGTACCCATACATATTACATATGTGTTGACATATGTAGGGAATTGGGTTAGATTTTAACATATGCATATATGTATGTTATGAAGATAGCGTTAAGTTAACATTTGTATTTATTTGTGTGATTTAAATGAGAGGCCTCTTCAATGACAGCTTTTAAGGCCGGTGTCTTACGGCAACAGGATAAATATAAGAGCTTCTCTCCAAGTCTTATCAATGTTCCTTTCAAATGGACGGATAGGAAGATCGATGTCCTTCTGGAGGAAGCCACAAGGTATCTCGGAGAGTTGAACGCTTATTCCAGGCTTATTCCTGATGTGGATTTTTTCATTCACATGCATATCATCAAGGAAGCCACTACCTCCAGCAGGATAGAGGGTACGAAGACTGGCTTCGATGAAGCAGTTCTACCCGAAGGAGAAATAAAGCCTGAAAGAAAAAACGACTGGGTGGAGGTTCAAAATTACACGAAGGCGATGAACTTCGCCATAGAAGAGCTTAAAAACCTGCCTCTTTTAATGAGGCTTCTTAAGGACGCTCACAGAATACTCCTTAGTGGTGTCCGTGGGGATGAAAAACTGCCTGGTGAGATAAGAACCTCACAGAACTGGATCGGGGGTTCAAGCCTTCGAGATGCCTTTTTCATTCCCCCTCATCATACAGAGGTGCCCGAGCTTTTAAGCGACCTTGAAAGGTTCTGGCACAACGAGAAGCTGGATATTCCGAACCTTATAAAAAACGCCATAAGCCATTATCAGTTTGAAACTATCCACCCCTTCCTGGACGGCAACGGGAGGATCGGGCGACTACTTATCACCCTCTATCTTGTAGAAAAGGGATTTCTATCCAAGCCTACACTTTACCTTTCTGACTTCTTTGAGAGAAACAGAGGATCTTATTACGATGCATTGACGATGGTAAGGGCGTCGAATGACTTAGAGCAATGGATAAGATTCTTTCTTGTGGGCGTGTCGGAAACGGCGCAAAAAAGCAAGATGACATTGGAGAAAATAATCGATTTGCGCCATAGGTGCGAGGCCAATATAATGCGTCTTGGCAGGCGCGCAAAGCATGGAGAACGATTATTGAAACTTCTCTATTCTGAGCCTATATTGGATGCGCCTACCGTCGAGAAGAAGCTTGGCTTAAAGCATCCTACGCATTACCAGCTTATAAAGGATTTCCAAGACATGGGCATACTCGGTGAAATGACAGGCTTCAAGAGGAACCGACTATTTGTGTTCTCGGAGTATATGGACTTGTTTGAGAAGTAAAAGGTCATAATTTGAGTGTTATTGCCAGCGAAAAAAGCCACTGGCAAAAAGTCGCTTTACTGTTTGCTTGACTTATACTTTGCTTTTTTAAAAAGATTTTTTTGGCAGATCTTTGTTTTTTATGCGGGGGAAAAGATGTTAGAGAAAAAAGGCCCGAATCTTTTACATTGGAATTACTTTTTAGCGCTCGAATCCGATTTGAAACATTTGTCGAGATACATAGAATTTTCCGAAGAAAATCATAAAACATATTCTTTAGAGTTAGCCCATTTGCTTTTGGCTGCGGCCTCTGAGGTCGATGTTGTTTTGAAGGGTTTATGCAAGAAAATCCAACCAGAAAGTGAACCAAGGAACATAAATGAATATCGAGAAATAGTTGTGCCTCGATTCCCTAAACTTTGCGAAATGAAAATGAGGATTCCTCGCTATGGCTTAGAAATTGTACCCTGGGAAAATTGGAAAGATGGATGCTCGCCAAATTGGTGGTGTGCCTATAATGACGTTAAACATAAAAGGGATAGATTCTTCTCTCAAGCTACACTTCAACATACAATCGCAGCGGTTGCAGGCCTTTTTGTTGTTCTCCTTTATTATACAAAAAAGAAGCAGAACTTGGTGAGCTTCTACCAACGACTGAGATTTTGAGCCCTCAGCTGGAGTGCATAGTAGACGGGCCGTCTAACTTTGGGAACTCGGTATTTTACAGATTAGAAGACTGAGCTGAAAAAAACTTTTTTAAGATAAAAAACAGGTTAAGGCAGAGAGGGTGCAACCCAAGGCCCTGTGCTGAAATTGTGTTTTTTTTGTGCTAAAAACGGCCAAAACGGACATAAAATTTAGAAATGGGCAAGAGCGTCGTAAGGACGCAACTCCGTCGATTTGAGAGGCTAAAACGGGAAACCGAGCCCAAATCAAGGAGTTAAGTTTTTCTGCGATATTACACTCATAAGCCCCGCGTCCGTGGTTCGACTCCACGCCCGCCACCAAAAAATCTACCTCTATAAATAAGTTTTGGATGCCCCCGATTCAGCCTCTATTTTCAAAGGCCGAATTGTGCTAATTTGTTAAAAATGAAAAAACCCCCGCTAAAAGAAAGATCGCAGCGTCCTAAGTTGATCCTCTTCAATAAGCCTTTCAACGTCCTCTGTCAGTTCACTGATAAAGAGGGCCGGAAGACGCTCTCCGATTTCATACCGGTTTCGAATGTCTATGCCGCTGGCAGGCTCGATTACGACAGCGAAGGTTTAGTGGTGCTTACCAACATGGGCTCTCTCCAGCACCGCATCGCGGAACCCCGCTATAAGCTCCCAAAGACATATCTTGCCCAGGTGGATGGGATACCTGATGAGGAGGCGCTCGGAAAATTAAGGAGAGGAGTGCTTCTGAATGACGGTATGACAAGCCCGGCGGATGTGGAGTTGCTCGGTGTGGATGCCGGCATCTGGCCGCGCGTGCCGCCGATACGCTTTAGAAAGTCCATCCCGGCAACATGGATAAGGCTGACTATAATCGAAGGAAGAAACCGGCAGGTGCGCCGGATGACCGCCGCAGTAGGCCACCCCACACTCCGTCTTGTCAGGATAAAGATAGGCCACTGGGAGTTGGGGGAATTGAAACCTGGAGAGTGGAAGGAGGTGCCGTTTGCGGAAGGCTGCCTGGATGAACGGCAAGGGAACTAAAATGGCGCTTAATATGCCGGTTTTTTTTATGCGTAACGTCAGCCAAATATGATATTTTGTGTCTCGATCCATTCCTTCGACCCTCCATATCAAGTTCAATATGCATAGCGAGCGGATTCCCCGCAGCTTGCCGCGGGGAGCTTCAATATAACTGTTACGCCAGCAACTCTCCTTTTCTTTTTTTTAGGGGGAGGGAAGCTCACACCCGCACCCTTATCGGGAGTATCACTGTAGTGATCCCGCTCCACTGAAGCCTCCGCTGAATCGCGAAAGCTGTCTCGTTGTGGAGCATCCTGTGATAAAACTTTTCAAGCCTGAAGGTAAGCTGGCCCGTAAAGACCATCATCCTCGTGAACTCCCTTGATATATCTTTACAGAGCCTCTCCGCGGATTCCACGACGTCTGTCCCCGCATCCATCCTGTAATCGGCGGGGAAGCCGAGCTTACGGGCGAGCGTTACGTATTTCCCGAGGGATTCTTTTACCGATGCCTCCAGCCTCTCCATCTCCTCGGCTCCCTTAAATGTGCCGGAGTCGATTACGGCGACCGACACAAAGATTATGTTCTTCATCTGCGGAAAGTTCGTTACGGTCGAAAGGAGCGTATGTATCCCGAACCCGTTATAGCCTGACACCAGGATCACGGAGGTCATGTCCCTGGGGTTTACGGGCTCTGTGTTAACAGGGCCGAAGACCGGCATATTGAGGAGCATCTCATCGAGCTGGGCCGTGCCTTTCTCGACCTTACGGTAATGGCTTTTGATCGTATAGCAGGCTCCTATAACGGCCGACGTAATAACTAAGGTTATCCAGCCTCCTTCCCTGAACTTCTCGATAGACGTTACGATTAGAATCGTCACGCAGAGTACGAATCCGACCACATGGACGGTCAAGTGCCGGAGCCAGGCTCTGTCAGCCTTTCTCCTCTGAAAATAAAGCCGGGTCATGCCGAGCTGAGAGAGAGAAAATGTCACAAAGACGTTTATTGAATACATTACGATAAGAGCGGATACAGAGCCTTTAGTATATATAAGCAGAGCTATCGCAGAAGCGCCCATGAGCACTATCCCGTTCTGCATGCTGAGCCTTTCCGAAAGGGCTGAGAAGCGGTGCGGGAACCACGAGTCTATGGCCATATTCGCCATGACCCTGGGGCCGTCCATAAACCCTGCCTGCGCGGCCACGAGGAGTAGCGCGCCTTCCGAAAAGATGGTGATAAAGGAGATGGCGCCGCCCATTGGCCAGTCAAGAAAGAGCGCGTCGGCGAGCACTGCGTTTAAAGTTCTGCCCTCTACAGGGCTTACGCCTATGAGCTGATAACTTATGAACAGGACTCCCGCGGTAAAGGCGAGCGATATCGCCATATAGGCCATCGTGCGCTTGCCGGTCTGCACCCGCGGCTCCCTCATTATCTGCATTCCGTTTGAGACCGCCTCTATCCCGGTATAAGTCCCGCCCCCCAGGGAGTAGGCCCGCAGAATAAGCGCCAGCACCCCCGCAATGCCTATGGTGGAGAGGTCAGTCTTGAGGTTTGTCCTGAACTCGCCTAAAAGGAGCCCAAACTGGTCTGAATGGGTATAGAGCCCGTCAAAGAGCATCAGCATATGGCTAAGGATAAAAACGATGAATATCGGCGCGAGCACGGCTATAGATTCCTTGACCCCCCTGATATTAAGGACTATCAGGAATAGTATCAGGAACGCGGCAAACGGCACCTTATAGATATGCATATTCAGAGGTAGAAAACTGAAGATAGCGTCAGCGCAAGATGAGATTGAGACCGTGATGGTAAGGACGTAATCAACCAGAAGGGCGCTCCCGGAGACAACCCCCGGCTTTTCGCCGAGCATGTGCGTCGCGACTATATACCCGCCCCCGCCGTATGGAAAATGCTCTATTATGCGCGAGTATGCGTACGAGATGACGAATACGGTAAAGGCCGTCATCGCCGCGAGTATAAGGGCGAGGTAAGTGTGCGCTCCAAGGGCTTTGAACGCCTCTTCCGGGCCGTAAGCGGATGACGAGAGCCCGTCCGCGCCGAGTCCTATCCACGCAAGTATCGGAATAAGTGATATCTTATGGAATAGCGCCGCATCGGACAGAGATTTTGGCGCCCCGAATATCCTCCTTCGGAGTCTTTTCTCCTGATTGCCTTGGCCCATTGGTAATTAGAAAGACCCTCGCTTTTATATTCTATTTTGCTAACAGGCTGCTGAAAAAGTCCAGCTGCTTTGTTGTCTTCGACGCTCGTCACTGCGGCGTACAGACAAAGTACGCCTCATTCCTCGCTTCTCGACGCCTCGCAGCTGAATTTTTTTGAGCAGCCTGAATATGCATAGCGAGCGCATTCCCCTCAGTCTTCTGCGAGGTCAAGCGAGCGAATAGAAATTGTTTCCTTACATATCGAAGATTCCACGCGGCCTACCGCGGGGAGCTTCAATAAATTCCGGGTCAGCAACCTGCTCATATTAAGGATAGCAGAATTATGCGGGATGTTGCGAAAACGGGGAAAAGCTTCCTATAATCTCTTGACAGTACTTAGGCCAAAGTATACATTAGGCTATAGAGGCTTAAAAAAACAAAGTCGGAATGCGGGATGTAGCCATGCCTGTAACGGTTATTTGTCGCGCTCCTAAATAAATTAAGGAGGAGGGATTATATGGCACAGGCAAAGAAAGGCGACCACGTAAAGATCCATTATACAGGCACACTGGATGATGGATCCGAATTCGATTCATCCACGAACCGGGAGCCTCTTGAATTCACTCTCGGGGACGGAATGCTCCTCCCTGGATTTGAGATAGCTGTCGAGGGGATGGAGACAGGGGAGGTCAAATCCATAAGGATACCCGCTAACGAGGCGTATGGCCCTTATTTTCAGGACCTTGTCATAGAGTTCGATAAAGACCAGTTCCCGCCTGACCTGGAACCTAAAATAGGCGAGCACCTGGAACTGCAGCAGGATGACGGCAGCTCCACTATCGTTAAGATACTAAATGTGTCGAGCGGCAAGGTAAGCCTTGACGCGAACCATCCTTTAGCGGGCAAAGACCTTTTATTCGAAATAAAACTCCTCTCAATAGACTAATACGGGTTTAAAAACGGGGCAGGGTAAAAATCCTGCCCCGTTTTTTTATCCTCCTTATCAGGGAGAAGAGAAAGGGGGTTTTTTGCCCTCCGGCTTGCAAAAAAGGCCTTTTTGCGCGATGCACGGCCAATGAGGGGAGGTCATCTCTCTTTCATCCCGAGCTTGTCTTTCATCCCGGCCGTGATGAACTGCCTGATATCTTTGTACCCTTCCCACGGGTCTTTCTTGAAGGTTTTGAGGCGGTCTTTCATATTTCCGATATTAAATGAATCCGGGCGTATGTTGATAAGCTCGTCCCAGCTTATCGGCGCTGATACTGGCGCTCCTCTCCTGGCGCGGGCCGAGTAGGCCTCTATCGCGGTAGCGCCACGCATATTCCTCATGTAATCGATAAAGACCTTTTCGGCCCTTCTGGCCTTCGTCATAGATGAAGTAAACCTCCGAGGGAGGCCGCTAGCTATAAATTCCGCTGTCGCCCTGGTGAAAGCCTTTATCTCCCCCCAATCGCGTAAGGGCTCGAAAGGTAAAACAATATGCAGCCCCTTTCCCCCCGTCGTTTTTAAAAAGCTGACGAGCCCGAGCGCAAGCAGTAATTCGCGCACTAAATAAGCCGCTTCAACGACCCTCTCCCAGGGAAGCGCCGTGTCGGGATCCATGTCGAATGTGATCTTGTCCGGGAACTCTATTTTCGGCGCGCGGCTGCCCCATGTATGTATTTCAAGCACCCCCAGCTGAACGAGCCCGATAAGCCCCGCTGTATTGTCTACCGTCATGTAATCCTCCATCTTATCCTCTTCCTGGATAGGTACGCGCTCTATGCCTTCGGGTATGGAGGTGTCAGAGTGTTTCTGGTAAAAGCAGCCTTTATCATACCCCTCCGGGCAGCGGAGCAGCGTCAGCGGGCGGTTTGCCAGGTGCGGAAGCATCAGAGGGGCGATCATTTCATAATATTCGGCGAGGTCTTTTTTTGTATAGCCTTCCTCGGGGTACAGCACCTTGTCAGGGTGCGTCAATCTGAATCGCGTCTTGATACCGGGCTGAGGTTCGCCCTCGGCGGCCGCCTCTTTTCTGACTTCCCCTGCGGGTTTGTCCGCCCGTAGCCCCTGGTATGAGGCGTGGCGTAAAATCCCATCTTTTGTCCATTCGCTGAACTCCACCTCGGCGACAAGCTCCGGCCTGACCCAGATGACGTCTTTTGCCTCCGCCCCTGCCGGAGGGTTCGCGAAAGGCGGGCCTTCTTGCGGCAGCCCTTTCATTTTTATCGATAATTCATTAAGGGATGCCTCGCTAAAGCCTGTGCCCACCCTTCCGCAATAGATGAGCTTGCCTTCAGTGCCGTAAACGCCCACTAGCAGCGCGCCAAACCCCGCCCTCGCGCCCCCGGGGGCGCTGTAGCCGCCGATTACGAACTCCTGTCTTAAATGGCATTTCAATTTAAGCCAGAGCCGTGTTCTGCCCTGCCTGTAAGGAGAATCCTTGCGCTTGGCGACGATCCCTTCGATATTGTATCTGCATGCGTTTGAAAAAAAAACCTCTCCGCTGCCTTCGAAGTGTTCGCTGTACCTGATATTCGGCGCGCCCTTCGCGTACCCCTCGATTATCGCCTTGAGAAAGGTCTTTCTGTCGGAAAGGGGGGTTTCTTTCAGGTCGTAGCCGTTATAAAAGAGGATATCGAATACAAGGTATGTAAGGCCGTCGTCTTTTCCGATGCTCAAGGCGTACTGGAGGTCTCCGAAGCTTGTCGTGCCGTCCTCCCGTAAAGATACTATCTCACCGTCCAGCCACGCATTTGAAATAGGCAGACTCGACAGGGTTTCGGCAATCTTTCTGAATTTATCCGTCCAGTCGTTGCCGCCCCGGGTGTAGAGCGTTATACCGCCGTTTTCAAGCCTCGATAGTATCCTGTAGCCGTCATATTTTATCTCATAGAGCCAATTATCCTTGTCTGGAGGGGTCGCTACAAGGGTGGCGAGCTGAGGGAGCAGTTTTTTTGGAAGAGGCGCCTTGACAGCGTTTATCTCAGGCATATACAGCGCCGTCAAAGAGGCTTCTTTGGCGTCCGTCCATATGCCCGCGGGTGACACGGCAATTTCCTCTATCGCCCGTCCGCTCAAGACACTCTTTGGAAGCTTTTCGACGATTTCACCTTCAGGTCGCGCCTCCCCGTCGTTTTCCTTTACCAGGATCCATTCGTCCCTCTCATCATCCGCATCCCTCTGTTTTTTTAATTTAACGAGCGTCCATTTGCCTCGAAGCTTCCTCCCGCAGAGGGTAAATTTAAGCGCGCCTTTACGGAGCCCTTCCAGGGGATCGCCCTCAGGCACCCAGAACCCTCTGTCCCAGAGAAGCACTGTGCCTCCCCCGTATTCGCCTTTCGGGATTATTCCTTCAAATCCGCCGTATTCTATCGGGTGGTCTTCGACACGGACTGACAAGCGTTTTTCCGAGGGGTTCAACGAGGGGCCTTTGGGTATCGCCCAGCTCTTGAGCGTCCCTTTCATCTCCAGACGAAGGTCATAGTGGAGAGCCCTCGCCGAATGCTTCTGCACCGCAAAGATGCCGCCGCCCTGTACTATCCCATCGGAGCTGGGCTCAGGCGTTTTATTGAAATCGCGTTTCTTCCGGTACTCTTCAATTTCCCATTCCTCTCCCATCTATCACTTTGCCGCCGTCTTTTTTTCCTTTGGTTTAGCCCTTTCGGTCTGCTCGATGGATTTCTTCAAAAGAGACATGAGGTCTATGACCTTGCCGCCGGCGGGCAGCGCGCGCTCCGCAGTGATTTGAGCCGGCGCGGCCGTTTCACCCGACTCGATCTTTTTCTGGATATACTCCATTAGCTCTTTTCTGAAGGTGTCATGATATTTTTCAGGGCGCCAATCCGATTCCATGTTCCCGATGAGTTTCTCCGCCATGTCCATTTCTTTTTCAGAGATGTTTAACGCCGTAAGATCCTCATCTGGGACTTCCAGATTATCAGGGCTCCTCAGCTCGTCCGCATATCTTAATACGTCAAGCTCGAGGACCTTGCCGTACGGCATGACGACGCCGATGTATTCGCGCGTGTGGATGACCACCCTCGCTACGGCGGCCTTGCCGGTACGCTTAAGGGTTTCGCGCAGAAGCGCGTAGCCCTTCTGTCCTTTTTTCACCGGGGCGAGGTAATAGGGTTTGTCGTAATAGACAGGGTGTATTTCGGACGCGTCGACGAAATCGATTATCTCAACGGTCTGCGTTGCCTCAGGGCTCGCCTGCTTGAAATCCTCCTCGCCAAGCACTACATACCGGCCTTCTTCGTACTCGTATCCCTTTACCAGGTCCTCCGCGCTGACCTCTTCGCCTGTGCTCTTGTTGTAGCGCTTGTAGCCTACAGGCGAGAGGTCATGCTTGTCGAGGAGGTTAAAGGCTATCTTCTCTTCCCTCTTCTCGGCCGAGTAAAGCCCGACCGGTATGTTGACCAGCCCGAAACTTATCGATCCCTTCCAGATCGCGTGTGGCATATCGTCCTTTAATAGATATCGTTTTTGGTGTTATATACGTTGAATTTTCCCGTAGGCGTAACAAGCCGCTTGTCTTTGATGACGGTCTTGAGCTTGCGGGTCTTGTCGTCTATGACGACCACGGCGGATTCCTTGTCTTTCGCCCTCCAGACAGAGAACCATATCTCATCTCCGGCCTTGTTGTACTCGCCGTGCACCACGCGCATCGGACCCGGAAGCCCCGACATCCTGCCGACGGGTATTATCTCGTAGCCCTTGTCAAAATTATTTATGTCCCATACTACTACCGTAGAGCTCAGTTTCTCGTCAGGATTCAAGGGCGTGTCCACCCAGAGATTTTTTGATTTGGGGTGGGTTTTTATAAAGAGCGAGCCGCCGCCCTGTCCCTTGAGCCTCCGTACTATGGTCCAGGCGCTCCCTTTATGCCCTTCCGGGTCTGTGCCTATGAGGGCTACCGTATCGTCTCCAAGGTGAGGTGTCGCCCATACGGGGCCGTAGAGGGGGTCTTGGAAATTCGCGCCCCTGCCGGGGTGCGGTTTGATGCCGACGTCTATAAGCTTGACGAGTTTGTCTTCCTTTGTGTCCACTACGGCGATCTTGTTCGATGTGTTCGCGGCTACGAGGAAGTACCTGCCTGTAGAATCAAGCCCGCCGTCATGGAGGAAAGGTGCCGCGTCGATGGAAGTGATCTTGAGGTTATCAAGATCCGAGTAATTGACAAGCATGACCTTGCCGGTCTCCTTCGCGCATACGACGAACTCGGGATTGAACCTTGAGGCGACGATGGACGCGACCCTCGGCTCCGGGTGGTACTCCTGGGTGTCTACGGTCATTCCACGCGTTGACTGGATCTTGAGCGGCTTAAGGGTATCCCCTTCCATTATCACGAACTGCGGCGGCCAGTAAGAGCCGGCTATCGCGTATTTATCCTCGAAACCATGAAACTTGGACGTTTCCACGGACCTCGCTTCGAGCCCGACCTTTATCTCCGCTACGGTATCAGGCACCGGGAGCCAGAGGTCTATGAGGTTGATCTTGGCGTCCCTGCCTACCACGTAAAGGTAACGGCCTGATGCCGACATCCGCGAGATGTGGACAGCGTAGCCGGTCTTGACTACATTGACTATCTTCTTGGAATTTCCGTCTATGAGCGCTATCTCCCCCGCGTCCCGGAGCGTCAGGGAAAAGAGGTTGTCGAGGTCGAGATTATTCATCTTTCTGGCCGGCCTCTTCTCAACCGGGACTATTACCTTCCATGTCGCCTCCATCTCCTTTAGTCCGTATTCAGGGGGCTCCGGCGGGGTCTGCTGTATGTATTTTGCCATTATGTCCACTTCGTCATGGGTAAGCTCGCCTGATGTGCCCCAGTTGGGCATACCGGCGGGAGACCCGTAATTTATGATAGCCTCCAGGTTCTCCGTGCCTCTCTCGATGGTTATGTCGGGCGTGAGTGGCTTGCCGGTGGCGCCTTTTCTCAAGACCCCGTGACACCCGGCGCACCGCTCGAAATAGATCTGCTTTCCCTTCTGAAACTCGGTTTCGCTCATCCTGGGGGCCTTCGGGTTTATGTCGGCGTGCATCGGCGCCTCCCCGACCGGGGATTTTCCGCCAGCCTCGTATTCCGAAGACGGCTTTTCCTTATGCTCGGGGGGGACTGCGCTTGTCTCTGAGATAGAAATACCGGCATGGGTCAAGGATAGAAAAAAGACGGCGGACAAAGCAAACGCCTGATACATTTTCATCTGGCATCCTCCGGGCTATATTAGGGAATCGGGTTCGCTTATTGGAGAGGCGGATGTATGTATTGGGTAAGAATTAAAGGGGCGGAGGGGTTAATGTCTGTTATTGGGTTTTTCAGCAACACCTGTTTTTATGCCTTGTTTTTTAAGCCTGATACCCGCCCTTTAAGGTAACTTTAATCTGAAATTACAAAGAGTCAAGTATCCTCAGGTTAGATTTTTGCCTTTTGAGAAGAAAATAAAAGGGGCCCTACTGGCAGTCTGCTGAAAAAGTCCATCTGCTTCGTTGGCTTCAAAGCTCGTCACTGCGGCGTATAGACAAAGTACGCCGCATTCCTCGCTTCTCGACGCCTTGCAGCTGAATATGCATAGCGAGCGCATTCCCCGCAGTCTTCTGCGGGTTCAAGCGAGCGAATAGAAATTGTTTCCTTACATATCGAAGATTCCCCGCGAATTCCGCGGGGAATCTTCGATCTTTTTGAGCAGCCTGAACATGCTTCGGGTTTTCAGTTGATCCCGGCCTTGCAATGCCATTCGTTTTGCTTTTTGTTTTTAAAAAAACACAGTGGTATTGCGCAGCGAGCATAAAAGGCGAGCGACCGGGCTTCAGTTCCATTGGAGGGAGAGAGCCGACAGCGATCGGAGCCAATACCCGAAAGCGCGCGGCAGCTCGCAAAAAGGTTTTACCAGCCACACGAATTTTCACATCCAGGCCCGTTCGGGGAACGGGCCCTACATAGAAGAAGCCCCTGTGAGGGGGTTTAAATACGAGATTGCTTCGCTCCGCCCGCAATGACTTTCGTTTTGGAACCCTACCCCCGAGAGCGCGTGGCAGCGCCCCGGAAGGCCGCTACAGTTCCAGAATATCTCCGTCACTGGGGGTATGCGTCATAAAGCCATATTTTTCTTTTATAAGCTCTCCGAGCGCGGTCGCGGCAGCGCTTTCGCCGTGGGTTATAAATACCTGGGGCGAGTTATTGAAGGCCGACAGCCAGCCGATAAGCTCTTCCCTGTCCGCGTGTGCCGAAAACCCGTTGATAGTATAAATAGTGGATTTTACGACCACTTCCTCCCCGAGAACGCTCACAGACTTGGCGCCGTCAACTATTTTTCTGCCCAGGGTGCCTACGGCCTGAAAGCCCACAAATACTACGCTGCACTCCGACCTCCAGAGATTGTGTTTAAGATGGTGCCGTATCCTGCCGCCCTCGCACATGCCGCTGCCGGCTATGATGATATTTCCGGAGCGGAGCCTGTTTAGCTTCATCGATTCTTCGGCTGTGCGGACGAAGTGAAGGCGTACCGACTGTTCGTTCTGTTTTACGGTAAAGAACCTGCGCGCCTCTTCATCGAAACATTCCGGATGGGCGAGGTATACCTTTGTAACCTCTTCGGCAAGGGGGCTGTCGAGGTAGACATCTATCTTGTAGAGCCTTCCCTCACGCACAAGACTGTTCAATATATAGAGCAGATCCTGCGTCCTGCCGACCGCAAATGAGGGTATGTACACATTCCCGCCTCTTTTGAAGGTCGTCTTTATCGCGGCTACAAGCTCGTTTATCGATTCTTTTATTGGCCTGTGGCTGCGGTTCCCGTAAGTAGATTCCATCACGACATAATCCGCCTTTTCCGGATAGAGCGGGTCTCTTATTATGGGGTTATCCTTTTTCCCTATATCGCCGGAAAATACTATCACCTTTTCTTTTTCGCTGTCCTGAAACCACAGTTCAAGGGAGGCGCTCCCGAGTATATGGCCCGCGTCCAGGAACCTGAACTTAACGCCCCCTCCGAGGTGGAATATCTTGTCATACGGCTTGAGATCGAACATGGGGAGGATGCTGTCAACATCAAACGCCGTGTAAAGCGGCTGAACCGGCGGGCTCCCTGTCCTCATCCCTTTCTTTGTGGCCCACTCGGCGTCGCTCTCCTGTATGGCGGCGGAGTCGTAAAGCATAGGCTCAAGAAGGTCTCTTGTGGCGTTGGTGGAGATGATCTTTCCCTTAAAACCCTCTTTTGCCGCCTTGGGGAGAAGCCCGGAATGGTCTATATGGGCGTGTGTTATAAAGATATAATCGATCTCGGCGGGGTTGAAGGCAAACACAGACCTGTTCATCTCGTCAGACCCGTTGCCCTGGTGCATGCCGCATTCGACGAGTATCTTCAGCTTATTTATTTCAAGATAATAACAGGAGCCCGTTACCGTGCTTGCGCCGCCAGCGAACTTAAGCTTCAAGGTGTCATCTCCTTTAAGAAAAGATTACCTTCAAGTTTATCATCTTAGGGGGTCTTTCGTAAATACAATCGGCACTCACCGTATATTTTTAAAAGAGCGGGGTTGACTGAACCGGAAAAAGGTGTCCTAATTTAGTAAAAGGGTTTTTTATCGGCCGGGGATAGCGTAATCTTTTTGAAGGGTTAGTGCGTGGGGTGGGATGAGCGGACAGGCCCTCTCTTACAAAAAACCAGATACTTGGTATAATAATGTACGGAATCGAGTTTTTTCAGGACGATATATCCTTTGCGCCGGTGAAAATAAAAAAGGAGGAGGTCGCCGCGATGTTGATGGAAGAAGTAAGGGCAAAAGCAAAAGGGTTGGGTATCAAGACGAGCCGTGTAAAGAAGATGGAGATAATAAAAGCTATACAGAAAGCCGAAGGGAATTTTCCCTGTTTTGCCACGGCGGATGATTATTGCGATCAGGTGCTCTGCTGCTTCCGGCAGGATTGCCTTGATAAAAATTATTAGCAGGCTGCTAGATACCCGGGTGACTTTTTATTGCAACGCCTCCGTAGAACCTTGGAAGAAGGCTTTAGATTTTTTTAAAGCTGCACTAAAAAGGAGGTGTTACCATGCCTAGAGATCCCGTATGTAAAATGGAGATAAACAGGGACGATGCCGCTGCGGAGTCCGAATATAAGGGAAGGACGTTTTATTTCTGCAGCGAGGAATGTAAGGAAAGCTTCGATAAAAGGCCTGAAGATTACATGGAGAAGGGCAAAAAGGCGGCTATGAAGTAGTTAAACGCCTGCTCTGAACCGAAAGCAGTTCGCCACAGGGAGCTTCAAATAAATAAGCGCGGGAGGGTTCCTCCCGCGCTTATTGTTTCAAAAGAATGAGATGCTGGGGCCTCTCAGGAGGCTACACCGCATCCACCCTTTTAATTTCCGGCGCGAATTTCTTGATCGTGCTCTCAACCCCTGCCTTAAGGGTCATGCCTGCTGAAGGGCATCCGCCGCATGCCCCTACGAGCCTTACAGCCACTGTCTTGGCGATATCGTCTATTTCCACGAGCTCAACGTCCCCGCCGTCCGCCTGGAGATAAGGCCTGACCTGGTCAAGGGCTTCTACTACCTTTTTCTTGAGTTCCTCTCCCGACGCCTCGATCATCTTAAGCTTGCGGACATTTACGACCCAGTCCACCGGGCCATTTGAAACGTATTCCCAGGTGTATTTGTCCTTGTACTCCCCTTCGAACTGATAGCGGAGCGGTTTCGGGTCGTGGTCGTTGATGATCTGAAGGATATCCTCGGCCGGAAGTGTTTCCCATGTGTCGAATATTTTCGGATGCCTTTCGAATACGGGGATCGTTCTTAAGTCAAGTTTTGTTATGTTGTCAGACATTGCCGCCTCCTGTTGCATAGTGCTTTCAGGGAATAATATAACATAACGCGCGCACCCCGGCATATGATTTTTATCAAATTAACAGGCTGCTGAAAAGCTCCATCTCTTCGTTGGCTTCACCGCTCGTCACGGGGCATATAGACAGAATCAGCCTTAACGAATTCAATTACCCTGCCATAAATGGCAGGGATTGTCGGCAAGGTACCTGTTCTTTTGTATAGCCCGTCTTTGACCCGCCCTTAAAAGGGCGGGATTCCACCGGGTACCCGATGAAGCTCTCCGCGGCAAGCCCGAGGGGAGCTTCGATATAAGGAAACAATTTCTATTCGCTCGCTTGACCCCGCAGAAGACTGCGGGGAATGCGCTCACTATGCATATTCAGGGTTTTTAAGCAACATGGTAAAAGACTGGAGGGGCCTGGATACGCCTGGTAAAAGGAGGGTTAAGGCGGCGGTTCAGTTGAGGAGGGCTTTGATTTCCGTTTGATTTATAAGATCGTCGATTACCGGCTTTAACGGCCCCGGGTCTTTGGATGACACGATCCACTTGCCGATCTGGTCTTTCAGATCGACCTCGAAGGGTTTTTCACACGTCTTTTTATTCCTGTCAGAGAACATGAGGACGCGCGGCTGCAGGGGATGCGAGTTGTTAGGCACGCGCACTATCGCGGTCTCTCCCGTATTGAGCTCAACGAGAGAGCCTATAGGGTAGATGCCCAGGCATTTTACCAGCCTGTCAACAAGCTCAGGGTCGAAGTGGTTTCCCCTCAGCGCGTACATCTTTTTAAGAGCTACTTCAGGCAGCATCCCTTTCTGGTAAACCCTGTTGCTGGTCATCGCGTCGTAAACATCCGCTACGCAGGCTATCCTCGCGAAGATATGTATCTCGCCGCCCTTGAGACTGTCCTGATAACCGCTCCCGTCGAATTTTTCATGGTGATGGAGGGATATGTATCTTGATTCGTCCGAGATATCCCTGGTCTTGTAAAGCAGATCCCCGCCGAGAGAGGTGTGTTTTCTCATCACTCCAAATTCGGCCTCGGATAAAGCCCCGGGTTTTTTAAGTATCGATTCCGGCACCAGCATCTTCCCTATGTCGTGGAGTATCGCGCCGACCCCAAGGTCGTGAAGCTCGCTTTCGCCGAGCCCGATCTGCCTGCCCATCGTAAGCGAGAGTATGCAGACGTTTACGGAATGCGCGAAGGTATAATCGTCAAAGCTCTTCAGCCGGGCCAGGCTCGTGAGCGCGTTCTGGTTCCTGAAGATGCTGTCGACCATCTCGCCGACCGTTTCATGCACCTGCTGAGATTTTATATCGGTACCGGTGACGACCGATTGCATGAAGCCCCTGACCAGGTCTTCAGCATCGTTTCTTATCCTTTTCGCCTCCTGCAGCTCTTCATAGAAGTCAACGCTGTCAGCCGTTACCGAAGAAGCCTTTTTCAGAGGAGGCTCCGGGGCGATTATTGGGCGAGGTTCTTCTTCTTTTACCTCAGTTATCGGCGTTTGTACGGCTACCGCCTCAATGGCCGCTATTTCTTCCTTGATCTCATCCGGCGGCTGTTCGTCCGACGGCTCCTTAACAGGGGCGTTAAACGCCCCATAGGGCACGTCATCCTCTACGACATGGATAAACATATATCCGCTATTTTTGAGCCTGTCTATCTCCTTCTCATCCTTCATTAATATGCTGTTCATAAAGGAGAGCACTTTTCCGGGCTCGTCTTTTTCCAGGCCGGATATATACATCCCGACCCTAAGCTCGTCTATGTTTATTTTCTTTATCATTTTTAGTTTAAGGAGCTGCTTAAAAGTAACTTATTTATCGTTTTTTTTATCGGCATAAATCCTAAAAACTTTAGAGTCCCGGCATGGAGCCAATAAAAAAAGGCCTGATTTTAAATGGCTTATGTCATTAATTTGACATCTCGCGGAACGGGATTATACTTTACTTTAAAAGGAAATACCTTAAAAAAGGAGGAAAAATTATGCCTATCAGCATGCCTAAAATACTTAGCTGTACAGTCCTTGAGTGCGCATATAACATAAACAGTGAGTGCCACACCATGGCGATTACGGTAGGGGATGAAAATCACGCCGCATGCGACACGTATTACAGAAAGGGCAATAAAGGCGGTGCAGCGGACCTGATCGGCGGGGTCGGCGCGTGCAAGGTCGACCTTTGTAAATTCAACAGGTCATTTGAGTGCACGGCGTCAGGGATAAACGTCGCCCCTCACGGCGGGCACGCGGACTGCAAGACGTTTTCACCTGTATCAAGGTAACCGGGTGGAGCGGCCTATCCCCCTGAAATTATGGATAAGTTTGCCGTATACACCTTAAGTGTATACGGCAAATCTTTTTTGACAAGGCCCCATGAATAGTATAGATTTAGCCCATGGACAGGATAATCACGCTCACTACGGACTTCGGGCTCAAAGACCCCTATCAGGGCGCGATGAAAGGGGCCATCCTTTCAATAAACCCCAAGGCCTCCATCATTGATATCACCCACCTCATATCTCCTGGAAACATCATGGAAGGCGCGTTCATCCTTCTTGAGGCATATAGCTTCTTCCCTGTAAATACCATTCATGTGGGGGTGGTCGATCCGGGTGTTGGAGGGGAGAGGAAGCCTCTACTCATCGAGACAGAAAAGTATGTCTTTGTCGGCCCTGACAACGGGCTTTTCAGCCTGATCGCGAGGAACGAGAGGGTTAAACGCGTAATACACCTTACGGAGAGCAGATATTTTCTGAGCGAGATAAGCAGCACCTTTCACGGCAGGGACATATTCGGCCCTGTCGCCGCCCACCTGAGCCTCGATGTTACTCCACCGCTTTTTGGAAAAGAGATCAAAAAAGCGAACGAGATAGACCTTCCGCATCCGGAGAAGAAAGGCGGCGCCATTACGGGCGAGGTCGTCTATGTCGATTCTTTCGGCAACCTGATTACCAACATTACCGGAGACGATATCCTCGAATTGGGCCGTGATATAGAGGTAGGGATTAATGGGCACGGCGTCAAGGGCCTCAAGAGGACTTACAGCGACGGGCCTGTCGGCGAGGCCGTCAGCGTCATAAGCAGCGGGGGCCTTCTTGAGATAGCGGTAAACTCCGGCGCGGCCTCAGAACGTCTAAAGGCATCCGTCGGGGATAAGGTCACCGTGGGGACTGGCGTAAGATGAGGGCTGTAATCCAGAGGGTGAAAAGCGCGGGAGTAAAGACAGGCGGCAATACAATCGGCTCAATCGGCAAGGGCTTGCTTATTTATATAGGGGTCGAGAGAAACGACGGAGAAGGTGATCTAGAATACATTTCGTCCAAGATACAGGCCCTCCGGATCTTTGAAGATGAGAAAGGTCGGATGAACCTTGACATAAGCGAGGCAGGGGGAGAGATCCTCCTCGTCTCGCAGTTTACGCTCCTTGCCGACTGCAGGAGCGGAAAGAGGCCTTCATTTGATATGGCGGAGGGGCCGGTAGCCGCTAAAGGGCTTATCGATTCGATGGAAAGGATCTTACGGGAAGGCGGACTTAATGTGGAGACAGGGGAGTTCAAGGCCCACATGGAAGTAGAGAGCAATAACGACGGGCCAGTCACGATACTCATCGATAGCAGGAAGAGATTTTAAATGGAGGGTGAAGGATGCCGGTTGTGACTGTAAGGGTTGCGAAAGGCGTACCATGTAGTTTGGGAAGAAAGGCTTGAATCGGATTTAAAAGCAGTCTGTCTAAACCTCTTCCGCCCGGCGTTCACAGTCTTTATAGACCTCTGCGGGCACGAGCCTGATAGCCAGGAACAAGAGCAGCGGCACGATCACTGCGTCATCGAGGTGCCCCAACACAGGTATGAAATCAGGGATTATGTCGAAGGGCATGAGGGTATAGCCGATGGCTATCATGAGGAGGGCCTTCGCGGCCCTTGGCGTTCTCTCGTCCTTCAGCACAAGCCTGTAGACTTTCAGTTTTTTCTTTATGCCCTTTACATTTTTTATTATAGTCTTTAGTTTCCTGAGCATCGGCCGTCACCTTTTTTGATTTTACCACGCCTCCTTTCCCTGCTCCATCTTATTATTTTTGCCCCTTTAAGCCCGATTGCATTTGGGTGCCCATTTGACAGACGTATCTTCCGAATGATATCTTTGCCTCATGCCATTGCTTTTTAGAGATTGCTTCGTTTGTCGCAATGACTTGGTTTTTGCATTACCCAACCACAAGGGCGTAGGATTTTTGAGTGATACCCCATTGGGGGTTTATCACGAAGGGTTTTCAGGATGAAAGTAGCCGGGCTCGGGCAATGCTCCCTTGATTATATATCCATAGTCAGGGACTATCCGAAGGAGAACACAAAAGAGGAGATACTTGACCTTACGGTGCAGGGGGGCGGACCTGTAGCTACAGCCCTTGTGTCTCTTGGCAGGCTGGGGGTTAAGACTTCCTTCGCCGGAGTCGTGTCGGATGACAGGGCCGGAGCAGAGATTAAAAAAGGCCTTAAGGAAGAGGGTGTCGATATCCGCGGGCTTAAGGTCAGAAAAGGCGGTAAGTCCCAGACTGCCGTCATCGTCGTGAATAAGAAAAGCGGCTCGCGCACCATCCTCTGGCAGAGGCCGACAGTGAAGGCCTTGCAAAAAGATGAGGTCAACGAGGCTTTTATCAAGGGCAAGGATTTTCTTCTGCTAGACGGCCTGATGAAAGACGCTTCGATCAAGGCCGCGAAGATCGCAAAAAAATCAGGGGTCCCGGTCATGCTCGACGCAGGAAGGGTCAGGCCGGGGATGATCGAGTTGATAGAACTTTCGGATTATGTCGTGGGCTCGGAGGAGTTCGCCAAGGGGCTTAAACTCCCGCCCAAAGACGCGCTCCTGAAGCTCTCAGCCGCCGGAAAAACTGTTACCATCACCCTTGGCGAGCGCGGCAATATTACCTCACAGAACGGGATCATATTCAATCAGCGCGCCTTCAAGGTCAAGGCCGTGGATACCACCGGCGCGGGTGATGTTTTTCACGGCGGATATATCTACGGCCTCCTTAATGGCTGGGATATAAAGAAGACGGTTGAGTTCGCCTCTGCTTTTGCGGCGCTTAAATGCCTTAAGCCCGGCGGCAGGGCGGGCATCCCCACTCTAAGCGAAACACTGCGCGCCGTCCGGCGTTGAACCGGGTGCGTTAGCAAATCCTTCCCAAATTTACTTTTTGCCTCTTTATCACCTCATGAGCGCAGTCACACAGGCTTGATAGACCGTCAGCAAGGGGTTTACATATATGGTAAACTCGGTTTAAGGATACCGCGGTCATGAAAAGATACGACCTTATAATAATCGGCGGCGGCGTTGCCGGACTGGTCTCCGCAAGCGGGGCGTCCCAGCTTGGCGCGCGTGTCGCCCTGATCGAGAAGCTGTCGTTGGGCGGAGACTGCCTTCGGGCAGGCTGCGTGCCGACCAAACGGCTTATTGAGTCCGCCAAAGTAGCCTCGGCCGTAAAAGGGGCCGGCAGGTTCGGGCTGAGGGTGAACGGCGCCAAAGTAGACTTTTCAGCTGTGATGGAGTCGATGAGGAAGGTTCAGGCGAAGATAGGTGAAAACGACGCCCCGGAACGCTTCAGGTCCATGGGGGTAGAGGTCGTCTTTGGCTCAGGACGATTCACAGACCCGCATACATTCGAGGTAAACGGGCAAAGGCTCTGGGGTAGAAGGTTTATCATCGCTACCGGCTCAAGCCCCCTTGATCCGGCGATGCTCTCGATACCCGGCTTGAAGGAGGCTGGCACGCTCAATAACGAATCGGCGCTTGAATTAGAGCGGCTCCCTCAATCGATAATAATCCTTGGCGGGGGGCCGATAGGCGTAGAGTTCGGGCAGATATTCGCAAGGTTGGGCTCGAAGGTCACGATCATAGAAAGGCATGGGCAGCTATTGTCCAGAGAGGACAAAGAGCTTGCGGAAATGCTGGGTAAGGCCCTCGTAGCCGAGGGAATTGATATAGAGTTCGGCTTTGAGGTCAAAGAGGTTGTAAACGCAGGGGGCAAAAAAGCCGTTTACGGGCGGTCTTTGAAAGGAGACAAGGTATTCAGGGCCGAGGAAATAATGCTGGCGGCCGGGCGCACCCCGAACGTAGGGGGGCTGAATCTTGAGGCCGCCGGGGTCGAATACGACAAGAAAAAGGGGATAAAGGCGGACAAGGCCCTGAGGACGACGCAGAAGCATATATTTGCCTGCGGCGATGTCGCGGGCCCATACGCATTTACCCATGTAGCTGAATACCATGCGGGAATCGCGCTTGGTAACGCGCTCTTCCCAATCTTCATGAGAAAAGCGGATTACAGGGTGGTGCCGTGGACTACCTTTTCAGACCCGGAGCTCGCCAGGGTAGGCCTTACTGAGGATGAGGCCCGGGCAAGGTTCGGGGAAGATTCGATGCGAGTCTACAGATTTCCCTTTAAAAAGGTCGACCGGGCTGTTATAGAAGAAGAGCCTGAAGGTCTCATAAAGCTCGTCTGCGACACGAAAGGCAGGATACTCGGCGCGCATATATTAGGGCCTGGCGCGGGAGAGCTCCTTCCGGAATACGTGCTCGCGATGAGAAAGAAAATACCTGTAAAGGAAATATCCAGGTCGATACATGTGTACCCGACGGTCGCTCAAGGCCTTAAAAGGGCGGCTGACGAATATTACAGGGCGAAGCTCTTTACGGGATGGTTCCCTAAGATAGCAAGGTTTATCGTAAGGCGGGGCAGGTAGAAACAATGCGCGGTAACCTGAAATTCATAATCTTTATATTGTTGATAATAGCCGCGGCCGTTTCAGTCAGGGTATTCGGCCTTACGGATTACCTTGACAGGGAGCGTTTAAGGCTCTGGGTGGAATCGTTCGGCTTATGGGGGCCGATAGTTTACATATTGATATACTCCGTGGGGCCGAGCCTCATGATGCCGGGGCTTCCGATAACCGTAATAGGCGGCGTCCTCTTCGGGCCGGTTTGGGGGAGCATATATGTGCTTCTGGGCGCGACGATCGGAGCGGGTATCGCCTTTCTCATAGCCCGGTATATGGGGAGGGGCTGGGTAGAGACTATAGTAAAAGAGAGCAGATTCAGGGAGCTTGATAAAAAGGTCGAAGCCCATGGCTGGAAGATAGTGGCCTTTACGAGGCTTATCCCCTTGTTTCCATATAACTTCCTGAATTACGCCTTCGGCCTGACCAGGGTCAGGTTCCTCGATTATCTCCTCGCCACCTTCATATTCATGATACCGGGGGTGGTCGCCTACGTAGTATTCTCAAGCTCGATACTCGACCTCCTGAAGGGGGTTCTTTCAAGGCAACTCATAATCGGACTGATACTGGTCGCGATAGTCGCTATTATCCCCTTTATCTATAAAAAGATGAGGAAGGGCGAGAGGCCTTGATTACCGTTCCGGTTTAATCGGGTGCTCTCGGCGGAAATCCCGCCCTTTTAAGGGCGGGTCAAAGCCTGATTTTCCAAATCTGGTTTAAACTGCCTTTTTTGGGGAGTTGTCAGCGGCTGCGTGAAAATTAAAGTTATTGAACAAACCCCGTATTTTAAGTTAAAATCCGTTGAGCCCTATGTTTATGCGGGTACTGAGATGCAAGTCCGGTCAAACCTCTCTTATTGAATTTCATGCGGCAGGGTACAGGAAAACCCTGCTCTTTTTTTTGGATTTTGAGTCAGCACATCATCTGTAGCGGATTGGGAATGGACGAGCGTAAGAGGAACATCTTTATAGTCGATGACGAAGAGCCCATACGGAAGGTGCTCAATACCCATTTGACCAAAGAGGGGTTCAACGTCATACAGACTCAGGGCGGCAACGGCGTCTTCGAGACCCTCACGCAGAACACCTTCGACCTGGTAATAAGCGATATCAGGATGCCCGAGGTAGACGGCATCAGGGTGCTCGAGTTCGTAAAGGCGAACTTCGATACCGTCCCCGTAGTGATGCTTACGGGGCTTACGGATATATCCATAGCCATAGATGTGATGAAGAAGGGCGCGTTTGATTTTTTAATGAAGCCCGTTAAAAAAGACGAGCTGATGGCCGTTGTGCATAAGGCGCTCTTGACCAGGGACCTCCTGGAGAGGAATAAGGAGCTGGAGGTTGAGAACAAGGAGTATCAGCTCTTCCTTGAGCAGAAGGTCAGGGAACGGACCAAGGAGCTTAATTCGAAGGCTATGGAGCTTCAGAGGGCATACGGCGTCCTTAAGTCCATGAACATCCAATTCGTAAATGTCCTTGCGGAAACCATTGAAGCGAAAGACCGCCACACAAGGGGCCATTGTAACCGGATGCGGTATCTTTGCGTGGAGCTTGGGAGGCAAGCCGGGTTATCCCCCGAGGACCTTGAAACGCTTGAATACGCATCCCTCCTCCATGACCTGGGCAAAATCGGCATCAATGAGGCTGTGCTCAATAAGGAAGGCCCGCTTACCGGAGACGAGTGCACGCACATCAAGGCCCATACCGAGATCGGCGAAAAGATACTTATCGGGATACCTCTGATGGAGCAGGTCGCGAAAATAATAGTAGCCCACCACGAGAACTTTGACGGCACCGGATATCCGAGGAACCTGAAAGGCGATGATATACCGTTCTGCTCAAGGATAATAGCGGTCGCCGATATCTATGACGCCATGAGCTCAGACCGCCCGTACAGAAAAGGCCTTCCGCTGGAGGCCGTCATTGAAGAGATGCGCCGGGTCTCGGGCACCCAGCTTGACCCGGAACTGGTAGGTATATTCATTGAAAAAAAAGTTTATCTCTTTAATAAGAACTGACCTTGCCGCAGCGCCCTTATCCCCAAAAGGAGAGCCTGGAAGCGTATGGGCAAACATCATCCTCAAACCCTCAAGGCCATAAATCCTTTAAAGAATCCCGCCTTTTTTCCGATAGGGATTAATGAGCTGAAAAAACGGTGCGCCTGCCATGAATAAGTTTCGTTCGATGCTTAATTACCTGGTTATCGCCATCATGGCCTTCATGATAGCGATAGTAGCGCTCTTTGTTTATACAAGCATCCATCTGAAAAACAAGGTCATCTTCAGGACCGTCCAGCAGACGGAGCTCGTATCCGAGCTGATAGCGCGCTCAGCGGTGGATATCATGAGCGGCGGTCACGGCGGCGGCAATTATTCGATGATCCTGGCGAATAGCAACCAGATAGGCGTAGATTACATAGGCATATTCAGGTTGAGCGGAGATGAAGCCACGTTCGGCGAGACCGGCCCCAAATATATCTACAGGAAAGACAGGATAGGATCGAATGAAAAAGATACATTCCTTAAATCCATAGAGACGCTCAATTCAAGCGGGTTCTTTGACAGTGAGGTGTCGACTTATTCCAGATATGTGCCGCTTAAGGCCGAAGGGCCGTGCCTGGAGTGCCACACGAATGAGGGAGAGGTACTGGGGGTACTTAAACTCAGGCTCTCCACGGAGAGCGATTTTGAGCTGCTGAATTATATGAAGAGGCTGATATGGGCGATCGGGCTCATAATCTGCCTGCCCGTGGGAGCGCTCTTCATGGCGGGCCTCGTGATAAGGGATAAGAACAGGATATACGCAAAGCTCGAAGAGAGCAACTCGAATCTGAGAAGGACATATAATGACCTTCACGATACCGAGTATTATCTTCAAATGATCCTCGACAATTCAAGGGTCATTATAGTAACCACCGACACGGAAGGCCGCATAGTAAAATTCAATAAGGAGGCGGAAGCGCTCCTTGAATACAAAAAAGAAGAGGTCGTGGGCAAGGATGTCCTGATGCTTTATGAGAATTCCAGGCAGCGCTCCGATCTCATGAACAGGGGGCAGTCGGTAAACGACGGCGTATGGGAAGTCAGGAACAGGGATGTGCGCTTCCGCTCAAAGTCCGGGAAGATCTTTCATATAAGCCTTACGCTCTCGACCATGATAAACGACAGCGGAAAGATCATCGGAACGGTCGGCATCGGAAAAGACGTATCGGAGCAGAAGATGCTCCAGTTCAAGATACTCCAGTCGGAAAAACTGGCAGGCATAGGAACTCTCGCCTCCGGCATAGCCCACGAGATAAATAATCCCCTTGCGGGGATACTGGGCATGGCGGAAGCGGTACTGGAAGAAGATGACCTTGATATAATAAGGTCGCATACAAAAGATATCATCCAGTACACGATAAACGCCCGGGATATAGTCAGGGAGCTTTCCATCTATTCGCGCTCGGCGCAGAATATGGCGGAAGCCACAGTGGACATAGCTGCCGTAATAGACAATTCGGTAAAGATGGCCAGGCATTCGGCGTCCTTTTCCGGCATAGAGCTGATCTCCGATCTCCACAGGGAATGCGTAATAAACGCCAACCCCGTGGAGCTTCAGCAGGTATTCGTAAACCTTATCGTAAACGCCATACACGCGATGGAGGACAGGGGCACGCTTACGCTTCGGTGCTGGAGGGAAGGCAGCTTCATAAAGGCAAAAGTCTCTGATACGGGTCAGGGCATTTCAGAGAAGAATTTGAGCCAGATATACGACCCGTTCTTTACGACAAAGCCGGTAGGCATGGGAACGGGGCTGGGGTTGTATGTGGTCTACAGGATAGTGACCAAGTACGGCGGAGCGATAGACGTAGAGAGCAAGGCAGACATAGGCACCGCGTTTACCCTGAGGTTCCCGGCCGCCGGCGGCGAGGCTATAGGGTAGTTTTTTCATAAGGTTATTATTGAAGCTCCCCGCGGAATCCGCGGGGAATCTTCGATATGTAAGGAAATAATTTCTATGCGCTCGCTATGCATAATCAAGGAGGGGATAGGATGAGGCTTGTCAAGCGGCTTTTTGAACTCTTGATCGTTCTGGCGCTGGCTTCGGGACCGGTGCTGGCAGCGGA
Source organism: Deltaproteobacteria bacterium (assembly GCA_016218105.1). GTDB lineage: Bacteria > Desulfobacterota > GWC2-55-46 > GWC2-55-46 > GWC2-55-46 > GWB2-55-19. The sequence continues at coordinate 35,366 of JACRET010000009.1, forward strand.
CGTTAACACACTCGAGAAAGAGATTCAAAATCTCAAAAAAGAAAACTCGGACCTTAAAGAGCGCGTTGACGCGATAGAGGCCGATGATGAAGAGCTAAAGCACGGCATCGGGTCGTTGTCAAAACTCGTTGAGGTGAGCGGTTACGCCGACGCTGAATTTTTCCTTACCGGCCAGGAAGGGGAGAACAACAAATTCCGTATCCGCCATTTAAGCCTGTTCTTCACAAAGGAAATACAGACGCAATGGAAGCTGTTTACGGAGATCGAATTTGAGGGCGCTCCCAGGATAGAGTCTAATACGGCTACGGATACCGTCAAGAGCTCGCAGGGGACGATCTTTGTAGAGCAGATGTACATAGAATACCATCCCGCCGTGAGCTGGGACATGAGATTCGGCAGGTTTCTTACGCCAGCCGGCATATGGTCCATCTATCATTATCCGCCGTACGTTCCTACCCAGAGCGCGCCACTTATCTTCAAAGTAATCTTCCCCGAGGTGTCCGACGGGGTGCAGCTGAGGAACTCATTTACGCTTAAGGATTCGGCCCTGGACACGCACCTTTATCTGTCAAACGGTTCAGGAAATCCCGGCAGGCTCGACCGTAACGAAAACAAGGGCGTAGGACTGAGGATCAATTCCGATCTGCTGGCGGGCTTTTCCACGGGGGCTTCGTACTTCAGGGAACAGGACAACGACGGCACCTGGAAGAACAGCTATGGAGTTCATTTGCTTTATGGGTACTCGGCCGTTAAGTTCCAGGCAGAGTACGAGCTCCGCCATAATAGCCCTGAAGGTGAGGATTCATTTAATGATCTTGGCGGATATCTTCAGCTAGCGTATGATATCGGCAAATGGACGCTTGCCGGTAGGTATGACTGGTACGACAGCAGCTCAAAAATTTCCGATAACACGCAATCGCGCTATACCGGCGCTATTAATTATCATTTTGGGCACAATGTGATAGGAAAATTTGAGGTCAACAGGAACAAGTTTGACGCTCAATCGATCCAGGACTACAATGAAGCCATACTGGGCATAATCGTGGCAATAGGAGACCTGTAAGAGATGAGGATCTTGTCAAAGATCGTTCTGGGCGTCTTTTTTATAGCAATGCTCTTCCCGGCGGCCTTTGCCTCCGAGCAGGTCGCTATTATCGTAAACAGGGCAAACCCGGTTGAGAAGCTGGACGCAAGGGAAATAAACAAGATTTTCACCAATAAAACGCTTTTATGGCCCGACGGCACCCCGATAACATTATACGATCTTTCGATAGGCGACCCGCTGCGTTCAGTTTTTTCGGATGAGATTCTTGGAAAGACACCTGACATGGTAGCCGAGGAATGGGCGCACCTGAAGATTGCCAATCAGGCGAAGAACCCTCCCCAGACGATGAAGAGCCAGGCGCTTATCATACGGAGGATTTCCAGGGAGAAGGGCGCGATAGGATACGTGTCGATCGGTTCAGTAAAGAACAACCCCGATGTCAAGATAATCAATACCCTTCAGTAGCCGCCAGCCCTCACGCCATTAGTATCCAATTCCCCGACCGGCCTCTTGAACGTGTACTCGATCGGCTCACCGATAAGCTTCTCGGCTGTTACCCCTACGCTGCCGGTAGGGAGCGAGAACGGCAGGGCGGCCACAAATAGAGCCGTCCCAACGACTATGGCGGCGATCCCGAGCGGCCTTGTGAATATGATGTCAAAGGCCATGGCGCCTCCCGTAGGCTCTCTTTTGTCCGAAGCCAGCGAGAGCGTCGAAACGGCCAGGAAGATGAAAAGGAAGATGGGGACTAACGCCTTTTTCATGCCGTCCTTTTGTTGAAAGGTCGATAGATGGACATGCCTTGATCAGCATACCTGCGTATACTTTAATTAAAGCCCATAATTCCGGATTTGCAAGCGTAGGGGAGGGTGAATCAATCTTAGGTTGGTAAAGGCCTTTTTGCGCGCTGCCGTCGCGCCTTCGGGGTATTGGCTCTGCTCGCTGTCGGCTCTCTCCCTCCAATGGAACTGAAGCCCGGTCGTTCGCCTCCTTTATGCTCGCTACGCAATGTCCCTGTGATTTTTTAAAAACAAAAAGCAAAAACAGCAGTCATTGCGAGCGGGAGCAATCTCTTTCTCTATTAAAATCCCTTCCCTCGATGGGAGGGGATTAAGGGGAGGGTGAAGTAGGGCCCGCTCGAAGAACGGGCCGGGAAACTATAAGGGAATCAATTCCAGGTTTGTAGAAGCCTTTTGCGACGGGATCGCCACATGGGGTCACCCTTTTTCCACGAGCTGCCTGAACGAAGGGTGATAAGGGCCTGCGGCAATATTTTTTTCAAGCTCTGCCGTTGGTTGAAGTCCGATCCTTATGACAGGGATGCCCGCGTCCTTGAAGAGTTGTACCGCCTTTCTGCAGACGGAGACCATCTCATCAAGGGGCCAGGGCCTGTACTCATTATTCAAATACATCCTGTGGAGGGCCGTATTCTTTAAAACCAGGGCCGGGTAGATGCGGACGAACGCAGGCTTAAGGCCTATGATGCTTTCAGTGGTTGAGATAACGGTTTCGGTTGTGTCGCCCGGAAGCCCGGGCATGAACTGCAGCCCTGTTTTGATCCCGGCCTCCTTAAGGATGCCGACGGCCTTGACGGTCTCCCTTGAGCTATGGCCTCTGACCGAAAGCGCAAGCACCTCATCCGACATCGACTGAACGCCAAGCTCGACAGTAGCGACCTTGAATTCCTTAAGAAGGGCGACAACCTCCTGGCCTATGTAGTCAGGCCTCGTAGATACGCGCAAGCTGTCTATCTCTCCGGACAGGACATACCAGTAAGCGGCTTCCAGATAGGACTTCTGCGTAGCAAGGGGGAGGCCCGTGAAGCTCCCTCCGTAAAAGGCCACCTCCTTGAGGCCCGCGCCCTTCCATGTGGAAAGGTACGCCTCAATAGTCGCTGTCACGTCCGTAAGGCCTGGAAGGCTTATATTGCCGGTGATTCCTTCCTGATCGCAGAACGCGCATTTGTGCGGACATCCGCCGAAGGGGATGAATATAGGGATGATCAGCTGTTTTTTGCGGGACATTGTGTTAGTTGGCTGCTAAAAAGTCCATCTGCTTTGTTGTCTTCGACGCTCGTCACTGCGGCGTACAGACAAAGTACGCCGCATTCCTAGCTTCTCGACGCCTCGCAGCTGAATATGTATAGCGAGCGAATAGAAATAGTTTCCTTACATATCGAAGATTCTCCGCGTATTCCGCGGGGAGCTTCAATCTTTTTGAGCAGCCTGAATAAATTCCGGGTTTTTCAGCAACCTGTCAGGTCTTGTCTATGGAGATATCTTTGTACTTTGTCTTTAGATTCTTCAGGGCAGAGGCGGCGGCAAATTGCTCGGCGTCTTTCTTTTTGCTTGCCAACCCAACGCCCAGCACCTCACCGGTGATAACGACCTCGACCTCGAACATCTTCTTGTGCGGTGGGCCGTCTTCTTTTACAAGCCTGTATTTCGGGGCTTCCTTGAAGACCCTTTGGGAGACTTCCTGAAGTTTTGGCTTGTAATCGAAGTGACCGGGCTCTTCCACCGATCTTTCGAGAAGAGGCAGGAGTATGGTCTCGATATAGGAAAAAACGACTTTAAAGCCGAGTTCGAAGTACATCGCGGCTATCAGCGCCTCGAACGTGCCGGCAAGTATCGTAGGGTTATCGCACCCTCCGCTCGCCCGTTCGCCCTTTCCGAGGAGGATGTACTTATCAAGGGATAAACCCTTGGCAATTTTTGCGAGGGTGTGCCTGTTAACGAGCCTTGAGCGAAGTTTCGTAAGCTCACCCTCGTCTATCTCAGGGTATGTCTTGAAGAGCATGTGGCTGACGATGTTTGAGAGCACAGCGTCGCCGAGGAACTCAAGGCGCTCGTTCGATTCGGGGCAGCGAAGCCCTCCTGCCGCCTTTTCGTTCAGATACGACCTGTGGACGAATACCTTTTGCAGCAGCTCCATGTCGTTGAACCTGAAAGGCAGGGCCTTTCGAAAGTCTTCAAGTACAATTTCCTTCTTCACACGCCTCCGCCTGAAACCCTTTTTTCGGCCGCCCCTATCATGGAATCACCGTCGAAACCGCTCAAGACAACGCTGACGAGGTTCCTCTTTAGCTTGTCTGCCCCTTCGAAGAGTACAGGTATGTAATTCCTTGCCCTGCCCTTGAGGAGGCCCGTCTTTTTATCGCGCACCGCTTCAGCCAGAACGCTCGCGCTTTTCCCGAGAAAAGCCTTGTGGAATTTAGTCCTTTTTATTATATCAAGTTCTCTCAGCCTGTTACACCGTTCTTTTATTTCACGGGGGCTTACCTGGTTCGGGTGATCTGCGGCTGCGGTGCCGGGCCTTTTTGAAAAAGGGAATATGTGAAGGTAAGAAACGGGGAGCACATTTAAAAGCGAATAGGTGTTTTCAAATTCCGTCTCTCCCTCATCCGGGAACCCGGCGATAACGTCAACCCCGATAGAAATCCCGGGGACGCTCGCTGAAAGCTTCTCTACCTTTTCGGCAAAGAGCTCCCTCGTGTACGGGCGCTTCATCTGTCTTATGATTTTGTTGTCTCCGCTCTGCAGCGGGAGGTGAAGATGGTTGCAGATAGACCTGGCGGACTTCATCACGCCTATAAGCTCCTCAGTGACCTCGTCAGGGTCCAGGGAGCTTATCCTGAACCTGCACGGATAATTGTTCGCCTCTATCATGCTGAGCAGCGTTGCGATGTCCGTTGCGGGATGGAGGTCAGCCCCATAGGCCCCGAGGTGTATGCCTGTAAGTATTATCTCCTGGAACCCGGACTCCACGAGCGAGTCTATTTCACGCTCCGCGTCTTTCAGAGGGACGCTTTTGGAGAGCCCTCTTGCCCTGGGGATGATGCAATATGAACAGGCCCGGTTGCAGCCCTCCTGCACCTTGAAGTTAGCGCGCGTCCTTCCGCCCGAGCTTCGCGCCCTCAAAGATAAAGGTGTGCCGTCCTCATAGTGGCCGACCTCCACCCTGGGGTTTGCCTGCCTGCCTTTTGAGATATAATCTAGAATCTTTCCCTTTTCCGGGTTTCCTATTATGTAGTCGATGCCGTCCATGCGGCTAAGCTCGTCTGAAGATACCTGCGCGTAACAGCCCGTCACTATCACAATGGCTTCGGGGTTGATCTTGCGAACCCGTCTTACAAGCTGGCGTGACTGGTAATCTGTTCTGCCCGTTACCGTGCAGGTGTTGATTATGTAGACGTCGGCAAGCCCCGGAAAGGGGACTATCCTGAATGAGGCCCTTTTCAAGACGTCCTCAAGGGCGGATGAGTCGTACTGGTTGGATTTACAGCCGAGGGTGTTGACGGAGACCCGCACGGCGGGGGTATTTTCAGCGATATTGTTCAAACTTGTCCGAGTCCTTTTTCTAACAGGCTGCTGTCATGCATAGCGAGCGGTTAGCGAGCGAATCACAATTGAGATTTCCTTACATGCAAGTTTTTCGCAGCTTGCTGCGGGAAACTTCAAAAGTCCATCTGCTTCGTTGTCATTGTCGCTCGTCACTGCGGCGTACAGACAAAGTACGCCTCATTCCTCGCTTCTCGACGCCTCGCATCCGGAGCTTTTTGAGCAGCCTGAATAAATTCCGGGTTTTTCAGCAGCCTGCTAAATACAACAGGGCAGGGCGGGCCGAACTAGGCCGCTCCCTTATTTGACTGCCTTCTCAATCCAGCGCCCTCCGAGCACTTCCTCTCCCCTGTAAAACACCGCGGCCTGGCCCGGTGTCACAGCCTTCTGCGGCTCATTGAAACGAACTTCTATTTTTCCGTTGTCCGCCGCGGTGAGCTCAGCCTCCGCGCCTGTATGCCTGTAGCGTATCTTTACCGTGACATTCTTCAAGCCCCCGCTTGAGGCTGCTTTAGAGGCGTCCTTGTCAATCCAGTTTATTTCACCGGCGATAAGTCCGTTGGAGAACAGTTTTTCGAGAGGGCCGACAACAAGCCGGTTTGAGCCGGTATCGATGTCGAGCACATAGAAGGGCCCTCCGGACAGGCTGAGTCCCTTTCTCTGCCCGATAGTGTAGTTAAAAAGGCCGTTATGCCTGCCCAGCACCTTGCCGCCTGTATCTATGATATCGCCTGCCTTCGAAGGCAGGCGCGCCGACAAAAAATCAGTATAGCTCGGCTCCTCGACAAAACATATCTCCTGGCTTTCTCTCTTGTCAGAGGTCTTGAGGCCATACTTCCTCGCGATCGACCGCACTTCCTTCTTCGTAAGCCCGCCTAAAGGGAATAGTACCTTCCTTAATTGTCCTTCCGTCATGGTAAATAGAAAATAGCTCTGGTCTTTTTCGCTGTCCACCCCTTTAAGTAGCTTATAGTCGCCATCTGATTCTATGATCCTGGCGTAGTGGCCTGTTGCGAGAAAGTCCGCCTCAAGGCCTACCGCCTTTTTAAGGAGCGCCTCGAACTTAAGTATCTGGTTGCACTTTATGCATGGGTTTGGGGTAGCGCCATTCAGGTAGCTGTCAACGAAGTAGTCAACGACCTCCTTCGAGAAGACCTCTTCCATATTCATTACGTAAAAAGGCGCCCCCAGCCTGTCGGCTACACCCCTCGCGTCATAAATATCATCCAGTGAACAGCAGCTCCCTGAGCTTGACCCGCGCTCATCCTCTTTTTTGGAGTAGTCCCAGAGCTGCATGGATACTCCGATGCAGTCGTAACCCTGTTCCTTAAGGAGGGCAAGGGCGACTGAGGAATCAACGCCCCCGCTCATCGCTACGACCACTCTTTTTTTACCCATAATCTTTTTCATTTCTTTTGAAAGCAGAATGTATTAATTTTAATAAAGAAATCCTCAATTATCCAGAAAAAACAATTTTTTTTTACGATGGTGCGAAAACCTTTTATTTACTTGAGAGAGGTGGGCTGTGAAGATAATCGGATATATAGCAGGCGCGACCCTGTTTTTTGCCATTCTTTTAGCCCTTGACGCACGGGCGGATTTTTACAAATACACTGACGAGAAAGGCACGATCCACATCACGAACAATCTCCAGAACGTGCCTGAGAAGTTCCAGAAAAAAATGGTGGTGAGTAAAGAGAGCCCCAGGGAGGAAATAAAGCCGGAAGAAGCGGTTACTGCGAAGGAAGAACCTTTGCCGACGGCTCCCGTGGAGGTCAAGCCGGAGGTGGAAAAGGAAGGGCTGTTGTCAGGCTTGTTGGAAGGGCCTGTCTTCAAGTACGGCGGGATAGCCCTGGGGGTTATTGCCGGCGTGGTGGCTCTGAATTTCTTCCTGGGCCGCCTTTCAGGCAATAAAAAGGCGTACAGGCTGATACTGATGCTTGTTGCCGGGGTTGTGCTGGTCTTTTTATACAGGCAGCTCGCCTTTGAGATGAACAGGCAATATTCAGAGATAAAAAGCCGGGTCACAGAGGCACAGAAAAAGCTCGAAGAGAGGCAGAGGCAGTCTGAGGAAGAACTTCAAAGGCTAAGTAACGGCCTTCCATAAATATACGGCCGGTTGAAAAAAACCCTGGGCTTGAAAAGCCCAGGGATGAAGGTATGAACAGATGCCCACGAGCCTGAAACACCGGGGAGGCATTTTAAAGGAGTTTCTTCTCCGGATACCCCAGGCTTCGCCTGGGGGTCATTTCTTTTCCGAGTTTTTCTTCTTGTAATCCTCTATCGCCGAATGGAGCGCGTCAGCGGCAAGGTTTGAGCAGTGCATCTTTACCGGAGGAAGCCCGTCCAGGGCCTCCGCTACCGTTGAGTTCGAGATCTGCTCGGCTTCATTCAAGTCTTTTCCCTTTACAAGCTCTGTTACCATAGAGCTTGTCGCTATGGCGGCTCCGCATCCGAAGGTCTTGAACTTCACGTCTGTGATCTTGTCGTTCTCGACCTTTATAGTCAGCTTCATTATATCGCCGCAAGCGGGGTTGCCGACCATTCCTGTGCCGCTCGCATCCTCGACCTCTCCGACGTTCCTGGGGTTGGAAAAGTGATCCATTACTTTTTCGCTATACATAGCCTGTCTCCTTGAAATTGTGCTTACTATCGATTTTATATACAGTATATCGCAATTTTCCGCGATTTATTTAGCTCCAGCGTAAAGCGGAGACATAGACCTCATCCTCTCGACGATCGGAGGCATTATTTCGATGAGATAATCGATCTCTTCCATGGTGTTCGATTTGCCGAGGCTGAACCTTACAGAGCCGTGCGAAAGCTCATGGCTCAAGCCCATCGAGACGAGCACATGGGAGGGTTCAAGGCTTCCTGATGTGCAGGCGGAGCCGCTTGAAGCCGCGATCCCTTTCATATCCAGGTTTAAAAGAAGGGATTCGCCTTCAACGAACTCAAAGCTTATGTTTGATGTGTTAGCCAGCCTCTTGTCTGGATGGCCGTTTACCTTGATGTGCGGTATCTTTTCTGCAAATCCCCTCTCAAGCCTCTCTTTTAATCCCTTGAGGTGCTCTACTTCCTTATCCATATCCCTTAAAGCTATGTCAGCGGCTTTCCCGAAGCCGACTATGCCGGCTACGTTCTCTGTGCCGCCTCTCCTGTTCCTCTCGTGATGTCCGCCGTGTATAAGCGGCACCAAACGCACGCCCCTTTTAACAAAAAGAGCCCCGACGCCTTTGGGGCCGTAGAGCTTGTGTCCCGAGATGGTAAGGAGGTCTACGTTCAATTTTGTGACATCTATCGGGACCTTCCCGACCGCCTGGACAGCGTCGGTGTGGAAAGCCACCCCGCGCTCTTTTGCTATCTCGCCGATCTCCTGTATCGGGAAGAGCACCCCGGTTTCGTTATTCGCGAACATTACGGTTATTAAAATAGTCTTGGGGGTGATGGCGCTCTTTAAGGCCTCAAGGTCAAGAAGGCCGTCCTGGTTTACGTCAAGGTATGTGACCTCGAACCCCTCTTTGGCAAGGTGCTTACATGTGTTAAGCACCGCGGGGTGCTCGACCTTTGTGGTGATTATATGGTTTCCCTTGTTTTTGTTGGCGTAGGCGAGCCCCTTTATGGCGTGATTGTCGCCTTCCGTGCCGGAACTCGTGAATATCAGCTCTACCGACTGGCAATTGAGGAGCTTGCACACGCTTTCGCGCGCGTCCTCCACGGCCTTTCTAGTACCCCTTCCGGCCCAGTGAATGGATGAAGGATTCCCCCACTGGTCTTTAAGATAAGGCACCATCGCATCGAAGACCTCACCGAGAATGGGCGTGGTCGCGTTATGGTCAAAATAGATCTTGTTCAAATCGCACTTCCTCCTTTCACTCTATACAGTTCCGCAGACATTTGTGTTGACAGTGGATTTTGAATCGTGAAACCTTACTTCATGGCTTAAGTCTTCTATGGTAACCGAGTTCAAGAACTCGGCTATTTTTTCCGCCAGACCCTTCCAGACCTTCTGGGTGATGCACCTTTCGGCCCTGTCGCAGCCAACAGCCCCGTTGTCAAGGCAGGCTACCGGGTTTAAAGGCTCCTCGACCACGGCGATGACCTCTCCGACGCTTATCTTTGCGGGGGGTTTTCCAAGGACGTAACCGCCTCCAGGCCCCCTTACGCTCTTTACGATCTTACCCTTTCTGAGTTTTACGAACAGCTGCTCAAGGTAAGAAAGCGATATCCCTTCTTCAAGAGAGATGTCCTTTAGAGTTACGGGTTTATCCCCTGAGTGGCACGCCAGGTTTACCATCGCCCTTACGGCGTATTGTCCTTTTGTAGATAATCTCAAATGACTGACCTCTAAATAACATGGATGCTGAAAAGGGATTTATCCGAAGAGTATATTCCGATCATCCCAGACTTTTCAGCATCCTACATTCAATCTAATATACCTTATCAATTTTGTCAAGTATTGTTTTGGCTAAAAAACAGCATAAAAGGTAGACAAAAAAAAGTCTTCCTGATATAATTTATAACATATGAAAAACATTGAGTATTTTAGATTCATATCAGATTCAAATTTTAAGAAATTAGTAACACGGCTCATACATGAGCGCAAGGTTTACGGTACTATAAAGAAGGACGGCCACCCGGCATTCGCCAATATAACGGATGTAAGCGAGCTTGAGCTCTTTCAGACACCTACGCACCTCTCAGCGAAACAATTCCTCTTTCCGCAGCGCGAAACGCTTCTGAAGTTTGACATACGCCACAGTCTCCATCAGGCTGTAATTGAAGCCGAAAGCCAGGTGATAATCGGGCTGCATCCTTGCGATATCCACGCCATAAACCTCATGGATGAGGTCTGGGCATATGGCAAGCCAGACCCGAACTACCTTACGAGAAGGGACAATACCATCCTTATAGGAACCGACTGCTTCCCGGATAGTTTCTGCTTCTGCAAGAGCATGGGCACGATGGACGTAAACGACGGTTTCGATATCTTCCTCCACAGGATAAAAAAGGGCTTTCTCGCAAGAGTGGCAACGAACAGGGGAGAGGAGATACTAAGCGGCCTGAATCTGCGCGAGGCAAAGGGCGCCGAGGTCCGCGAGCTTGAGAAACTCAAGCTTGAAAAGGAAGGGGCGTTTACGGCGTCCATTGACGCCGAGCCCAAGGACCTGCCCGGCATATACGGAAACAGCGACAACAGCCCGGTATGGGACAAGATAGGGGCGATATGCACCGGATGCGGGTCGTGCAATAACGTCTGTCCGACCTGCTACTGCTTTGACATAAAAGACGAGGTAAAGCCAAACCTCTCGGAAGGCGAGCGCGTCAGGCTCTGGGACGGCTGCACCCTTGAGGATTTTGCCAAGGTTGCGGGAGGGCATAACTTCAGGAAGTCCAGGGCCGAGAGGCTTCGGCACCGGTTTAACCGTAAATTCAGGTACCTGACCGATAAATTCGGCACGCTATTCTGCGTCGGCTGCGGCCGCTGTTCGAGAGCGTGTCTTGTAAAGATAAATATAACGGAAGTCACCAATGAACTTATACGTGAATCAAACAAAAGACAGTCTTGAGTCCCCATATCTGCCGATACCCGGAGTGGTCGAAAGGGTAGTTAGGGTTACGGAAAAGGAGAGGCTTTTTACCATCTCCCCCCTTAACCCATCGCTCCTTGAATACCAGCCTGGGCAGTTCTATATGATAGGCCTTCCGGGCTACGGGGAAGCGCCTATATCCATCACCTCGGCCCCGGGGGCGGAAAGGGAGTTTGAGCTGTGCGTCCGCGCGGCCGGCAACGTCACAAACGCCCTGCACAGGCTTAAAAGAGGGGATTTTGTGTGGGTTCGCGGGCCTTTTGGCACAAGCTTTCCGATAGGGGAGATGAAAGGCAAGGATATCGTATTTATCGCGGGCGGCATCGGCATAGTGCCGATGAGGTCTCTTATAAAGGCTGTACTAAGGGAAAGCCGGGACTTCGGGAAGCTTACGCTTATTTATGGCTCAAAGAGCCCTGAAGAGATGCTTTTCAGCGAAGAGCTGGATGAGTGGCGCTCTAAAGGACTGGACATAGAGCTTACTATCGACAAGCCGGACCCGAAATGGCAGGGTAACGTAGGCGTCGTTACAACCTTGATACCAAAGCTCGGCGTCAGGCAGGGCGAGACCTTTGCCGTCGTGATAGGCCCTCCAGTGATGTATAAATTTGTAATCTTAAGCCTTAGGGACAAGCTTATCGGCCCTGAGAAGATATTCGTCTCTCTTGAGAGGCGGATGAAGTGCGGGATCGGCAAATGCGGGCATTGTCAGATAAACGGGTGTTACGTCTGCCAGGAGGGGCCGGTATTCAAGCTGAGCGATCTTAAGGATATGCCTGAGGCGATATAAATTCCATCTGTTTAGTTGGCGCATCAAAGCTCGTTACCGCGGCGTACAGACAAAATACGTCCCATTCCTCGCTTCTCGACGCCTTGCAGAAGCTTTTCAGGTCTTTCAAATAGTTAAAACAATAAAGAGGGCCGGTTTTTATAAAAAAACCGGCCCTCTTGTTTTATCCCCTCTTAGGGTCTAGTCCTGCCTGAAGGCTTGGAGGGGGTTCATTCAACTCCAGAGTGGAGAGCGCGCCTTTCTTCTACCCCTTCCTGTACTGAAGCAGCAGCTCTTTTATTATGTAGTAGAAGCCCGTGTAGATGGTAAACGCGACAGTAAGGGCGGCTACGGCCGTGAATACGCTGTCATCGGCATTTACGATTATCGCGTACAGGACGCTTACGGCCTGAAGGAATGTGGCGGCCTTGCCCGGGATAGTGGTACGCACCTTTACTTCGCGCCCTGACCATTTTAAAAAGAGGACAAGCCCAAGCAGGGCGAAATCCCTTATCACAACAGGCAGCATCAGCCAGACGGGGATGATGCCCTTAAAGGTAAGCGCGCTAAACGTGCATACCATGAGAAATTTGTCCGCAAAGGGGTCGGCCTTGGTCCCGAAATTCGTCCTCAGGCCGAATCTTCTTGCTATAAAGCCGTCTGCCACGTCAGTCAAAGCGGCTATTATAAAGACGGCCAGCGCCGTACCGGCATTATCTGTTATAATTAGAAAGACAAATACAGGGGCGAGGATGATCCTTGTGATTGTAAGCAGATTAGGGACGTTCAGCATATCCTACGGAAGCCATTGAAAAAATGTTTTCTCCGCTTTCTTGGGCGCCTCTCCCTGAGGAAGGGTCGAGAGCACTGCTTCCACAAATCTCTCCACCCGCGGTTCATAGGCGCCGAATACCCCATATTCAATGGTCTTTTTATCCAGGCTTAAATCGAATTCCTTCGTGGAGTATTCTGCCGTCCAGAGCCTGGTCCCATTCGCGGAATACAATTCAAAAGAGGCTTTCATGATAAGAGAGGCGTACGCGGAGAGCCTGTCCTTATCCCATTCTTTTATGCGTATGTATAAAAACGAATCCGCGCTGATATCCGTTGAGTCGTTCACCCCGGAGGCGCGGTTCTCTTTTAATTTACTGTCGACGGCGTCCAGCGCAAGCGTGCGGTAGTTCTTCTGGAGCAGTGCGTTAGAGGTCATCTTTCTAAAGAGGAATGCTATTTCATCGTCCTCTTTTTCTCCCGGGTTATTCCAGATGACGGGCATTATTGCGACGGTCGCGGGCTTTGACTGGTTATATCCCGGCGACATGGTATTTTTTACGGAATTGCCGCAGCCCCCGGCAAGCACTAAAAGAATGGCTATTGATATCAGTTTTTTTATCATTACTGGACTACCTTTGGCGCGGCTTTTATTATTATCGTCTCCGGGCCGCCCGCTGTGGCTATATAGTTTTCCGGTATCTCTTTTGAGATTCGCTCGATCAAAACCCCGACCCCGGCGCCGGACTTCGCATGGAGGGTTATCTTACCCCTTGAAAAAGTACTGTAAGAGACGCCGTTTAAAAGGGCGATGCGCTTGAGCGCCCCGATAAGTTCTTTGTACTCGCTATAGTCCGTTACGTCGACTATATTGATGCTTATTATGGAAGAGGCGTCTTTTACGGCCGCAGCCTTGCCGAACGCCTCGCGCAGGGCCCCGTCGTCTATGCTCGCCTCTATCCAGATATGGAACAGCTCAACTCCCAGGGGGCTCTGGCCCGCTTCCGGGAGGTTGTCTACGATCAAAGGCGTTGGGCCCAGGTGGCTGACCCAGCCCTCGGAGACGACCTTGTAATTCAGGATAAAGGCGCGCGGGTTTGAAAGTATCTCTTCGGATAATTCCCTGGTAAGCGCGACACCCTCCTTCTTCGCGTATGATGAGAGCGCTTCATTTACCGCGTTTTTTAACGCCTTGTCTATCGCCTTCCTCTTTTCCTCCGCCGCGTCCCCGGTCTTTGTGGCGGCGCCTTCGGACTGAACCGTAATAAGCTCCCCGGCGTGAATTAGCGCGGGATGGAAGAGGATGAACAAGATATACGCAAAAGCTGTCAGATACCTTCTCACTTTAGGTGTTCCTTTACAAGCTCGATTATACCGTTTTTTTCGTCCGGAGAAAACCACCTTATTTCAGGGTCTCTCCTGAACCATGTCAACTGCCGTTTGGCGTAATGCCTGGTGTTCCTTTTAAGCAGGGCCTTTGCCTCCTCGATGCCGCATTCTACGCGCAGATACATGGATATCTCTTTATAACCCAAAGCGCACATCGGCTTCAAGCCCCAGGCATAGCCTCTGTCCCCAAGTACCTGCACCTCACCGATAAGCCCGCTGTTTATCATCATCTCAACACGCTCTTCAATACGCCCGTAGAGCCGTTCCCTGTCTATCGCGAGCCCGATTTTTAGCGAGTCGAACGGCTCTTCGGAGAACCCATGCTCCCTGTGAAATTCCGAGATGGGTTTACCGGTGAGCTTGAAGACCTCAAGCGCCCTTATGACCCTTACCGTATTGTTCGGGTGTATGGAGGAGGCTGTAACAGGGTCAACCGATTTAAGCATGCCGTGGAGATATGGGCCGCCCTTTTCCAAGGCTTCCTTCCGAAGCCCTTCGCGAAGCTCGCCACAGCCCTTCGGGCCTTTGAAAAGCCCCTCCGTAAGAGCCCGTATATACAGTCCTGTTCCGCCCGCGATAAAGGGCGTCCTGCCCCGTCCGCTTATCTCTTCTATTTTTTTGACAGCGTCCGAGCGAAATCGGGCGGCGGTGTACTCCTCGTCAGGCTCGGCTATGCCGATCAAATGGTGAGGGACCCTGGACAGGTCTTTAGCGGATGGTTTTGCCGTCCCGATATCCATGTATTTGTAGACCTGCATCGAGTCGGCGTTTATTATCTCGCCGTTAAATATCTCCGCAAGTTCTATGGCAAGGCTGCTTTTTCCCGTGGCGGTCGGGCCGGCGATAACTATTATCTTTTGTTTATCCATCGCGGCTGTTATTCTTTAAAATAGTCTGATGAGTTCACGGGCCCGCCCTTACCTCTTGAACATCGTCTCAATTTCTTTTCTTGATATCTTTTTCACAACCGGCCTGCCGTGTGGGCAATGGCCGGCGAAGTCGATAGCGGAAAGGTACTTAAGCAGCGCCTTGCCCTGCTCCTTCGTAAGCGTCCTCGGCCCCCTGATGACGCTGTGGCAGGCTATCCGCATAAGGACGGAATCTATCTTGTCTTCGATCCTGGAGCTTCCGCCGAGACTGGAAAGTTCCTCGGCCAGGTCTTTTATGAGGCTCGAACAGTTCCTCGACGCGAGGAGATCCGGCACGGATTTTAACAGGAATGTCTCTCCGCCCTCCTTGGGCGATTGCCCGAAAGGAAAGAGCTCAAAGCCAAGCTTTAGAAGGTAATCGTTTGAAGCCATTATAGCGTCCCGCTCATCGGGCGAGGTCTCTATGCGCTCAGGCAGAAGGAGCATCTGCCTTTTTATATCTGAGCCGTAATATTTTTCCTTAAGCGCCTCAAAGGCTCCGCGCTCAGCCGCGCCGTGCTGGTCTATCAGGTATAGTTCGCCGTCCCTTTCACTCCCTTCGGCGACAAGGAATTCACCCCAGAGCTGCCCGATTACCTCAAGCGATAAAAACTCGGGGTTTTTCACGTCCCCGGTTTCTGCCGGGCTGAAATCAAACGAACGCTCGGAGATTCCATAGGGGGCAGCGGATTCCTCCGCGAACCTGCCGGGAATCGCACCCGCGTTATAGCTCCCATAATCCGGGTTTAACCGTGTCTTTGAAAGGAGCCCGCTCCCGAGGGCGCCTTTTATCCCGAGCTTTACTGTATCATATATGAATTTCTGGTTTTTAAACCTTACCTCGCTCTTTGCCGGGTGTATGTTTATGTCGACATCCTCATGCGGGATCTTTATATCAAGCAGGGCGAATGGAAATCTCCCGTCGAGAACAGGGCCGTACCCGTCCATAATGGCCTTGTTTACGCCTTTGTCGCGGATGGGCCTGCCGTTTACATAAATAAAAAGCGACTTAGTCGTCTGGAACGCAAGCTCGTGGTTCCCGATAAGGCCGGATAGAAACGGGGTCTCTATTTTTATGATCTTTTTAGAATAATCGCTTCCGAAGAGGTCGAGGACGCGCTCTTTTAAATCCCCCGGCGCTGTTTCAAGCGGCCTTGACGAGCCGTGGATGAGCTTGAATCTTTTTCCCGGGTTTACCAGGGCGATACGCTTGAATATCTCCAGTATCCTTCCGAACTCGGCTTCAGGGGAGCGGAGGAACTTAAGCCTCGCAGGCATGTTATGGAATATTTCCCTTACCTCTATCGAAGTCCCCTCCGGGCAGCCCTCCTCTGAGATTTGAGGCTCTCCACCTCCGGTTATCTCAACCGATGTTCCGGCGATGTCGCCGGGCCTCCTTGTCTTCAAGACGACTTTCGCGATTGACGCGATGCTTGCGAGCGCTTCTCCCCGAAACCCCATCGTCCTTATGGCCTCAAGGTCTTCTTCCCTGGATACCTTGGACGTCGCGTGGCGTAAAAATACCAGGGGAGCGTCTTCCCTTGCGATGCCTTCCCCGTTGTCAACGACCCTGATGAGGCGCTTGCCGCCTTCGGTTATATAGACGCTTATGGATGTGGCTCCCGCGTCAAGCGAGTTTTCCATAAGCTCTTTAACGACAGAGGCCGGGCGCTCTATCACCTCGCCTGCGGCTATCTTTGAGGCGAGTAGGGTATCGAGGACATTTATCCTGGACATATCGGGTCAGATGTATTCTTTCAGGGGACAGCTCAAGCAAAGAGGCGCTTTTGTTTTGCAGAAGTCTTTTCCTGTTTTGACGATCAGGGCGTGGTACTCGTTGAATGTCCGCGTATCCGGAGGAAGGCTCTCTGTAAATACCGCCTTCACATCTTCGTATCCGGCATCTTCAGGCAAAAGGCCGTGGCGTGAGAATATCCTTTTTGTGTACGCGTCCACGACAAACTCGGGCTTCCCGGCGGCGTACAGGATGATGGAATCCGCCGTTTCAGGGCCGATGCCGTTTATGTTCAGAAGCTCTTCCCTTAATCCTTCCGCGCTCTTATTAAAGAGCCTTCCGAGATCCCCCTTGTGGTTGTCGAAGAGGTGGTTCGTAAAATGCTTAAGGCGCTTCGCCTTTACGTTGAAATATCCGGCGGGCCTTATGAGCAGCGCAAGCTCGCCGGTATCGAGCGCGTGGAGCCCCTTGGGGTTAAGCACCCCTTTTTCCTTAAGGTTCCTTATGGCCTTTTCCACGTTCGACCAGGCTGTGTTCTGAGTGAGTATGGCCCCGATTATTACCTCGAAATCGGTTTCACCCGGCCACCATCCCTGGGGGCCGAACGCCTTTAAAAGCGTCTTGTAGTACTTAAGTATTTCGGTATCTTTTTTCTTCCGCATACAGCTTATAGTTCTTTGAGCCGCTCTACCTCTTTGGGTGAAAGGAACCTGTACTCGCCGGTCTTCATGGTCGCGAGCTTAAGACCCGCGAACTCGACCCTTTTAAGCTTCTGAACAGGATGCCCTATCGCCAGGCACATCCTCTTGACGAGCCTGTTCCTGCCCTCCGTGATTATAAGCTCCAGCCAGGAATTTTCTTTTGTTTCCCTGATGAGCCGGGCCTTTGCGGGCAGGGTCTTTCCGTCCTCAAGGTAGACGCCTTTTTCCAGCCGCTCAATCTCGGCGGGTGTCGGGACGTCTTTTACCTTTACGAGATACTTTTTAGGAACCGAGAATTTAGGGTGGATAAGCTTGTTCGTCAGCTCGCCGTCATTCGTAAGCAGGATCACCCCTTCGGCATCGTAATCAAGCCTGCCGACCGGGAATACCCGGGCCCTTACCCTTACCAGGTCCGTGACTACAGGCCGTTTAAGCGGGTCCGTAACCGAACTGATATACCCTTTAGGCTTATTCAGAAGTATATAGACAAGGGGCCCTTTTACGGAGATGCTCCTTCCGTCGACCTCGATCCTGTCCTGGCTAGGGTTGGCCTTTGCCCCCAGCTCCGTCACTACCTTCCCGTTCACCTTCACCCGGCCGTGGGTTATCATCTCCTCCGCTTTCCGTCTCGATGTCACCCCCGCCGTGGCTATGATCTTCTGAAGCCTCTCCTCCGCCTTCGGCTCCGCTGCCTTCTGCGTCTTCTGCGGTATCTGCCTCCGCGGTCTCGGCTTGCGGGCCGCTTCCTTCCCCTCCGTCCGGGAGAACCGCCCCTTCTGAAGCCTCTCCTCCGCCTTCGGCTCCGCTGCCTTCTGAGTCTTCTGCGGTACAGGCCTCCGCTGTCCCGGCTTGCGGGCAGCTTCCTTCTTCTCCGTCCGGGAGAACTTCCCCTTCACTGCTTCCGGGCTCGTTGCCTTCTTCGAAAAATCCCTGGGCTTGTCCTTTGGCCCCATTCTCTTCCTCCATCTTCTGTATATCTTTTAGGCTCGGCAGGCAAGAGAGGTCTTTAAGGTCAAAGGTCTCAAGGAACTCCTTGGTGGTTCCGTATACAACGGGCCTTCCGGGGACTTCTTTCCTGCCCACAATCTTTATAAATCTCTTTTCCATAAGGGTCGCAAGCACCCCGCCGGAATCCACGCC
Source organism: Deltaproteobacteria bacterium (assembly GCA_016218105.1). GTDB lineage: Bacteria > Desulfobacterota > GWC2-55-46 > GWC2-55-46 > GWC2-55-46 > GWB2-55-19. The sequence goes on from JACRET010000009.1 coordinate 53,755, forward strand.
TCTCACGGCTTCAAGCTCGCCCCTGGTGACAGGCTGCTTGTAGGCGATTATCGCGAGGCTCTCCATCGCCGCCTTACTGATCTTTTGCAACCCTATTTTAAAAAGCCTTCGGAGCCACGGCGCGAACTCCGGGTTCGTCCTGAACTGATATCCGCCAGCCACCTCTTCGATGAGGAATCCGCCGTTCCTGGCCCCGTAATCCTCGATAAGTTCTTTAAGGGCGGCCTTGATCGTTTCCTTCTCCTCTCCTTCAAGGACAGTTGCTATCCTCTCAAGGCTTATGGCGGACTCGGACGCGAATATAAGGGACTCTATAACGGGCTTAAGGCTTTCTTTGTCGAGCATAAAAGACGACCTTTCGAAAGAATTTTACTCTGCTGGCGCGGCCTCTTCAGCCGGGGGAGGGGAGTAGACCCTTATTATCCCGTCCTCGGTCTGATGTATCCTTATCATGAGGAGCTTGGCAAGCTCCAGTATGGCTAAAAAGGTCACTACTATTTCGCCCCTGGTGGCGTCGTTCTCAAACAGGGAGGTAAAGGCGATGCTCTTTTCCCTGTTGACCAGTTCCATTACGTAGTTTATCTTGTCGGCGATCTTGAAACGCTCGGCCGTAAGCGCTATCGCGGCCTTTGCCTTCGGCGCCTTCGCGAGTATATCCTTCAGCGCCCCCATAAGGTCGAATACGGAGACTTCCATGAAGCCCGCGCCTTCCTCAAGCTCTTCGATCGACACGTGCGGGCCTCTCAAAAAGACATCCCTGCCGAGAACCGGTTTTTCCGCAAGCTCTTTGGCGGCCTCTTTATAACGCTGATACTCAAGAAGCCTCTTGATAAGCTCTTCCCTGGGATCGACCCCGTCGTCTTCCTCTGGAACGGCCTCTTCATCGACAGGAAGAAGCATCTTGCTTTTGATGTGCACGAGGGTGGCGGCCATTACCAGGAATTCGCCAGCCACATCGAGGTTCATTTCCTTCATGATGTCGATGTATTCGATATACTGCTCCGTGATCCTGGCGATGGGGATATCGTAGATATCCACCTCGTTTTTTTTTATGAGGTGAAGGAGGAGGTCCAGAGGCCCTTCGAATATGTCGAGTTTTACGTTGTAAACCATAAGAGAATTTGGTTGCCTGATGGTAAAAGTTTATAATTTTTTTAAATCGGAGCAGATACCCGGCGGCTGATTACCGTCTTTATTCCAGCCCCATGGCTTTTCTGACCTCAGCCATGTTATCTGCCGCCACCCTTGAGGCCTTTTTCGCGCCCTCGTTCAGGATCGACTCGATGAGTTCGGGGTCTTTCTCAAATTCAGCGCGCCTTTTCTGTATAGGCCCGAGCATCTCGATCACCTTGGGGATGACGGATTTTTTGCATTCCGTGCATCCGATCGTGGCCTTGGTGCAGCCTTCCCTTACCCATTCGATCGTCTTTTCATCAGAATACAAGGTGTGAAAGGTTATAAAGAGCGGGCAGACATCGGGGTTCCCGGCGTCTGTCCTTCTCTTGCGCGCCGTGTCGGTCATCATGTGGAGGATCTTCTGCTCTATAACTTCAGGGGCGTCCGAGAGGAGTATGGCGTTATTATAGCTCTTGCTCATCTTCCTGCCGTCAGTGCCCAGCACCTTCGGAGAGGCGGTAAGGAGCGTCTGCGGTTCAGGAAAAACCGGGCCGTAGAAGTGGTTGAACCTCCGGGTGATCTCCCTGGAAAGCTCCAGGTGAGGGGCCTGGTCGATCCCTACGGGAACTTTGTCGGCCTTATAGACGATTATGTCAGCCGTCTGGAGGACGGGGTATCCGAGGAACCCGAATGTGTGGAGGTCCTTATCCCGTATTTCTTGAAGCTGTTCCTTGTATGTGGGATTTCTCTCAAGCCATGAGAGAGGCGTTATCATCGAAAGCAAAACAAAGAGTTCGGCGTGTTCCCTGACCGAAGACTGGCGGAAGATAGTAGCTCTTTTTGGGTCTATCCCCACGGAGAGCCAGTCAAGCACCATCTGCCTGATATTTTCCCGTATCCCTTTGGGGGAGGCGTAGTCAGTCGTGAGGGCGTGCCAGTCCGCTACGAAGAAGAAGCATTCGTACTCTTCCTGAAGCTTAAGCCAATTGGCAAGCACCCCGTGATAGTGGCCGAAGTGAAGCTTGCCCGTGGGCCTCATACCGCTTAGAACCCTGCTCTGGTGCATAACCTAAAAACCTCCAGTAAGTAAACCGACTAAAAGGAAAACGAGCGGCGAAACTAATTTGTTGAGCAAGCCGGACATAATGAGCACGAGAAGGATCATAAAGCCGTAAGGCTCCAGCCTCGAGAACGCGAAGGCGTTCCTGGCCGGGAGCAGGTTGGATAAAACCTTGCTTCCGTCAAGCGGCGGTATCGGGACCATATTGAATACGGCGAGAGAGACGTTTAAGACTATCGAAAGCTCCGCCATCAGGTACAGCGGCCTGTAAGCCCCTGGCACGGCTGAGAGAAAATCAAACCCGCCCATAAGGAATATCTTGAAAATGACCGCCGACACGGCCGCGAGGGCGAGGTTGGAGAGCGGCCCTGCAATGGCTACCCACATCATGTCCCTTGAGATATGCTTAAAGTTTCTGGGGTTTATCGGTACGGGCTTTGCCCAACCGAAAAGCCCCGAGAAAAATAACGCCAGGGTGCCTATGGGGTCAAGGTGCTTAAGCGGGTTCAGAGTGACCCTGCCGAGCATCTTGGCAGTGGGGTCTCCGAGCTTATAAGCGACCCACGCGTGAGCGCATTCATGTACCGTCAAGGCCAGCAATATCGGCGGAGCCGTAAGTAAAATTCTCTGAAGATAATCCTGAAACATAATTTATCCTTCGAATTTACTAGTTTATCAGATGAGTCCTCGAAGCGTCAACGCAAATCTGTTTTAAAAAATAGAGGGATTTCTGGACTATTTTGTGCGTTAAGCCGGAATAAACCCGAAATAAGGCCGGAAAAGAAGGGGAAAAAGCAATGATGGGCCGGTTGAGGGCGAGGCCGCCGCCTGAACAAATTCCCGGTTTTTCATCAACCTGTTAGGGCAATATCTTTGTGATCGACTATGCGGAATTTATCTGTATTAGCCGGAGAAGCGCGCAAAAAGGCCCTTTTTATAAAGGTGCGAGCCGGGGCATTTCATTTCTCAAGACACTTTAAGGTATCTATGTCATGTTTTATAAATACGGCCTTGCCGGGGTCTGGCTCCATCTCAAGGGCCTTCTCCAAATGCCTTATCACGGAACGCGGCCAGAGGTGCGGCGGTATCGCGGGCCGCCTGATCTTCCATTTACCCTTATCCTCCACTACCGTGAAATCCACGATCTCATGGAAGTCATAGCTCAAGATACCGTATGTGCTCAAGATGCCGACCACATGATATCTGACCTCGACGGAGGCCTCGTTCTCCGAGATCATCCTTGACCGTAGGATCTTCGTGCCGTCTATGATAAAGGCGCGGTCCCATACATGCTCGCTGGGCCATTCGACGAGCGGCGCGATCTTGCCTGCGTAAGTCTCCGGCGAGAGCTTCTCCCCCTTTGAGTCTCCGGTAAAGTAAGCCCTTACGACACCCTCCGGCCCCTTAAGGGCGCAGCCGGACAGGGATAGGAGGACTGAGAACAGAAAGAATATTTTTTTAAATGACGGCATCTCATTTCCTTTAGTTTTTTTTGGCGGCCCGCCTGTCCTTCTGCCTTTTTTTCGTAGAGACGTAATCCCTTACGAACCTCTCCTCATCTTCCCTTGCAAGGAGCTCTCCGTCAAGCCTCCTGTTGAAAAGCTCACGGAGGATTTCGCCTATGACCGGCCCCTCCTCGACCCCCATCTTCTTTACATCCGCCCCCTTGAGCGCCGTCTCGGTGTATTTAAGCTTCGTAATATAGTTCGATAGTGACCTCTTTACATGCTCCCGCTGTGCCTTGGCGAGGAGATAGATGATAACCTCTATCGGTAGCTCGTCAAGAAGCGAGTACAAGGAGCTGTTCTTTTTTACAAGCCCGGAGTTGAGCATATTCAGGGCCTTTATCCCCGCCCCTCTGGAGTCGAGCACGGATATCTTTTTTTTGCCGGAGATCATGAGGCGTTTGACAAGCCCCTTGAGGTCTTCTTCAGTGAGCGGGTCGGTCAGGGCCAGAAGGAGCACCAGCCAGCCCTCGGCCTTGTCTTTTGTGTAAAGAAGCTCGTGCCAGATGAGGGTCTCCCTCGTCCTCTCAAAGAATATCTCACGGTTTAAATCCCATGTTATGGAGCCGTGAATGAGCTTGAGAAGGCCGAGCTCATGGAGTCTTTTGATGCATTTGGCGGCAGTCTCTTCCTTGAGGATATTTTTAAGCTCCTCAAGGAGCCTAGCGCCTGAAAGCTCCTTAAACACATCGAGCTTTACCGCGTTTTTTATGAGGTGAAGCGTGTGCTTGCTTATCTTGAAGTCAAATTTTTCCGCGAACCTGGCCGCCCTCAGCGCCCTCGTAGGGTCTTCCACGAAGCTTAGGTTATGGAGCACCCGTATCGTTTTCTCTTTTATGTCTTTCTGCGCGCCGAAAAAGTCGATAAGCTCTCCGAACTTGCCGGGGCAGAGCGCGATAGCGAGGGTATTTATAATGAAGTCGCGCCTGTACAGGTCGAGCTTCAAAGACGACTGCTCAACCGTGGGCAGGGCCGCGGGCTTCTCATAATACTCAAGGCGGGCTGTAGCCACGTCTATCTTAAACCCGTCGGGGAATATCAGCACAGCTGTCCTGAACCTGTGATGGGTCTTTACCCGAAGCCCTCTTTTTCCGGCGAAGTCTGTCGCGAACGCTATGCCGTCCCCGCCCTCGATAACTATATCGATATCGAGATTTTCTCTCCTGAGTATCAGATCTCTTACGAACCCGCCTACGGCGTAGGCTTTAAGCCCGGAAGCCTCGGCGACGCCCCCGGCGTCTTTCAATATCTCGACGGCCCAGGCAGGGAGCCGCTCCTGGATGAGCTTGGACAGATGCCTTACCTTGAGCGCCTTATCCTTCGAGGCCTCTCTAAGCTCCTCCTGCAAGAGTTTAAGGAGGTCTGTCCTGGTTATCACGCCGGCTACCTTTTTATCTTTTAAAACCGGGAGCAATCTCTGGCCGTGGCCGACGACCTTCTCCCTTATCTCATCGACCGAGGTATCCGCTGTAACGGTCTCGATCTCGGTCGTCATATAGTCCTCAACAGGCGCGGAGCCAAGGCCGTGGTAGACCGCTTTATCCAATACCTGCCTTGTAATAACCCCGGAGACCGAGCCGTTCCTTACGACAGGCGCGGCGTTTATGCCGTATCTGCGCATCAGCTCTATGGCCTCATTTAAACGGGTCTGCGGAGGGAGCGTTATAGGCGGAAAGGACATGATGTCTTTCGCGGCGCGCTCAGGCACGATGGACTTCCTTATGGCTGAAAGGAGGATCTCCTTCGCCTCTATGAGAGTCGCTCCCTTAATGGTGGCCGACGCCGCGGTAGAGTGTCCGCCTCCTCCGACAGCCCGGGCGACCTTTCCCACATCGACCCTTGGAGCCCTTGAACGCGCTATAACGTGGACCCTGTCCTCGGTATCGACGAGCATGAAAAGGCAGCTCATGGATTCTATGTCCATTATCTTATGGGCGAGCGTGGATATGTCCCCGGTATATTTCTCAAGGTATCCTTCGGCCACAACGATATCCAATCCGCTGACTGTGTAGGTAGTCTCGGATTGGAGAAACTCATTTAGAAGCGCCACCTCCTCTGGCGTAAGCTCTTTTCTGAGCAGGGCCGAAACGGCGGGGAGATCCGCCCCGTTTGATAAGAGGAACGAGGCGGCTTCATAATCGCTTGCCGTTGTCGAGGGGTATGTAAGGGAGCCGGTGTCCTCGTAAATACCCGCCATGAGGATAGTCGCCTCCTCCGGGGTGAGCGGGATGGCCCTTTCCTTCAATATCAGCGTAAGGACGGTGGTCGATGAGCCGTAAGGTTTGATGACCTCTAACGAGCCTTGGATGTCCTCTTCGGTGGATGGATGGTGGTCGTATATGTGGATGTCGATACCGGGCTTTTTTGCAAGCTCCCCGAAGGGGCCGATCCTTCCGGCCTGTCTCACGTCGACGAGGATAAGCCTTTTTACCTGGTCGAGTTTTATCTCTTTTATCCTGTCGAATTTGTAAGGAAGGGAGATGGTTTCCAGCGCGTTTTTCAAGCTCTTCTCAAGGGAGCCTGAAAACACCAGCCGCGCCCTGGGGTAGAGCTTCTTTGCGGCTATCATTGAAGCGAACGTGTCGAAGTCCGCGTTGGTATGTGAAGTGATGACCTCCATAAGCCGATATTAGCACAATTAAAAGCGGGTTTACAAAAGATTTGGGGGAGGAGGGATTGATCGTCCTGTTTCATCATGCCAGGGGCAAGCTCTAACAGGCTGCTGAAAAAGTCCATCTGTTTCGTTGTCATTGTCGCTCGTCATTGCGGCGTACAGACAAAGTACGCCGCCTTCCTCGCTTCTCGACGCCTCGCAGCTGAATATGCATAGCGAGCGCATTCCCCGCGGATTCCGCGGGGAGCTTCAATCAATTAGAGATTTCCTAAAGAAATAATAAAAGGGGCGGATAATCTTTTTACCCGCCCCTTTTTATCTATCACTTATTTTTTCTCAGCCGCCTTCTCATCGGCCTTAGGCTCCTCTATCTTCGGAGGAGGCTGCGAGTGGCACCTGAAGCAGTCATCAAGCGGGAACGCGACCTTCGTATGGCAGGTGCCGCAGTACTGGCCGGATATTATCTTCATCATGCTCATATCCGTATTCCCGCCCTTCTGCTGCTTGAATATGGAGGGATGGCAAGTTGCGCAATCGAGCTGCTCGGTATGGGGCTTGTGAGGAAATTTCACGTCCGGCGGATGCGGCGTGAATTTCGTAACCGGGATTATTATGTCAAGGTCAAGGCTTGTAAGGTCGTTTTTGCCGCCGGGGGCCGCTCCGGGGGTTATCTTTTTATCGTTGGCCGCGCTCACCCAGTTGACCTTGTTCCCGAAATGGTCGGTGGGAAGGCCTTTAAGGGAGTCCTCAATTTTACTGTTTTCCTTAACCTGTATGCCGTAGGAATGACAGCGGTTGCATTCATTCGCGCCGAAAGATACGGTCCCGTTATGGCAGGCGGCGCAGTACTTGCCGCCTTCGATATCGGCCTGCGTGACGCCGGTCGTATTGGCCTTGAGCTTGAAACCGAGGTCGGTATGGCATGCCTTGCAGGTATATTTGCCCCTGTGCGCCCAGTGCGGGAAGACCACAGGGTTTACGGCGCTCGACTCCTTCGAGTAACTATTCATTATGACGGTTCCGTAAGAGCCGGGGGGCTTCAGTTTCCTGTAGTCGGTATCCTTATTTACGTCGCCCTGCGCCCAGACGCCGCCGCAGATAAGAAGGCCCGTAACAAAGGCCGTTAGGGTTATCAATATGCGGGTAAATCTCCTGTTCACTTGCAGACCTCCATTTCATTATTACCTCGCCGTTTAATATCCGGCATGGCACGATCCGCACAGCTTCCTGAACTCCACCCGGAGCATCTTCGGGTATTTGGATTTATTATGCGGGTCGTGACAGGTGTAGCAGACCATTTGGCCTTCGTCAGTAAGCGGCAATATCGCCGGTATCTTGATCCTGGGCATCTTGCCTATCGGGTGCCTTGTTACCGGATGATTGCCGACATTCCCCGAGTGGCATTTCGTGCAGGTTGTGACCGCGTCGAAGTTAAGCAGCGGCGGCTCTGCCTGGTGGCATGAAGAGCATAGCTCGGTTTTTGAGAAGTTATGCGGATTAACGCCCGGTACTTCTTCTTCCTGCGTCAACGCCATGCCTGAACCGGGTATCGCTGCCGAGGCAACGATGAAAAGCAGAGTAAAGAGTATTATCGGCATTTTATTAAGGGAGCATCCCCTCCAGCGGTTTGTGAAACCCGTTCCAGCGGCAGGGTTACGGGAAAGACAGCCGGATAATGTGAATGGATGCCCCGAAAGAACCTGGTTTTTTGGATTTTTCTTCATCAAAAAGCCCGGTGGATACCCGGCCCATCCTTGCGAAAAGAGCCAGCCCCTGGTTAAACCCGCCGATAAAGTATTAAAATCGCCGTTTGTTAAACCCTGAAAAATTCCTGATCAGGGATAGTTGTAATTGGCCAGATTGCCGTTAGTAAAATTCGTGAAGTTCTTATAGCATACCTTATCGGTCGCCGGGGTGATCGTTCTGAACCACATCTGCGTGTTTGCGGTCGTGGTCGCGTGTGTGTAAGACTCAACGCACGCGCCGTTCATCATCCTTGTGCCGAGGGCGTCGGAGCCCGACTGTGACCCGGCGGCGGCATTGCTGCCGTGTATGCCCTTCATCACATTATTCACGGAATCGTAAGCCCCGCCGTGACAGCTGAGGCAAAGTATCCCGAATTTATTGCTGTTATTCCCGGTATCGGTCCCGCTCTGGTAAAAAGGTGAGCTTGTCCCGAGGCCGTCAACAGGGTGGGTGACCCTGGCGTAATCCCTTAAGAATTTTCCGTTGCCATCGGTGGCGGAGCTTACATACCCCTGATCTCCGTAGACCTCTCTTCTGTGGCAGTTGTAGCAGAAGTTTGCCGCCGTCCCGACCCCTGTCTCGTTCCGCCTTAAAATCCATTTGTCTGTAGACCCGTGAGGGCCCTTGGGGTCGTTGGAATTATGAGAACCGTGGCAATCGGTGCAGGTTATGGTGCTGTTATGCTGTACGTTATAAAAGCCGGTACGTTCGCCGCCTGGGAAATCCATGTACCTGAAGGTATTGGTAAGGCCCAGGCTGTTTGCGGGCCAGTTAGGGTTCGCCGACGAATTTGGCTGGTTCTGCCCCTGAGCGAATGCCGGATGGAAAGACATATTGTTGGTGTTGAAGTCAGCCGTAATATCGGACTCGACCACTATCGATCCATCGGCGTTTCCGGACGGCACGTTTGGCGGCAGCGACCCGTAGGCGTAGTATGAATGGCATTTCATGCATAGATATCCTTCGAGGTTGTCCCCTCCAGGCGTCTGGGATGTAAAGTCTGCCACCGTATAGGTGAGCGCGGGGTTTCCGGCTGAAGCCCAGGGCGAGGGCTTTACACCCCAGCTGCCTAGGATATTCGCGCCTATAATATTTCCGTTTACGCCGCCGACCGTATGATTGCCTGCCTTGGTGCCGTGAGCGTTATGGCAATCCGAGCACTCGGCGTGCCTGTTGTTGCCAAGATTCGAGGCGGTCTCCCTCGCGGCCTCGCCGGCAGTCGCCCTTGAGGGGAGATGCGAGCCGTAAACCCCTTTGGCGTCGTGTTTATAAAGGTAATCGAGCTGTGCGTCCATGTTTTTGGCGGCTACGTTGCCGTTATGGCAGTTAAGACATGTGTATTCCTCATCTGTGATAAGGCCTGTTGAGGGATTTGTGCCTTTAAGGAGTGATTTTCCCGACGCGCCCCCGTGAGAGCGGTGGCACGCGAGGCAGCTCTGGATTGCCGGCGTATCATCCGAATACCCGGCGTTTCCGAGGTCCTCATGCCACGGATTTACGCCGTTGCCGTTCCATGTGGCTGTAGAGGTCTGGTGTATCGAGGGCATGGTCGTCCAGTATCTCTTGTCATGGCAGGTGGTGCAGAGACCCCCGCTGCTGAGAGAGGCTACCATGAACTTCGGATACGCGGTGCCGTGCGGGTCGTGGCAGCTCGTGCACTGCACCTTGTTAGCGCTGTCGAGCTTTACTTCCGCCGGCAGTGTCGTATTATCCTTTATCTCCGTATTAGAGGGATAAGCGAGGGAATACTCGAAAGATATCGGGTGGTCGTCCCTAAGATCGGTGCCGATGTAAGCTGTTGACGTGGAACTGATCTTGCCGGCGGCAATCCCGGCGCCTGTTACGTTAAAAGTCCCCTCCAGCACGGCTCCCGGCAGGTTCAGAAGAGACCCGATAGCTATCGTCCCGTCGTGGCACGAGAGGCAGAGCTTTGATGAGCCTGTAGGCTGGCCGAGCGTCGGTGAGTTGGGGCTCAGGGTAGCGGCGAGCGTCTGGCTTTCGTATACGTTGTAGGTAAACCCCGAATCCTGTCTGTTCCAGAGCGGCTTCTGGGGGGATGAGTTATGCGGTGTATGGCAGAATACGCATACTTCGCTGGAATCCGCGGTTTTGGCGGAGGCCGAAGACAGACTCCCGAAGTTGTGTTTGGTGCCGGCGACAGTTGCCGGGGAGCTGCCCGCCGAGAATGCGAGATATGCTACGGCAAGACCGGCTATGCCGATTGCCGGGATTTTATAGCCGCCGCTGAGCGGCAGGGGCTTAGCCCATCTTAGCAGATCTAGAATCTTCCGTTTCATTTGATACCATCCCGGGGCCTTTATTTTACATTAACAACAGGGCATGTCGGCCAGTTTCTAGCTGTTTCCGTGATACTCGAATACCTGTATCCTTCTGTTGTATGAATCGGATATGTATATCTTGTCGCCGCTGTCTATAAACACCCCGCTCGGAAGCCAGAAAGAGCCAATCTCTTTTCCGAGCCTGCCGAAGTTCAAGAGGAAGTTTCCGTTGCGGTCGAATATCTGCACAGTATCAAAGAGCGCGTCAGCTACATATATATTGCCCTCTTTGTCCACCGAAATCCCTTTGGGTCTGCCGAAGTCCCCCGTGCCGTCACCGTGGTGGCCGAAGGTGGAGAGGAATTTGCCGCCCTTGTCGAATATCTGTATCCTGAAATTCATTGAATCGGCCACAAACAGATCGCCATGCCCGTCAATGAAAATGTCGACCGGATAATTGAACTCCCCCGGCTGGCTGCCCCATTTTCCTATCGTATTGACGCGCTTACCTTTGAGATCGTATACGTTTATTTCGTGCTTCCCCGTGTCCGACACATAAACGAGCTTGTCAGCCTTGTTTATGGCTATGCCCGTAGGGCGTTTGCCGCCGTTAAAGCTGAAAAGGAATCTGCCTTTTGAATTGAAGACGCATACGTTGTTGGCAACGGAATCGGTGACATAAATATTGTCTTCTCCGTCAACCGCAAGGGCTATAGGCGAGTCAAGCGCCGCGTCACCGGCCTCTTCGATATACGAATACTTGTTATTCTTGACATCGTATATATGTATCCTTTTAAAAGCGGTATCCGCGACAAGTATCCTGCCGCCCGAGTCCGTGGAGATGCCGTAGGGCTTTATTATATCGTCGTATTTGGGGCCGAGTAAGAATTCGGCGACTTTCCTGAAAAATCCTTTGTTGGCGCCTATGTCGGCGGGCTTTGATATGGTCTTGAAATATGATACACGCGCGGGCTCAGGGGGTGAAGGCCATATAAGAGGCTTCTGAGGCGTCTGAATCTCTTCGTGCAGCTCAACCTCCGTTGAGGCGCACCCCGATATCAGGGCCACTGAGAGAAATAGGAAGCCATAAAGGGAAATCCTGGAAAAAAGAACCCAAAACCCTTTTACGGTAGAAAGGTACCGCCCGCTGACTATTTCTTTCTCAAGAGTATTTCCCATAGGGCTATTTCCTGTGGCAGTACTGGCATATATCCAGACCGGCTGAACGGAGCCTCATATTGTAATCCCCGCCCCAATCGGCCCTGCCGGCAAGAAGGCCTCTTTCATGAGGGTTGTGGCAGGTAGAGCAGATGATCTTGCCCGACTTAGGGTCAAGCGGCAGTATCATGGGGAGCTCTTTCAGGGACAGCTTCATGCTTAGCATGATATTTTTAGGCGGAACCACCAGGTGGTCGGGAGCGACATATCCGCTCATGGTGGCGCTTATGCCCTCGCTTCCGGGATGCGACTTTACCGTATGGCACCTTCTGCATATCTGGTTCGGATCGTCCTCGAAATGGAGCTGGACGTCTTTGATGGATTTTTCTTTCTGAACATCGGGCACGTTCTTATGGCAGGTAACGCATGTGCCCCACAGCACCTCGCCTTCGTCGTTGATCTGCTCGTGCGGGTTCATTACAGTGGCGAGCGCCTCGGCCCTTTCATACGGGGGAGGGGTCTCTTTTGACGGCTCTGCCGCCTTCTGAGCTGAGAGAGCCGCCCCGCCCATGAGCAGGAAAGCTCCCGCGATAACAAGAGGTTTTAAGAGTACGGGTATTTTTTTTGACATCGTCTTACCTTATTTTCTCCGGCCGTCCGGCCATGTTGTTATGCTTGGCTGAATATGCAGCGAGCACATTCCCCGCGGCAAGCCGCGGGGAGCTTCATCGGGGCCCGGCGGCAAGCCCGCCCTTTTAAGGGCGGTCAAAGCCGGGCTATATAAAAGAACAGGTACCTTGCCGACAATCCTGCCATTTATGGCAGGGTAATTGAATCGTTATTTGCCTTGCGAGAAGGCGTAGACATTGCCGTCCTCTGAACCGACATATACCGCGCCTTCCAGCACGGCTGGTGATGAATGAATGCCGCCGCCTGTCTGATACTTCCAGGAGATCGCCCCTGTTTTAATATCGAGCGCGTACAAAAATCCGTCTTCTCCCGCGCAGTAGATAATGCCGTTGCCGCCTATCACGGGGGTGGAGCTTATCTCTGAGGGCAGTTTGAAATCGGCGATCTCATTGCCGCCGGTCCTGCCGTATGATTTGATATGTCCGCTTTTGAAGGCGACATAGATGCTGTCTTTTGTCACTACAGGGGAAGCGATTATCATATCCGCGTCGAGCTGTTTTCTCCAGATGATTTTGCCTGTCTTAACGTCGATCGCGTAGAAGGTGCGGTTTAAGGATGCTACATAGAGCGCCCCTTCCCTTATGACCGGGGATGAGTATATGGCGGATTCAGTCCTTGCCGACCAGTTCCTTCCGCCGCTCTTTGCCGATGACGAGTAGATGATGCCGTTCTTTCCCGCTATGAAAACGGAGCCGTCCGCGTAAGCGGGTGAGGCGTAAACGCCGCTGTATTTTTCATAGTCAGGGAGCCTCATCCTCCATGCCCTTTTTCCGTTTTCCACGTTGAACGCGTAAAGATAAAGGTCATTGGAGGCTATGAAGACGTTTCCCTCGGCTACTACGGGAGAGGTCATAATACCCGCGCCTGTCTCGTACTTCCAGATGAGCTTTCCCGACTGAGCGTCCAGGGCGTATACTTTTTTGTCCTTTGAGCCGAAGAAGACCATATTGTCGGAAACAGCCGGGGAAGAGAGTATCTCCCCCTCCGTGGGAAAGCTCCAGAGGGCTTCCCCTGTAGCGGCATTTATCGCGTACAGGTTTTTATCGTGTGAGCCTATAAATATAGTGCCGTTGTACACGGCCGGCGAGGAATAGACCGGCCCCTTTGTTTTGAATGTCCATTTAAGCGTTAACGGGGGGAGCGGGGCCTTCTCTATCGACGAAGAATGGGTCTGGCTTTTAAGGAACATCGGCCAGTTCTCGGCTGAAGAATCTTTCGGGGCGGCAAACCCTAGTCCGGCAGCCAGGGCCAATATCCCTGCCGCCATTTTGAATTGAGAATTAATGTGCTGCATAGTTCCTGCCATTTAAGGTTAATTTAAATTTTGAACTTCTCCAGACCCTTCCAAACTTCATGCCTTGCTTCTGAAATCCTGCCTAAAGCCTCGGAAAGCTCTTTTTTAGAATGAAGCTTTCCTTGCCTTATATCCGCGTAGAAGGCATTAAACCTGTCGTCTATCTTTTCGGCGGAATTCTTCAATGATTTAAAATTTGTTTCGAGCGACCTTCCCATACTGTTGAAGACCTCTGGAAGGTCTCCGGTTACGCTGTCCTTGAGCACCTGGGTAAAATCACCTTCAGCTGTTTTCCTCAGGGCCTTTTTAAACTTCAGGAGCGGAACCTCGACCCTGCGCGTAAGTATGTAGCCGATCAAGGCCGAGATGATGATGATAATGGGTATTGTGATCAGGCTGAGCTTCCAGAGGATCGGAACTGCTATTTCGGAAGTCGTCCTGATCTTCAGATGAATTTTATATAACTCCCCGGTAAGTTCCCTGTCAATTAAAAAATAAACCAGCAGAAGATTTAAGAAATAGCCCAATAATACGGCCAGAGTGAACCCGATCACGAATCGCGCCTGCAGCCCTTTTTTGATGAAAAACTGGCGCCTGCGGAACTTGGGGATGGAATTATTGTTCATAGGCCTCTACACGCTACCATATTTTAAGCCTATATTCAACCAGCTAAAATATTAATACAACAGCATTAAATGGCTATTAACCACTAATTAAATTCAATTACCCCGCGATAAATGGCAGGGATTGCCGGCAAGGTACTTGTTTTTTTATATAGCATCCGTATTAAATACCTCTTACTTTACGTGGCACGCGAGGCATAAGGCGCTTTTCTCATTGCTCATGACAAGTTCGCTATGCTGCTTTGAATAAGGGTTATGACAGCTTCCGCACCCTACCAGGCCCCCGAAAAGCTTTATTTCCGAAGGCAGTTCCGAGACATTCCTGTATGCTCCCAGATATTTGCGTTTTGTCTCCGCGTATGAAATGCCTATGGGATGGCTTACCCCGATAGAGTTGCTGTTGTGGAATATGTTCGTAACGGTAAAGTTCTCAACCAGCGTATCTCCCGCGAAGGTCGCGTCATGGCAGGCCAGGCACTTTATAGAAAGCTCGTCGAGGATGTTGCCCAGTTCGGTCTCGATATATTTGGTGGAGGTCGACCTGCTTACGTGCGCGCTGCCGACCGATATCTTGTGAAGCTCGTTTTCAAGGTTGTTGTGGCACATGGTGCAGAAGCTCTCTCCGCTTGATTTGGACCTTAAATGAAATTCTCCGAACCCCTGGTCGTGCACCGGATGGCAGGTCACGCATGTTATTTGCCCCTTCCAATCCAGAGGGAATTTAGCGGGCACCTGCATCGAGGGCTTGAGGTCGACAGGGTGAGATAACTGCTGTTCGTCCTTGTGGCACCCCTTGCACATGAGAGTGATGTCCTTGGCAAATACCTGCGGGGTCTCTCCTTTCCCGGGCACGGTCAAATGGCAGTCAAGGCACTTGCCTTCAAAATCATGGTAGCTTGTCCATTGCGAGTAAACATATCCTGCGGCGATGACCAGCAGTACCGAAATTATAAGAGGATAATTGATTCTTTTCACGTTAATCCGCTACCTTAAAGGCGGAAGTCACTTTCTTAAGGTCTTCTATGCTGATCCTGAGCTCAGATATGACCTCAAGCATTTCTTCCTGGGCCGGGGCCCCTTTCTTTAGAACAGCCTCCAGTTTTTCCTCACATCGCTGTATCGCGTATAAGGCATCTTTAGAGCTTCGGACGGTGTGGTTTAGAGACCTGACCATCAAGTTTATCTCATCTGCCAGAGTTTCGAGCTGGTCGTTGCCCCTGAATTTTGTGTATACGGTCAGATCCCCGCCCCCTATGACCTCAAGGTTTCTCTCTATCCTGAATATGGGCCCGGCTATTTTATGCGAGAAAAAAACTGAGATAAGCGCTATCGCGGCGGTTACGAGGGCGAGTATGAATATCGAATAGAATGAAGCGAAAACAAGCGGGAATATGCGTATCTTAAGGTCGTATATCGCGTAAATGGCCCTGCCGTAAGAGTCCCCCAGGGGCTTTGCCGTCATGAAATAGAGGGACAAGGTCACGGCGAGCATCCCGGCTATGGTCAGCAGGCAAAGCTTCAAGCCGAACTTGATCTTAAAGGCCCTCTTCAGGAACCCCGGGTTCTGCATATTTGATCTTGTCCTCGCAGGCTGCAGTTGAAGCTTTTTGAGCAGCCTGAACAAATTCCTGTTTTTTCAGCGACCTGTTAATCTAAGAATGATATGGCAACCAGCGCCGGTATGCCGACTTTATAAAGCCTCCGTATTATATCCAAAAAGAAATAAAATGTGAAGGGATATCGGGCTAAGTGACGTGAATATGCATAGCGAGCGCATTCCCCGCAGTCTTCTGCGGGGTCAAGCGAGCAAATAGAAATTGTTTCCTTACATGTCGAAAATTTCCCGCGGCTTGCCGCGGGGAGCTTCAATACCCATCATATTTAAATACCTTGAAAAACCCCGCTCTTATAAATATAATATAAAACTTGTGTTTCCTAAGGGCTCCGTGGGCCCGTTATGACAGGGCCTGCTTCTGTTCTGGCGTGGGAAAAATCATTAGACTGGAAGGAGATTTGTATGGCAAACGAAAGGTTCTTGAAGGCGTGCCGGAGGGAACCGGTGGATGCTACGCCGGTATGGTTGATGCGCCAGGCAGGCCGCTACATGAAGGAATATATGGCTATAAGGGAGAAGCATTCCTTTCTTGAGATGTGCAGGAACCCTGAGCTTGCGTGCGAGGTGACCCTGCAGCCGATAAGGGCCTTCGACCTCGACGCTGCCATAATCTTCGCAGATATACTCCTGCCGCTGCCCGGCATGGGCATCGACCTCGAGTTCGCCAAGAACGAGGGGCCGGTCATAAGGAATCCCGTAAGGACAAGAAAAGACATAGACGCCGTAAGGCCCATAAACCCCGAAGAGCATGTCCCCTATCTACTCGATGCCATAAAAATGGTAAAGGGCGAGCTCAACGGCAAGGTGCCGCTCATCGGGTTCTCAGGCGCGCCCTTTACGCTCGCCAGCTACATCATCGAGGGCGAGGGCTCACGCAACTACGTCCATACAAAAAAACTGATGTACGAAGACCCCGAATCATGGAAAGTCCTGATGAACAAGATAGCGGACGTGGTCATCGTCTATTTAAAGGCGCAGATAAAAGCCGGAGCGCAGGTAGCGCAGTTATTCGACAGCTGGGTAGGCTGCCTGGGGCCGGATGACTTCAGGGAGTTCGCGCTCCCTTATACCAAAAAAGTTATAGACGCCCTAAAAGGCACCGTTCCTATCATAAACTTCGGGACAAATACCGGAACCTATCTTGATATTGTAAAGCAGGGCGGCGGAGACGTCATAGGCGTTGATTGGAGGGTAAGGTTGGATAATGCATGGAAGACGATAGGCTACGAGCACGCCATCCAGGGAAATCTTGACCCCGTCGTTCTTTTCGGCCCGGTCTCAACGATCAGGAAAAGGGTGAAGGAGATCATCGATATGGCGGACGGCAGGCCGGGGCACATCTTCAATCTCGGCCACGGTATCGTCCTCGGCACCCCCGTGGATAACGTCAGGGCTGTTGTCGACAGCGTCCATGAATTCAGCAAAAGATAGAACCAAGAATATAAATCAAAGAGGGTAATAAATGGAATCCAAAAAGAAAGCATTCCTGCTCCTTGCCTTCGGCGGAGCGGAATCACTGGACAGCGTAGAGCCTTTTATAAAAAATGTCCTTAAGGGCAGGCCCGTAACGCCTGAGCTTGTCGAGAAGACCAGGGAAAGATACAAGCTTATAGGCGGAAAATCACCGCTCCTGGATATCACCCGGAACCAGGCCGCCGCGATAAAGGCCCTCATAGAAAAAGAGGGGCTTGATTACAAGCCTTATGTAGGCATGCGCTACTGGAATCCTTTCATAAAAGACACGCTTTGTCAGATGAAGGCCGATGGAATAGAAGAGGCGGTAGCGATCATAATGGCGCCGTTCGCGTCCAGGGTGGCCACAGGCGGTTATATTACGGATGCCGAGAACGCGTTAAACGAGCTGAATAAGACCCTGAAGGTCGAGTTTGTGCCCAGCTGGCACCTGAAACCACTCTTTTTGGAAGCCGTGGTGGATAACCTTAAAAAAGAGCTTGCGTATTTCCAGAGGCCGGAGGACGCGCTCGTCATATTCAGCAACCACAGCCTCCCGTGGGTAGCCCTTGAAGGCGACGCCTACGAGATGCTCGTAAACCAGACTGTTACAGAGGTCGTCAAGAGAACCGGGAAGATCGATTATAAGGTCGCTTACCAGAGCAAGGGACAAGGCCCCAGGGAATGGCTCGGGCCCTCAACCGAAGAGGTCATCCAGAACGCAGGGAAGGCCGGCAAAAAAGGCGTGATAGTAGTGCCGCTCGGATTCGTGGCCGACCATATAGAGACACTCTACGATATAGACATACTCTTTAAGGGCATAGCCGAATCCTCAGGGCTTGTCTTTAGAAGAAGCGCCTCTCTCAACACCTCGCCGAAGCTCATGGAGCTCTTCGCCGGCCTCATCATGAAGCATGGTGAAAAGAGGCAATGAAAAGGGTCGTTATTATAGGCGGCGGCATAGCCGGACTTGCTACGGCCTATAGCCTCAGGGAACATTCCGAGGGCAAAGACTTCGAGATAATAATCCTGGAAAAAAAAGAACGCCTGGGCGGCAACATCAGGACAGAGAAGATAGGCGGGTTTATAATAGAAGGCGGCCCGGACTGTTTCCTCTCGGAGAAGCCCTGGGCGATGGAGCTTTGCAAAAGGGTCGGCCTGGGCGACAACCTGCTCCCGACAAACGAACAAAACAGAAAGATCTTCGTCCTCTCGCGCGGAAAGCTCCACGTACTGCCTGAGGGCGTCATATTGATGGTTCCCACCAAGATACTCCCTTTAGCCACAAGCAGCCTCATATCGATACCCGGAAAGATCAGGATGGCTCTGGAGCTCTTTATCCCCAAGCGTTCGGATAAGGGGGATGAATCGCTCGGAAACTTCGTGAGAAGAAGGCTCGGGACAGAGGCTTTGGATAAGATCGCCGAGCCGCTCGTTGCCGGCGTCCACGCCGGAGACCCGGAGACCATGTCCGTAAGGGCGAGCTTCCCCAAGTTCGTTCAGCTTGAAGAGGATTACGGAAGCCTCATCAAGGGAATGGTCAGGAAGATGGAACTCCTTAAAAAGACACACAGGGAAGCGCCTAAGAAAGACGCGCCCAGTGCGAAAGTAACGATGTTCATGACCCTCAAGAACGGTCTTGGAGAACTTATCGAGACCCTTACGGGCAAGGTCTCGAAATCCAGGAACACCGTAATAAGGACTGGCGTAAACGTAACAGGCATTCAGAAAAAAGACGGCGGCTACGAAGTCGCGATCGAAGGGGGCGGGGACATAAAGGCGGACTCCGTCATCATAGCGGCCCCGGCATATTCGGCGGCGAACCTCGTAAGGGGGTTCGACAGCGAACTGGCCGTAAAACTCCTTACGATCCCTTACGTCTCTACGGCGACCGTATCCATAGGCTTTAAAAAGAGCGACATAAAGCATCCGCTGAACGGGTTCGGTTTCGTCGTCCCCAAGATAGAAAAGAGAAAGATAATGGCCGCCACGTGGACGTCCGTAAAATTCAAGTACCGCGCCCCCGAGGACTCTGTTCTCATAAGGTGTTTTGTAGGCGGGTCGAAGGACACCTCGCTTTTGTCCGCGAGCGATGAGGAGATGATCCGGGCTGTAAGGGAAGAGCTTAAGGACATCATGGGGATAGACGCAAAGCCCGTGCTTGCGAAGGTCTACAGATGGATCAACTCCATGCCTCAGTATACTATCGGCCACGAGGAGCGGATCAACTGGATAGATGAGAGGGTATCTGCTTATCCCGGATTCTATCTGGTCGGAAGCGCCTATCATGGCATCGGCATAAGCGACAGCGTACGATACGGAGAGATTGTCGCGAAGAAAGCGCTTCATCATATAGGGGCATAGAACCCCTCCCTTCAGAAGCTCATTTATCCATCTCTGGTTTTTTCTTCCATTATGAACCTCGCGCATCAAACCCGGAAAGTTAAAAAAGTTTGTTTACAGGCGGCTGAAAAAGTCCATCTGCTTCGTTGTCATTGTCGCTCGTCACTGCGGCGTAAAGACAAAGTACGCCTCATTCCTCGCTCCTCGACGCCTTGCAGCTGAAGCTTTTTGAGCAGCCCGAACAAAACCCCGATTTTTCAGCAACCTGTTAATCCGTATTTCCCCCTCGCTTCCCGGCAAAAAGAAAGCCCCCCCTTTGTTGGATTTGGGTTACGTTGCTTTTGTTTATTCTTTCAACAGAAGAAGGGTATTGCGAAGTAAGCATAAAGGAGGCGAGTGACCGGGCTTCAGTTTTATTTAAGGGAGCGAGCCGACAGCTAACGGAGCAATACCCTGAAAGCGTGCGGTAGCGCGCAAAAAGGCTTTTTTATATAAACTCCAGCAATCAGTGCTAGTCTAAAGTCCGGGGTTTTTCAGCCGGTAAAAAAATTCAAGTATACCGATTATCGTCCGATAAAAAAGAAGCACCTTGGTCCGCGTAATATGATCACCCAGGGCTTAGCGTGTTAAGGTAAATATTTATATAAATTCATTGGTTTGTCAGGGGTGAGCCGTATGTCTCAGAAAGTATATAGCGTTGTTTGGGGTTCGTGGAGGCTTAAACTCTCGATCGCGACAAAAACGCTCCTTGCATTTCTCATTATCATCTCGGTACTCGGAGGCGGGTTTTATTATTACACCACCATTACCTTGTCTAACCAGATAGAGAAGGACGCCTTGATCGGGCTTAATTCGAAGCTTAAGGGGGCCTGGAGATTCTATTATTCCAGGATGGATCAGATGAGGCTCGGCATGCTGCAGGCCGGGAGCGAAGACTCCGTAAAATCGGCTGTCTTTAAAAAAGATCAAAGTCACCTCCAGAAATTATTAAACGGCTACGCCGCCTCAAGGCAGTATGTCGACGTCTGGGCCGTAATAGACGCGGATAAGCGGGTTATAGGGAGAAGGAACGGAAGAGTAGGAGACCTCCTTGAGATAAACGGCATTGTCGAGCGTGCGCTGAATACCGGAGAGCCTGTAATATCCACAGAGTTCATATCGAAGGATTTCCTCGCGAAAGAGGATTCGGAACTCGCCTCAAAAATAGAGACGTCCGGCCTTATGCAGATAGCCGTGACCCCTGTCATCAGCAACGGAACCCCCACCGGGGCTTTCGTTACGGGAATTTTACTTAACAGGTCCGATTGGCTGCCAACCGCCATATTCGAGAATTATAACGTTACTGCGGCCGTCATCACCAACACCCTTCATGAGGGCAGGGTCATTTCCACGGCGAATTCGCCAAAGTCCATATTCACCCATCTTGCGGTTATACCTGAAACCATCACAAAAAACGTTTTGGAAAACAAACCATTCCTGGGCATGGTCCCGGTCGACGGAGCCGATGCGTATGCGGCTGTTGAGCCGATCACAAACGTGGAGGGCAAGGTCGTAGGCGCGATCGCAGTCGGCATCTTCGACTCGGAGATCAGCCATAACCTCATAAACATGAGGAATAATATCCTCCTCGTCACCTGCGTCGGGGTCGTCTTCAGCCTCATATTTGCCGGGCTCTCATACCGTGACACCGTAAAGCCGATAAATGTGCTTACATC
The DNA here is from genome assembly GCA_016218105.1 of Deltaproteobacteria bacterium. Classification (GTDB taxonomy): domain Bacteria; phylum Desulfobacterota; class GWC2-55-46; order GWC2-55-46; family GWC2-55-46; genus GWB2-55-19. The sequence continues at coordinate 74,965 of JACRET010000009.1, forward strand.
GGCGATGGATGAGACCGCGAAGGGCAACCTTAACGTGAGGGTGGACATAAAGACAAAGGACGACTTTGAGCAGATAGCCAACGGCTTCAATCATATGATAGATTCTATACAGGTCCGGGAGAGGAGGCTCGACCGTTTTAACGAGCTGTCCAAGATCCTTATACAGAGCAGCGAACCGGAGGTTTTGCTCAGAAAAGCCCTCAGCAGGACTATAGAGCTTACGAGTTCCCATATGGGCGCGGTCTATCTCTACGACGATGCGAACGAACTCCTTAAGCCCGTAATCTCATCAGGCATCGGCGAAGGGGATATAAGGACGCTGAGCGCTACCGAAGGATTGGCAGGCAAATGCGCGACTGAAAAAAAGACCGTGGTGCTCCAGGACATCAGGGAAGCGAACATCTCGCTTGAGACCGGTTTTTCAAAGATAATGCCTGTGGGACTCGCATGGTACCCGATGGTCTGCAAGGACAGGCTGAGCGGCGTATTTGTCCTCGGTAGCCTCAATACTTACAGCCTTGACGAGGTAACCCATATCGAGTACCTTATAGCGCAGATAGCCATAGCGCTCGACAACGCACTTATACACAAGGAAGTCGAAAAGCTCTCGGTCACAGATCCGCTCACGGGCCTTTATAACAGGAGATACCTGTTCGAGCATTTAAGCGCCGAGTTCGGAAGGGCGAAGCGTTACCAGCATCCGCTGGCGGTGGTGATGATAGACATAGACAACTTCAAGATGATAAACGACACCTTCGGCCACCAGCAAGGCGACAAGATACTTTCGGAGTTGAGCACGCTTCTTAGGGCAAAGACCAGGTCTACCGACGTCTGGGCGAGGTACGGCGGAGAGGAATTTATCGGCTATGTTTCGCATTGTCCGTCTGAAGGCATATTTTTGCTGGCGGAAAAGATAAGAAAAGCCGTTGAGGAATTCTCTTTCACCGGAATGAACGGTGAGAAGGTCACGGTGAGCATCGGGGTCGGCACATTCCCGTCCGGCGAAATGAAGGGGTTTGACGATCTCATCAAGGCCGCTGATGAGAACCTCTACAAGGCGAAGAAGTCCGGAAAGAATACCGTGATGATTGATGGCGCACTGAAAGAGGCGTGTTAGCGAAAGATAAGATAATATTAAGAAAAGGCCCCCTTGACGGGGGCCTTTTCTTTTTTCAGGATCAGGCTTCTTCCGTCTCTTCGCTCGCCAGGGCTTTTCCCCCTTTACCAACCCAGCTTGTAGTCCACCTGCGCTGGAAGAAAAGCAGGAACCCGAGCGCCACGATAGAAGAAAGGCCGTATACTATAAAACCGCCTGCGTAAGTCCCGGCAGTGTTCATCGAGTACCCCATCACCATGGGAATAAACGCGCCTCCCAGGGCGCCGAACTCTCCGACTATTCCGGCTGTTATAGCCTTCGCGTACGGAAAGCGCAGCGGCAAGAGCTGGAAGACCGACCCGTTCCCCATCCCCATTCCGCCTGCCATTACGATAAGAAAAATAAAGAATAAGGACATCGAGGGGAGGGTGGCCGCGCCCAGCGCGCCTACGAGTATCATGACATATATCCCGGTCAGGACGTGTATGCCGCCGAACCTGTCGGAGAACCATCCGCCCAGCACCCTGACGGCGCTCGCCGTAAAGCCGATAATTATCATGAACTGGCCGGCTGAGACCTTGCTTACGCCGTACTGGTCCGCCATGAATGTCGGCATGAAGCTCGAGAAGCCTACGTAGCCGCCGAAAGTCACCCAGTAGAGGATGTTGAATACCCAGATGTCCTTCTCGCCGAGGACCTTAAGGTATTGAGTAGCTGATTTTTTTTCCATCTTGTCCGGCGGCTCTTTAGCGAAGAACCACATGAGGATCATTACCAGGGCTATCGGGATGGCGAAGTAGCCGTAAACGGCGTTCCAGCCGTATGCCTTGGCAAGTGGCGGCGCGAAGAGGCCGGCGAATATGGTTCCGCTGTTTCCAGCGCCAGCAATGCCCATCGCAAGCCCTTGGCGGCTCGGCGGAAACCAGCCGGCGCCAAGGGGCAGGGCCACCGCGAATGACGCGCCCGCAACGCCGAGAACGCCTCCCATGATAAGAACTTCCGTGAAGCTGTTTACGAAGTAGAAACCATATAGCATTGCTAAAAGCGTGATAGAGAGCCCTATCAGGGCGGCTGTCTTTCTGCCTATCATCTCTGCGACCAGCCCAAGGGGTATCCTGAAAAACGCGCCCGCAAAAACAGGTATTGAAAGCATGAATCCTTTTTCCGCCGGCGACAGGTTAAACTCCTGGCTGATGAACGGCGCCATGGCCGCGTTGACCATCCATACCATAAAGCTCATGTCGAAGTACAAGAGTGCCATGAGCAAGGTAGGGGGATGGCCGGACTTCCAGAAACCTTTCATTGACATTTTTTATCGCTCCTTTCTTGTTTATTTGTAATAGTCCCCGTATGATCGTACCAGGCCCGTAAGCCCGGCAAAAAGCGAAAGCTCGCCCGGGATGCGTCCCCAGGCCTGCAGATCCGGTGAGGGCGCCCCGGATTTTCAATATGCATGGCGAGCGCGCCCCTCCCCGCAGTTTGCTGCGGAAATCTTCAATTTTTATTTTTTGGAAGCAACGGATGTAATAGCAAAGCTTGTGCCAGAAGTTTTTTTGGGTTTTTCCCTTTGAATAAGCTGGGTTGGCTTTTTGCGAAGTCCTGGATGCGAGCCCGGTGAGACTTATTGCCCCGGGCAGCCTGTGGCAATAAGTCTCACCGCGGCCTTTGGCCTGAGGCCGAGGGGATTTTCAGTTCCGCATGTTTAAAAAATTTCTGGAATTGAAGATTTGTCTCAAGATATAATCTTTCCCGTTCACTAGTCGCGAGCCCTTCTTTCCCTTTTGCATTCAGGAAATTCCATATGAAGATCAAGGCAAAAATACTCATACTCATCATCGCCACCCTAGTGCTGTTCTTCTTCGTTGCCGCGTATTATCTCCAGACTGTCACGGCAAAGAACAATGAGGTGATCCTTAAAGAGGACGCGATGAAGATCGTCAAGCAGATCGAGTTCACCTTCGCCACGGGCGGCGAGAACGTAAGCGCAAGGACGATGAACAAGAATGTCGAGGAGATGATGTACCTAAGCTCTCATATCATCAGCGAGGAGAGTGCCCGCGTCGTAAAAAAACAACCGGATGCGGCCATATCCGAGGATAGAAAGACCCGTATCAAGAGCTCGCTCGACGAGAACCTCGAGAAGCTGCTCTATTTAAGCTCTCACATCGCGAGGATCGACATACTCGCTTTCCATGAGGGAGGGAGCCTCTCTCCTTTTTTTTCAAAGGTCAAGCGGGCGATACCTTACACTGAACTGAGCGCAGAGGAGATAAACGAGGCCAGGAGCGGAAGGACGGTCTTGAAGCCCGAGCATACAAGCGACGGGAAGTTTATAGACGTAATAGCGCCCTTATATTACAACGGGTCGATTTACGGGATCACCGAGATCAAGCTCTCCGGCGACGCACCTGAAAGACTCCTTACGGCCAAGCGGCAGGAGACCATGCTGATGGCCTTTGTAGTGATAGCCGTCATAGCGGCCGTGCTTATTATATCGATGGATTACATGGTAAACAGGCCTATCCAGAACCTCCTTTCCGCCATATCGGAGGTCAAAGGCGGGAATCTTGACGTCAGCGTAAAGGGGAAGTCCCAGGATGAGTTCGGGAGGCTCGCCCTGCACTTTAATTCAATGATAGAGACTATAAGGCGGTCTACCGATGAAAAGGAGCAGCTCCTGAAACAGATAAACCGCCAGAATGACGAGCTTCAATACAGGATAGATATTGCCACTGAGGAGCTTGTGCAGAGGAACGATGAATTGAGCTACGCCAACCAGTCCATATATGATATACAGAAGAAGCTCGGCCATTCGAGGAGGCTCGCTGCCGTGGGCCAGCTTGCCGCCACGGTAGCGCACGAGCTTGGGACGCCGCTCCATTCCGTTTCAGGGCACCTTCAGCTTCTTATGGAGGAGCCCGGCCTCTCGGATGATACGAACAGGCGTCTTAACATAATGCAATCC
>JACRET010000062.1 GCA_016218105.1 Deltaproteobacteria bacterium
ACCACTGTAGGATGCTCGTGGACTAGTAGGGATTTACTTTGTGTGGAAAAGGAACGCCAGGCCGAAAGGACTGGCGTTTTTTTTGATGTTTTTTTTATTCTCTATTAGAGTTAAATACTCAGCGGCTTGCCGCGTTTTTTCACTCACTCCCCCTTGATGGGGGAGGGCCGGGGTGGGGGTGAAGCGTGCCGGGCGGGCAATTCGGTATCATACGGCAGGAGAATCGATTTACCCAGAGACTCCGTACGGACTTTGGCCCTGCGCCGAGCAGCCACCCTCCCCTCAGTCCCCTCCCATCGAGGGAGGGAGGTATTAGAAGCTACCCCGCTGCTTGCCAGGGGTAGCTCATTTCCGCAATATAAATACCACGTTGTTTCTCTTTAGCCATTCAATCGGCTCAGTCGTGCCGCCCTTTGCCCTTTCCCCGCCCCTCTTCCTTTTTATCCTTTTCCCGTTCCCATCTGCGCTCTTTTTCCCACTTCCGCCAGTTCTTTTTGAGCTGGCCGTAGGGTATCCTTTCATGGCCGGGCGGGACTTTCCTGTAGTCAGGAGGGAGCCTTAAAAGCACACCGGGAACCCTTCCGATCTCTATCGCTACCCAGGGGTCGCCGAACTCTACGGCCCTGTACCATCTGCCCTTGTGTGTCCTCCACCAATAGCCGCGGTAGAAGAACGCGTCGTCATCGACATCAGGGGCGAAATATATGTAAGTCCCGGGGATGACGACAACAGCGGGTGGAGGGGTCTTCACCACAACGGCGGGAGGTACTTTTATTCCTATATTTATATTAAATTCCGATTTCGCTACTGAGGAAGTGAATAGCAGCGTTATTACTGCAACGGCGAGCGCCAACGAGGCCTTTTTCATCCGTACCTCTCGAGAGTCTTTTGGTAAAAATTATATCAGCGAGGAGAGGTGCAAATCTGTAGCAAAAGCTACATCGGCTGGGGTGAGGGCTAAAAAGAAAAAGGAGTCGGCGATGCCTGCTGACTCCTTGATTTTACCGGCGTCCTCGAGGACGGTTACGATTTGGTCACGATGGGGGCGGTAGGTGAAAGGGCTGGCCTCAAAAGCCCTTGAAAATACTGGCGCGCCTGGAGGGATTCGAACCCCCGGCCCACTGCTTAGAAGGCAGTTGCTCTATCCGACTGAGCTACAGGCGCATGCGGTCAGCAGCTTATACCAATCTTTCTATTCCTGAAATACGCAATCAAGCCTATTACGCCAAATCCCAGCGCCATGCCTGCAGGGAAAAAAGCCAGTTCACCGTGTCTGTACCAGAGAAAACCGCTCCATATCGCGAAAAAGGCCGCAAAGAAAAAATAAATCAGCAATGCGGTTGGCGGCAATACCGATTTCGTCCCTATGCCATAGATTCGCTTGTTGCGCTCGATTACCGTGTTGATCTGCCGTACTTCGTCTACGCATAGTCCTTTGCAGGCGAGCCCGTTACCCGCGTCCTCCGCGCACTCGTGGCACAATCCCTTGTTGCAGTTCTTGCAGATTCCGACGGCAGGACTATCCCTGTGCTGGTAACAGTTCATTCATGCTCCGGCTTGAATGTCTGAAAAATAAAGACTGGTCGGGGCGAGAGGATTCGAACCTCCGACACCCTGCTCCCAAAGCAGGTGCGCTACCAGGCTGCGCTACGCCCCGTATCGAATAAATTTAATTAACATACAGGCAAGCTTATTGCAAGCCTTTTTAGCCCGAGCCCCTGTTGCAGAGCCCCTCCTTAAACCGGGAATTTCCATTTAAAATAAGGTATTAAGGGCCATTTTTGCCTGTAAAAACGGCGAAAGCCTATAAAGGGAGGTACTTAGAATTAGCTTGACAGTCCGGCCTTTTTTGTATACTGTATACAATAACAGGCACTATCCTGCGTTTCTGCCGGCGTGCGGCTTCTTTCGGGCCGCGCCTGGGGCGCAGGACAGACGGTCGGCACGCAATCCGCATCTCATGCGCGGGCCTATTTTTATCTCTGTCCCGCATTCTCAAGCCTGTTGCAAGTATAATATGTGCTCACCACTCCGCGCGAAATGGCCGTTGCGGGGTCTTGTCTCTTTCAGGCCGGACGCGCGGCCCTCGCAATAAAAAGATTTAGGCTACTTCTAAAAATTAGGAATTTTTTCTGAGGTCAAGGAAGGGCGGAAATAAAAAGCGCAGCATATATGTAATATGTGAGCACTTTTATTTCCGGCCTGACGCAGAGATCAGGAAAAATAACAATTTTTAGATGTAGCCTTCAGAAAGATATCCGGTTCCAGGGAGGTCAAATTGG
>JACRET010000063.1 GCA_016218105.1 Deltaproteobacteria bacterium
ATAAAAACACGGAGGCAGCATGGAAACATATTACAATCCCGAAGACCTCGCAAAATTTTCTTCTTTATCGGAAGGCGCGCCTGAGCTCTGGAAAAAATTCAGCGAATGGTACGGCGCTGTTTTCGCCGAAGGCGCCTTGACGGAAAGGGAAAAGGCCCTGATAGCCCTGGCCGTTGCTCACGCCGTCCAGTGTCCTTACTGCATAGACGCGTATACCCAGGCCTGTTTTGAAAAAGGATCCAATAAGGAGCAGATGACCGAGGCCGTTCATGTGGCCGCGGCCATCAAAGGCGGGGCCGCGCTTATTCACGGCGTGCAGATGAAAAACACGGCTCAAAAAATCGGGATGTAGAGATGGAGTCCTCTCAATCCTTTGTCCAGTACCTGAACAGCTTCGACATGTCTCTTGACGTGTCGAAGCTTTTTCCCCTTAGAAGCGGCCGGATAGCGACATTCCAGATAAACATGGGAAGGCTTTGCAACCAGGCATGCCGCCATTGCCATGTGGAGGCCGGTCCGGCGAGGCTGGAGATAATGCCCCCTGCTGTTATGTACAAGTGTCTGGCGGTACTTGAAGCCAACCGCTATGGCACGGTAGATATTACCGGCGGCGCCCCTGAGATGAATCCCGGGTACACGAGGTTTGTCAAGGCCTGTTCCGGTATGGGGTTGAAAGTAAAGACCCGCACTAACCTTACCATACTTAAAGAGGCGCCTTACGCCTCCCTCCCTGAGTTCTTCGCGGAGAACGGGGTGGAGGTAATCGGGTCTTTGCCATATTTTCTTGGTGAAATGACGGACAGACAGAGGGGGGCCGGGGTTTTCCGCTCGTCAATTGAGGCCTTAAGGAGGCTTAATTCCGTTGGGTACGGGATAGAGGGGAGCCCGCTCGTCCTGAACCTTGTCTACAACCCGTGCGGCGCCTTCCTGCCGCCCTCGCAAAGGTCGATCGAAGCGGATTTCAGAAAAGAGCTTGGTAAGCGGTACGGGATAACGTTCACAAATCTTTTTACCATCACCAATATGCCGGTCGGAAGGTTCCTTAAATTTCTCGATGACTCGGGCAATCTCAACCGATATATGGAGCGGCTTAAGTCCTCTTACAATCCAAATGCCGCGGCCAATGTCATGTGCAGGGATACAATTTCAGTAGGTTGGGACGGGGCGCTTTATGACTGCGATTTCAATCAGATGCTAGGGCTTAAATGCGGCCACGGCGTCCCTGATAATATAATGGATTTTGACGGAAAGGCGCTTGGAGAAAGGCGGATAGTCACCGGAGCGCACTGTTTCGGCTGCACGGCGGGCGCAGGGTCAAGCTGCACCGGGTCTGTGGCGTAAGATATATAGTTGTACGGTTTATTCTATTGCAAAAAACAACTGCCCCTGCGCCCTTAACCCGTTTGATAGGAGAAGGGTAGCAGGGTCTCCCCTGTTTACTCCCCTCTTATCTAGCGTTTTAAAGAACGCAGAGGCAGATTTCAAACTGTATATTTTTTTAAGAATTCTCAAAGCCGTTTTTAAACCGCCCCCGCAGGCCTATAAACCGTTTGATAAGAAGAGAGTAGCAGCCGCTATTCTCCTCTTGTCTGCCGATTTATCTGCCCGCAGGGGCAGACTTCAAACCGACTGATTATATCTATTCAAATCGCCCGGCTTAAAAGCACTCTAGAGCTGATAAGCCTCTTCTACATGGAGAAAATTATCAACCTCTTCCTCTATTACCGACGCCAGATCAGAGACGGAGACAAGCCCTGAAAGCCTTCCATTCTCGACTATCGGCAACCTTCTGATCTTCTTTCTCGCCATAAGCTTTGAAGCGTCAAAGACATCCGTTTCAGGCGTTGAGGTTATTATATTCGACTGCATGATCGTATCAATCCGTGTCTCGTCGGGGTTTTTCCCGCTGGCCAGCCACAACACCAAGTCCCTGTCAGTGATACATCCTTTAATGGTTTCGCCGTTCGTTACGACCAGATAGCCGATCCTGTAATCCCTCATTCTCTTTGCCGCATCCCTGATCGTCGCGTCAGGAGAGATGGTTACGACCTTTTTCTGCATAATCTCTTTTAACAGCATTTTTTTCACCCCCCCTTTATTTATTATCCTCAGGAGGAAACAATCGCCTTTAATCTAATTTTATCCCTATTGGAGATGGTGTCAAGTTGGTTACGGCTGACTTTGGAAAATCCTTTTTGGAGGGGAGGTATTACAGGATGAGTTTTTTGGAGCAATCCGGGCATATGCCGTGGCTGAAGTCGGCTTCGGAATGTTCCTGGATATATACTTCTATTTTCTTCCAGTATCCTTTGTCGTCCCGGATTTTTTTACATGAAGCGCAGATAGGAAGCAACCCGCTAAGGGTCTTGATGTTAGAGACGGCGTTTTTAAGATCAAGGATCAGCTTTTCCCTGTCTTCCTCCGTTTTTTTGCGTTCGGTTATGTCCATACCTGAGCTCAGTGTGGCTGTTACGTTGCCTTCCTCATTTGTTATGTAGGTATTCTTCCATTCTATAAACCTTTCCTCTCCGCTTCTGGTGAGTACCGGGTTCTCAAAGCTCTTAACGCGTTCCGCGTTGCCTGAAAGAAGGTCTGTGAAGGCCTTTTTCACCTCATCGCGCATCCTCTTCGGGATAAATTTATCGAACCAGTTCGTTCCGACAATTTCTTCCTCGCTGTACCCGAGGATCTCACAGCCTTTTTTGTTTATAAGCGTCACAAGTTGTTCCGAGTTGATGATGACTATCATAACGCCTGCCACGTCGAGGTATTTCTGCGCCAGGTCTCTTTCTTTCTCCAAAGCCACCGCCCATTGCATCCTCTCGGTAATATCCCTTGAGATGCCAAGCACGGCTGTTATCTCCCCGTCCTTGTTCCTTATGGGGTTAAGCCTTGTGCCGAGCCAGATGCTTCCCCCCTCGATGGAGAAATCCTGCTCTCTGAAGTAGGAACTGCCGGAGCTGAGCGTCAATTCGATATTCTTTTTTATGGAAGAATATAGGCCCCGCGGAAATATCATCTCAAGAGGTCTGCCGATGCTCTCTTCCTTGCCGCAGCCAAGAAAGAAAGCAGCCTGAGCGTTTATATACCGGAGGGTCAAGTCCCTGTCTATTATATAGATGAAATCATCGGCCGACTCCGCCAGGGTGCGGTAAAGTTCCTCGCTTTCGCTAAGGGCCTCCTGGGCTTTTTGACGCTCTATCAGGGTCTCGCTTAAAGTCTCATTCGCCCTTGTAAGTTCGACAGTTCTCTCCTGAATCCGCCTTTCAAGGTCGATCCGGAGCCTTTTCTGGTCGTCTTCAGCCCTTTTTCTTTTAAGCTCTATGCCCGCCCTTATGGCGAATGTGGAGAGTACAAGCCTCGCGTCAGAGGTGTCAGTAAGCGGTTCATTGTGAAGGGCTACGAGTATTCCTATGGGACTCCCTGATACGTCATAAAGCGGCACTCCCAAATAACTCTCAATCCCCATTTCGACGAGAAGGAGGTCGTCTGGAAATTGTTTCTGGACGTCTTTCACATAAATGCAAAGCGACTTGGCGACGACTTTTTCGCACGGCGTGCCGTCAAGTTTATATGTAAAGTTATCGGCGAACTTGTCCTTAGCCCAGACCGCAAGCGTCTGCACGCTGTCTTTCTGTTCTCCGGTAACCTCTCCTATCAGGGCGTAATTGAAATTGAGAGCGATGGCAAGGTGGCGGACAAGGGTACGCAGGAATTCTATCCCGGTAACCCTTGAAGTGGCTTCGACAAGAGAGCGCAGTATCTTGTCCGTACGCGTTCTTCTCGCCTCGAATTCGTCAGGGATCCTGGCTTTAAGCTTTTGGATCTCCTCGATTAGAGCTTCTTTTGTGATCTGATCACCGGTCACATCCGCCGTCCTTAAGCAGGGATTTAGGTGAAATCTCGTAAAATACTACCACAAACCGCGAAAAAATTCAGAATTTTTCAGAAATCCACAAAATGACTCACTATAAAAGGAGATATCCTCCGACAAGCATCGCTATGGTAAGGAAGAGAGAGACCGCTATATAAAATTCGTCAAGATGCCTGATTTCGGGATCCCACCATTCGTTTAGAATGCGCATAAGATTCACCTCCTTAAGGACCTTGGTTGCTGTTAAATCATCTCATAAAACAGTTATTGCTTTCTGAAGGGGATGAAGTATTTGGTTCTAAAAATAATGAGTTACGGGTGAGTAGAAGATCGGGCCGGGGGACTGAAAAAAACTGTATTAAATCGGGTTGGATCCGGTTGTTTTTTTTGCCTCCACGACCCTGTCGCGGCCTTCGGCCTTTGCCCTGTAAAGGGCCCTGTCGGCGGCATCTAAAATCGTATCGGCGGTTGAACCGTGATCAGGGAAAGCCGCGACACCCATGGACATGGTTATCGCGCCAAGAGGCTGCCCCTCGTGGCGGAGGTCTAAACATTTCACATCGTCCCGGAGTTTTTCAGCCCTTTTGGTGATCATCCCAAGGGATGCGTCATGAAGGATAATAATGAACTCCTCGCCTCCGTAACGGCATACGACATCCTCGCCCCTGGTGACCTTCTGCAGGAATGACGCGAATTCGTGAAGGACCGAATCTCCGGCGTCATGCCCGAAGGTGTCGTTGAATTTCTTGAAATGGTCGAGATCGATCATTATTACGCCGAGCGGGATATTTTTTCGCCTTGAACGGTAAAGCTCCCGCTCAAGAGTGGCGTTCATATAGCGTCTGTTAAATAATCCTGTAAGCGGGTCTTTGATAGACTGCATGCGAAGCGTGTCATTAAGCCTTAAATTGGCCAGCGCTAACGCTGTGCGGCGGGCAAGGGTAAGGGTGAGCTTCAGGCTGGCGTCGGTCAGGGCCGCTTCAGGGAATTCCAGATATAACACCCCGATAGACTCGCCGTTGGCGATAAGAGGCGCGCAGACGTAATTATCTTTTTGAACGGAATGCTTGCACGGGAAGCCCGAGGCGCTGCCCTTCACGATATTGGTCTGCCCTCTCCTTAGAGCCCAGCACTCGTCAGGCGTGCAGTACTCAGGCTTGCAGGCGAGCTCGCCCCCCAGGCTTACGACGGCTTCGCAATAATTGCGTGAGGCTGAGAGTATCATAAGGGCGCCCGAACAGGACGGGAACATATCCGCCGAGACCCTCTTGATAACGGAGTACGCCTCGTCATTCGACCTGGAGCTGTGGAGGAGATCGTCCATTTCGCTCAGAATGGCGTTCTCGGCATTCCGCTCCTTCAGCTCGGCCATCGCGCTGAGGATATCCGAGTTTGTTTTTTTAAGAGACTCCTTGACACGGTTCTGGTCTGCTATGTGAATGAGAAGGGGTCTGAACAGGAAAAAGTGGAGTATGGGGAAGACCATCAGCCCAATTAAAAGAGGGTCTATAAAAGTCTCTGAAAAGGTGTTTAATGTGTGAAGCCTTGGCATCAAGGCGAGCATGACAAAGCGCTCGATAAGGATTACCGAGACAAGCGTTACGGCAAGCAGGTGATGTGGCCTGTATTTTGTAGAAAGATGTGAGTCCATTTGGAGCTTATAAATAGGATTAAATCGGAGTCAAGGGTTAGGCCTGAAATTTAGGCGGATATGTGCGGCAGAAATCCTATGTCTATAACCATAATAATACAATTAATGGGGGCACATGTCAATGGTGCGGAATATCACGCGTAAAAGGCAGCCATTTTTTTTATTCCAAATAGTGATTGACTATGGTTTTGCAGCTGTGTAAGAATAAAAATATCCTTTATTTGATTATTGTTACGGGTTTTCCTTTTAAATGAGCACGCAAGCATTTCCCTTTGCTTTCCTTTTATTTCTGATTTCATTGATCATCCATATAGCCTTATGGCGGTTGAGATATCCGAAGAACAGGCCGTTGGCCCTTCTTGTCATCTTCATCATGCTCCCGGCCGTCATTTCAGCCGCCGTCTTTTTTTTAGCGCCTTCCGGAGGATACCTTTTAAGCATCAATGACCTGCTCGCAGGGTGTTTGCTGGCTCTAGGCATTTCATCGGCCTATGTCCTCACTTACCCGGCTGTCGAAGCCCTGTCCCCGTCGCTGATGATGTTGACGCTTATAGGGAACTCAACAAAGGGATTGAGCGCGAAGGAACTGTCGGATCATTTCGTGGAAGACCTGGTCTTAAGCCCGCGGATTAAGGATCTGATGGAAGACGGCTTGGTCAAAGGGGATGGCGGGTATCTCCGCCTGACCCTTGGAGGAGTTGTTTTGGTAAGGTTTTTTTGCTTCTTCCGCGCCTTTATCGGCCTCGGCATCGGAAAGGGTTAGATATTGAATCCTGATTTTTTAAAATTACTCGCGTTACTGGCCTTTTCGCCATTGTTAATGGCTGTTATGCACGGCCTTTTGATACGTATTTTCAGAGTGGCGGGGATTACGGTTCCAAATCAGCTCGCGGTGGCCGCTGGGGTTGCGGTTGGGTTTGTCCCGATGGGGATTGCGACATGGTTCGCGCACCTCGGCGGTTTCGTCAAACCGGCGGACCTCGCCATAACGGCGGGATACTCTTTTTCAGTGTATGTGGTGCTCGGATACTGCTACTTTCATCTCTTTAACATGAGTGAGACGGCGAGACGCGTAAGGATACTCTATGAAATAAACAGGCGAAAGCGGCTCACGGGCGCGGAGTTATCCGGTATCTACGGCGCGGGGCAGATGCTTGAAAACCGTATTGAAAGGCTCGTCTCAACCGGACAGATAAAAAAGTCGGGCGAGCGATACATGATCAGCTCCAGATGGCTTTATAACGCCGCCAGGCTTTTTGCGATATGGGGACGGATACTCAACTTGCCGATCTATGTTAAGCGGTAACCCGCAAAGACTTTTACCAGTCTTTGCGCGCTGGGGTTCCTAACGCGTCAGCCGCTCCCATCCGCTCGCTCGCCCCTAAAGTCGTTTTGCTCCTCTTGCCTGCACGCTTGTCCCTCCTCCCTTATGCGTTATTAACCCTACGCCTTTTATTCGGGTAATGCTAAAACAAAAGTCATTGCGAGCGGAGCGAGCTATCTCCCTTATTTTATGAAAAATATTTCTGGTCAGCCTGATTTTGGGGCGGGCATGCGGAGGCATTGATTTGTCAGAAATTTGAGATAGATTTAGAATATGGACCGAGATGTCAATCCTTTTAAGAAAGGGGGCCGAAAATGGCATATCTTTTAATAGACCATCAGGTTGCGGATTTTGATAAATGGAAACCTGTCTACGATGAGCATGAGAACGCCCGGCGAAAGGCCGGCCTTAAAGAGCTTTTTCTTCTGAGGGGCAGGGACAATCCCAAACAGGTTCTGATACTCTTTGAGGCGAGTGACCTGGCTAAGACGCAGGAATTCATAAATTCGCAAGATCTCAGGGAGAGGATGCAAAAGGCGGGTGTTATCGGAAAGCCTAACTTTCAGATACTCGAAAAGGCGGCGGCTTTTCGGAAGGCCGCATAAAAAAGGCGTCATAAAAAGGGGAGCTTGCAGAAAAGCCCACGGCCCGATTGGGTTTCCGTGGGCTTTTTTTTCTTGTTTTTTTCGGAAAGAAGAGATGTGGCGGATTTGTAAGGCCCTGGTATTTTGAGGACATTCCGCCGTTGTAGTCCTGCCTTCAATGTTCATTTTCATAAATATATTATTATTTATTCCTGATTTATAATATAATAAAGAATTAGGCATGCCTGTTAATGGCTGATTTATATTCCGGCCTGGCACGCATGTAACGACAAATAGAAGGAATTTTAAGAGGAAAAAAATGAAATTTGACAGTTTGGGACTGACCCCGGAGATTTTAAAGGGTATTATAGATACCGGCTTTGAGCACTGCACCCCGATCCAGGAGCAATCGCTTCCTGATTGCCTCGCCGGAAAGGACGTGATAGCGCAGTCCCAGACAGGGTCGGGCAAGACCGCTGTCTTTCTGATCTCCATATTCAGCAGGGTTCTGGCTGAGGGGCCAAACACATCAGGGAAACCAAAGGCCCTTGTAATGGTGCCGACAAGAGAGCTTGCCACCCAGGTTATTGACGATTCGACAAAGCTCGCCCGGCATATCCCTTTCAGGTCTGTAGCCATATACGGAGGCGTCGAATACGATAAGCAGATACACGCCCTTAAAAACGGCGTAGACCTTGTAGCGGCGACCCCGGGCCGCATGATAGACCTTTATAAATCAAAGGCGCTTTCCCTTGACAGCATAGAGATATTCGTGATCGACGAGGCTGACCGCATGTTCGACATGGGGTTTGCCCCGGACATAATGTACATAGCCAGCCGCCTGCCGAAGAAAAAGCCGAGGCAGACCATGCTCTTTTCAGCGACCATAGACAGCAATGTCAGAAGGCTTGCTTCACGCTATATGAATCCTGACCCGGTGATAATCGAGATAGAGCCCGAGCAGGTAACTGTAAATTCCATCGACCAGAAGGTGATCTATGTCTCGAACGAAGAGAAGCTTCCGGCGCTGCTGGCCCTGCTTAAGAGGGCTGAAGTGGAGCGGAGCATAATATTTACGAATATGAAAAGGACGGCCGAGATGCTTGGCTGGAAACTTGCCGGCAACGGGCTGCCCGCCAAGGTCTTGACCGGAGATTTGAGCCAGGAACGCCGCCAGAGGATTATCGAGGGCATGAAGTCCGGCAAGATAAAAACACTGGTCGCCACAGACGTGGCCGCGCGCGGGCTGCATATAGAAGACATCTCGCACGTTATCAATTATGACCTGCCGGACGACGCGGCAAATTATGTCCACCGTATCGGCAGGACCGCCAGGGCCGGCAAAAGCGGAAAGGCGTATAGTCTGGTCTGCGAAGACCATGTCCTTAACCTCCCTGATATAGAAAAGTACATAGAGCGTAAGCTGGAAAGCGAATGGATAGAGGACTCGGAGTTTGTAAAAGACGTTGCCCCGCACTATAACGAAAGGGCATCAAGAGAAAAGACCTTTGAGAGAGGGAAAAAGAAACCCGAGGCCTCGCATAAGGGTGGAAGGACCTTCTCAAAAGATAAAAAGGGACAGCCGCACCACGCAAAAAAAGACGGCGACGCCAAAAGAGCCGAGAGCCGGGCCGGACAGGAAGGCGCCCATAGAAAACCACGCCCGCCCCAAAAGCCGCACCAGAAACGCGCGCCTTTCGTAAAGAAAGAGATAGGGACGGACTCCGCTGTAAAGGCGGAGAAGCATAAAATAGAGAAGCCTGTCCAGTTCTATGAGGAAAAGGCCGTTGAAGCGGCAGCTCCGCCTGTTGCGGCCAGACCTGAGCCAAAACCGAAGACCCATACATTTGATCACGTCGAAACAAGCCCTGCGAAGCCCAAAGAGAAGACAGGGTTCCTGAAGCGTTTTTTAAAATTCATCAAAAAGTCCTGATACCTGGTGCCCGGAAATCCCGCCATTTTCAAAGTGGTATTCCGGCCAATATATAAGGTAAGTACCTTATAGTGGTCCTCTCCTCGTGGGAGAGGGCGGAGGGTGAGGGGGCTTGCATAAGAGACTGCATATAACGGTTGTTTTTGCTTTTTGTTTCTCAAAAATACAAGGGGTATTGCGCAGCGAATAAAGGAGGCGAGCGACCGGGCTTCAGTTCTATCGGAGGGAGAGAGCCGACAGCGAGCAAAAAGGCCTTTTACCACCCTCCCTGTGCAACATAATCGTGGTCTTTCCCTGAGTGAGGAAGATTTTCGGCTCATTCCTTCGAGCCGGATACATCCCTCGATCCTGCCGCCATCTTGCGGGCTAAGTCGCGAAAAAAACTGAATCCAGCCAGCTCTCTATTCCATAACCGCCCGATCAGAAAACCATGTTCTATTCCTCAGAGACCTTGCTCTCAGATATGTATACAGCATGACGAGAGCTTTTCTGTTTTGTGACAGGGGGCTGGCTGGCGAATAGGAAATCGTTTTTTCCTTCCGAGGCCTCAGGGCCAGCTACAAAAGAAAAGTGCTATAATTATTATAGAAGTATCAGAAGTTGGAGTGTTTAAGGAAGGAGGCGAATTTGTATGCCGCTAACAACCAAAATGTTCGATTGGAAGGATAAGGAGTTCAGGCACGCCGACGAGGTTTATATCGCGGTCGTGGCTGTACTTACATTAGCTATGCTTCTTGGTGCGTTTTTGCTTTCCGGAAGGTAGGCGATAGGTGTTTTTTAAGAGTTTTTTCTGGGAGGCGGAAATGTAAAGGGTGGAATTCTGCGTATTTGTACTTTCTTCTGGGGAGAAAATCGCTGGCTGAATGTTAGGTGGGCTTAGCGCTTTTGTGTTTCCGTAATTTCAACCCGTGCACTTTTTGCTGGCTTATGTCCTGTTTGCCACGAGGCCGAGCAGGAATATCACAAGGGAGATGAGCACGATCGTCCCGCCGCTTGCAAGGTCCCAATAATATGATAAAAAGAGCCCGGATATAACCGAAGTGAGTGAAAAGAGTATCGAAAGAAGTATCGTCCCCTTGAAACTTTTTTCGAACTGCTTTGCCGTGATGACCGGAATTACCATGAGCGCGCCTACAAGCAAGATCCCTACGATGCGCATCGAAAGCGATACCGTCATGGCGGCAAGCACGACCATGATGAGATTGAGGGCCTTTGCCCTTATGCCGCTCGCTTCTGCAAGTTCCTCATCGAGAGAGACAAGGAAGAATTCCTCATAGAGGGCGATCACGGTGGCGATTACGATGACGAAAAGGCCGATGAGAAAATAAAGGTCAAGCGCTTCTACTGTGGAGATGCTGCCAAAGAGGTAGCTCAGAAGGTTTACGTTAAAGTCCCTCGAAAAGCTGATGATCACCACGGCGATCGCGAGGCTGCCGGAAAGGAATAGCGCGAGGATCGATTCGGCAAATATCTTTTTTGCCCCTCGAAGCCTTTCTATCAGCACCGCCGCTACAGTGGAGGAGATTATCGCGCTTATAACGGGATTGATCCTTGCAAGAAGCCCTATCGCCACGCCTACGAGCGAGACATGGGCGAGGGTGTCCGCCATAAGCGAATACCTCCTGACGACCAGGAAGACGCCTATAACAGGGACTATAACGGCGAGCAGTATACCCGCCGCAAATGCCCTCACCATAAAATCCAGCTCGAATATCTCAGGCAGCATATCAGTGACCGTGGATTATGAACCTGACCTGTTTTCCATAGAGCTTCTGCATGTATTCCTCGGTGATGAACTTCTTCGGAGGGCCGTGGCAGACAAGCCTGCGGTTCAGGCACAGGATGGTTTTGACCTGGTGAGCCACGACATCGATGTCGTGGGAGATGAGCAACACCGTTATGCCCAGGTCGTTATTGAGGTGCTCGATAAATGTATAGAACTTTTCCTGCGCGGTCAGGTCTATTCCCGCCTCAGGCTCGTCAAGTATAAGTATCTCAGGTTCGCCGGCAAGCGCCCTCGCTATGAATACCCTCTGGCGCTCGCCTCCCGAAAGACTGCCGATGAGACGGCCTCTTTGAGCGGCAATCCCGGATGTCTCCATCGCGCGCTCTACCGCCTGGACGTCTTCACGGCTGAATCTCCTGAAAAGCCCCTTCCGCGGCGTCCTTCCGCTCTTTACAACCTCTTCGACCGTGGCGGGAAAGTATATTTCGGAAGGCGTGGTCCTTTGAGGGACATATCCTATGAGGAACTTCTCGCTGAATTCCCGTACAGGCTTGCCGTGTATCAAAACCCGGCCGCTGTCGGGTTCGAGGAGGCCGAGTATTATCCTGAAAAGGGTGGTCTTGCCGCCGCCGTTCGGGCCGATGATGCCGAGGTATTCGCCTTTCTCGATTGAAAAGGTTATTTCCTCGAGGACTTTGTTCCCCTCATAGCTGAAATTGACGCCTTGAACGTCTATTATGGTTTTTTCTGTCATTTGCACGAAAGCGCCGTCCTGATGTTATCAAGGTTCTTCTTCATTACGGAGATGTAATCCTCCCCGGAATTCATCTCCCTCTCAGTCAAGCCCTCGACCGGGTTCAGCACCAGGGTTTTCGCTCCTATCTCTCTTGCGATAGTTTCGGCTATCCTGGGGCTTACAAGCGTCTCGAAGAATATGTATTCTATCTTCTTTTCTCTGGCAAAACGCGCGATCTCCCCCATGCGGCGCGGCGAGGGCTCTGCGGCGGGCGAGAGGCCCGTCACCGGGATGACATTTAGGCCGTACCTTTTTGCCAGATAGCCGAACGCGTTATGGGAAACTATGAGATCGCTCTTTTCGCAGTTCTTCAGGCCCTTAACATAGGACTCATGAAGCTCGTGGAGCTTTTTTATATAACCGTCTGCGTTCTCCCTGAATCTTTCTTCCTTTAGGGGGTCAGTCTTTATCAATGCGTCCCGCACGGCTTCGACCTCTTTTACGGCAAGGAGGGGGTCAAGCCATATATGCGGATCCGCCGCGCCTTGCTCATGGTCATCGTGGCCGTCCTCATCGCCTTCGGCATGGCTCAGCAGATCAAATCTCTCCGAAATATTGAGGGTGCTGACGCCGCCCTTCTCAAGGCTTGGCGCAAGCTTTTCGGCCCATGGGTCGAACCCTGCGCCGTTATATATGAAAAGCCTTGAGGACAGCGCCCTTTTAATGTCCTGCGGGGTTGGCTCGAAGTCATGCGACTCCGCACCCGCTGGGGTGACGTTGTACACCTCTACCTCTTCGCCGCCGGCCATCCCGGCGAAATGGGCCAGCGGATAGAAGCTCGCGGAAACCGATATCTTTTCAGTCCCTTTTTGAGGATTTACATTGCTGTACAGTATTAAAAACACAACGGAGATTATTATGAGAGAAACGATGATTACGGTTTTTCTCATCTACCTGCACCCCTGGCAAATCCCCATGAATTCAAGCGCGTGGCTTAAGACCTTGAAACCGGTAGACCTGTAGATCCTCTTCTCTTCCTCGTCGAGGTCGTTCTTCAGCTCTATGTCCTCCACTTTTTTGCAGCTTACGCATATGAGGTGATGGTGATGGCCGAGGTCGGCGGCTTCATACCTCTTCGCGCGCTCGTGGAGGAAACGGACTTCCTTTATTAAGGCGCGCTCCGTGAGGAAGTTGAGTTCCCTGTAGACGGTCGTCCTGTTGAAGGCCAATTTGCTTCGGCCGAGCGCGTCCATGAGCTCTTCGGCGGAGACGGGCTTGTGGTTATCAAGGAAGACCTCAAGCATGGCCTTCCTTATCCTGGTGACGCGGAAGCCCTCTTTATTGAGCTCCCTTGTTATGCGAGTGAGGTCTTTCAAGTCTATAAGTGTCCGGGTTTTAGTTAATGCAACTTAGTTGCAGCTGTTTAAATTATTCTAATGCAACTTTGTTGCATAGTCAATAATGATTTATGGCCTCTTATCTTGAACCCATTTTATTTTATGACCTTCCAGACATCCACGTCACCGCCCTGTTTACATTTGACGCGTCCGGAAGCCACCATGAAGATTACTTCAGCGACGTCTTCCGGAGGCCTCCCCAGATAACCCGAAAGGCGCGTGGCCACCTGGTCCGGGTTCACGCAGCAGACCTGCTGGCGAGGGTGTTCAAGTGCGAGGGCCTGCGTAAAGCCTCTGACCCCGAACTTGGACCCGCAGTATACGGTCATATCATCATAAGGCTCTTTGCCCGCTATGCTTGCCACGTTAATGATCCCTTTTCTGACCAGTGGCAGGAATGCGCGCGTGACCTTGATAAGCCCTTCGAGGTTCGTCCGTATCTGCCGTTCGATCTCCCTCGCGCTCTGTTTGTGAAAGTATATGAACGTCCCTGTGCCGGCGTTATTGACGAGATAATCGATCTGGCCGTACCTGCGTCTTACCTGGGTTGCCGCGTCCATTATGCTTTTGTTGTCCGTCACGTCCAGATGCAAAAGGAGGGTATCAGCCGCGCCGAGCTTCCTGCATCGCCTTTCAGCCATTTGGCCGCGCGTCTTCCCCTTGTAATAGGTGAGGACTACCATGGTGCCCTCCTTGGCGAAGCGGTACGCGGTCTCCCTCCCTATCCCCGAGCTCGAACCTGTGATGAGAACGATCTGTCCTTTCACGTTCCGCTCCTGATAGTGGTGTGTCTTAATTATACATCACGTTTTTGTGCGTTTAAAATCCCGGGCAGGGCGTTGAAACCAAGTCGAGGTTTCGTAGATGGGTATGCGCAACGTTAAATTTTTCAGTTTCGCCTTATGAAATGAGGGGGTAAGGGTTTTCGGAAGGCTTAAGAGGTTGCTTGGTCTAAAGACAGCGCCAATTCTACATACAATAAAATCAATACAATTTACCTTTTTAACGGTGGGCACAGCCCACCCCATATAGGTGGCGGTTCTTGCCTCAATAATATGGAGGGATTTTTTAAACAGGTATCACCGGAAGGAATATAAAATAACATTCGCGGCTGAGATGCAGGCCGCTTTTGCATATCGGCTCGAATGCGTTATTAGCCCTACTTACGTTGAAATCTTTACGATTCCGAAGCCAATCAGCTCATTCAGGACATCCATCGACTTTGCTTCGAGCTGATCCTTTGCAAATGAGATGTAGCCCAGGTCTCGGAAGTTGGTGGGAAACTCCACTGTCTCTTCCTTAAGAATTACGATGCGGCTCCCGTATAGATACCCGGAAGCGCCTAATTCATAGACAATATTCTCGGATGGCCGCCAGACAGAGTTACCGTTCTTGTCCTGAAACTCTTCATCCGACGTAAAGATCAGGATTGCGCAGTTACACGACTCCATGATCTCTTTGACCTTTGCGCCGATAGGGCGGCCAAGATTGGGTTCGTCAATAGCGACTTTGTAGGGAATCCGAAATTGCTCAAGAATTCGCTTGAGTTGCTCAAGCGTTTTCTTGTTCTTGCCGTGCGCTACAAAGATCGCCTGGCCAAGCTCTTTCCGAGCGGACATAGTACCGCTTTCGGTTTCTATCGGTAATGCGGGGGGCTGTTCCTCGGGCTCTCCGGCATCAGAGGATACCTGAAGCTTCGCTGCGACATGCACGCCACTTAGATCGATATATTGCTTGTTTTTGATCTCGCGAATCAGTCCCACAGCTTGGGCTGTATCCAGGATAAGCGTGTAGACCGATTCAGTCCTTTCGCGGGGGACTCCCATTTCGTTTAGAACGTTCAGTGCAATGTCGTGTCGTGGTAAAGGAGAGTTCTCGTACTTACGGATGAACTCCCCAAGTATGCGAGGCTTTAATGCTGCCTCCCGCTTAGCTACCAAGTCATCGCCTTCAGCGAGTGGCGCAAGAATTCGCTTCGATAAAGGCTCGACTGTAATCTCTTTAGCATTGTAACCCCCCGCCGTTAATCCATACGCAATCGCTGAACCGCAAAGATTGCGGAATGTCCCTGACGAAGGGGTCATGTTTAGCGCAGATGCAACTTGAAGAGGTGTCGCTGTCTTCCCAGCGTAATTGTCGATCAGGGCGCGAGGAACACGAAGGGCATCCTCCAAGCTGTTGTTCGGGACGTCTGTTTGCGAGACATAAGCTCGCCTTTTTTCGTCCACGCCCGTTGGAGTGGGTGCTACTTCGGTTTTCTTTTTCGCCATAGAGCTCCCTTCGGTACAGTCTATTTTGTATGGGCACAGCTCATCGTTATTACTAAACAGCGCAGAAATCTGATTCAGCATTGGTGCCGGAGGTCGGACTCGAACCGACACACCCTTTCGGGTACGGGATTTTGAGTCCCGCGCGTCTACCAGTTTCACCACTCCGGCATATATGATGAGATTTAAAAAACTAACACAGGCTCTACTTGCTGTCAATGGGGAAGTGCCTGTTTTTTGCCGCAGGGTATCCTTATAGTCTGCGGGTGAGGGGGATTTTACTGCCCCGTAATCCCACCAGCCCATTGGGAAGGGATGGGATATTGCGGGGGTTATACCCCGTAGCTTTCCTGCGTGGTGGTTCGTTATCCGAAACTCTTGTTCTCACGGCCCTCTTTTTATTGACATAAAAGTTGGATTTGATATATTGACGTGGATGATCGTCGCGGCGTTTATCCCTGCAAGGTACGGCTCTACAAGGCTTAACGGAAAGCCGCTTGCGGATATCGGCGGAAAGCCCATGATACAGTGGGTTTATGAGCGGGCGAAAGAGTCGCGCCTGGTCAGCGAGGTAACGGTCGCCACGGACGACGCGCGGATAGCCGAGGCGGTAAAGTCCTTCGGTGGAAAGGTGGCGATGACCTCGCCCCTCCATAAGTCCGGTACGGACAGGATTGCCGAGGCGGCCTCAGGCACGGCGGCCGGGATAATAGTAAACCTTCAGGGCGACGAGCCTCTGCTGGAACCTGGCCTGATAGACCTGGCCATAAGGCCGATGCTCGATGACCCAAGCCTCTCCCTGTGCACCCTTAAGACAAGGATCACCGAGGAAGAGGAGTACCATAATCCGAATGCAGTGAAGGTCGTAACAGATAAAGACGGGTTCGCGCTTTACTTTTCGAGGAGCCCGCTGCCTTACTCTAAGGCCTCCTTTAAAGAGCTCAGCACCCCTCCCTATAAACACATAGGGCTTTACGTATACCGGAAAGATTTTTTACTGAAATTCTCAGGGCTTAGGCCAACTCCTTTAGAGGAGGCGGAAAGCCTTGAGCAGCTCCGCGCGCTTGAGAACGGTTTTCGCATCAAGGTTGTAGAGACCGGCTATAATCCGGTCTCGGTAGATACGCCAGAAGACCTGGAGCGGGTGCGGTCGATAATCCGTAAGTAAAAAACTATTTAAAATCAAGCCCTTTTCAGGTTATATTAAAAGGATATACAAAATCCAACCATCCTTTATATAAGGCCCGGAGAATCGAAACCTTTATGAACGACCCAAAAAGGCAGATAAAGACAAAATTCATATTTGTGACAGGCGGTGTCGTCTCGTCTCTCGGAAAGGGGCTGGCGATCGCGTCGATCGGCGCGCTCCTTGAATCCAGGGGGCTTACGATAACCCTGCAAAAACTCGACCCTTACATAAATGTAGACCCCGGCACTATGAGCCCGTTCCAGCACGGCGAGGTCTTCGTAACCGACGACGGGGCTGAGACGGACCTTGACCTCGGGCATTACGAGAGGTTTACTACCGCGAAGCTCACAAGACGCAACAACTTCACGACTGGCCAGGTATATGACTCCATTATCACGAAAGAGAGAAGGGGAGATTACCTCGGCTGTACCGTACAGGTAGTCCCTCACGTAACGGACGAGATAAAGAGCAAAATCCTGACCCTCGCAAATAATATCGATATCGCCCTCATCGAGATAGGCGGCACGGTCGGAGACATCGAAAGCCTGCCTTTCCTGGAGGCGATCAGGCAGTTAAGGTTCGACCTCGGCAAGGAGAACGTCCTTTATGTGCACCTGACGCTCCTTCCTTATATAGCGACGGCCCACGAGATAAAGACAAAGCCCACGCAGCATAGCGTAAACAAGCTCCGCGAGATAGGTATTCAGCCGGATGTGCTCCTTTGCAGGTCTGACCGGCCGCTAACGTCCGAGCTTAAGAACAAGATAGCGCTCTTCTGCAACGTCGACAGGGACGCCGTCATCTCGGCCGAGGACGTAAAATGCATATACGAAGTTCCTCTTGTGTTCCACCGCGAAGGGCTCGACGACAAGATAATAAAGCTCCTTAACATATGGACGCGCTCGCCCAAGCTTGAGCAGTGGGAGGAGATAGCCCGGAAGGCGAATAATCCAAAGAGCGAGATAACGATCGGCATCGTTGGAAAATACGTAAACCTCCAGGACTCGTACAAGAGCCTGCACGAGGCGCTTATTCACGGCGGGTTGGCGAATAGCTGCAAGGTGACCCTTCAATACATCGACTCGGAAGACATAGAAAAGAAAGGCGCGCTCCCGATACTTAAAAATATCGACGGCCTCCTGATACCCGGCGGCTTCGGCAACCGCGGCGTAGAGGGCAAGATATCAGCCATCAAGTACGCCCGGGAAAACAAGATGCCGTTCTTCGGGATATGCCTCGGCATGCAGGTGGCGATAATCGAGCTGGCCAGAAACCTCTGCGGCTTAAAGCACGCGAACTCAGCGGAGTTCGACCCTGAAACGCCTGACCCGGTCGTAGATATAATGGATACGCAGAGGGGGATAAACGCCAAGGGCGGAACCATGAGGCTGGGGGCTTATCCGTGCGTGCTTAAGAAAGGCTCCAAGGCATATGCGGCCTACGCCGCCGCCGAGATAAGCGAACGGCACAGGCACAGGTTTGAGGTAAATAATAACTACAGGCCAGCCCTTGAGAAAATCGGGGTCGAGTTCTGCGGGCTTTCTCCCGATGAGTCGCTGGTAGAGATAATGGAATACAAGCACCATCCCTGGTTCGTGGCTTGCCAGTTCCATCCTGAATTCAAGAGCCGCCCGATGCAGCCGCATCCGCTCTTCCGCGGGTTTATAAAATCCGTCCTTTCACAAAAGGCGCAGGCCTCAAAGAAGAAGGGAGCCGGGAAAAAAGCCGTTAAGGCCCCCAGCCCTTCCGCGCGCAAACCCAGAAAGCTACTTTTGCATAATGAAGCAGATTAAGCTCAAGGACTTTTCCATAGGTTCCGGCGAGGGTCTCTTTTTTATATTGGGCCCGTGCGTCATAGAGGGCGAGGCGGCTGCCTTCAAGACCGCCGAAGAGCTTAAGCGCATCACATCCGACCTCAAGGTGCCTTTTGTTTTTAAAGCGTCGTATGACAAGGCCAACAGGACTTCCGTAAAGTCCTTCCGGGGCCCGGGCATGGCGGAAGGGCTTAAGATACTCAAGCGGGTCAAAGAGGAGTACTCGGTCCCGGTGCTGACCGATGTCCATTGCAGGGAAGAGGTGGCGGAGGTGGCTCAGGTCGCCGATATAATCCAGATACCCGCCTTTCTTTGCCGCCAGACAGACCTTATCCTGGAGGCCGCGCGCAGCAATAAGATCGTTAACATAAAGAAGGGCCAGTTCATGGCCCCCGCAGACATAAACCAGTCCATACAAAAAGCCCTCTCAACAGGGAACGACAATATCATAATCACCGAGCGCGGCGTAAGCTTCGGGTACAATAACCTCGTCGTCGATTACAGGGCTTTTCCCATAATGAGGTCTTTCGGTTTTCCCGTGGTATTTGACGCGACGCACTCCGTCCAGAGGCCGGGCGGCATGGGCGCGTCTTCCGGCGGCGACAGGGATATGGCGAGATATCTGGCCAGAGCGGCCGCCGCCGTAGGGGTGGACGGGATATTCATGGAAGTGCATCCCTTTCCCGACGCTGCGCTTTGCGACGGGCCTAACTCGATAGGGCTTAAGGATGTAAAAGGCATCATTGAAGAGATCATCGCCATCGACAGTGTCGTCAGGCGGAAATAACATATGAAAAGAGACGCCTCCATATTAACCGCGAAACGCGTCCTTGATATAGAATCCCGCGCGGTCAAGTCGCTCATCAGGAGACTGGACGGTAATTTTGCGAAGGCCGTCGACATGATACTCTCCATAAGCGGCAAGGTCGTGGTAAGCGGCATGGGCAAAAGCGGCATAATATGCCAGAAGATAGCGTCCACCCTGGCCTCGACCGGGACATCGTCTTTCTTCCTTCACCCAGCCGAAGGCGTCCACGGGGACCTCGGCATGTTGATGAAGAACGATATCCTTATCGCGATATCGAACTCCGGCGAGACGGAGGAGATAATAAAGATAGTGCCCGTAGTTAAGAGGATGGGCGTCAAGATGATAGCGATGACCGGCAAGAAGAACTCTACTCTCGCGCGCTACGCGGATTGCGCGCTCGATGTGGGCGTCAAGGAAGAGGCCTGCTCATTGGGGCTCTCGCCTACCGCGTCCACCACGGCCTGCCTCGCGATGGGAGACGCCCTGGCGGTAGCGCTCCTTGAGAAGAGGGGTTTCAAGGCGGAGGACTTCGCGAACCTGCATCCGGCCGGCAGCCTGGGCAGGAAGCTGATGAGGGTTGAGGAACTGATGCACCACGGCGGCCTTATGCCCCGTGTCGCGGCCGGCACGACCATGAAAAACGCGATACTCGAGATGACCGCCAAGAGGATGGGTCTTACCGGGGTATTTAAAGGCAGAAAGCTCATAGGCGTCGTCACGGACGGCGACTTGAGAAGGGCCCTTGAAAGGGGAGGGGATATCCTTGGCAAAAGGGTGGAGGACGTTATGACCAGAGATCCTAAAAGGATATCGACAACCGACCTCGCGGAAGCGGCCCTTAGAATAATGGAAGAGTTTTCAATCACATCTTTGTTCGTCAGCGATGGGACCGCGGCCGGGGAAATTGTAGGGGTGGTGCATATGCACGACCTCATAAAAGCCGGCGTGGTTTAACCTCGCCCGGACTATTTTTACTAATAAAGAAGAAAAATGCGTTTTTTGTATTGAAATGTGCGTACAGTATATGATAAAACTCATAAAAATAAATTTTTAAAGCGGTATACTAAAATACTTGACAGCCTTATTAAGGTTGTGTATAAGAGTATTGCATTTTAAGAGGAGGGGTCTGCGCTGTAAAAGCGCCCGTCCTGGAAAGCCCCAAAAAGATAAAATAACCAAATAAAATACGGAGCTTAAAAAAGGTTTCAAAAAAATTTGTCTTTCTCCATGTCGAACTGTTACCGTTGTGCCGGATAGATGGATGCGTACAATTCTTTCTGAATTTGCCGACTTAGTCACTTGCATTCTTCGCGTAGTCTGACATCTGAGTATCAGAGCGCTGCCAAAGGCAGCGCTTAATTCACCAGGGCAGTAATAACTATCTCAAATAAGAAGGAGGAAGAAGGGATGAAGAGAATCTTGTTGTCGGTTTTTGCAGCTGCTATAACCGCTGCATGGGTAGTACCCGCTAGTGCAGCAGATGTTACATTAAGTGGGCAGTACAGGCTCAGGGGTGAATACAGGAACAACGTAGATTTCACTGATAACACTTCTGACAGCAGGGCCGCCTGGACTCAGAGAGTAAGGCTCACAACCAACGCCAAGGCTACAGATGACACATCCGTAAAGGTCACCCTTCAGGATACAAGGACATGGGGCCAGAACGGCTCAGGCGCACTTCTTACCGATGCATCATCCACAAACAACACCGTTGACCTCCATGAGGCCTTTCTCAACATCAACAACGTCCTGGGCACACCGGTTACTTTAAAGGTCGGACGCCAGGAGCTTGCGTACGGCGATGAGAGAATCATCGGCTCATTCGGCTGGTCAAACAATGGCAGGGCCTTTGACGCTGCCAAGATCGTTTACGGTACGGACGCTGTCAATGTAGACGTATTCCTCGCCACAGTAGACGAGGATTCAGTTGATACGGACGCCACGCTCAATGACGATACAGTATTGAACGGAGTATACGCGACACTCAAGCAGGTAGTCCCGAACAACACCGTTGACCTTTATCTTATCCACCAGTCAAACGGCACGGCTCTTACACGCTACACCCTCGGCGCCAGAGTAAAGGGCTCGGCGGCAGGCCTTGACTACACACTCGAACTGCCTTATCAGTTCGGCGAGGAGTCAGACACTGTTGACATCAGCGCATATGCTTTCGCGGCGAAGGTAGGCTACAACCTCCCGACACCCACAAAGATCAGGGTAGGCGCGGAGTTTGATTACGGCTCAGGCGATGACGGCACAGACGCCACATCTAATGATAACTGGACAGACCTCTTCCCGACGAACCATGCTCACTTCGGTTATGCCGATGTAAGCGGCGCCAATTCATGGAGCAATCTCATGGCATTCAGCGTAAACGCCACTGCCGCTCTTAATGAGAAGACATCGCTCTATGCCGCATACTGGAACTTCACAAAGAACGAAGTAGCCTCAGGCGCGGATGACTCAGTAGGCAGCGAAATTGATGTAACAGCCACCTACAAGTACAACAACGCCGTAACAGCTGAAATCGGTGGATCGTACTTTATCCCCGGTGACGGTCTTGCTGTAGATGGAGACAATCAGAGCTGGGGTTACCTCATGCTCACAGCAAACTTCTAATCGCTGTTTAGCGGTCAGACAGGTTTAGAAAGGGCAGGCCTTTGGGCCTGCCCTTTTTTTTTCTGCAGGAAGGACTGCGGGATGCTTCAAATGCGCTGGCAA
>JACRET010000007.1 GCA_016218105.1 Deltaproteobacteria bacterium
CTCCACAAACATACTTTCTACCTGCACCTGAAGGAAACTGAGTTTCGTTTCAATCTCAGATGCGATAACATATATTTGGAACTGTTAAAAATGTTCCGCAAGACCCCTTTATAACCTTGTTTGCTTCCTAAGACCCTTCTTTATTAGTCTTTATAATTTGATATGTTGCAAACTCATGCAATCCCCCTTTGGCATACGATGTGTAATCACGCCATTCAGCTAGTTCCTTTTTATAAATTTCAACCTCGCGAGATTTGATAGCACCCTCACTGAGATGAGAAAAAGGTAGATGCCCTATATCGTGTAACAAGCCCGCAAGTCGTACTATTTTAAAAGCCATTGACTCAACATCTGGCATGGCACTCTTAAACTCTTTTGAGAAAGCTTTTCTGAATTTTTTCAACTTATCTTGAGGTGTACTCTCGAAAGCTGCTTGTAGCATTTTTGATGCAAATTCCATCACACCTAAACTGTGAGTATATCGATTTACTGTATGAGAAGGGTATGTTAGATATGCTGTTGCACTTTGCTGGATATTACGAAGGCGTGAAAAAATTTTAGTATTAATAATGGATAATTCAAGATTTGTAAGATGGATATAGCCGTGGATTGGATCTCGAATTACTTTGACAAACTCTAATTTTGCCATAAAGAGACCTCAAAATCCTTTTTTGATTTTTATACTATTTATTTAAATATAAATCCATCATATTTTTCAGAAATCCCTCGGCACCTTCAGCATCCTGTCAAGCGTCGCCTTGGCCTTTGAGCGGACGTCCTCCGGGACCGTCACGATATTCTTCATCTCCGTCAACGCTTCAAACACGTCCTCAAGGGCCGTTAGCTTCATGTTAGGGCAGATGAGGGACCTCGACGGCAAAATAAAATTTTTATCCGGGTTCTCCTTACGGAGCTTGTAGAGTATCCCCTCTTCAGTCCCGACGATTATCGTTCTGGCCTCCGTCTTTTTCGCGTACTTATACATGCCTGATGTCGAGCATACGTGGTCGGCGAGTTTGACGACCTCGGGGTTGCACTCCGGGTGGCAGACGAATACCGCGCCGGGGTTTTTCTCCTTCGCCTTTATGACTTCCGCTGGCCTTAGCCTCTCGTGCGTGGGGCAGAACCCGTTCCACCACTCCATTTTCTTCTTCGCGGTCAGAGACACATAATGGGAGAGGTTCTTGTCCGGTATCATGTAGACGCTCTCTTCCGGAAGGGAGTTCACGACGCTCACCGCGTTCGCCGAAGTACAGCAGATGTCGCTCAAGGCCTTTACGGCCGCGCTTGTGTTCACATACGCTACGACCGGCACGCCTGGTCTTTTCTCCTTTTCTTTGATAAGGTCTTCCGGAGTGATCATCTCGGCCATGGGGCAACCCGCGTCCATCCTCGGGAGTATCACTGTCTTTTGAGGGGAGAGTATCGCCGCGCTTTCAGCCATAAAGTGAACGCCGCAGAAGACTATCACCTTTTTCGGAGACTCCGCCGCGGTCTGGCTAAGAGCGAGTGAATCGCCGGTCACGTCGGCTATCTCCTGAATTTCATCCCGCTGGTAGTTGTGGGCGAGCATGATCGCGTCGCGCTCTTTGAGGAGCACCCGAATCTCCTTTTTAAGTTTCTCTCTATCCTTCATCGGTCTCCCATTCAGGCTACTAAAAAGTCCATCTGCTTTGTTGTCTTCGTCGCTCGTCACTGCGGCGTACATACAAAGTACGCCTCCCTCCTCGCTTCTCGACGCCTCGCATCTGGAGCTTTTTGAGCAGCCTGAATAAATTTAGAGTTTTTCAGCAACCCCTTCGGCGTTTGCTTTGAGCGAAGATTATATGATAATATCAGGAAAAATGAGACCCAGGCAAGAAATGAAATGCTGACCGAAGCTGAAAAAAAGACTTTACTTGAGCTTGCGCGCTCGACTATCGAGGCGCGCGTAAAACGCACGCCGAACCCTTCGTTCGACGGCAACCACGGCGCGCTTTCCGCAGATAGCGGCGCGTTCGTCACCATCCACAACGGCGATGGGAGTTTACGCGGCTGTATCGGCACCTTCGCCTCCCCGAACCCTCTCTTCAAGACGATCACGGACATGGCCGTGGCCGCGGCCACCAATGACCCGCGCTTCGCCCGGCTCGATAAGACAGAGCTCGACGGGGTATGGATCGAGATATCGGTATTGTCGCCTTTAAAAGAAATATCGGACGTATCCGAGATAGAGGTCGGCAGACACGGGCTCTATATCATAAAGGGGCCGAACCGTGGGGTCCTGCTCCCGCAGGTAGCGACAGAATGCGGGTTCGACCGAGTTGAGTTTCTCAGGAATACATGCTTGAAAGCGGGACTCAAGCCGGACGCCTGGAAGGAAGGGGCGACGATCTTCACCTTCGAGGCGGAGATATTCAGGGAGGAGAGATAAAAAAAGGCGCGGCGAAGACCGCGCCTTTTGAATTTATGGGATGAAGCACTGGTGCGCAGAGCGCACCCTACGAGACTTACGCTCCTCGCAATGACATAGATGGTAAAGGGGAGGGGCTTACCGCTTGCCTACTTAAGCCCCTCTATCGCCTGCTTTATCCTCTCCACACCCTTGACGATGTTCTGCATCGAGGTCGCGTAAGAGAGCCTTATGAACGAGTCGTCCCCGAACGGCTCGCCGGGCACGACAGCCACACCTACGCCGTCCAAAAGGTAGTTCGCCAGATCCGCCGAGCCCTTTACGGTCTTCTCGCCCGCCCTCTTGCCGAGCGCGCCGCCGATATTGGCGAAGACATAAAACGCGCCCTCGGGTCTCCGCGCGCCGACGCCCTTTATGGCGTTCAACCCGTCTACCATCGCGTCCCTGCGCTTCTCAAACTCCTTTACCATCGTGTCCAATATCCCCTGCGGGCCGTTAAGCGCCTCTACCGCCGCCCACTGGCTGATCGACGTCGGGTTCGAGGTAGACTGGCTCTGTATGTTCGTCATGCCCTGTATTATCGCCTTGGGGCCTGCCGCGTAGCCTATCCTCCAGCCTGTCATGGAATAGGTCTTTGATACGCCGTTAAGCACCACGGTGTTCTTCTTTACATCATCCGAGATGGAGGCGATGGATGACGAACGGA
The DNA here is from genome assembly GCA_016218105.1 of Deltaproteobacteria bacterium. GTDB lineage: Bacteria > Desulfobacterota > GWC2-55-46 > GWC2-55-46 > GWC2-55-46 > GWB2-55-19. Next base: position 3,099 of record JACRET010000007.1, read on the forward strand.
ACCCGTCGTATGTGAGCTTCTCGTATATCTCGTCCGATATGATAAGGAGGTCTTTCTCAAGCGCTATCTTCGCTATATCTGCAAGCTCGTCGGCCGTATACGCCGCGCCTGTCGGGTTCGACGGGCTGTTTATGACGACCGCCTTTGTCTTCTCCGTTATCGCGGCCCTGAATGCCCCGGGCGACATCTTGAAGCCGTCCTTCTCACTGGTCTTGACTATCCTCGCCGTGCCGCCCCCGAGATAGACCATGACAGGGTACGAGACCCAGAACGGAGCAGGGACTATGACCTCGTCGCCGGGGTTCAATATCGCCTGGAAGAGGTTGTATATCGAGTGCTTGCCGCCGCAGGATACGAGTATCTCGTCCCTGCCGTAGGCGAGGGAGTTGTCCCTCTTGAACTTGGCGATGACCGCGTCCTTGAGCTCGTTTATGCCGCCGACGGCCGTGTACTTGGTCTGGCCGTCCCTTATCGCCTTTATCGCCGCCTCTTTTATGTTATCGGGCGTGTCGAAGTCGGGCTCGCCGGCGCCGAAGCCTATTATGTCCCTGCCGGAGGCCTTAAGCGCCTTGGCCTTTGCGGTAATGGCGAGCGTCACCGACTCCTCGCACCCTGAAAGCCTCTCTGAAAGCCTGATCATCTGCCTGCTCCTTTTTGCCTCTTCCCGGATAGACCGAATTTTTCCTTCAACCTCTTTGCGACATTCGGCGTGACAAAGGCGTCGAGGTCGCCGCCGAGCCTCGCGATCTCCTTTATGAACCTTGAGCTTAAAGGCGCGTAGCTCTCGGCGGTCATCATGAAGACCGTCTCAATCGATGGGTCGAGCTTCCTGTTGATGAGCGCCATCTGGAACTCGTACTCGAAGTCCGATATGACCCGGAGGCCCCGGAGGACCGTCGTCGCCTTCTTCTGCCGCATGTAGTCGATGAGGAGGCAGTCGAAGGACTCGACCTTTATGTTTTTATAGCGTTTAAGCTCCCCTCTTAATATTTCGAGCCTCTCCTCCGTATCGAAGAGCGGCCCCTTTGACTGGCTCTCGGCGACCGCGACGATGAGGAGGTCGAAGAGCCTTAAGCCCCTCTCTATGATATCGAGGTGACCCCTTGTAATAGGGTCGAATGTGCCGGGGTATACGCCTATGTGCTTTATCGCCATTATCGCCTCTTGAAAAAATATACGAGCGTGTCTCCGTACCTGCGCTCGTCGCAAAGGACAAGTCCGGGGACCTCCGCGCCAAGGGGAGACCTCTTCGAGGTCTCGGCAACGAGCGTGCCTTCGGCGCGAAGCAGGCCGAGCCTCCCTATCTCTTTCAAGCTCTCTTCGAATAAAGCGGTGTTATACGGCGGGTCGACGAATATCAGGTCAAACTCCTCTCCACGACGGGAAAGGGCGTTAAGCTCCCTCAAGGCGTCACCCTTAAGTACCCGCGCCCCCTCTTTTACGCCGCAGACATCGAGGTTCTTCCTTATGATATTGACGGAACCGGCGTCCGCGTCAACAAAGGTGACTGCGTCGCCCCCGCGGCTCATCGCCTCTATGCCCATAGCGCCGGTCCCGGCGAAGAGGTCGAGTATGCGCTTGAAAGGGAACCCCCTCGGGAGGATGTTGAATATCGCCTCTCTGGCCTTGTCTGACGTGGGCCTTATGGGAGCGCCCTTCAAAGAAGCGAGCCTCCTGCCCTTGAGGCTCCCCCCGACGACCCTCATCTACGGGTTCGTTCCGGGCTCTGCGGCGCCGAAGACCTTTATGGAGATGAGCCTGGAGCGCGGCCCGTCGAACTCGGAGAAGTATATCGCCTGCCACTGGCCGAGGGCGAGCCTCCCCTTGGTGACCGGGACGGTGACGCTATTTCCCACGAGCACGGATTTTAAATGCGCGTCAGCGTTCCTGCCGTAGTCGCCCTTGTTGTGCCTGAAGTCCGGCTTGTTCGGGACGATCTCCTTCAAGAGGTTGTGGAAGTCCTCTTCGAGGTCGCGGTCCGCGTTGGAGAGGTGTATGCTTGCCGTCGTATGCCCCGTGAATACCAGCGCCATGCCCTCGTAGACGTTGCTCTCAAGGATTACCGCCTCGACCTGGCTGGTGATATTCACCTCTGCTGTCTTGGCGCCCGACTTGATCCTTATGGCGGTGGTGAAGACCTTCATCTCTCCTCCTCGGGTCCTTCGATTTTAGGCAGGCCGCTGAAAAAGTCCATCTGCTTTGTTATCTTCGTCGCTCATCACTGCGGCGTACAAAAAAGTACGCCTCGTGTCTCGCTCCTCGACGCCTCGCATCTGGAGCTTTTTGAACAGCCTGAACAATTCTGGTTTTCAAAAACCGCAAGCCCTCTCCGGGGCCTTGATATTATACTTATTTGAAGATGCAAATTCCACAACTACGAAATGCGGTAGTATTTCTATCGGCACATCCCTCTTCTCGCTTGAATTTCCGCGCTCAATACGCCTTAACGCCCGGATAGAGCCGTGTATCTCAAGGACGTTTCCGGCTTCCGGCGAGCGAATGGGGGCCGTCTACGTTCCGGGTGACGAGCGTGAAGGCGGGATTTGCTCCCACAAGGGGAGAGGGGGCTGTCCTGCCATAGGGAATCTTATGATTTAATACGGTGCGCGCGCGAGGCGTCCTCAGGTAAAACTGCGGTATCCGGCGGGAGCCCTGGCTTGTCAGGCCCTGAACTTGCCCTCTCTCGATATGACCCCGCTCCTTATGGCGTCGATTATGATCTTCCTCGCGTTCTCGATCTTTTCCGACTCAACCGAGATGCGCTTTTCCTGATAATTGGAGGTGTCCGTCGAGAAGCGGATGGGGCCGAGCGTCCTTATGGAACAGCTTATGCTGTAGTCCTCCAGAAGCGTCTCGATGACGGATGCGTCGAGCTCGTTAAAGAAGGAGTACAGGTCTACAAAGTTGATTCGCGAGGCCATAGATTGAAATTATAAGCCAGATAAGGCTGTTTGTCAACGATTACAAGGCCTTTCGAAGCGGGACGCGGCCTTTATCCCTTGACTTTTCGCCCTTCTGCCTGATAATAATAGGGGTTCGTGCTCTCCACCCGACACTGACTCTTGACAATGACTTAATACGCGGAGGTTTCCCGATGAGGAGAGTCCTGAAAATCGCCCCCCTTCTTTTTTTCTGGGTACTGCTGGTGGCCATGGCAAAGCCGCCGGGGCCGGAGGTGCCGACCCCGGAGATAGACTTCAAGGCCACGGTCCGGGACGACCAGGACGTCGCTACAAAGGTCTCGCACGCGAGCTGGGAGGGGAACGTCTTTTTCACCGGGGTGCGCGGCAAGGGGCTTGTGACCATCTCCTTCGAGAAGGTGAAGAAGCTCTCCTCCATGAACAGCGGTAGCGGCAACAGGTCGGACTTTCAGGTGACATTGAAGAACGGCGACGTCGTCGCCGTGAGCCTGGAGAGCGACGAGAGGCTCCTCGGGGTCACGAGCTTCGGTACGTACAGGATAGCGGCGAAGAATATAAAGGAGATAGTCTTCGAGTAGGAGCGGGGGCATTGCTTCCGCCTTTTTAAAACAAAGCGCCCGCCGGATAAAATCCGGCGGGCGCTTTGTAATTTTCACCCTTTGCGGGCTCAAGTTTGCAACCTGAACCCAGAGGTTCGTGATTATAAATAGCCTTTTATTTTTATGATGGGGCTGTTCTATCTTCTTAAAAAACATGCGCTGTTGCCTAAAGCCCTTTGCGCCCTGCCGGGCTTTTTTTCGGCATGGGGCTTCGCTCCCTCCGCCCTCCCCCTCCCATTCGCTCGCCCCTTAGGGCGCTGTCGCGCCTTTTTACTTCCCCGGCTCGCTCATATGGCTTCCTCCCTTAAGGTCGCTCACCCCATGCCTGGGTGTTTTGAAAAACAAAACCCGCAAGAAGTTCCCCCTCTCCCCTTGTGGGAGAGGGCGGGGGGAGGGGAGATTTTGACTTTTGTTCTGTTTTACCAATACACGGGCGCATGGCGGAGAGCGCCGAAGGGAGGAAGATGCGAGCGCGCCGGGGAGGATTAGACGCGAAGCGCTCTAAGGGGTGCGCGAGCGGATGGGGGAGGAAGAAAGCGCTCGGAGCCATCGCCGAAAGCGCGCGGAGCGCGCAAAAGGGTATTTTACAAAGACACCAAATAATTAAACGGTGGGCGGAGCCCACCCTACCTACTATTTCTTCAGTTTTTTCTCCAGCTAAAATCTTGAAAATTTCATTCAAAAAAATTAAAAAAATAAGAAAAAAAGTCGCCGGTTTTCTGGTTAAACTGTCAGAATGCACCCTGAAAAATTTCTCTACCCCAGCCCCGCCAGAATATTCTTGAAGTGTATAGCCACAGCCGTGTCGCCGCTTATCTCTAACTTGCGTGAAAAAAAGACCGTGTCCGGGTCTTCCTTGCCGGTGAGCACGTCGACCAGCACCTTTACCTCCCCCTTCATCTCGACGTCCGGAGCGCGGAGCATGTGCGGGACGACCTTCACTTCCTTGTCCTTTATATGGAGGAAGAACTTTTTGCCGATGTCGCTGGCCTCGAACATGAAGACCTTGTCGTCTATCTCTCCGAGGCGCTCCTTGAAGTTCGGGTGCGCGTCCACTATCTGCGCGATAAAGACCCCGACGCCGATCGCCTCCATCCAGAGCGGGATCGCCTTCAAGGGCGCTCTCATGGATTTAACGAGCTTCTCCCTTATCTTCTCTTTCAGGGCTTCCCTTTCCATCCTTACACCTTAACGCCGACGTGGACCGCGGCGATGCCGTTAAAGAGGTTGTAGTACCTGACCTTAAAGAGCCCCACGCCCTCCATTATCTTCTTAAGCTCCTCCTGCGGCGGGAACTTCCTGATCGACTCCGGCAAATACTCGTAAGCGGACCTGTTCCCGGTAATGAACTCGCCGACCGCCGGAAGGAACGAGAACGAATACATGTCATAGAGCTTGCCGAATAGCTTGCTCTCCGGGTGCGAGAACTCGAGGCATATTACCTTGCCGCCGGGTTTGACGACGCGGGCCATCTCGGAAAAGGCCCTGTCCAGGTGCGTCACATTCCTTATGCCGAAGCCGACGGTCGCGCAGTGGAAGGTATTGTCCTCGAAGGCTATCTCCTCTGCGTTTCCCTGGACGAACCTGATGTTCTTCAAATACCCCCGGTCGATGCACTTCTCCTGCCCGACTTTCAGCATCTCGTGGTTTATGTCGAAGACGACGATCGAGCCGGCCTCGCCCACCCTCTCTGCCATGAGGAGAGAGATATCCGCCGTGCCGCCTGCGACGTCTATGGCGGTCTCTCCGGGCTTAAGCCCCGACTCTTGAGCTACAAGCCTCTTCCATATCCTGTGCGTCCCCATTGACATGAGGTCGTTCATGAGGTCGTACTTGCTTGCGACGGAGTCAAATACCTCCCTTACGAGCGCCTCTTTTTTCTCCTCGGGGACTGTTCTGTTCCCGAAATGGGTCATCTTTTCAGACATATCCGCCTCCAGCCCCGAAAGGGCGACGAGCCTAACCTGTTGATTTTACTTAACTTCTACCCTATGTAATTATTTCAACCTTGCAAAATCCCTGTCTAATAATCCTCTAATACTGGATGAGTATAATGGAACCATAAGATGCAACACAAACCGAAAACAAAAGGAGAAGACAAAATGACAAAGATATTCGAGACCGTAGCGAGCCTCGCCGTGATAGTGACCCTCGTAGCCGTAAGCGCTGTAAACTTCGTAATGTAAGCAAACTTAAAGAGAAAGGGGGAAAAAAATGAAAAAGTCGATATTCGAAACCGTTGCGAGCCTCGCAGTGATAGTGACCGTCGTAGCCGTAAGCGCCATCAACTTCGTGATCTAACAATCAAAGAGCAGGAGAAGAAAGAAATGAAAAAGAAGACCGTATTCGAGATAGCCGCAAGTGTAGCCGTAATCGCCGTGATCGTAGCCGTAAGCGCCCTAAACCTCCTCGCGTAGGCGCCCTGCCCTTATATAAGGGTCTTAGGAAGCAAACGACATTGAGAAATGTGGTAAGCTTCCGAAATGCTGAAGAAAAATAGGTATTACAGCCGTTCAAAAATCGCAGAGGCTAAATTCAGGGCTGTTGTACGTTGTTTTGC
>JACRET010000064.1 GCA_016218105.1 Deltaproteobacteria bacterium
CCTCTCTCCTGAATGCTTCCTCAAACTTCTGTTCTTCTCCCTCGCCAAAGCCCTCCAGAGATATCTCGATCTCTTCTTCAGGCCAGGATATGAGGGGAGTTTCCACGTCCGCCGCCCTGGGCGCCTGCTCGGGGGCAGCCACTTCGGCCTTAAGAGGCTCCTCATATTTTATTTCGACCGCGACTTGAGGAAATTCCAGAAGCGGCGCCTCGGCTTTTTCTATCGGCTTCGAGGGGGCTTCTTTTGATTCAGGCCTGGATATGGATTTCAGGAACCTTAAGCTTTCGCTGTCATCGGGCCTTGTTTCAAGTATTGACCGGCAAACAGCGCTGGCGTTCGCGTTATCGCCGGCGCTTTTGTAGACCTCAAAAAGATTCTTCGAAAACCTTATGAACTGGTTCTCGTCATTCCTTTTTTTATAGAGGTCGGCAAGGCCTTCAAGTATCCCGGCCTCTCTTGCCCTTGAATGGTAAAGGCCGAGGTAAATCTTCTCAGCCTTGTCGAATTGCCCTTGAGTCACTAATTTATTGAATATCCAGTTGTATTCAATTAATGCGTCCTTATCGAATGAAAGCTTCTGGTAAAGGTCCGCGAGCTTGAGCCTTACGCCGACGTTCTCGGGGTCTACTTCTATCATTTTCTTGAGCAGCTCCATCACCTCGCTCGTTTTGCCCTTCTTCTCGAAGGAGCTTACGATGACAGAGTAGGCGCCAATGGCGTCAGCCATGAGCCTTTGCTTTGTGTAGAGCTCGGCCAGCTTATAATGGACTTCCAGGTTGCCTTCATCCAGTTTCAGCACCTGTTTGTATACGGCTATCGCCTTTAGATAAAAACCCCTCTGGCTGTTGGCCTTTGCGACCTCGGTATATTCCTTGATCGCCTCAGGCTTCCTGCCCATCTTTACATAGAGGTCTCCGATCCTCAAGCGGATGGAGATATCCCTCGGGTCGATGTCGGCGGCGGCCTTGTATTCGATCAGAGCCTTTTCTATATAGCCCTTTTGTATGAACTTCTGGGCCCTATCCAGTATTTTTTCTTTAAGCGCCATTTTTAGTCGGATGTTCGGCGGAAATCACGCCCGTTAAAGTTTTTACTTTCTGGAGGCCGAAATGAACGGCTGGCCGTCCTTATATCTCCTTACGCAGGAGTGGTTCCATTCAGGTTTTGAATATTTAGAGGATGCCAGGTCGTCTTTAAGCGCCTCTTCCGTCTCATTGAGCCCTTCCTCCATGAAATCGGCTCCCAGGCCCTCTGCCATCTTGTTTATCAATATACTTCTAAATGCGTCCCTGTCAATCGTCGAAAACTCGCCGACCCATGCCATCCTATGCACTACATCCCCCCCGAAGACACGGGCGTTCAGATCCCCGTTTACACCGAACAGTATCGAACCGTGCTGGAGAAAAGCGTTTTTAAACCGCCTCTGCGAGCTCCCCACCAGCTTTCTGCCGTTGACAAGCACCTCATATCGGGACGGAGCATGGAAACACGCGTCTTTTTCCTTTCCGATTATCCTGGTTCCCCTTGAGAAGCTGGCCTCGACACCAATTTCACCCAGGGCGTTTATTATGCACCTGCTTATAATAGAGTACGCGCCTGTTATGCCTTCGGAAAAAAGCGGACTTTCGCTGTTGACTGTAATGGAATAGGTAAGCTCCTGATCGTGGAGCACAGCCCTGCCGCCGGTGATCCTCCTCACGACAGGGATGCCGAAATCAAGGAGTTGTGATGGGTTTTGTATGTAGCCGACGGAAATGGTGGGATATCTCCAACCATAGATGCGCAGTGTGGAAAACTCTACGGCCCCAAAGTCGGAGGCGCGCAGTATCGCCTCGTCTTTTGCCATGTTGTCGGCGCCCCTCAAGTCCGGGTCCTGTATGAGCCTCCACTTTCCCATCTGCATCCTTATCAGCCTCAAAAAATGGCTACCATATTGAAAAGCAGCTTGAAAATGATATTTTACCTCAAAAAAACCGGCTTTGCCACAAAAGAAAACCCCCTTGAAAGGGGGTTTTCTTAAAAAATCATGCTTTATGTCCGCTCATACCCTATGTAAACCTGCTCAGGAAGTCTATGTCGGTTTTTCCGGCTATGAAATCATGGTCTTTCATTATCTTAAGGTGCAATGGGATATTGGTCTTGATCCCGGCGATGTGGAACTCTTCCAAGGCCCTCGTCATCCGGGTTATAGCTTCGGCCCTTGTCGCGGCATGGACTATGAGCTTCGCGAGTAAGTTATCATAATAAGGCGGCACATTATAGCCGCAGTAAATGGCCGTATCTATCCTGACGCCAGGGCCGCCAGGGAGCACAAGCTCGGTGATCTTGCCGGGAGAAGGCAGGAACGACTTCGGGTCTTCGGCGTTAATCCTGCACTCTATGGAATGGCCCGTGAAGGTGACGTTTTTCTGCTTAAGGGCAAGCTTCTGGCCCATAGCTATCTTTATCTGCTCTTTTACAAGGTCTACTCCCGTCACCAGCTCTGTTACGGGATGTTCCACCTGCACCCTCGTGTTCATCTCCATGAAGTAGAAGTTCTTATTCTTATCAAGGAGGAACTCTACAGTACCTATGTTCGTGTACCCTATTCCCTTGGCGAGTTTTACGGCCGCCTCGCCCATCCTGTGGCGGAGCTTCCCATCGACCTGCGGGGACGGTGATTCCTCAAGTATTTTCTGATGCCTTCTCTGTATCGAGCACTCGCGCTCTCCCAGATGTATTACGTTGCCGTGCTCATCGGCTACTATCTGTATTTCTATATGACGCGGGAGCTCGCAGAACCTCTCTATAAACACCTCGCCGTCGCCGAAAGCCGAAATAGCCTCGCTCTTCGCCATATTGAAGGCGCTGGCTAAACTTGCCTGCGTATGCACGAGCTTCATGCCCCTGCCGCCGCCGCCGCTTGCGGCCTTTATGAGAACCGGGAAGCCGATCTTCTTTGAAACCTCTATGGCCTCCTTTTCATCCGCAAGGGCGCGGTTGCTCCAGGGGAGCACCGGAACCTTCAACTCCTCGGCCGTCTTCTTCGCCTGGACCTTATTGCCCATCAGGCGCATGGTCACTGACGTTGGGCCGATAAACTTTATACCGCACTTCTCGCACGCCTCGGCAAACCCGGCGTTCTCCGCCAAAAATCCATAGCCCGGATGAACGGCTTCGGCATCAGCTACTTCCATCGAGCTTATAAGCGAGGTGATATTCAAATAACTGTCAGCGCTTTTTGCGGGGCCTATGCAGATCGCGCCGTCCGCGAACCTGGCGTGGAGGGCTTCCCTGTCCGCCTCGGAATATACGGCGAGCGTCCTTATGCCCATCTCCTTGCAGGCCCGTATTATCCTTACCGCTATCTCGCCTCTGTTTGCTATGAGTATCTTGTTGAACATTTTAAAAAATCCTTCTATAAAAAGGCCTTTTTCATTCCAGGCCGGAAGACTTTTTGGATTAAGTATAAGATATTATTACTTAAATACTATTTCGATACTTCGACATGGAAGAGCGGCTCGCCGTATTCAACGGGATTGCCGTTCTCG
>JACRET010000066.1 GCA_016218105.1 Deltaproteobacteria bacterium
GATACTTAAAGAGGCCGGCCTTAATGAAAAGACGATCTTCTACGGTGTGGAGGAGATAAGCACCAGCAATATCGTCTGGAAGGTATTCTCTTTGATAAAAAAGCTTACCCCGACTTTCCTTATATTCTATAAGCTCCCCACAAATAAACTTCACGGGGTTGTAACCCGTGTAGAGATGTAGAGATAAACCCGGTTCTCAAGATGCAGGAAAACACCTCTAAATGCGATGCCGAGAGCCGTCTCTCCGGGATAATAGAGTCCATACTCAAGCCGCTGAAATTCGCCTCCAAAGATAATTTCCATCACCTTAATTCCGTAAAATCAATAGAGCCGCTTGTCTTGAAGCTCTGCGGCGACGCATTGACCCTGGGTTTATCCGCTGACCGGGAAACCGCCTTGAAGGAGCTTAAAGCGTCCTTCACCGGTTTTGACGCGCTCACGCCTGAAGAAAAGAGGGAGCGGGTAGGGAAGGGGATATCTCTTTCGATCGCCATTCTGAGGCCGCATGCCGGCAGGCCATATACGATGACTGCGGGCGTTGTCAGGGATAAGCTGAATACCTTAAAGACCCCTCTTGGGTTCGTTAAAGGCATAGGGCCAAAGTTATCCGAGAGGCTCGTTAAAAAAGGGCTGGCGACGGTAGAGGATATACTTTATTTCCTTCCGTTAAGGTATGAAGACAGGTCGAGGATAAAAAAGATAAAAGAGCTTACGCCGGGGGCCAATGAAGTTACTACCGGCGAAGTTCTCGCATCAGGCGAGACGAGGTACGGCAGGAGGCGCGTCTTTGAGGTTGCCGTAGGAGACGGGGCATCGATACTCAAGCTTAAATGGTTCAACTTCAAATCCGTTTACATGAAATCCAGATTCAAGAACGGACAGAAACTGATAATATTCGGGCAAGTCGCTCTGTTCGGCAACCAGAAAGAGATGATACATCCCGACACAGAGGCCTTCGATGAGGAAGAGGCGAATGGCCCGGGCAACTTTAAAGGTGTTGTGCCGGTATACTCGCAGATAGAGAACTTCCATCAAAAAACCGTCAGGAAGCTGGTAAGGAATATCGTAGATCAATATTCAGAATATGCCGTGGGCGGCGTTCCCGTTGAGATAATCGAAAGGGCCGGGCTCCTTGATCTGCCAAGCGCCTTTAGAATCCTTCATATGGCGGGCGGAGGAAGCCTTAACGAGACCGCGCTCGCCAAAAAGACCCTTGCCTTCGACGAATTGTTCCTCCTTGAGCTTGGGCTGGCCCTTAAGAGAAACCAGGCCAGAAAAGAAGGTGGGATATCCTTTAAATGCCAGGGAGAGCTTGAGACGAAGCTTAAAGGACTGCTGCCTTTCAAGCTTACCGACGCTCAGGAGAGGGTTTTAAACGAGATAAAAAAGGATATGGAATCTCCTTATCCGATGAACAGGCTTATTCAGGGCGACGTCGGTTCGGGAAAGACAATAGTAAGCCTCATTTCAGCGTTAAATGCCGTGGAAGCGGGCTATCAGGCGGCGATAATGGCGCCTACCGAAATATTGTCGGAACAGCACTATCTTACAACACACAGGTACGCGGACAGGCTTGGGATAAAAACCGTACTGCTCCTTGGAGGCATGACAAAGGCTGAAAAAAAAGAGGCGCTGCTCCGTATAAAAGAAGGCGGAGCCGATCTGGTGATAGGCACGCATGCGTTGATACAGAAGGATGTCGAGTTCCATAAGCTCGGCCTTGCGGTAATCGATGAGCAGCACAGGTTTGGCGTTGTCCAGAGGGCCGCGCTTAAGAAAAAAGGCTTCCGCTCGGAAGACGGCGTCTCCCCGGATATCCTGATAATGACGGCTACACCGATCCCGAGGACGCTTTCGATGACGGTATTCGGGGACCTTGACGTCTCCACAATTGACGAGCTTCCGCCAGGCAGGCACCCTGTGCTTACGCGGGTCATCAAAGAGAAGGACAGGCAGGGCGCCTATGCGCGAATCAGGCAGGAACTTACGCAGGGAAGCCAGTGCTACGTTGTATATCCGCTCGTGGAAGAATCAGAGGAGTTGAGCCTGAAGGACGCCACCAATATGCAGGCGCACCTGCAGAGGGATATCTTTCCGGAATTCAAGTCCGGCCTCCTCCACGGAAGGATGAAGGCGGAGGACAAGGAAGCTGTGATGAGTAATTTCAAGGCGAGGAAGCTCGACATACTCGTCTCGACGACCGTTATAGAGGTCGGCGTCGATGTGCCAAACGCCACGGTCATGCTTATCGAGCACGCGGAAAGGTTCGGCCTTGCCCAGCTCCATCAGCTGAGGGGAAGGGTAGGGAGGGGTGAAAAGAAGTCGATATGCCTGCTCCTTGCCTCATGGACTCAATCTGAAGACACTTTCAAGCGGCTTAGGATAATGGAAGAGACCATGGACGGGTTCAGGATAGCCGAAGAGGACCTGAATATCAGGGGCCCGGGGGATTTTATCGGTACGCGTCAGGCAGGTATGCCGGACTTCAGGACGTCGGAGGCGCTCTCTGACCTTAACCTCCTTAAAAAGGCCCGTGAGGAGGCGTTCAGGTTTTTCGACAAAGATCAGGCGCTTGCCAATGGAGAGGCCGCCTGCGTAAGAGAGGTCTTGAAGGCAAGGTGGCAGAACAGGCTTGAGCTGGCGGAGATAGGGTAAATTTGGCATTTGTGAACGAGCCGGAGTTAAACCAAACACGACAGGCTGGGCGTTCTGCCCGCCGGTAAAGACAGCACCATAAAGGAGCGCTTTTGGATTTTTCGATCGTCTACAGGGTATTATATGAGCCGCAGAAGGTATTCGAATCCCTGGCGGGCAAGTACAAGGACGAAGGGAGGGTGCTTATCTACGCTACGTTGGGCGTGTTTCTTTTGAGAACGATCCCGTTGTTAAAGCAGGAGCCGTTCAGCTCACTGACCCCCTTATATTCGATATTACTTTTAAGTTCCATGGCGTTCATGTTCACCCTGGCCTTTCTCACCATCCCTTTTGTCGAATCGGCGTTCGTGTATTTTGTAAATAAGAGGACGCCGTCAATAAAATTCAAGCAGGTGTTTGCCGCGGTAATGCTCTGCGCTGTGCCGAATTTTTTATACATCCTTCTTACATCGGTAGTAGACTATCATTATTTCGGTTTCGGGGTCATGTTCAACTTCATTGCCAAGTCGCACCCGTTCATACACGGGGCCATCTCGATTGTGACTATATTCTTTTTATGGACTGCCGCCCTCTGGTGGTTCGCCTTCGGGACGCTGTTTAAACTTAATAAAAATACGCTCATTGTCATAATAGCGGCTCTGGTCATATTCGAGATGCTCCTCGGCGGCGCTGTCAGCTTGATCCAGCCTGAGATGCTTATGCCCGCGCCTGATTGAATATGCATTGCGAGCGGGGCGAAGCAATCTGGTTAAATATTCCCCTCACCCAGCCTCTCCGCAAATGGGGAGAGGGGTTTTTCGTGTAGGGCCCGCTCGAAGAACGGGCCGGGACAGCCACAGGGAATTTTCTGATTAGAAACAGAAAGGCGCTCTTTCGATAGACCTTTTTCCATTGACTTTGTTTCCATGGAATAGTAAATTTATAAATTCTAATCCACATATAAATCTTCTTAAGATGGGAGTTGTTTATGGCCGAAATAATGCCTTTTAACGGAGTGCTTTATAACGAAGAGAAGGTGGGCGACCTTAATAAGGTCATGGCCCCTCCATACGACGTTATCTCGCCCAAGAAGCAGGATGAATTTTATTCAAGGCATCAGAACAACGTAATCAGGCTTATCTTGAGCAAGGCCAGCCCGGAAGATACCGAAGGCAACGACAAATACACCAGGGCCGCCGCGGATTTAAAAAAGTGGCTCTCTGAAGGCGTGCTCGCAAAGGATAACAAACCGGCCATATACTACTACACGCAGACCTATGCGCTTAAGAACGGAAAGAAGCAGACCCGCAAGGGGTTCATAGCCCTGGCCAGGCTGGTTGATTTCGGCAAGGGCATCCACCCGCATGAAAAGACGCTTTCAGGCCCCAAGGCGGACAGGCTGAAACTTATGCAGGCATGCAATGTGAACTTGAGCTGTATATTCTCGCTCTACTCCGAGCCGGCCCTCAACATCAACCATGCCCTGGACGGCGCCACAAAAGGGGTCAAGGCTATTATCGACGTAAAAGACGATGATGGGATAGAGAACCGCATGTGGAGGGTAGACGACCCGGGGATAATAAACGAGATCGCGGAAGGTATGAAGGGCAAGCCGTTATTCATTGCCGACGGACACCACAGGTATGAAACGGCCCTCAATTACAGGAACATGATGAGGGAGAAAGAGACTAACCCGACGGGTCTTGAGCCGTATAATTACGTTATGATGTATTTCTCGAATATGGATGATGAAGGCATGACCATATGGCCTACGCACAGGGTCATACACAGCCTTAACGATTTTAACGGCGGGAGCTTCCTTGCCGAATGCGGAAAGTACTTCGACATCGAGGAGTTTGCATATAATGACTCTACGGAGCCTGACGCGAGGAAGTCTTTCCTCGCCAGGCTTGAAGCCGCTGGCAGGGAAAAGATAGCGCTCGGCCTCCATATAAGGGCAACGGACATATTCTACGTCTTTACGGTCAAATCAGGGGACGTAATGGGCAAGGTCTTCGGGGATAAAATACCTGAGGTGTTTAAAAATCTCGACGTGACGGTGCTCCATTCGCTGATATTGAACAATATCCTCGGTATCACGCAGGAAGCGCAGGAGAAGCAGACCAACCTTATCTATGTGAAGAGCTATGATGAGGCGCTCTCAGCCATGAAGAAAGACGAGAACCAGCTTGTGTTCCTCCTTAATCCGACAAGGATAGAGCAGGTCAAGGCCGTTGCCGAGGCTGGTTTTGTAATGCCTCAGAAATCTACGTACTTCTATCCGAAACTTCTTTCCGGGCTTGTCATAAATCTCCTGAGCTCAAAGAACACAGCCGCCGCTGAGGCGTAAGCCCTTTTAAAAATGCCTGATTTTGAATCGACCCCGCCACTCCGAAACGAAGCGGTTGAAAAGATCGGCCCGTACACTTTCTCCCAGGAAGGTACGGGCCAAAGACTTACGCAAGACCCGATGCTCCTTGCCGATTTCGCGCTCCCTTTAAAAAAAGAAGACTCCGTGATGGATATCGGCACAGGCGCCGGTGTAATTCCGCTCCTGCTTGCCTGGAAATCGGCGGTCTCTGAAATAGTTGGCGTCGAGATAGACGGCTTAGCGGCTGAGCTTGCCGTAAGGAATGTCGAGGAAAACCGGCTCGCCTCAAGGATCAGAATAGTAAAAAGAGATTTCAGAGACCTTAAAGAGGAATTTTCCGAAGGGTCTTTTTCTCTGGTCGTAAGCAACCCTCCTTACATAAAGAAAGGATCGGGGAGGGTGAGCCCCGGAAAAGAAAGGGCGATTGCCAGGAGCGAGGTCCATGGCGAATTAAAAGAACTGCTGGCGATATCAAAATACCTCATCGGCAAGGGTGGGCGGGTCTGCTATGTATTCCCAGTAGCGAGGCTCTTCGAGATGCTTAAGGAGGTCAGGGAGGCGGGGCTGAAGGCCAGGCGGCTGCGCTTTATCCATACAAGCCCCAAAAAAGCGGCAAAGCTGTTTTTGATCGAGGCGGGGTATGGCGGGGAACTCTTTATCGAGGAGCCGGTGTATTTACCAGGCTGCTGAAAAAGTCCATCTGCTTCGTTGTCATCGTCGCTCGTCACTGCGGCGTACAGGCAAAGTACGCCTCATTGTTGCGACGCAGGCAGGCGCCATGAAAAGGGTTGGCGATTTTGGCGTGATTTTTTTGAAGCAAGACAGGGAGAGTAACGAACGGCCTCACTCCTTCGCCTTCTCCATGACCCTTTTAAAAAGTTCTTTCAGCTTTTCGTCTTTTATCTCTTTTGTGGCCTCTTCTATCTGGAGCCGTTCTTCATCGGTTATTTTTCTTTTTGGAGGCGAATGGACGGCCTTTGGGGGCGTGGGTGAGCCAACGGGGCCTATCCTGAAGATGATCTCAGTAACCGCCGTTTTGCCTAGCTGGGCGTTTATTTTAGATATAATTGAGCTTTTCTGATAAGTAAGCTCGGTCATCCAGGGGGAGGAGGAGACAGCGCAGTAAAGTGTCTGGCCTATGAGCTTCAGGGGGGCTGTTTTTTTTGCGATATTAAATCCGACGCTATCGGCCCAGGCCTTCTTGATCTTATGTTCTTCTAATTTTGCCTCTATCCCGAGGTCAGGGAAAGAGGTCCCGAGGATGGAATCCACCCGGAAGGAGGAACCATCAGGCGTACCGTTTTTTTTATTTTTTTGCCTTGGCCACCCGCCCGGGGCGCCCTTTCGGCTCATTTTCAAGATACCTTTGCTTTATTCAGCCTGCCGCCCAGAAGCTGCCCCAATATCGCGCCTGCGGCTATTATTGGGATGACCTTGGCGCTGAAGCCGGCCATTGTCCTTAAGAGGAATATAAGCGGGATCGGCAGATGGATGTATAGAAACCACGGAATGGAGAATTTTTTTGTTTTAACCCTCAAATATCCGAAAGGAAGGTTTAAAACCAGCGCGGCTAAAACAATCATCCCTAAAAGTATTACGGCGTTCTCGGTAAACATAGCACCTAAATTAGCAGATTAAGACCGGCCGTGTCAACAAAGGCTTCTTTGCATGATGCCTTTTTAAGGCAATATTAACCCTAAATTCACTAAATATAAATAACCTTGACATGGGCGGCGGTTATCCTTTATTATTATATAATTTGCATAATTCCGCCCGAATGGATATGTCATTGGCGGTTGCGTATATTGAGCGGGTAATAAATAATTGAGATATAATATAATAGTACAAACCAAGAGAGCGTGATATGGTAATGTGTAACGCCTTTTGGCTAATTTTTTTGTAAAAACCGGGTTAAATCATGTTTGAGTCACTTTCGGATAAATTCAGGAAGATATTAAAGGATGTAAGAGGGCAGGGGTCTCTTTCCGAATCAAATATACAGGAGGCCCTCAAAGAGGTAAGGCTCGCCCTTTTAGAGGCAGACGTCAACTTTACGGTTGTCAAGGATTTCGTATCATCCGTAAAGGAAAAGGCGATGGGAAAGGATGTCCTTGAGAGCCTTTCCCCCGGCCAGCAGTTCACGAAGATAGTCCATGACGAGCTTGCGTCGCTCCTCGGCGGAGAGGACTCGGGCCTTGAGCTTAAAGGCAAGCCGGCCGTCATAATGATGGTGGGACTTCAGGGCTCCGGCAAGACGACGACCACGGCAAAGCTTGCCATGCATCTTAAGGGAAAGGGGAGGAATCCCTACATCGTCCCGGCTGACCTTTTCAGGCTCGCCGCGGTGCTGCAGCTTAAAAGGCTCTCCCAGGAAATAAGGGTCGATTGCTTTGACAGCGAGAACTATAAGACGCCGGAAGAGATATGCTCCGAGGCGCTCCGCATAGCGGCCTTGAAGGGCTACGACATACTCCTTGTTGATACGGCGGGCAGGCTTCATATAGATAATACCCTTATGCACCAGCTCGAATCGCTCAAGTCCATCCTGAGGCCGAGCGAGATACTCTTTGTCGCGGACTCCATGACAGGTCAGGATGCCGTAAATACCGCCAAGGGCTTTAACGATTCGGTAGGCATAACCGGAGTCGTGCTTACGAAGTTCGATGGTGACGCCAGGGGCGGAGCGGCTCTTTCGATGAGGATGGCCACCGGGAAGCCCATTAAGTTCATCGGCACCGGCGAAAAGGTGGATTGCTTCGAGGTATTTCACCCCTCAAGGCTCGCGGGCAGGATACTCGACATGGGTGACATCCTGACCCTCGTTGAAAAGGCGCAGGCGACCTTTGATGAAAAGCAGTCGCTGGAGCTTCAGAAAAAGCTTAAGAAAGACACATTTACGCTCGATGATTTCAAGACTCAGCTTCAGCAGATCAAAAAGCTGGGTTCTCTCGAATCCATACTGTCGATGGTGCCTGGGTTCAGCGCCTTGAAACAGGCGAAAGACGTCAAGATAGACGAGAAAGAGATAGTAAGGATCGAGGCCATCATAAACTCCATGACGAGGAAAGAAAAAACCGACACCTCCGTCCTCAACGCCAGCAGGAGACAGAGGATAGCGAAGGGCAGCGGCACCAAGGTACAGGACGTAAACAAGCTCATAAACCAGTACCAGGACATGAGAAAGATGATAAAGAAGCTTAAGAGTGCGGGGCCGAAGGGCATAAAGGGGATGTTCCAGAAGTGGACGTAGCGGCTCCTGAGAGTTTATTTTTTTTTCAAAAAGCCAGGCATAATATAAAAACGGAGGTACAATAGTAAATGGCCGTAAAGATCAGACTGACAAGACAGGGTGGAAAGAAGAAACCGTTTTACCGTATCGTGGTTGCCGATTCAGAGGCCCCAAGGGACGGGAGCTTTCTGGAAGTGCTCGGCGTTTATAATCCGATGGTAGACCCCCCGAAGGTTGAACTCAAGGGAGAGAGGGTTTCTTTCTGGCTCAAGCAGGGCGCGACACCCACGGATACCGTGAAACAGCTCCTCAAGAAGGCGGAGAAGAGCGAAAAGGCAGCCTGACTCCTTACCAGATAATACGGGAGGTGCGCATGAGGGACCTAATCGAGTACATCGCGAAGGCGCTTGTAGACCATCCGGAGCAGGTGAAAGTAACAGAAATAGAAGGTGAAAGAACTTCTGTTATCGAGTTGGCAGTAGCCAAAGAGGACCTGGGAAAGGTTATAGGGAAGCAAGGACGTACAGCGAGGGCGATAAGGACAATCTTGACCGCGGCCTCCACAAAGCTAAAGAAGCGTTCGGTTTTGGAAATCATTGAATAAGGACATCATCCCGGTAGGTAAGATTATAGGGCTCCACGGAATTAAGGGCGAGGTTAAGGTATTTCCCTATGGGGATCTCGACGATTTCGAATGGAGCACTATACTTATCACCGGGAAGGGTGAACCGCTGTCCATTAACGTGAAACGGGCGCGGAAGCAAAGAGAATCCCTTATCTTCGAGCTTGAGGGTATAAGTACGAGGAACGACGCTGAAGTCCTCGTGGGGCTTGAGATATCCGTCCCCAAGGACGAGCTCCCGGAGCTCGATGAGGACGAGTATTATTATTTCGACCTCGTCGGCATGGAAGTCTGGACAGACGATGGCAAGTCCCTGGGACGTATCAAGAACGTCATCTCCACGGGCAGTAACGATGTCCTTGAGGTAAGCGGGCCGCTGGGCGAGGTGCTGATACCCGCCCTGGAGAACATCGTGCTGGAAGTTGATGAGCTTAACAGGAAGGTTACTGTAAAGCTTTTAGAAGGGCTACTCCCCGGGGAGACAGAGCAATGAGGTTTGATATCCTCACTCTTTTTCCCGGTTTTTTTGATTCCCCTCTACGGCAGAGTATCATCGGAAAAGCCATAGAGAAGGGGATACTTGAAGTAAAGACGCACAATATAAGGGACTACGCGCAAGATAAGCATAAGACAACCGATGATTACCCTTACGGGGGCGGTCATGGGATGGTCATGAAGATCGAACCGTTGGTCAGGGCGCTTGAGGCTGTCGCGGCAGAAGGCCCCAGGCCGAAGGTGATCCTTACCTCACCGCAGGGCGTACCTTTTAACCACGCCCTGGCGACAGAGCTAATTGCCGAAGAGAGGGTTGCCATAATCTGCGGCAGGTATGAGGGTGTCGATGAGAGGATAAAGGAATTCATCGACATCGAGGTCTCGGTTGGCGACTATATTTTAACCGGCGGCGAGATCCCGGCCCTTATTATAATGGATTCGGTCGGGAGGCTTATACCGGGCGTCCTTGGCGAGCCGGTCTCCAAAGAGCGCGATTCTTTTTCGGACGGGCTTCTTGAGTATCCCCAGTATACAAGGCCTGAGGAGTGGAGGGGCTTGAGGGTTCCTGACATACTGCTTTCGGGAAACCACGGGGAGATAGAAAAGTGGAGGAGAAGGCAGTCAATCGAAAGGACTTGCCTTAGGCGGCCAGACCTCATTCAAAAAACGCAATTGAGCCCTGACGACCGGAAGATCATTGAGGAAATTAAAGTAAGGACATAGCATTTTTACATAGATTTTTTTGGAATATTCAATTATTATCAGATAACAATAACGCGGAGGGTAGTATGGGTGTAATTCACGATGTAGAAAAACAGTTCATAAGGACGGATATCCCGGTTTTCCATCCCGGAGATACGCTTCTGGTAAAAGTAAAGATAAAGGAAGGCGACAAGGAAAGGTTGCAGCCTTTTGAAGGGACCGTCATCAAGAAAAGGGGCAGCGGTGTAAGGGCCACTTTCACCTTAAGGAAGGTTTCCTACGGAGTTGGCGTTGAGAGGATATTCCCTGTAAATTCACCCCTTTTGGAATCTATAAAGGTAATGAGCCAGGGTAAGGTAAGGAGGGCTAAGCTTTACTACCTCCGTAACCTCAAGGGCAAGGCCGCAAGGATCAAGGTAAAGAGATAATCGATAAACCAGTGCGGGTCACGCTTATACGCCTCAAGCGTTTTAAGCCTGATCCGCACGGGCCTTTTGTTCTCCTCCTGTCTTTAACGTCCCTTAACCTAATTCCGGCTGTCCAATGGACTTCTACGAAAAAGACGCGTTCACCAAAGGGTTTAAAGCAGTCGCCGGGATAGACGAGGCCGGCAGGGGGCCGCTTGCGGGCCCTGTTGTAGCCGCCGCAGTAATATTTACCCCTCCACTACCGCTTTCATTCGGCATCAGGGATTCAAAGATACTCTCCGCTTCCAAAAGGGATTCCCTCGTATTTGATATCTACTTAAAAGCACGTTCGGTCGGCGTTGGGATCGTTTGGCCCACGGAGGTCGACTCCATCAATATCCACAGGGCCTCTTTGGAGGCGATGCGCCGCGCCGTCTCTTCATTGGCGTTCAAACCAGATATGCTTCTCATTGACGGCTCATTCCCTATTGATACGGATATAGAACAGAGGCCCATAATCTCAGGCGATGCCCTCAGCGTCAGCATAGCGGCCGCGTCCATAATAGCCAAGACCACCAGGGACAGGATAATGGACGCCTACCACTTGATGTACCCGGACTATAAATTCTCCAGCAATAAGGGATATCCGACAAAGGAGCATCTGGAGGCCCTGTCGAAAGCAGGGCCGGCCCCCATCCACAGGAGGAGTTTCAGAGGGGTGCGTCAGGATTTTTCCCGGGGGGACGGCAGTGCTGGATAAGGTCATAAAAGGCAGGAAAGGCGAGGAAGAGGCGGCTGTACTCCTTAAAAAAAAAGGTTATAAAATAATAGAGAAGAACTACCGCTGCAGATTCGGTGAGATAGACATCATCGCCAAGGACGGCGGCACCCTTGTGTTTGTCGAGGTCAAGGCGCGCACCAGCGATAGATTCGGCACTCCGAAATGCGGGGTGGATTTCAGGAAACAGAGACACATGACCCTGGCGTCTTCATGTTATATCGTAGAGCGCGGGATCGGGGATCTGGATGTAAGGTTCGATGTGGTCAGCATAGAGCTTAAAAACGGTGGCTCCTCGGAGATAATAAAAGACGCTTTTGAGGCGGTTGAATTCGAATAAAGGGTTCATCTCCGGCAACTTTCCGCGGGAGATTGGGTAGGAGACATTTTATCTGAACCAGATATCCGGCCCCTCGCCCGGGACCTCGTCAAAAGGAGAGCCGTCTACCGATGGTACCGGCGGCCTCGTTTCCTTCTCCGGCGCTTCGATCCGCAATGATTCCTCAAGCTCCTTAAGCTTTGCCTCCCTGTAGGAGACAAGCTGGTTTAAAATCCTGTCAAGTTTTGGTTCCGCGGCTTTGGCCTTTAAATCTTCTACCGACCTGATAACGTCATTTGTGTAAGAATCCACGATATCGTAGACGTTCATGAATCTCCTCTTGCCGGGCCCCTGCGACCAGCTCAAGCCTTTAAGTTCTGAAAGCGCCTTTTCTTTCCGGTCGATGGACGTCTCACTTCCGTCAAGGGCGACCCCTTTAAGGAGTGTCTGCGATTCCGTATGAAAGTCTGTTACTATTTCCGTTGCCCTGGCAACGCTGTCGCCTTCAGCGCCGTAAGATAAGCCTGAGAACGCTAAAACAAGGAGCAAAAATAGATATTTATACATAATAGAAGTATATATAACAGGGTTCTTTTGTCAAATAGTGACGGCTATTTTTATGTTTGAATTAAGCGGTCGATGCTGTAATATCATAAAAACATTTCAAGGAAAATATGGGAAACGATTCAAAGAAAACAGTAAAAACAGTATTCATAATAGACGGAAGCTCTGTCATTTACAGGGCCTTTCATGCCATCCCGCCGACACTCACGAACTCAAAGGGTCTGCCGACCAACGCCATATACGGGTTCCTGCAGTCATTAAGAAAGATATTGACCGACTTTAAGCCCGGGTATATAGGCATAGCCTTCGATGTGAAAGGCCCGTCTTTCAGGCATGAGCTCTTCACAGGGTATAAGGCAGAGAGAAAGCCCATGCCCGACCTCCTGTCCATTCAGATACCGTACATAAAGAGGGTTGTAGAAGCGTTTAATATCCCTGTGCTTGAGAAGCAGTCTTTTGAGGCCGATGACATTATCGCCACTGTAGTCAAAAAGCTTGAGGGTATGGGCGCGAGGATCGCGCTGATTACCGGCGACAAAGATATGTATCAGCTCGTAGACGAGAATACCTACATACTCGATTATCTGACCGGGAAGGAGTTCGGCCCTGCCGAGGTGGTTGAAAAGTTCGGAGTGGGGCCCGGTCAGATCAGGGATCTCTTAGGGCTTGCCGGGGATTCATCGGACAGTATCCCGGGTGTGCCGGGAATAGGGGTCAAAACAGCCGCCAAGCTGATAAATCAGTTCGGAAGCCTTGAGAAGATTTTAGAAGCCTCTGAGAGCATTTCCGGCGAAAAGGTGAGAAACAACCTTAAAACGTATAAAGATCAGGCAATACTCTCGCGCGACCTTGCCACACTCCATCCCGAGGTGCCTTTTGAATGCGGACTGGATACGCTTGAGTACTTTGGGCCTGATTTCAAGAGACTGGAGTCGCTCTTAAGCGAGCTGGAGTTTAAAAAGATACTTAAAGAGATGATACCCGAGACGCCGGGGCCTCAAGATGAGGCTGGAGATTTCAGAGCCATAATGGACGGGGCCAGCCTGTCTGAGGCCTTGAAAGAGATAAAGAGCCGCGCCTCATTGATCCTTTTTATGACGGATGACGGGATGGCTGGGAGCCTTACCGGCTTGTCAATAGCCCAAGACCAGACAAGCGCCTTCTATGTCCCCGTGGAAAGAGGGGAGAGCGCCGGGGTGCCTGAGGCCGTAGTACTGAACGAACTGGGATCCTTTCTTGCGGATGAGACGATCAGGAAAGATACGGATAATTCCAAAGCCCTGTATATTTACTTCGGAAGGAACGGGGTCGATTTAAACGGGGTAGGCGTTGACACGGCTATAGCCTCCTATCTCATTAACCCCTCGAAACCCGACCATACGATAGATGGGCTGAGCCATGAGTATCTGGGGCTGATTTCAAAAGACGAGTCCATAGTTGATCTTGATCTAAGCGAAGCCACCAGGTACGCATGTAGAAAAGCATGCAATATCATTAGAATATCTGAAATACTTGAGAGACAGCTTGAGGAAGAGGGGCTCCGTGACCTTTATTCGGGGATGGAGCTTCCGCTCTCAAAGATACTGGCGGGTATGGAGATTGCGGGTATTAAAGTCGATAAGGAAAGACTGGGGCAGCTGTCAAAGGAAATGGAAGTAGAGCTTGGATCTTATGAAGAGCGTATCTACAGGGCGGCTGGGACGGAGTTCAATATCAACTCCCCCAAACAGCTCTCGGAGCTGTTATTTGAGAAGCTTGGGCTTAAGCCGGTAAAAAAGACAAAGACCGGGTATTCCACGGATGAGGAAGTGCTTACACAGCTGGCCTTGAAGCACGATGTTCCGGCCCTTATCATAAGCTACAGGCAATTGGCGAAGCTTAAAGGCACTTATGTGGACGCCCTTCTGCAGATCATCAACCCTGTTACGGGAAGGGTGCATACATCCTTCAATCAGACCGTTACGGCCACCGGCAGGCTTTCAAGCTCAAAACCCAATCTCCAGAATATCCCGATACGGAGCGAAGCGGCAGGCCGTATCAGGGAGGCCTTTATCGCCGAAAAAGGTTTCAGGTTCCTTTCAGCCGATTATTCCCAGATAGAGCTGAGAATCGTCGCCCATATGTCGTCAGACCCGGTGCTTATAGACGCGTTCACAAAGGGAGAGGACATACATACGAGGACCGCTAGCGAGATATTCGGGATAATGCCTCTGCTGGTTACCTCTGAGATGAGGCGGAGGGCAAAGGCGATAAACTTCGGCATAATCTACGGCATGGGCCCGTATGGCCTTTCCACTGAATTGGGAATTTCCATGAAAGAGGCGCTGGAGTACATCAACAGCTACTTCGAACACTACAGCGCGGTAAAGCAGTTTATTGATAAAACGGTTTTTGAGGCGTCTTCGAGGGGTTATACGATGACCTTGTTCGGAAGGCGCAGGTTCATACCTGAGCTTAAAAGCCCGGTAGAGTCTACTCAGCGTTTAGGGCAGAGGCTTGCCATAAACACCCCTATACAAGGGTCTGCCGCGGACATGATAAAGGCCGCCATGATCAAGATATCCGGGATACTGAAAGAGGGCGGCTACAGGACAAGGATGATCCTGCAGATACATGACGAGCTTCTTTTCGAGGTATGCGAAGAGGAGATGAGCGCGGTAACGGGCCTCGTTAAAAAGGAGATGGAGGGTGTGGTCTCCTTGTCCGTCCCCATAGATGTCAACATCAAATCAGGCCTCAATTGGAACTCTGTTGAATATGCATAGCGAGCGCATAGAAATTGTTTCCTTACATATCGAAGATTTCCCGCGGCATGCCGCGAGGAGCTTCAATCGGGTGCTCGGCGGATTCACGCCCTTTTTAAGGGCGGGTCAAAGCCGAGCAATAAAAAAGAAAAAAAGTACCTTGCCGACAATCCCCGCCATTTATGGCTGGGTAATTGAATTAAAGAAAAACACTTGACGGGAAAATTCTTTACCGATAATATGATAGAAATAGAAAAACTATAACTTTTTTAGAGCAGACCGGTAACAAACTTAGTAAAAGTCAGGTTCAGCTATTTAATATGCAGCGACCGCATTCCCCGCGGCTTCCGGGGAGACCGATTTTTTCTAATTTTCTTTTCATTTCTTCCGGATCCGATAGCGCGTTACTATGATCGATAATAAGAAACCATACACAACCGGGGAAGTCGCAAATTTTTGCCATGTTACTATAAATGCGGTAAAAAAATGGATCGCCTCCGGCAAGCTTGGCGCATTCAGAACACCAGGAGGTCATTACCGGGTGAACCAGGATGATTTCGTCTCTTTTGTCGGGAAGTACAAGCTCGATTTAAAAGACCAGATGTTCCCTGAGAGGAAGAGGGTGCTTGTGGTCGATGACGAGCGCAGTATCATAGAGTTCATCAGGGGCGCGCTTGAGTCGATGAAGCAGGGGTATAACATCGAGACCGCCGGTGATGGATACGAGGCCCTTATAAAAGTCGGGGATTTCAAGCCGGAACTCCTTGTCCTTGACATCAGGATGCCGAAGATAGACGGCTTCGAGGTCTGCAAGCGCATAAAGAACGATGAGCACATGAAGGAAATCAAGATACTTGCCGTGACCGCTTACGGGAAAGAGGACATAGACAAGATATTACAGTGCGGAGCCGACTACTGCCTGCCTAAGCCCTTAAAGCTCAAAGACTTTCAGAAAAACGTTCAAAGGCTTTTAGACTGATTTTTCAAAGGTATTCTCCTCCCTTTTAAACCTAGTATGGGACTTTAAGATGAAATTGCCATTCAGGGGCCTCTCCAATATCCAGAAGTTCTTGATATCTCTTTCCGTAATCTTTTTGATCGCGATAATCGACTACAGATCTTTTACCTCCAAATACAAGCAGGTTGAAGCCTATGACGACCTTAACTACAAGATAAGCGACGTAAGGGTCTCGATAACGCAGCTGGAGTACCTCCTTGATATGTTCACGGTCTCAAAAAGGTTTGAGAACACAAGCGTTGAACTTATAAGAGGGGACGTAGACAAGCTCGATCACGATATCAGCATGATTGCAAACAACCCAAGGTACAAGGAAGTGATCCGCGGCAATAGCCTTCTTTCCGAGAGTGTTTCATCGATAACAAATGACTGGCAGACGATAAAGGGGGAGATAAGGAGGCTTAACGACGTTCTTTCGCAGGATGAACTGATGCTCATCCATAACTCCGTTGACATGAATTCGGTGCTTATAATAGAGCGTGCTGAACGGCTTATAAGCCATATAGCCGAAACCAGAAGGTCTGTCTTCGAGGAGATAAGAACGCTCGTGCTTAAAAGCATAGCGGGGTTCATGGTACTCGTCCTCATCGCAAGCCTCGTTATCCATAAAAAGTTTATTAGACCTTTAAACAAGGCTATATCCGTGGCGAGGAGGATCGCCTCGGGCGACTTAAGGGTGAGATTCAGGGAAGATGAAATAAGCTCGATCGGCATTTTCGGCTCCGAGCTGAACCGGATGGTCGAGGCTGTTAACGAATCAGGCGATAGAAAAGAGAAGCTTAAAAAAGAACTTGAATCGGAAATAAAGAGGAAATCATTACAGATAGAGGCGTTAAACATTGTGCTTTCATTCGCGGGCAGGTCGCTCGCGCAAAACGAGGTCTTTAAAACGGCTGTTAAAGAGTCTAAATCGGCTTTCGGAGCGGATGGGGCCGCGATATATATAAACGAGGATTCGTCCTTAAGGCTCAAGGCATCCGAAGGATTTGACGATAACCTCGTAAGGGAAGGCGCTTACCTTCCCATGAGCGAATTAAACGGGACGCATAAAAAGGATTCCGTCCAGGTCTTTAAGGATGTAAATGAATTTCCATCCGCAAGGTTCAGGACTCTCCTGATATCTTCCGGGTTTCGCTCGCTTGTTAGCGTCCCTATAGCTTACAATAACGGGAATATGGGGTTGTTTCTGATAGGTTTTAAGGAAAATGGGGATTTAAACGGCGCGCCGTCCTTCTTCGAGGCCGTGGCGTCCGGGCTTGGCGTGTCGGCCGGGCACGCCAATCTCTTCCAGTCCGAACTCGGCCAGAGGAAATTCCTGGAAAGGGTCGTGAACCAGATACCGTTCGGGCTAGCTGTTTTCAATAAAACCGGCGTATGCCTTTTGATGAACAGCAGCCTTAAGAGGTTCCTTGGAGCGGAGCAGAGGTTAAGCGCGCCGGGCGATTACTGCATATTCGAGGACGATATCTTTTATTCACAAGGGATGCTTACATCTATAAGGAAGTCTTACGAAGGGTACGCGACGGAGTTTATCATCAATTACAACC
>JACRET010000065.1 GCA_016218105.1 Deltaproteobacteria bacterium
AAAGCGGGTTCAGTTGCAACCTGAACCCGCTTTTTTTGTCTTTAACAAACCCAGCGGGGCGTAGGGTGAGGCCGCCTAAGGCGAGGAAGTGGGGCGCGAGCGGGGAGGAATTAAGCGCAGCGGTTAAGCGGGCGAGCGCCGGGGACGGAGAGGCGGAAAGCGGCCAGAACCCTACCCCCAAGAAACGCACGGCAGTGCGTAAAAAACTTTTTAGCAAAATGCCCGAAATTCCGTTTTGTATATTTTCTCCAGCGGGTTCAGGTTGCAAACCTGAACCCGCTATTTATTTTTTACCTTTTACAGATGCTGCAGCGCGGATATAATAGGTAAAAGGCTTCAAAATAAAATCTTAAAGCTTTACCGGACTCTTCCGATATAACGATGAACCGACTATACTACCCGCTATCAGAATACCTTAAGGGACTTTTTGGCTGCAAGGTCTTTAAAGTCACCATAAACGCCGGCTTTACCTGCCCGAACAGGGACGGCACAAAGGGCCGGGGCGGGTGCATCTACTGCGAGTCCTCTATGCTCGTGCCCAAGGACCACGACGGCGGGATAGATGTAAAAAGCCAGCTCGATACAGGGATAGAGCGCGTAAGAAAGAGACATAAGGCAGAGAAGTTCATAGCCTACTTCCAGATAAACACCAATACGCACGCGCCTGTTGAATACCTGAGGAAGGTATATTCCGAATCGCTCAGGCCGGAGGTCGTAGGGGTTGCGGTATCGACCCGGCCGGACTGCGTAAACGATGATATTATCTGGCTTTTTTCAGAGCTTAAGGAGAAGACCCGCCTGTGGGTGGAGCTCGGGCTTCAGACGGCCAACGACAGGACCCTTGAAGTCATAAACCGGGGGCACACGGCCAAAGAGTTCGAGGACGCGGTAGTAAGGCTTGCCTCAAGCGGGATAGAGGTCTGCGCCCATGTGATAGTGGGGCTGCCCGGCGAAGGCAAAGCCGAGGTCCTCAATACTATTGATTTCGTCTCGAAGTTGCCATTGCGGGGCATAAAGTTCCACCAGCTCCAGGTCATAAAAGGGACACGGCTTGAGGAGATGTACTTAAACGGTGAGGCAAAGGTACTCTCACTTGATGAATACGCCTCTATCGTGGTAGAATGTCTGGAGATTTTGCCCCCCGACCTTGTAATCCACAGGCTCTCGGGGGACACCCCGAAGAGCTTTCTAGTAGCCCCAAAATGGGGGGCCAACAAGTTCATGATAGCGGAGCGTATCGTTGGGCTCCTTAAAGACAGGAAGACTTTCCAGGGGGCGCGGTTCAGAAAGGCCTGACAGCCTCTGCCGCCGCCTTCACCTTAAACCATAAAGAGGGGTAACAAGATGCCGACACAGGAAGAGGTAAAAGACGAAGACAAGAAGATACGCCACTTGAGGAGGATGGTGGACTTCACCATCTCCCTCATAGCGATGGACAACGAGATGACGCTTCAGGAGGCCTCCGGCCACATAGCGGGGCTTAAAGACTTCGCCTTGAACCTCTTCCCCGACAAGGGAGAGGTATTCGATCTCGTCTACGCCCCGAAGCTTAAAAGGCTTCTTGTCGAGAAGTACATGCTCTGCTGAAAATTCTTTCCCTCCGCGGTCCTTCATGATATAGAAACCAGTGTACAATATTTCGTGACCCTTTACCCCTCCCCTTTACGGGGAGAGATCAAGGGTCTGTCTTTTTAACGGTCTTAAACCCCCGGAAGCATGACTCCGGGGATGATCCGTCTTTAAAAAAACATTTTAACGATAACGGAGGTTTAAATGTCAGACCCGCGCGTAAAAAAGCTCGCCAAAATACTGGTGCACCATTCCCTCGGGCTCAAGAAGGGGGAGACCGTCCTCATAGGCTCTTCTTCCGAGCTCGCCAAACCCCTTGTGCTCGAAGTCTACAGGGAGGTGATGGAGGCTGGAGGGATCCCTTCCACAAGCATAGGGTTCGAGGAGACGGCGAACATATTCTACTCGCTCGCCTCAAAGGAACAGATAGCGGACTTCCCGAAGACCAAACTCTTTGAAGCGAAAAACATCGACTGCTTCGTCAATATCAGG
>JACRET010000067.1 GCA_016218105.1 Deltaproteobacteria bacterium
CACCTTCAAAACCCTTTAAGATAAGAAAGAAGCGTATCCCCCCGCCAAAGGACCACCCTTGGAGGAAGTATTCACACGCTGCCAAAAAGAGGACATTTCTATTTTGGCGAAAAGAGGACATTTCTATTTTGGCTTGACATGACCCGCCAAAAGGCTTGAATGCCCCGCCGGATTATGTTACCTTGCCGGCATCATGAAGCTCGCCAGGGAACAGGTGGAAAAACTCTCGGGAATGATACTCGACGGCCTCGTTAAAAAAGGCCTCATCGTGCTGAAAACCGACAGGGAGGCGGTCCTTAAAAAGATCGTTGACGTTATCACAGCCGACCTGAAGGTCGAGGACGACCTCGAAAAGGAAGTGGAGACGATCCTCTCCAGCCATTCGGGCGACATGGACTCAAGCCGCGTGGACTACCGCAGGATGTTCAACATGATAAAACAGAAACTCGCGAGAGAACGGGGGATAGTGCTTTGAGGCTATCCGAGGACAGGGTTTCCCATATAGCGCATCTCGTGGCCGACGGGATATGGAATGACGACATCGTGGATTTCATTGACGACGACAAGGTGCTCCCCGAGATAAAGTCCGTCATAACGGGCTACCTGAGGATCGAGGATGACGCCGACAGCGCGGCGAGAGCGAAGATACGCTCCCTTTCGAGGGACGTCCCCGAAGGCTCGCGCGAGTGGGACGTGCTCTACAAAAAATACTTTGAAGAAGAGATAACCAGAAAAAGATTCTAAACGTCCCCCTGCTTAAGCCGCGAGAGCTTTCTCCCTTTGTCTTCCACCCATATCATGATTGACAGGTGCCTATGACTGTAACCACCATCTCAAAATACATACTGCCGCCGATTACAGGGGCGATAATCGGTTGGGTCACCAACTGGGCGGCCATAAAACTGCTCTTCAGGCCGCACCTGCCCATAAACATCTTCGGGTACACGCTCCAGGGGCTTTTCCCCAAACGCAGGAAGGAGATAGCCCGCGGTATAGCCGGCACCATCGAAAGCGAGCTCCTCTCCTCGAAGGACATAGCCTCGCTGCTTGACGGCATAGAATGGGAAAACGAGGTGGAAAAGACCGTCGAGGAGGTGATAGACCACCGCTTCCGCCAATCGAGGATAAGCAGGATCCCGCTCATCGGCCTTGTCTCGGAAAACCTCGTCTACCACGTCAAATACCTTGTTACAAAGGACATCCTCGCGCAGATAGAAAAGAGGAAGGACGGCCTTACAAAAAAGTTCACGGACAAGATCAGCGTGGAGGGCATGGTCGCCGACAGGATAGACGCCCTCGACCTGATGAAGTTCGAGGAACTGCTGACCAGGTTCATCGCGCAGGAACTCCGCCACATAGAGGTGATAGGCGGGGTGATGGGCTTTTTCATCGGGCTTGTACAGTCCGGGTTCTTCTATTTTTCCGGATAGCCTTTGGTTTGTCCGCCGCTTCAGGAGTTTTTTGGGGCGGGCTGGAAACAAACCTCCGTTAAATGAACCTCCCAAAAGATAGGGCTACGGGGTACCGAAGACTTTCATGCTGAAAAAGTCAACCAACCGTCTACGACGGTCAACCAACCGGCCTCGCCGGTCAAGAAGCAAGCTTCGGGGAATTAAACCCCGAACGGGGATGAAAACCGTCCTTACCATGGCAGGCTCGGACCCCTCAGGCTGGGCCGGGGTTCAGGCCGACATCCTTACATTCTCCTTTTTCGGAACAAGGGGGCTCTCGGCGATAACCGCGATAACCGCCCAGACCGAAAAAGGCGTAAAGGCGATATATCCGGTTCAGCCCCGCCTTTTGAAAAGGCAGGTTTCCGCGCTCCTCGATGAATGCCGCCCGGACGCGGTGAAGATAGGGATGCTCGGAACCGTTGAAAACGCCGGGGCGATCAAGGCATTGATACAAAAATGGAGGCTTGAGAACGTCGTGCTCGACCCTGTGCTGCGTTCAACCGGCGGATATCCGCTGGTCGGGCGAAAAGGGATGGAGGCGATAAAAAAACTCCTGCCGCTCGTTACGGTGGTCACGCCGAATACGCAAGAGGCAAGCGTCCTTTCGGGGATTAACGTCAACAGCGTAAAGGATATTACCGAAGCGGCAAAGGTAATACGTTCGCTCGGCTGTAGATACGTGCTTGTAAAGGGGGGCCACCTCAAAGGCCCGCCGGTTGACGTGCTTTATGACGGAAAAAGGTTCCGTTATTTCAAAGGGCGCAGGATACAGGGAAAACCGGAGGAATTCCACGGCACCGGGTGCCTCCTTTCGTCCGCCGTCGCGGCGGGGCTCGCGAATGGAAAAAACGTCGAACGGGCCGTGAAGGACGCGAAGGGGTATGTGAGGGAAATCTTGAGGAAGAGACGCTGAAGGCCTTTCAAGAAAACCGGGAGACCCGCGAACCTCCCTTCCGTCACTTCCCTGATGACTTTCTCGTTCTTTTTTAAATAAGCCTCCAAATTAAAAATACTTCTTGCCTTTTATAACATTAGGCGTTATAGTGTAATATGATGATCAAGACCTTTGCAGATAGAGAAACCGCCAATCTATATCTCACGGGTAAAAGCAGGAAATTTTCTTCAGCTGTTTGTAAAACAGGAATCGGGAAGTTGGATTATTTGAATGCCGCCGCCGCACTTGAAGACCTGAGAATTCCGCCCGGGAACAGGCTGGAGCAATTAAAGGGTAAGTACGAAAACAAATACAGCATAAGGATAAACGACCAATACAGGATTGTATTCAGATTCGTTGATTCCGACGCTTATGATGTGGAAATAGCCGATTATCACTAAGAAAGGAGACAAATATGCATAACCTTAAAAGAGAGCCGACGCACCCGGGAAGGGTCTTGAACGAGGATTTCCTTAAACCCATGGGGCTTTCACAAACCGCTCTTGCGAACAGGATCAACACCACCTTCAGGACAGTAAACGAGATAGTGAACGAAAAGAGGAATATCAGCCCTGAGATGGCGACGAAACTGTCGAGGTTTTTCGGCACGTCCGCCGAGTTGTGGCTTAACCTTCAAAATAAGTACGACCTCTACAGGATAAGCACCAGAAAACCCGGAATGCTTGAACGCATAAAGCCCTACGGCAAATCGCATAGGAAAGTGGCGTAAGGTGAGGCCTCGTGTTGTCGAAACAAAGAAAATAATCAAGGTCAAAGAACTACG
>JACRET010000068.1 GCA_016218105.1 Deltaproteobacteria bacterium
GCAGGAAAGACTGGTTTAACATCTTATCGGACGGGAATAGATAAACTTTAACTTAAACATTATATTCCCCATCACTCCCCCGGCTAATATGTCGCATAATGGATATTATGTCAAATTATGTCAAATTATGTCTATCAAATATTCAAAAGAGGTCTACAGGTAGTTTTCCGAGTGGATATGGGTGCTCAGGCAGTTATCCCCTAACCGCGCGGGTGTTTCTTATGGAGCTTTTTGAGGCGTTCGTTTGTGATGTGGGTGTAGATCTGTGTGGTAGATATGTCGGCGTGTCCGAGCATGGCCTGAACGAGCCTCAGGTCGGCGCCTCCCTCAAGGAGGTGTGTCGCGAATGAGTGCCTGATTATATGAGGCTTGATCTTTTTTTTATCTATGCCGGCCTTCAACGCGGAAAGTTTTATAATCACCCAAAAGTTCTGCCGGGTCATCTTCGTACCCCTCGCCGTCACGAAGAGGAACTTATTCTGCCTGTTTTTAAGTATCGCCGGGCGCGCCTCGTCCATATATCGTTTAAGCCATTCCATGGCCGAGAGCCCCAGAGGCACAAGCCGCTCCTTGGACCCTTTGCCGAACGCGGTGAGATAACCGGCCTGAAGGCTCAGGTCATTCAGTTTCAGGGAAACAAGTTCGGAAACACGCAGCCCGGTGGCGTAAAGGGTTTCAAGCATCGCCTTGTCACGCAGCCCGAGGGGCCTACCCGTATCAGGGGCTTGAAGGAGCCTGTCTACCTCCGCAAATTTAAGGAAATCTGGGAGCTTTCTCTGTGCCTTGGGTATGTCTATCGCTGAGCATGGGGACGCCTTGACCTGCCCCTGTTTAAGAAGATACTTGTAGAGCCCCCTTACGGCTATAAGGGCCCTGGTATAAGACCGCACGGATTGGCCGCCCGCCTTAAGGTCGCGCATGAACCCTGAGATATCATCCGGTGCCGCGTCAGTAAGGGGCCTGCCTTTGGAATTGATGTAAGAGATGAACTTCAGGAGGTCTCTCCTGTAGGACAGGCGTGTATTCTCAGATAGCCCCTTTTCAACCACAAGGTAATCGAGAAAACCCTGAATGGAAAGTTCGTCATTCATGGCGGTTTGTCATGGCCTGATGTTGGGCTGCTGTTTTTCGGTAAGCACCTTGAAAAGTATGTCTACGATCTCCTTAAGCCGTTCCTTGTAGTATATCTTCTGCCCAAATATATCCTTTACATAAAAAATATCGGCCGCCTCGTCGCCTTTTGTGGATATCTTGGCTATATATATGTAGAGGCCGAGCCTCGACAATGTGCTCGTTATATCGTAGAGAAGCCCGATCCTGTTCTGGGTGTGTATGTCGATAACGGTATATGAATCAGATACGTCGTTGTCCGTCTGTACGAATGTGCGCACGCTCGGCTTTGCCTTTTTGTCGAGGATGGACGGCTTCCGTTTGCCGACAAGGGCGGCTACCTTTGTCCTCCCGGTAATGACGTCCGACAAGTCGCTCTCGATCTTCCTGAACTTGGCCTCGTCGGTTATCAGCTCGGAGGTTGCGCTGTTGACCTGTAATATATCGAGCACGATCCCGTTCTTTAATGTGTTTATCTGCGCTCCGAGTATGTTTACCGCGTTCGCCGCCATGACGCCGGTTATCATGGAAAAAAGGCCGTGGACATCGTGCGTGCAGATGAGTATCTCGGTATATTCCCTGAACGTATTCTGGCTTGTCCTCATGACATAAGGCTTGCCGCTGAAATCCCTCACTACCTTAATATGCCCGGCTATCGCGTCAGGACTGTTGGAGAGGAAATACCTGTGAGGGAGCAGCTGGAAATAATCGTCAACGCAGTAAGTGTCGATGCAGTCGGGCTTAAGGATCTCCATTACGCGCTCTTTTATCGCATACACCTTTACTATCGCCTCTTCGGCCTCGAACGTTCCCCTCTCAAGGACTGTCAGCGCCTTGAAATAAAGCTCCTGAAAGAGCGCCCCTTTCCATTGGCTCCAGACGTCAGGCCCTACAGCCCTGACATCGGCGAACGTAAGGAGGTACAGGAGATTGAGCCTCTCGATCTCGCCGGTCTTTTTAGCGAATTCGATTATAAGCTTCTCATCGTGAAGGTCCCTGTACTGCGCGATATCGGCAAGGAGCAGGTGGTTCTTTACAAGAAACTTTATCAGGTTGGTGTCGTCCTCGGAGAGATGGAGCCTCGCGCAGATGGATGGCACCATATGCGCTCCCTTTTCTGCGTGCCCCTTTCCGTGCGCCTTTCCAATATCATGGAAGAGCACCGCGAGCATCAATACCTCCGGGTTCGGTATCTCCTCGAAGAGCGTTGACAGGAGCGAAAAATCGCCCTTATACTGGCCTCTGAGCCTTTCGAGCTCCCTTATCGCGAAGAGCGTGTGCGCGTCTACCGTGTAAACATGATAAAGGTCGTGCTGCACCCTGCAGCTGATCTCACCGAATTCAGGGATGTACTTCTCCAGGAACTTAAGTTTCTGCATCTCTAAAAGCGTCTTGTATACGTTTTTGTGCTTGAGTATCTTAAGGAACGAGTCCGATACCTCGCGCGATGATCTGAAATCATCGCCTGCATGCTCCAGGTAATTAAGTACTACGTCTTTGGTCGCTTGATCGATATCCACGTCGAAAGCCTGGGAGTATTCGAAGGCCTTTATCGCCGCGACAGGGTCGTTCGCCACAGCC
Organism: Deltaproteobacteria bacterium; assembly: GCA_016218105.1. Classification (GTDB taxonomy): domain Bacteria; phylum Desulfobacterota; class GWC2-55-46; order GWC2-55-46; family GWC2-55-46; genus GWB2-55-19. The sequence goes on from JACRET010000068.1 coordinate 2,692, forward strand.
TCCTTGTCCTTGATCCTCAAAAGCCCCCCGGCGATGGAGTAGTTCTTGTCTATCCTTACCTTTTTTTTAGGCCATGTGAAGCGCCCCTCCTCTTCCCTGTGGATCGTCCTTGAAAGGATAAGGTTTGAGTAATGGTTCAAGTTCAACGCGTCGCGGTAGTACTTCTGCATGAACTGCTCAACCGCCAAAGAGTGCTCGGCGTTCTGAAAACCCAGGATCCCTGCTATGCGCTCCTGATGGTCAAACGTAAGCTGGTCGTTCTTCCTGCCTGTATGGAAGTGAAGCTCATTCCTTACCCAGAGCATTGAATCAAGAGAGGTCTCAAGCTTCTTTTTGTCGTGCTCGGAGATGAGGCCCAGGGAGAAAGGCTCTATCGATTTTCCGTTCCTGGCCTTCACGACCCACATGGCGGTATGAAGGTCGCGAAGCCCCCCCTCACCTTCCTTTACGTTCGGCTCGAGTATATATACCGAGCCGCCGTATTTGGCGTGCCGTTGTCTCGTCTCTTCGATCTTGTCGTTTATAAAAGACCCGGTGCGGGCCTTGTTAAAAAGCTCTTTTCTTATGCTTGAATGGAGGTGGTCGTACAAACCCTCGTCCCCGTGTATGAACCTCAGGTCCAGAATGGCTGTCATGGTCTTCAGGTCGTCCTTGGCAAGCGATATGCACTCGCCCAGCGACCTGATACTGAACCCGAGGTCAAGGCCGGTGTCCCAGAGCACATAGAGCATCTGCTGGGTCAGGTCCTCTATCGCCGGGGTCAGTTTTTTATTATAGAGGAGCATCAGGTCGATGTCGGAACGGAGGTTCAGCTCTCCCCTTCCGTAGCCGCCGATGGCTACGAGGGCCATCTTTTCCACGCATTTAAGTTCTTCTATCTTGTACGTGAACAGCCCTTTGAGGAGGTTGTCGATTAGATGGGTGTACGATGTGCAGATATCCCTGCCGGTCGATCCGGCAAGGTGTTTCTTCCTTAATTCCTCTTCGCCCTTAAAGAGGTACTCTTTAATGACCGGAGCCGCCTCGGCGTTCGCCCTTAATGAATCGAGCACCCTGTTGTGCATATTCCCCCCCTTAAACCGACCCTGCACCGTTGATATACTTCATAAGGCCCGTAGTAATGCCTTCTATGACCTCGTTCAAATACTTCTCATCCTGGAGCCGCTTTTCCTCAATAGGATTACTTATGTAGGAAACCTCTATGAGGATGCTCGGCATCTTCGTGCCGACAAGCACATAGAACGGCGCGCCCTTGACGCCGTTACTCTTGATGTCCTTGAAATTCTCTTTTAGATTATAGACAAGCTTCTCATGCACCGCGGCGGCAAGACGGACCGAGTCGTTTGTCTTGGCGGTCTTTATAAGGTCGTTCAATATGAACTCAAGGTCGCTGACAGACCTGGTGGAAGTGGCGTTCTCCCTCGCGGCCACCCTCTTTGCCGCGGCATCGTTGGAGATGTTAAGGGTATATGTCTCTATCCCCGACGCGGTTCTTTTGGGCGAGGCATTTATGTGTATCGAGACAAAGAGGTCGGCGTCCTGGCTGTTAGCGATGGCCGTCCTCTCCTCCAGCGGAATAAAGACATCGGTATCACGCGTCATAATTATCTTAGCGCCGAGCCTGGAGTGCAGTTTCTCACGGAGCATCCTGGAGAGCCTGAGCGTTACGTCCTTCTCCTTTAGCCCGTTCTTTCCTATTGCGCCGGGGTCCTTGCCTCCATGACCCGGGTCGATGACGATCTTACGCACCTTAAGGCCAAGCTGCTGGGACAGGCTTGGGGAGGCGAGGGCCTTTTTTGTGTCAGGCTCTTTAACCCCCTTTGTCCGCTCCTTTTCCCTGGGAGCCGGGGGTTCGGTTACCGGGACCTCGGCCTGAGCGACTTCCTTCCCTTTCCCTGTGACATCCACGACTATCCTGAAAGGGTCGGTCAAAGGGAATATCTTGAAATCATCGATTGATTCAATGTCGAAAACCACGCGCACCGTGTCCTTGTCGTACTGCCCGGCGCGGGCGGTCTTGAGAAGCCCGTCGTTTATGGGGATGTTCTTGGCAAGCGTAGCGGCCAACCGGGAGTCTTTTATATCAACATAAAGACGCTTCCAATCCCTGTTGATCGCCGGGTCGGAGTTAAGGAGCTTGTGGGAGAATTCGGTTTTTTTGTCGAGGTTGATCACGATACGGGTATAATTCGGGTTTGACCAGTGTTTTACCTCTGTCACATCCGCGAATTTGGCTGCGTTCGAATGGACAGGAAATAACAAAATAGCGGCAGGCACGGACAGAATAAAGAGGAGCCATATTTTCAAAAGGAGGCGCAAATTCAATTCTCCATCATCTCTTTTAATTTATTGAGCTCCATCATCGCTTCTATGGGGGTAATACTGTTGACATCGAGCGCCCTGAGCCTTTCCCTGAGCGGGTCTTTATCCCCAAGGAGGCTCAACTGGCAAGCCTCCCCTTCATGGCGCTTGTCCACGGAAAGCCTTGGCACACCCGAAGAGTTCAGCTCTCCGGACTCCAGGTTCTTAAGTATCTCCCTCGCCCTTGAGAGAACGGCTTCAGGGAGCCCCGCGAGCCTCGCCACCTGTATCCCGTAACTCCTTGAGCTTCCGCCTGGCACTACCTTTCTCAGGAATATTATCTTATCTCCCCATTCCTTGACAGCCATATTATAATTTTTGACCCGTTCCCTTGTCAAGGAAAGGTCTGTAAGCTCGTGATAATGCGTCGCGAAAAGTGTCTTGGCGGCCACATCAGGATGGTCGTGAATGTATTCGACTATCGACCATGCGATCGAAAGGCCGTCAAAAGTAGAAGTCCCCCTGCCTATCTCATCGAGAATCACAAAGCTCCTCGACGTCGCGTTATTAAGGATATTCGCGGTCTCGTTCATCTCAACCATGAAAGTGGATTGCCCCCTCGCGAGATCGTCCGAAGCCCCTACCCTCGTGAATATCCTGTCAACGGCCCCGATCGTAGCCTTTGACGCCGGGACAAAAGACCCTATCTGCGCCATCAGTATTATAAGTGCGTTCTGCCTCAAGTAGGTCGATTTACCGGCCATGTTCGGGCCGGTAAGGATGATGATCCTGTTTGAGCCGTTATCGAGCGTTAGATCGTTGGCGACAAATCCGTCCCTTGACTGTTTTTCCACTACAGGGTGTCTGCCGCCCTCTATCGCGATTATATCATCATTGTTGACCAGCGGCCTTGCGTAGTCCATCTCTTCAGCGATATCCGCGAAAGATGATAGGACATCTAGGAGTGCGATAACGTCAGCGGTTTTCCGCACCCTTTCAGAATATTTACCAAGCTCTTTCACTATCCCCGAGAACAGATTGATCTCAAGCTCCACGGCCTTTTCCTCAGCCGAGAGTATCTTCTCTTCCCATTCCTTGAGGGCCGGCGTTATATAGCGCTCGGCGCCGGTCAGTGTCTGCTTCCTTATATAGTCAGCAGGGACGCTCTGCAGATTTGCCCTCGTTATCTCTATATAGTAGCCGAAGACCCGGTTGTAGCCTACCTTGAGAGAATTTATGCCTGTCCTTGCCCTCTCGGACGCCTCCAGGCCTATTATCCAGTCCTTGCCGCCCGAGCCTATTTCCCTAAGCTCATCCAAAAGCGGATTGCAGCCGTTTTTTATGACCCCTCCATCCCTGATAAATACCGGAGGGTTGTCTTTGATAGAGGCGTCGATTATGCCGACGGCTTCCCTGACCTCGTCGATAGAAGAAGCCGCCTCTTTAAGCATTGCCGAACCGAAGGAAGCGATAGCCTCTCTTATCTCCGGGATTATTTTTAGGGACTCCTTTAGCGCGATGAGGTCCCTCGGCCCCGCGGCCCCAAGCGATACCTTGACCGATAACCTTTCAAGGTCGTAGACGCTGTTCAGGAGAGCCTTAATCCCTCTCCTCTTTTCCCTGTCATCGAGCAGTTCGGCAACGGCGTCCTGCCTGTCCCTGATAGGCGCGGCATCCTTAAGAGGATGGAGCAGCCACGATTTAAGCCTTCTTCCTCCCATTGCCGTGGAAGTCTTGTCGAGAAGCTCAAGTAAAGTGCCTTCCTTTCCGGCCGATCTCATGTTCTCCATGATCTCCAGGTTCCGGCGCGTCGAGCTGTCCATGACGAGATAATCTTCCGTAGAGTAAGGCGCGCATTTTTTGACATGGACGAGCGCCGCCCTCTGCGTGTCTTTAATATACTGAAGGAGCGCCCCGGCCGCCCTGGTGCCGTCTACAAGCTCTTTACAGCCGAAGCCGTCAAGTGACGCTATGCCGAAGTGCGTTATAAGACGCTCAAAAGAGGCCTTATGCTCGAAATCGTATTCCGGCAGCGTGGTGATCTTTTTGACAGGGAATTCAGCGGACGTGAAAGTCTCTTTCAAGCCCTCCTGGACAAGCATCTCAAGCGGGCGGATCCTCCTCACCTCGTCCTTAAGCGAGGTCATCCCTGAAAGTTCCGTCAGACGGAATTCCCCCGTAGAGACGTCCATGTAAGAGAAGCCGCATCTTTTATTGTTGATAAACGCGGATGCTATGAAGTTGTTGGACTTGGGGTCTAAAAGCTCCTCATCCAGGGCTATGCCCGGGGTGATGACCTTTACGACCGCCCTCTCGACTATCCCCTTGGCGACGCCTGGGTCTTCGACCTGCTCGCAAATGGCGACCTTATGCCCTTCTTTTACGAGCTTCGCGACATAGGAGGACGCGGAGTGATATGGAATCCCGCACATCGGGATGTCTTTAGCCTTGTCCCTGGACGTAAGGGCTATGCCTAAGACACGGGATGAGAGGATAGCGTCGTCGAAGAACATCTCGTAAAAATCCCCCATCCTGAAAAAAAGAATAGAGTCGCTGTTCTCTCTTTTAATTTCGAGGTACTGCCGCATGGCAGGGGTAAGGCTTTTCATGTACGGAACTCGTATGCGCGGACAATATTGGAAATGAAAAAGCCGTCCCGCCTAAGTGATTTTTTAAACCATCCAGTCGTGCTGCTCGAAATCCTCGGAAGGCGCGTTGAATATGATGAACCCTTTAACAGGCCATCTTTCAAGACCGCGTTCCCCTCCGTTTATGTTTATCACAAGCCTGATCTCATCGCCTTTTGCCACCTTTAGAAATTCCAGGGGGATGCCAAGCTCGACAACCGCATCGGCGGCGATGTTCAGAAGCTCGCCGGCCTCCGCCCATTTCCCGTCCCCAAGCTTCTCATGAAGAGTTGTCTTGATCTCTTTGCCCTTTACAGCGGCATTAAGCTTAACGGCCCTCGGGTGCAGGAAATGCATCGAGAAGCTCCATTCTTTTTCATAGGGCGTTATTTCGGAGAGGTAATCGAACCTTAAGAACAGCGCGTCCTCAGAAAACCCGAATGAAATGCCTTCGATAAGCCCGTTGCTCTGGAGCTCCTTGTGCATGGCGCTCCCGTAGTACTGGTGTTCAAGCCTGCCGGCCGGAAGCCACTCGAAGTAGTTTGAGATATTGCCGTCTATAATCGGCTTTAAAAGGGCCGTGGGCAAAACCTGGGGCACGATCCCCTTTATCCCGGAAGAGATCGGTATATCCAGCGAATCAGGCGGCTCCATCTCTATCAGCGTATATATCTTTTTTATATGTCTCCTGAAAAGATGGTCGAAATGCTCATCGCTTAAGGATGAATGTTCCTCTCCGTACCACCAGAACCAATCGCTCCCCTCGGCGGCGTATATCTCCTCCCAGGCTTCTTCTATGGCCTTTGCCTTTTCCTCGCGCACGGAAGGTCCAAGTGATTTTTCATACTTTACCAAAGCGGCTCGCGCCTCGGCGATATAGTCCCATGCCGCGTTATCCTCCTGGTGCCCGATCCATATCTTGAAGTTGTGGCTTATCCATGAACCTGGGTACAGCCAGGGCAGGTTCTCGCGGTAAGTTGTTTTTGTAAGGAACTCGTTTATGGTCACGCAGCTGAGTTTCGAGTGCTTTGATAATTTCGAGTAAAGGGAAACGAGGAAGTCCCTGCCGTCGTTCCTGAAGTGCTCCCATGCGTTCTCGCCGTCAAGGATAACGCTCACGATATGCTTGCCGGGCTCTTCAAGCATATTGTGGATATGCACGAGCCTCGCTATAAAGTCGTTAGCCGCTGTCTCCGCGTCTATCTTGGAGTAGTCAAATCCGATCAGGTCGGAGAGCACATGGTCCCTGAAAACCATCGATAACGCCTCTCCGTTCACCTCTATCGAATAAGGCTTGTAAAGAAACGGGTCGAAGCAATTCCCGGCGCTGTCCCTTCTTAAAGGCCTTTTAAGCGAATTTGATAATATCTCCTCGTCGGTGGCAAGCCACTTTACCCCCTCGGCCGCGACCAGCGGGAGCATATCCATACTTACCGAGCCCTCGGAGGGCCATATGCCGTGAGGCTTTGTCCCGAACGTATCCTTATAGAGCTGTACGCCCTTCCTGAGCTGCCGTTCAGCGTCCTCAGGGTGAGCGAATCTCTCCGAAGGCAGAGTCACCCACGGCATCGCCTCTTTTGCCGAGTGGCTGTCGCACAGGAGCGGCAGTATCGGGTGGTAATAGGGTGTCGTCGAGACCTCTATTATGCCTTTCTCCATCATCTCCTTGTACTTGGGGATGACCGTGCCGGCGATCTCTATCTGCTTTTGCAGGAGCTTCTTCTTTTCGTGTTCAGTATATCCGCCCCCCTTCTCGTACAGAGAGGTCAGGAACGGGTCTTTCTCCCTTAATACAGGGTCGATCCACACGAGGTTGAAGAGCACTTGAAGGTCGAGGTAATCCTGCTCGACAAAGTATCTGAGCACCGCCTGTATTTCTTCCTTTGTATTGGAGAGCCCGCGCTTTCGCAATAGCTCCGAATACCTCGGCACAGGCCTTATCATATGGTCCCAATTGGCCTGAAAGAAGTACTGGAGCATAAATGTCCTGTCTTCCTTCGTAAGCTGAGAGGCCTGCTTCTGGCTGAGCTTTCTGAACAAATCAAGGACGTTGCCAGAGGCGTATTCGTTCAGCTGATCGATGAGGCATGGCACCAGGTTGAACGTCTGGTGCACGTCCGGGAACTCATCGAGGATAGAGAGCATGTCGTAGTAATCTTTTGTGGCGTGAAAGAGCACCCAGGGCATGGTGTACTCGGAAGTTATCGGGTCTTTGTAAAGAGGCTGGTGCATATGCCATAAAAAAGCTATATTGAGTCTGTTTGCCATTGCTTTATTTCGTCCTGTAAACTTTAAGGATCCCCTTGTCTGTCAAGAGCGCCATACGGGACTCTCCCGTCAAACCGTTTGACGAGATGCTCGATTTCAATTCCTCGCCCCATTCGGAGCTTCCGTCCTTGAGGCTTATAGCCTCTATATATCCGTACTCCTTAGTAAAGTAATCTATCCCCCAAAAAGCCTTCTTGTAATTAGAGAGCACAAAGAGATGGCCATCCGCGGCGAATACGGTCGAGACGGGCTTACGGCTCAGATCTTTCTTCCAGAGTATCGACCCGTTCAACCTGTCGAGTGAGACGGCCTGGTCCGCGCCTGCGATTACGATAGTGCGTTTATCAGGCAATATAAAATCGTAAGCCTTTATGATGTTGATAGTGTTCCTGACCTCTCCCGTCTCGGCAGAGAGGGCCTCTATCTCGTTTTTGCCGTTTAGCATATATACGATGCCGTCTGCTACAAGAGGGGTTCTCCTGGCCTTCTGCGCGGAGTCGAAGCTGCCCGCGACCGTCCTGCTCCATAGCTCCTTGCCGCTTGTGCCGTCGAACGCCACCAGACTCCCGTCTGAGAATAAGTTGAATATCTTTCCGTTAGAGTACGCGGGAGAGCCGTATATCCTCGGCGTTACGAGCTTGAATGTGGTGCGGCTGTAATTCCATACCTTCTCGCCTGTTTTAGCGTTGAGGGCGTAGAACCTGTCGTCGGAAGATGAAAAATAGACATTTCCATCCCTTACAACAGGGGATGAGAGTATCTCGGACTTCGCCTGAAAGCGCCAGATCTCCTTCCCTTCATTCTTATCGACGCATCGGAGGATACCGTCCGCCGAGCCGAAAAAGACGCGCTCTTCGGTTATAGCCGCAGGAGCCTCCAGCGGGTACTCAGCGCCGTACTTCCATTTCAGCGACCCTGTGGACAGATCGAACGAATAGAAGTTTTCATCCGTAGAACCGGTGTAAATCGAGTTGTTCGAAATAACCGGAGACGCCAACTGCTCTTTTGAGTACCCCTTGAAAAATGTAAAGGCGGAGATGTCATTCTTCCATGCCATCACCAGAGGTAGCGTTAGCTTATCATCAGAGGCGTTAGTCCTCTCATCGTTGTACATGAAGGCAGACCATGGCGTGTTATCGACCGGGACGGTCTTTTGAGCGCACCCGATGAGTGTCAGCAAGGCAAGCGAGCTAAGGGCGTATCTTTTTAACAAGTTCCTGCGCATTTTCCGTTATTCTCCTGAAATCCGTATTATCAAGCCCCGCGCCAAGCGCGACCTTGAGGGCCCTTTCGTCCGTTATTAAATCCCCCGGGGCGTGGGAGTCCGTATTGACAAGCATCTTAGCGCCGTGTTTTTTTGCCATCGCGGCCACATGCCCGTTAGATATGCTGTGTCCGGCGCGGCTGGTGATCTCCAGATATACGTTTTTTTTGACCGCGAGCCTGCACTCGTCCTCCGAGATGAGCCCGGGGTGGGCGAGTATGTCTACCTGTGCCTTTATGTACGCCATGTTTGTCCCCGTCTCCACCGGCTCGGAGAGCGTCTCGCCGTGGCCGACGACCAGCTTTGCCCCAAGCGCCCTGGCCTTTTTGACCATAACCGGGATGTGCGCGGGGGGTATATGCGTAAGCTCAACCCCGGGTATCACCTTAAAAGACTTGTCCGAGTTAAGCTGTCTTGCGACTTTTATTATCTGCTTTAAAACGGTATCAATGTTCGATTCGTCGGCATGGTCCGTTATCGCCATCGCCGTGTAGCCGATTACTTTTGCACGCCGGACGAGTTCGGTGGGGATCAGCGCGCCGTCGCTCAGCAAGCTGTGGGTATGGAAGTCTATCATTTAATCACCCTCTGTCATGGATTTTAAAAGCTATGCCGTAACATAATCGTCCTTAAGGAGTGCGCTGAACAAACCATAGAATACCTCGGCCGCCATACCCTTTTCATCTGAAGAAAGCTTGAAGAGGGGCTCGTCTATCCTTAGATTGAACGCTTTTTTAAAGCCTGACTCGTCTTCATAAGGGCCTGTCCCCGCGAATATATGCGCTACAGGCACCCTTCTCCTTAACAGTATCTCTTTTTTGGCCGTGACCAGCTCTTTTATATCCGACGCGCCGTCGCTGTCCCATAGAAGTATAAGCCCCACCAGGTGCGTTGAGAACGCCCTCCAGAGCGGAGCCATGTTCCTGATCGACGGGATCGAAAATATGGCGAGTTCGAGCCCTCCGTACAACCTTAACGTGGCTACTGTCCCCAGCGGATGCTCCATGTTGGAGAAGGCCGACCTCTGGTCTATCTGGAGGCCGGGTATCTGCCTGCACTGTTGAACGAAGTCCGTAATAAGCCTGCCTGAGGTGGCGAGGAGAAATATCTTCCCGTAATTGATGCTGAAGGTATCCGAAAACCTGCTTATTATCTTCTCCCTGATGCTTATCATCTGGTCGTTCGTGAGAAACTCGCTCTCACCTTCCATCCTTTGGGACAGCTCTTCCAGTATGCCCCTCCCGATCATGTTAGACAAGGTCGAGTAAACCTCGTAATCGGGGTATGAACACCTCTCGACTATGTCCTCCACCATGCTGTTCGACTTTACCAGCTGCAGTATCTCGTAGAATATCGGCTGAAGTCCCTTCGGCACGGTATCCGTATCGATCCTGATCTTCAACATGGCTTTTTTGTCAGGGAACTGGTCTTCCTTTTTCTTGAACTCGTCTAACTGCCTCATCCCCTCCATAAGGAGGTTTCCGGTTGAAGCGCGTATCTTCTTCGTCGCGCCGCAGGGCTTCGGCACAAACTCGAACTTGCCGTCGCTCCATTTAAGGAGCCTGAAAAGAGCCTTTTCCTTCTCGACCCCCTCAAGGGAGCAGTTGTATATCTGACCGTCTTTTATGTATACGGTGCCTGAGCCTTCATCCGAAGTTATCCTTAGCTCTCCCTCTTTTTTATTGAGATGAAGGAACTGCAGGATGTCGGCAAGCGACATATGGACGAGTTTGCCTTCTATTTCCTTGGAACCAGCGGTACCGGCGCCCTTCATCGACAGGGTCTGGCGAAGCCTGCTCGCGACCTCCTCAAGATTTATGGGGCGCACCAGAAAGATGTCCACCCCTGTCCTGAAGCCTTTGATATCGGCGATGGTCTTCGAGATGAAGAGGAAAGGGATCTTCGAGGTATGCGGGTTATTCCTTATTATCTGGAATATGCGCTCCCCCCCGATGACAGGGAGGTCCAGTTCGGTGATTATGACGGAAGGGACTTCCTGAATGGCAAGCTCAAGCGCCCTGGCTCCGTCCTTGACCGGGGACGTCTCAAAACCCATCCCTGAAAGATACCCCGAAAAGACCTTGATGTCCTCGTCATCATTGAAAGCAATAAGTATCCTGTTCTTATCCATTTAACCAAGCTGTTCCTGGAGTGAGTATTCGTTCTGCAGCTTCGTTATAAGCCCCTCCACCAGGAACGGGTCTGAAGTGTGAAAGCATGTGAAAGTCGCGCCCCAATTCTCTTTGCAGATCAGGCCGTAGCCAGCGTCTTCGTTGAGGAAAAGCGTGAAGAACGTCTCTCTGAGCCTCGGGTCGTCGAGCAGTATCGGTGTCGCGTTCTTTATATCAGCCGCCCCGGAATCGGTCTCTCCGACAAGGAATATCTTGGAGGACATGGCGCCGGCGGAACCAAGCAGCTTGACGAGGCCCTTGGAAATATTTTTCGAGGCGAAATACAGGATGCCTTTTTTCTGCGGCGTCCTGGAAATCTCCTTGACGATCAGATTGTTTATCTGGTCGATAAAAAACTCGTTCAGTTCCTGGCCCGAACCGGCGTCGAAGCTCGAATTGTCAAGCCCGCTGTAAGGCTTGCCAGAAAGGTCGCCTAATATCTCCCAGAATAGCTTGTTCTTAAAATTCAGTCTCTCCCATAGGGATTCCTTTTTCTCGGCTCCGCGCCTGATGGCTGTGGACAAGACCTCCCCGTAACCCCTGCCGTCCTTCGGGTAGGTCGCGTTAGAGATTATAACCGAAATGGGCGCCTTGTCTTTTTTGATATGGACGCCCAAGGCCCTGGAAATCTTCCTTATGGCTGTAAGCGAACCGAAGTGGTCGGTCTCCGGCAATATTACCGTTATCTGCGCATCATCCGACATCCCAACTACATCGCAGTTCCTGACCGAATCGAGAACTGTCTTTACGAGGGCTTTAAACTGCTCAAACCCGGCCCCCTCCTCAAAAGATATCCCCGCTGCTTCTATGCTTATAAGGACAATGGAGAAAGTGCTGTTGTAACGCGTGGCGCGGAGCGCCTCTATCTTTCCGTATTCGCCTATAAAAAAACTGTCATAGAACTTGTTTGGGAATATCTTTCCGGCAAACGAGAGTTTTGTTCCGATTTCCAATGTAGAGACTCCAAACTACATCTTGTATTTGCCGAAATCCCCGGGAGAGAGGTCCTCAAGGGAATCGAGGAAGTCTTTCGATCCCGCCCCTTCTTTTCCGGCCTCTGAACGAAGGTCAACCGATTTTGATTTCTCAAGCACCTTTGTGTCCACGAATATTGGGGCCCCGGCACGAAGCGCGATAGCTATGGCGTCGCTCGGCCTTGCGTCCAGAGTGAATCCTCCCGACTTTGACTCCATGTAGATGTTGGCATAGTAGACGTTTTCCTTTATGTCTATTATCTCGATCTTGGAAACCGCCGCGCCAAGAGTCTTAAGTATCTCTTTTAAAAGGTCGTGGGTCATGGGCCTTGAAAACTGTATCTTTTCCAGCTCGGAGGCTATGGCGCTGGCTTCCAGCACCCCGATCCATACCGGAAGGGTGTTCTTATCCTCCAGGTCTTTAAGTATGACTATCGGAACGTTTGTGAACGGATCTATAGTAAGCCCGAAGACTTTCATTTTTAAAAACATATGGTGCTCCTTTTCTAAGTTTCCCTACGGGACCATCCCGCGCAAGGAGTTGGGAAATACTTCGGTTATGGTAACATCTATTATGCATCCGGTCGAGACCAGGCTACTTTCCGTACCGGCGGCCGGAAAGTTTATAATTCTGTTGCAGGATGTCCTGCCGTAACGCTCCGAAGGGTCTGCCTTGCTCGGCCCTTCTATAAATACCTCGACGGTACGGCCCAGGAGCTCGCGGTTTCTCCCGATAGATATCTCCCGCTGTGCCTCCTGCAGAACCTTAAGCCTTTCTGATCTTACTTCAAGGGGCAGCTGCCCATCAAATTTGGCTGCCTTTGTGTCGGGCCTCGGCGAGTACATGAACGAAAAGATGTTGTCGAAGCGTACTTCCTTTATAAGCCTCATGGTATCCTCGAAGTCGCTTTCTGTCTCGCCCGGAAACCCGACTATTATATCCGAGGTAATGGCCATATCAGGATAAAGTTTTTTAAGGAGCGATACCTTTGACATGTATTCGGATGCCGTATACCCTCTCCTCATATTTTTCAGGATCCCGTCCGAACCCGACTGCACGGGCAGATGCAGATGCCTGCAAAGCCTGGGTTCGTCATTAAAAAGGTATATCAGCTCATCAGATATATCCTTTGGATGGGAGGTGACGAACCTTATCCTCTTTATCCCATTTATTTTCGAGACTTTCTTTAGAAGACCGGTGAATGAAATATCCCCTTGGCCGCCAGTCCCGTAGGAATTGACATTCTGGCCGAGTAAAATCACCTCTTTTACGCCTGCGCCGGCAAGCCTCGTTATTTCCTCTATTATCTCAGGGCTCTTCCTGCTTACCTCCCTGCCCCTTGTGAAAGGCACTATGCAATAGGAGCAGAAGTTGTCGCACCCGCGCATTATGCTTACATACGCCTTACTTCCGCCCGGCTCTGTGTACCCGTACTCTCCTTCGTCTATAGACGCGTTCTGCTCTACAGCTGCTACCCTGCTTCTGTTTAGAGAGACCTCGTCCAAAAGGTCTTTGAGCTTGTGTATGTTCTGCGGGCCAAAGACTATGTCCAGGTAAGGCACCCTTTTCAGGAGCCTCGCGCCCACCTGCTGGGCAACGCACCCGCTTACGCCTATGATAAGCCCCGGGTTCTCCGCCTTTAGCCCCCTGTACCTGCCAAGGGCTGAATAAACCTTCTGCTCGGCCTTGTCCCTTACCGAACAGGTATTTATTATAATCAGGTCTGCCCCGGCAGGCTCTTCCGTCCGTACATAATTGATATCTTTAAGTAATCCAAGGATTCTTTCAGAGTCGCTCTCATTCATCTGAAATCCGAAAGTCTCAAGAAAAACCCTTTTTTCGCCGTTAGTTTCCGCTGGGATCATGTATATTATTTATGTCTGTGGCTTACCCGAAATTGTAACCTCCCCTCAAGATCAAGGTGGGGTCTATATTTTAATTTTTTTAATAGTGTCTAGTCAAGTGCCTTTTTGAAGTAACTTATTGTTTTACAAAGGTTTTAACGTCTAACCCGAGTACGGCGCGCCTTATTTTATATGCCCGGCAGCCTCATCCCTGGTTGGTTTTACGATCCACGGCGATTGTACCCTGAACTTGTCCTCTATCCTGGAGCCTGCCTTTTCAGCCTCTTCTCTGGTACGGTAAAAACCGACCCTGACCCTGTACCATTTTACGCCTTCCTTGCTGAATTCAGTAATATAGCCCTTGTAGCCGGAACTCTTAAGCGCACCTATTAAAGCCTTTGCCTCGTTCAAGCTTGGGAAAGACGCTACGTTAACGGCATAAGGTTTTAACGCGAGCGCCTTAGCCTCCGCAGCCGAGAGTTTTGCCTTTTGGGCCTTGGCTGACGCCGAAGCCGCTGTCTTTTTAGCCTTTGCCTCTGATTTCTTTTGAGCCTTTTCCGATTTGCTTACCTGCTTGATTTCAGCCTTTGGCTTTTTTTCGGCGCTGATTTTCTTTTCACCGTCAGCTTGAATGGGAGACTGCGGTTTTTCCACAGCCCTCTCAGCCCTGGGCGCTTCTTCCTTTACGGCTTGCTTTACTTCTTTTACCTCCACCGGTTTAGCTGTCTCGGGTTTGACCTCAGGCTTCGTTTCGGGCGTGGCGGTTTCGGCTTTAGCCACTTCCGCCGGAGCTGGCTCGCTCAGCGCTGCGGGTTTCTCTTCCTGGATGTCAAGCCGCACGCGTTTTGAGATGACCTCATCCTGAGAAGATACATCCTCCTTCTTGCCGGAAGGGAAAAATACCGCGATGAGTATTATGATCACAATAATGCCCGCTACAGCAGGTATTATTATCTTTTTCCTGTCTTTAAGATCAATTGCCAATTGAGACCTCCGTATTATCTTCGTATATCACGATCTTCGGCGAAATGAAAACCAGGAGCTCCTCATTCTGGCTCTCCTTTGAGTTAGATTTAAAGAGCGTGCCGATCACAGGTATTTCAGAAAGGAAAGGCACCGAGTCGCCCTGTGTCGATGTCAGAGACCTGTAAAGCCCGCCGATAACGACAGTATCCCCGTTTTTGACAAGGACGTATGTAGAGGCGCTCTTTTCGGTAACGCCCGGTATGCCGTCCACTGTCTGTGAAAAATCAGCCTCGCTCTTGTTTGTGCTTATGTTCAGAAGCACGTAGCCGTCCTTCGATATCTGAGGCGTGACCGTAAGGTCGATGCCTGTGGAGATCTCCTCAAGGCCAGTTGAGCTGGACGTAGTGGTGGTCGCCGTGGTTGAGCCGGTGGTGGTGGTCTGGGATGATTTGACCCTGAACGTCGTGCCGCTGTGGATCTTGGCCGCCTTGTTGTTAAGCGTCGTTATTTTGGGTTTTGACACTATCTTAAGTTCGCCGTTGGACTCAGCGGCCGTAAGCTCGAGGTCCAAAAACAGTTTGCTCGATAAAGACCCGAGTATTATTCCCACGCCTGACGTAGGGGATGCGGCGGGGAGGTTTACGGCAAAGTTCCTTCCGCCGCTTGACGTGGAAAGGAGCTGGCTGCCCGTAACGGAGTCGCTGCCGGAAGTATACGCCCCGCCCCACTGGACGCCGAGTTGGCGTGAAAAGTTGCTCGACGCCTCGACTATCCGCGCTTCTATCAAGACCTGGGGCGTCCTGGCATCAACGCTCGTTAAAAGCTGTTTTGCCCTTTCTATATGTCTGGGCAGATCCCTGAGTATTATAGAATTTGTCCGGCTGTCGGCATACGCGACCCCCTCAGCGCTCAGTATGCCCTTAAGCTGGGGCACGGCTGTGGCCGGGTCGGCGTAATTGAGCCTCACCGTCTCCATCACCATGGAGTCCGAAAAGTCCACTTTTTTGCCGACCCAGAAGACATTATTCTGGATGGTATATGAGAGCCCGTTGGCCTTTATGATCATTTGAAGGGCATCCTTGAACGGGATATCCTTGAAGCTCACGGACATCTTTCCGGAAACACCCTCGCCGATGATGATATTAAGGCCGCTCTGCTGGGCGAGCGCCCTTATGACATCCGAAATTTCGGCGTCCCTCACCTCGATAGAGAAAAGCCTGGT
This sequence comes from Deltaproteobacteria bacterium, assembly GCA_016218105.1. Taxonomy (GTDB): domain Bacteria; phylum Desulfobacterota; class GWC2-55-46; order GWC2-55-46; family GWC2-55-46; genus GWB2-55-19. The sequence continues at coordinate 18,330 of JACRET010000068.1, forward strand.
CTCGTTTAAGAGTACGTCGTCTGCATTTTCGGCGAGAACCGGTTGACTGATGAGTAAAAGGAGTAAAACAAGAAGGAAACGGCAGGCGCCGCGAGGATACCTATTTAGTCCCATTATGCAGCTCCGGTATTTCAGCTAAATCCAGCCTAATTGAGCCATTTTCACCCTGAAGTATAACATGAGTCCTGCCTATATCAATAACTTTTTGTCCCATTATAACGCTTCCGCTGTAGACTATATTGTCGTTGATTATCGCGGACGGCCTTCTGTCGTTGTAAAAGATCGCCTTTAGTTTTATTTCAGGCGCTTGCGCCGTTCCGGTTGCCTGCCTGACGGCGGGGGTAAAAGGGTCTTTACCCCATGACAGAGGGGCCGCCTTTGTGGGTGGCAACCCGCTCCTGTACGAAAGAGACTCCGTGCCGGCTGCCATTGAGCGGAATAAAAATAAAACGGCAAGGGGCAAAAAAAGAGTTAATTTTGAACCTTTTCCCATTATTTGATACCGTAGCTTAGGATATAGGCGCTCAGATTGACCTGGGCTGAGAGCGCCTGCGAGAGATCGTCCTTCTGCTCAATAACGAAATTATCCACTATCATGAGCCTCGGCAGCTTTTCTATACGCTCCAGATAATCTCCGAAAGAGACGTACCTCGCCTCCATGGATATCTGGAACGGAAGCCGGGCAAGCTCTCCCTTGGTCTCGGGCTCCAGGGGCTTTATCGAGTTTATACGAATGCCCTTCTTGAAATCGTTCTCCGAGAATTCCGAAAGTATGTTCGATATGTGCTTGTCTGAAGGGAGGCGCTCTTTCAAGCTCTTGAGTTTTTCCTCCATAAGCTTCAGGCCGACCGATGCGTCGGTTACGGCTTTATTGAGATTGTCAGACGCCTGGGATTGGGCGCTGGCCATCTGTATCTCGGAACGGATAATGCTGACCCTGTTTTCAGTCTCTCCTATTTCCCTGATGTTTCGCAGATAAACGAATTTATAGAAAAATATGGAACATGCCACGAGGGCCAGAACAATGATGCCCTCCCTCCTCAGCTGCTTAAGCCAGGACAGGTCTATGGCGGATAATTGCTTCAGGGTATCACCATTCATATAATATCTCGTTGGTCTTTCTCAAGGTAGCGTAAATCTCGAAATCATACACGGAGCTCCCGCCTGATTCCCTCTTTTGCGAGTAGGAAAGGGTCGAGTCCTGGAAATAACCCGAGTTCTCCAGTTTGAAGACAAAATCAGCAAGCACCCTGTTCGACTTGGCGCTGCCGAGAAACCGTAGCTTTTTGCCGGCTGAGTCCTGCACGTCGGAGGTGGACAAGGCACGCAGCCATACGCCGTCAGGGATATCATGGCTCAGTTTTTTAAGTATCAGCGACCATGATATCCTTTTATCGTTAAGGTCTGCCGTAACTCCGAGCCTCTTTTTCAGCTCCGTCTCAGTTGTCTTTAATTCAGTGAGTTTCCTGGTAAGGAGCGCGTATTCGGAGCTTTTGGCGGCCAAAGCGTCTTTTTCGCCCAACACGGCCTGCTCCTCAGCCCTCTTTTCGTTAAGCGCAAACCGCTGGTTTATGAATACGGCTGCAAGCAGGCAGACGTATACGGCGCAGGCCGCGAGGATACCGGCGCGCCACTTTTTAATCCGCCACTCATTCTGAATCTCGACCGGTATGAGGTTAATGCCTTTTATCATCAGTAAGTCCTGGCGGAGAGCCCCGCGGCTACGGTAAGGCAGGGGGCGATGTCATTCAATGTCTTTGTGTCAAATGACCTGGGTATCTTTATAGCCCGCAAAGGGTCGTCGATAAAGCACGGAATACCCATGATCTCCGTCATGGAGGCCTCAATTCCCTTGAGCCTAGCTGTGCCGCCGGAGAGAAAAACCTTGCTTACGCTGCCTTCCCTGAACTGCGCCTGGAAATAATCGAAGGACCTCTGAAGCTCGGAGCAGAGCCTTTCAATAGAGGAGGCCAGGAGTTTCCGGGCCGGATTGTCTTCCTCACCATGATCGAGCGTAAGCCCAAACGCTATTTTATATTCCTCCGACTCTTCTTCGCTCTTTTCCATGCCTGAAGCGAGCCTCGCGGTCAGGTCAACGCCGCCCATCGATATCTCGCGCGCAAAAGAGAGTTTTTTATCTTTAAGGATAGCCAGCGTGCTTCTGGTCTCTCCGATATCGAACATCGCGTAGTTGACGCCCTCTTCCCATGCGTTATTCATGTCAAAAGAGGCAAGGAGCGCCGACGGGACAACATCAAGCACCCGAAGCTCAAGCCCCGCGCCTTTAAAAAGCGAGATGACCTTATCCACGTCCGCCCTTACCGCGGCGAAAGCGATTATGGAATTCACATTCTCGGCTGTCCTTCCCTTGCCGGCTATCACATAATCGGTGATGAGGTCGTTGGCTGATACGGATATGGCAAGGTCTTTCCTTACCTCCCACTTCACCGCCTCTTTTAAATCCTTTTCAGGCATCATGGGTAGATGGAGGTGCTTGAATATCAGGGACGGCCCGGACATCAAAGCGGCCGCCTTACGGCCCTTGATGCCCTGTGACCTTATCATCTCCGACAGGAAACCGGGGGAAACTCCAGGCAGATCACTCTCCCTGGGGAGCTTGAAACAGGCCGCGGCCTTGAGCGAATAGGCTCCTTTGGCGCCCTCAAGAGAGACCACCTTGACCGAATACGACCCGATATCAACGCCTACCAGATTTTTAGGAGTGAACAGCATCTCTCTCCGGTCAGTTTGACTTCCTGTCTTTGGATTCCTTAAGTATCAGCCCTGCCCGTAGGCGCATTACCTTTTCCTTGACCTCTTCGGCAAAGGGCTCACCCGCGCTTACCTCGATGAATTTCTCATAATAGGCTACGGCCTCTTTATAATTCATGCGCCGCTCATGGGAGACCGCCATATTAAGGAGCGCGTCGTGGTAATCCGGCCTTATCTTTAATGCCCTTTTGAACTGCTCTACGGCTGTTTTCGTATCGCCTTTTTTATCAAGGAGCGCACCGTAATTGTTTAACGCCTCGGCGTAATCCGGTTTTATGCTTATCGCCTGCTTAAAAAGCTCCTCGGCCTCGGTGCGCCTCTCAAGGGAAGAATACACAAGCCCCAGGTTATTATAGTAAACCGGGTCTTCTGGCTTTAAACGAAGAGCCTCTTTAAACTCCGCTTCCGCCCCGGTCATCTGAAGAGACTTGAAAAGCGTGACACCTTTTTTATTGTGCTCAAGGGCCATGTCCATTTCCGCGGGCTCTGCCTTCGGCGCCATATTCTCTTTTAGTTCCTTAAGCCCCGGGTCTTCAAGGGCCGCTTTCTCCGCCTTTGTCAGAATAGTCCTGAATGAATAAACGGCGAATACAGCCGGGATGAGCACCGCCGCTAAAACCCCTGCTATCAGGAGCTTCACACGTCCCCTGCCCGGATTGGCCTTTTGAGGGGGCGCGAATTCGGCCGGCGGGTTGTACGAAGTCCTGGCTGATTCTATTTTTTTAAGAGCCTGGTGTATTAAACTCATTTTACGGTATCCCTGCCGTGGCCTTATAGACCTCGGGGCCTAAATAAAAACCGGCTATAAGGGCTATTAAAAAGACGAGCGCCATATGTGGGATATAATTTTTATAAACCCTGCCGGCAACCGGCACGAGCGCCTCCTCAGAAGGCTCAAGGTACCCTTCCTTCAGAAGGTCTTCGAGCGCGCTCCGGAGTATCTGGATGTCTATAACCCTCTTCTCGGCGATAAAAGCCGCTGTCAGGGCGCGGTCGCATATAATATTTATCATCCTTGGAATGCCGTGGCTTTTGTCAAAGACCAGGCTCAATGCCTGATCCTTGAAGTCTATGTTCCCGGTCCCGCCGGCTACGGTAAGCCTGTTCTGTATATACGCCTTGGTCTCAGCCCCGTCCAGCGGGTTCAGATGATATCTTACGATTATTCTCTGGTTTAATTGCCTGAGCTCAGGCAGCCCAAGCTTATCCCTGAGTTCCGGCTGGCCAACGAGTATTATCTGAAGGAGTTTCTCTTTCTCCGTCTCCAGGTTCGAGAGTAACCTTATCATCTCGAGTGTCGCCGTGTTCAGGTTCTGGGCCTCGTCTATTATTACAACCGAGGTTCCTCCAGAGGAGGCCTTTTTTAATAAGAATTCGTTTAACCTGTCGAGGTGCTCCTTTACCGAGCCGCTCTCCACCTTGATCCCGAAGTCAGCGGTTATGGTCTTTATAAGGTCATGCTCGGAGAGTACCGGGTTTAAAATCAGCGCGGTACCGGTGTTTTTGGGCATTTTCTCAAGGAGCGCCCTGCAAACAGTGGTCTTGCCCGTCCCGACCTCGCCAGTGAGCAGTATGAACCCTTTCCTTTCTTTTATTCCGAAAGAGAGGATATCTATGGCTTCACTGTGCTTTTTACTGAGATAAAGGAACTTGGGGTCAGGCGTTATGTGAAAGGGCTTTTCTTTAAGATAAAAGAATTTTTCGTACATTCTATGCCTTGACTTAAAAGGTATAAATCAAAATTTAGCAGGCCACTTAAAAAGTCCATCTGCTTTGTTGTCTTCGACGCTCGTCACTGCGGCGTACAGACAAAGTACGCCTCATTCCTCGCTGCTCGACGCCTTGCAGCTGAATATGCATAGCGAGCGCCTTCCCCGCAGCTTGCTGCGGGTCAGCGAGCGAATAGAAATTGTTTCCTTACATATCGAAGATTCCCCGCGTATTCCGCGGGGAGCTTCAACCTTTTTGAGCAGCCTGAACAAATTCTGGGTTTTTCAGCAACCTGTTAAACCAATGGCTTACAGCGCCTGATTTAAAAATCGGCGCTTTTAAGAAAACCTATAGCGCTTTTTTGGTAGTTTGATAAAAAAACCTTTAAAAATAAAGACATTATATTCTATTTCAGTCTTTATTCAAATAGAATTCTTCTTACCTGAGCTCATGCCATTCGATGATATTTACGGTAACCGACCCGCAACTCCCGCCAACTGTCACATTGTCTGTCACAGTCCGGTACTGGTCGTTTGTGCCGCCGTCTGTAAAGAAGATCCCGCTTGCGGGCGGCGGGCTTGAATTGAGCGTAGGCGAATACGTGCCAGCGAGGAAAGTTGACGGCAAGGTCACGCCGCCGCCCCCTCCGGAGCTTGTCGAAGACCCGAAGGTAAGCGTCTGGGTAATGCCAGGGGCAATCGTGGCGGCCGCGTCAAGATATGCCTGATAGACTGACGACCCGCCGCCAGAGTAATCGTTAAACGCGAAATAGCTCCCGGTATTCGCCGTCATGGAGGTCGTGGCGCTAGTGTTCTTAATAGACATCGTAAAGGAATAAGCGCTCCCGCAATTTACGGATACCGGGCTTAAACTGCCCCAGTACTGGAGGTTAGCCTTGTTCCAGCCGTTGAAACTGACCGTATCGGTCACTGTCGCGTTTATATAGGCCGCCGTGACGACAGCGGACGTGTTTGGGGTGCTGTTCGGGGCTATCAGGCTTACGGAGGCCTGTCCATTTATGTCGGTAACCGCGGTAGCCGGGCTTAAGGAACCGTTCGTGGTCGAAAAAGAGACGGTCTTTCCGGATACCGGGGTTCCGCCGGAGGCGAGTGTCGCGGTCATCGTGTAGATAGAGTTTCCGTCCGCGTATATGGGGCCCGCCGGGGAATGTGACAGCGTAAGTCCGTATGCCGAGACGGTCACATAACTTCCGATAGTACCCTCAGACCCTCCGCACCCTCCCCTTGACACCGGAAGCACCGGGAATTCGATTATCTTATCCGAGGTAACCGTTTCGGTCGCTGAGAATGTTATGGAGAAAGACTTTGTCCCTCCCGACGGGATGTCGTTTGCCGAACTGCTTGATTTAAATTGTACCGTGCCGCTGCAAGAGGCTGACCAGCTTGCTGGAGGCGTGACGCTCAAGCAACTCCAGTTGCCTCCGGCGGCCGGAGTGGTAATGTCGACCTCTTTCAGCGTGCACGCCCCTCCGTTGTAGACCGTCCAGGTAAAGGTCTGGTTTACAGCTCCGCTCGCTATCGTTGCCGGCGCGACCGTTGCCGAATACCGGGATACTGTGCCGCTATTTGAGGTAGATGAGTTGCTGTTAAGCCCGCCTGAGGCGCTGGCGTAGCCGCTCAGGCAATAAACCTGCCCGATACTTCCGGTTATGGTGTATTGCCATGAAAATGTACCTGTAGAGCCGCTTCCCAGAGAAGATATCGAGGACGGCGAAGGCCCTGAGAAAAGGGTCTCGGCGGCGCCTCCGGCGCAGGCCGTAAGCGGGGCGGGGGTGACGTCGACGAGGGCCGATGTGCCGTTATTTTGAACGGTCATGGTTACGGTGACCTTCTGGCCTGTTATGACACTCTCTGGAGTCAGGGTCAGAGACGCGGTAAAATTCCCTATTATTACGGTATTTGAATTTGTGCTGGCTGATTGGGCTGTGGCGGAGTTATTCGTGGCGCGGGCGCCAAAGTATACCGAACCTGTGGAATCCGCGCTGTATATCCATGTTATCGTCCCGGACGCCCCTGCGGCCAGCGAGAAGGCCACACGGTTATAGACGGCGGCCCCTGAGGTATGCGCCGCGGCCGTTGTGGCGTTGCACCCCCTTGTGATGCCTGTAAAGGATGTGGCGGTCTTCCCCGTGTAGCATATATCCTCTGAATCGATCCTTATCGTCCCGGACGAAGGGAACTCGGTTGTGGTGCCAGCGTTTATGACCGTAGCGGCGCTCGTATGGTCTCCGTCAAGCGCGGTCGAGCCGTAGTAGGGGCCAGCTGTATTCGTGACTATCGCCGTGGAAGGGGACGGCGGAGCCGGCGTTGAATTAATGGTAGACTGTGTGGCATTTGAACGGTTTGTCACCTGCATTGTCAGGGTAATGCTGCTCCCGGTGCCGGTAGATTCCGGGGTGGCGGTAAGTACCGCCTCAAAAGACCTCCTTGTCCATGTCGGCAAGGCCCCTGTCCTTGTGAAACCGCCCTGGGTGTTTACTGTTACGCTTGTGAGGGTGTCTGCCGTCGCGTCTGCGGAGGCGGAGAGGGGCAGCACGGTTATATTGAATACAAGGCTTCCGCCGGGCGTGATCCTGCTTGCGGTCGAACCGCTGCTGCACGCGCCGCTGCCCTGTATAAGGGCGAATACAATATTATCCGTGCCGACGTCTTTAATGCACCAGCCGGACGGGGGAACTGTAGCCGTGCTTAACGTGTATTTCGTCGTATCTATCTTGAAGGTAATTTCCCGTATGTCCTTTGTGGAGCCAGCGTTGTTGAATACCGTAAACGGCAGTACCGCGTCGGCATCCCCCATCGCCACCTCCGTTCCGGCTGGGGTTGTAACGCTGAAGGTATCCGCGGCCCCGGCATAGGTGGCTAAAAGGAATACAGCCGCAAGCAGCAAAAGACATGTCTTTAGAAATCCGGCCTTCATGTTCTCTCCTTTAAGGCGTGCGGCTGAAACCCGCGAATACCTCTCGCCTCGCGTTTCCGGCCTTTCCCAGCGCGATAACGGCCCTCATGCATGAGTCATACGGAAGCCCGTCAGGCTGTCCGCAACTATTGGCGGAGCTGAACCCGGTCTCGTCCGGGTGGGCTATCCTGAGCTTATAGACGTCCCCGATCGTACCGGCAACCCTCGCGGTGTACGTAATGGTCGCCGGGGGGGCCGATTGTATCCTATACCTTATGGTTTCCGGCTTATTTGATGTCAAAGAGCTTGCGATAAGGTTGGCCGAGGCCGTTGGATTGTTGCAGTCGGCGACTGTATTATCATACAGCTCGACCCCCATATCGCTATTTCCGCTCCAGGAGAGAGAGACATAGACGGTCTTTGCCGGATTGGTTCCGGTCGCCGCCACTACGCTCTCAAAAGGCTCGCACTGGTATGCGGCGGCAAGGGTTGCGTCCCTTGATTCATACTCCAGTATCTCTACGTCGACCGTGCCGGAACCAACCGCCTTGGCGAGATACCCGTCTTTCCAAACCCAGTTCGTGCTGACTGGGGACTCCTTCAGGTGGCCTATGGCCGATTCCAGTCCGGCCTCGGCGATATAGAGCGCCCTTGCCGACAACACCTCTCCAGTTGACTGCTCGACGCCTGTTGAGAATATTGATACGAATACCACGCCTGAGAGCGTGAGTATCGCGAGGATCAGTATTACTCCGATTATCGACGCGCCTCTTTCGTTAGGCATTTATCTGAAGCTCCTCGGGTGCGCGGAGGCCTTTAAAGTAACGGACTCGGTTTTCTTTGTGAGCGCGAGGCTCACATTGATGAGCCATATCTCGTTTACGGCGGCCGCCGGGGTCACGCCGTCGTTTTTAAGGTATTCAAAAGTGGCTGAGGCTACGTTGTTCGCCAAAATGTCCTCAGGGTCTGCCGCGCCAGAGCCCTGCCTTAATTTCAAGGCGCCTGCGTCCGCCCTGAATCCCCTGCCCTCGTAATCTGTATTTACGAACCGCACTTCAGCGGCCGTCCATGCGGTAATGTCCGCGGCCTGAGGGTTACAGGCATTCCCGGCTGTCGTGCAGGTGATTAGGCGTATCTCCCGTGAAATACGCTCCAGCGCCAGAGTGCCCTCCGCGGTCAGCTCTTGCCTCAAACTCCCAGCCTCCAACGACTTCGAACCCTGGAACAAAAGCATGGCCGCGCCGGTGCCAATGATCCCCAAAAGCACGATGACCATGACAGTCTCTATAAGAGTAAAACCTTTTTCGGAGTATGTTCTATGCATGATCAGTGATTGGTGATTACGGTAACGTAATCCGCGGAAGAGCCGCCCCAGGAGATTATAACCCTTACGCGCTTGGCCAGTATATCCGTATCAGTACAATTCGGCATCGTGCCGTTTGAGGTATTCAGGTCCGCCTCCTGAACGCAGAAGACCTCTACCTCTCTCGTAAACCTGGCGTAAGGCGCGGGTAGCGCGGCGGGAGCTTCCGATAAGACCCCGTTAAAACCGTTCGCCTTCTTATCGGCTATTATCATCTCAAGCTTTTCCTGCGCGAGCGCCGTGGCCTGAGTGAGCGTGACCTGATCGGGCGACGCGCTTAAGCCTGTGTAGTACATAAGTATGCCTGTCCCTATTATCCCGAGGATAATAATGACCATCACTACTTCTATCAGGGTAAAGCCCTTCTTATTTAATCCCATCGCTGTGCTGACTCACCAGTTAAATCAATATTTATAAAGCCGGTTGGGAAACTCAAGCCCATCATTGTGCCGAGACCATGCCGGTATTTGGCGTGACTGTTACCGTCCCGGTAGCGCCGCCTTTGGCTATGGTCAAAGTCTTTGCCGTGGTGATCTTTACCCCGTCGCTGTCGTAAGGTATGCCGAAAGTGTCGAACTCAAGGACCCCAGGGACAGCGCCGCCGAAATCGGCTGTTATGGTCAACCCTGAATAGTCCCCGCTGTCCATCTGAACGCAGAAATAATCCGCCCCGGTAGCCGGGTTCCTCGCGCTCTCCACCTGCCCTGAGGCGTTAGGGTTTTCTCCCCATGTGCCGTTGTTATCAGCGTCATTGACGATGGAATACTGGCTTGCGCCAGTACAATTCGCGTCAGCGACGTTGAATTTTATGCGATAGTTGAATGACGGGTTTGCAACGTTCGGTGTGTCGAGGTTGTTTCTTAAAAGGGCCAGGCTCTGGGCATAGCGTATGTCTTCCTGAACTTTTTGGGTAAAGGCGCCTACTGTGATCGTCTGCGTCCCGCCGAAGATCATCGGATAGGCGACAATGGCTACGATAGACATGAGCACCATGACCAATATAAGTTCTATCATCGTAAAACCTTTATTGTCCACGACACGCATTATATTATTTTGACGGATATCCTTCAAGCTATAAACCTCATCACTGCTCTCACTTTAAAGCCCGCAATTTTGTTTCTCAATACCCTGCTAGAACCTGTAAATGAATATTGAGTAGCCGACCGTGGCGAAGGGGCGTCTTTCCCTGAAAAACGAGTAGATATCCCTCTCTCTCATATAAACGCCCTGAAGCATCGTCGCGCTTATCGCAAACCACCCTTTAAGCTCTATGGTTTCCTTCGCGCCCACAGGCTCCAATATCAGGTAACTTGGCAGATATTCGTAATCGATGCCGAAGTATTTCGGGTCTGAAAGGCCGAAGTACGCGAGCTTTATCTTATCTATCTTATTCTCATCCATAAAGACTTTAAGTGACTTAAGGTCCTGGCCCCAGTCAAGGTTGGAATCAACAAGGTATTTATACCCGTTTGCCGGCCCTCCGGCCAATTCGTTAAAATAGGCCAGCTGGTGCGGGAAGATCATCGCCGCGGAGGCGGCGTACCAAAGGACGCAGGTGTAGAACACGGCCTTCGCAAGCCTCAAGCTCTCGGTCTTTATGAGCGGCACAAAGCCGATTAAAACGAAAACAAAAGGGTACACGGGAAGAATGTGCCGGAGCCCTATATTCACGTTCTGAATGGACATCGCCGTAAAGACAACAGCCGCCGGGAAAATAATGAATAATATCCTCCCCCTGCCCTCCCTGCCCCTTGAGATATACAGGAGCGACGCTATAAGAAAGATTATCGTGGGTATGGGCGTCTTTATGAGAAAAGCTATCGGGAAGTAATACCACCAGCCTGTGCTGGAATAGCTGCCCATGAGAAAGGCCGCCTTGCCCGTCCCCGTGCCCGCCACAACGCCCGCCACGCCGAAGAGATAGGACTCCGGAAGCAATTTTATGCTTCTAAAAAAACCGATCACGCTCATCAGGTTTGATGGGGCAAAGCCTTCCCAGTTCAGAGGTACATAGCCGGGACTGCCTGAATGGTACCTGAAGCCGTATATCGCCCATATTGAAACATAGGCCACCGCAAGTATCGAGGCGTAATAAGACAAGAGCCTCAATGCCGGGATCTTTTTCAGATTTAAAACAAAAGACGCGGCGAGCACCGGAATAAGAAGAAAGGCCGTGTGTTTGGATGTAAACGCGAGGGCAAGGGCAAGGCCGGCAGCGAGTATCCGTGAAGGCGTGGCTTCTTTCGTAAGCCTGTAGAGATAGAATGAGGAAATAAAGAAAAAGACGGTGATCGGTATGTCCGTAGTGGCCAGGCTCGAATGGGCGAGGATATTCGGCGAGAGCGAATAGAAGAACAATGAGAGATAAGCCCCCGTGCCGCCCCATAGCTCCCTTGACCAGACAAAGACATATATGCCAAGGATGGCTCCGAGGATTATATTGGCGAAGCGGCTTAAAAAAAGTACCGTGCCGCCGGTTACGTTATTTTCGTACAGGAATTTAAGGGAGTAAGCGAAAAAATCCGATTCAGGAGAGCCCTCGGGCCTTACGTTCTCTTCGAAATCGAGATCGAGGAATATAGACGGAAGGGCGGCTGTTAAAAGCCTTCCAAATACGGGATGGTTGAGCGGTGAAAGGTAGTCCATCCCCTTTTCAATGTAAGCATATCCGGCAAGTATGTGCGCGGATTCATCCCATGTATTTGATTTCCTGAGGGCAATGGCGGAAGACTGGAGAATGAACAGAAGGAGGAATCCCGCTACGATCAAAACCCTCTTATTTAGGCGTTGTGCCGGCATTTACAGGTCTTTACCCCTTAGATCAATGACAAAGGCTATGAGATAGGCCACGGCGCTTATTACATAGAGGCCGTTAAACCCGAGCGCCATCGAGAGATATTCGCTCAGGCCGCCAACGACCGCCCCGAAAATATTCGACCCCATATCTATATCCATCCTGTCCGACCTTGAGAAGGAAATGCTGAAGACAAACGAGGCGAAAAATACCGGCGCGGCTATCAGAAGGAGCGAAATAAATACCTTTGCGGCCCAGCCAAGCCCGATAAACAGGCCTAGCGGCATGAAATAGAGGGCTATGAGAGAAGCAAAGATGAGGATGTACGGGACGCGGACTGATGAGATATACCATCTTTTTACGATAAAGTTGGCCAATAGTATGGAGGACAGTATCGCCGCGAGTACGAGGGAGACGACCGTTACCGTAGACCCGAAGAGGAGCGCGAATGATGTAATGGACTTGGTCTCAAGGAGCATGAACCCGAGTCCCAGCATGAAGAACTTCAGGCTGAACGTCCCTTTTGACCTTGTGATCCCTTTGATGAGGGCGAATGAAAGGAGCGGTATGACTATAAGCATCGACCAGTATTCACGAGGTATCTTCTTCCCTTCCAGATAAAGGAACGGCCAGTCGTCCGTGGGGAAGACGAGTTTTTTATCCCCCGAGAGGCTGAACGCACTCCTTTCAAGCCCCGGAAGGTCCCGCTTGACCTCGCGGACTCCAGGCCCGGCCACAATGGAAATATTGCCGGAAACAGGGTCACGGGGAGCGTATACCACGAGGTCAGCCCCGTATATGTCCTTCAGCATGAAAAAGAGCTTCGCCCTCATATCCTCGCGGGGGGCGTTATAGTTAAGCTGCAGGATGCCGTTTTCCGTGAGTATCTCTTTTGTCCTTTTCAGGCTCTCATATGTATAGACGAAATTCTCCGTCCTGATATTGGACATGTGCGTGAGATGATACTGGGAATCGAGGAACCCGATCACGATGAGGTCGTATTTTTTAAGCGTCTTATGGAAAAACGCCCGTGCGTCGTCTACATGGACATTGACCCTTTTGTCAATGAACGGCCTGTGGGGGCTTAAATGAGAGCCCAGGGTTATGAAAACAGGGTCTATTTCAACCGCGTCAACATCCTTTGCCCCATGCCTGAGCGCCATCGCGGTCTCGTTCCCGGCGCCGGCCCCAACCACCATAACGGTCGAAGGCGAGCCCAGATGATAAGGTATCTCGTATATACGGCGGGACTCAAGATTGAGCTTCGCCTCCGGCCCGGTGTATTCGATATCGAAGTTCATCGAGCCTACCTGCGGGTTTCCGTTGGTAGTGGAGATGAAGCCCGACCCGGGAGCGGCCGAGAAGGGATATACCCTTATCCTGCTGTAAGGCGACCAGACCTCGGGGCCCCAGTGGGCGGACAGGACAAGAAACAACGTAATAACGACAGACGCTATATTCAGGTAAAAAACGGTTTTATTCGAATACAGATAGCTCCACCAGAGCAGCGGCGGAAGAAAGACCGCAAACCATACAAGCGGCGTTGTCCAGAGCCAGCCCGCCACTGAAAAGGCTATTATGCCCGCGAGCGCCCCGGCTATGTTTATGGAGTAGGCCTTGAGCGGCTTAAACGCCGCCATCGCCCTCATAGTCTCCTGCCCAAGCGGTATGAAGTATAAGGTCATCATGATATAGAAGACGATGAGCACGCCGAAGATCGGTACAGAGCGCGCCCTGGTATTCGCCCAGAACTCAGGCCAGATGGACTCGTCCTTCAGGTTATAGTCCAGGTCGATCCTCAGATAATCGTTGAAGTAGATGATGATGCAGACAAGCACCAGTGTCGCAAGAGGCAGGAATTCCACAGGATTCCTCTTTGACCTTGAGACCATGAACCCTATGCCGAGGCCGAGGAATATCGCTATAAGGACGGCGTTCTTGTAATAAGAGAGCAGATAGATATTGGAGGATAGATACCTTATGAATACCATCTCCCCGAACAGGGAGAGGAAACTTATCAGGAAGAGATTGAATGCCTGTTTTCTTTCGCTCATTGTTTTTCCTTCCGGACGAAATAGGCCAGGCAAAAGGCCGGGATCAGCACGGCCGATATCGCGCTTACAAAGAGGCCTGCCTTGAAGCTTAAAGGGGAGTATTTGAATACAACGGTATGGGCGCCCGCCTTTAAAGGCACCGCTCGGAGCACATAATCCGCCTTGAGTATTTTTTCTTCAGACCCGTCCACGTAAGCCTTCCAGCCTGGATAATAGCTCTCGCTGGCGACAAGTATCGCGTCACTGGAGCATCTTACCATAAGCTCGACGGAGTTGTTTTTATAGTTTAATACCTCAACCGGACACTCAGGTCTTGTCTTTCCGTCGGAAGGTTTTATCTTAGCCCCGGGTTCTTCTTCCAGGAGCACAAGCCTTCCGGGTGAGAACTTCTTGTCCACGAGCGTCTCCAGGTATTCCCTTGGGTCTTTAATGACGCGATAGCTGTCCACCATGAAAAATCTCGGGACGTAATTCAGGTTTTCATATATCTTTAGCGCCTTTTCTCCCTCAATGCCCCTGACATTGCCGTCTCTGGCGCCGATTATCTTCTTAAGCCTGTACTCCGGCGAATCGATCTTCAGTATCGACACCACATACTTCACATTGAGCATCGAAGGTATATTGGTGGAGTCAGCCCTGTCCAGTGATGCCATGAGCGTAAACAGGTTCGTGTAATCTCCGCGTTTCATCACCTCGGCGCCTTCAATATCGAATATTTTATGGAGGAGATTAAAACCCGTGAGCCGCTCTTTCTGAAGGTCGAGCGATTGAATGAGCTCCCTGTCGAACGCATCCGTTTCGGTTATCTCTACATTCTCGTTCATCGTCCTTGGGGTCACGAAGACCCTGTAAAGCCCCTTGTCTCCCTCCATGAATTCCATGACCTTGCTTTTGGCGTAGTAATCCTCCGCTTTTGTGGTCGCGTAGTAACCGTTGTGGGCGAAAAACAGATCTATCGAGAGCGTGACTACAACAAAATAAGGGAGGAGTTTCCTTAGACGGGCTGATCTGAATGCGAGGAACAGCCCGGTGGAAAATATGATTAAAAATACGAGCGCCCGCTTGGTATTGAAGAGGTTTACGCTCACATGGTTATACACCGGGAAGTCGATCCCTCTTGAGACGAGATACGCCTCTATATCCGTATGATAAAAATTAAGGATGCCAAGCGCTATCGCCGCAAGGGTCGATATCACCAGGAGTAGGAGCAAAGCCCTGTGTACAGGCTTGGCGGCTTCTTTAGCCGCCTCTTTAAATCTATCGTAGCCAAGCCCCGCGCCCATGGATATAAAGAGAAACGGGACGAACAGGAATTTTACGGGGTAGCGGAATTTATTGAGAACGGGGATGTAGCTATGCAAATAATAATAGAAGGCGTTATTTCTGCCCATCGCCATGCTCAGGAAAAACAGAGCGGTCATGATAAAGGCGAGCGGCTTTTTTTTCGATCTTAAAACGAAGAAGATGGAAAGGATAAAAGGCACGAAACCAAGATAGACAGTCTTAAGCCAGCTCTGGTTGGCCCAGTACTTCTCGTCGGATATCATATAGCCGTATGGGTCAGGTATGAAGAACTGGATAAAATCCTTGATATCCAGAGACCATGTGGTAGCCTCAAGGTAGCCCAGCCCCCCCGCTCTCGTTGAAAAGCTTGCCAGCTCCAGGAAAGGAAGTATCTGTACGGCGCATAAAAGAAAAAAGACCGCGAGCGCGTAAACGAGCAGGAGCGAGCGCTTGACGGGCGATATCCGTGCTGCGTCCGTATCCTCGAAATCGAAAATCCCCGGAAGCGCCAGCATAAAGATGAGAAGCACAATTGTGCCGAAGAAGACCTCTATCCCGCCTCCCAGAAACATCATGGATAACACTATCCCGGTAAGCGCCGCGTAAAGAGAAGACCCCCTCCTTATCGCCCTCAGGAAAGTAAAGGCCGCAAGCGGCACCCAGGCTACGCTGAAAAGCGTGCTCATTACGTTATGGGCCGAGAAGAGATACCCGCTCAGCATAAAAGTAAGCGCGCCCGCGAGCGCCCCGGCTTTGCCGGCCCTCACTTCACGCATCAGTGCGTAAGTGGAGATACCAGCTATGAAGAAGTGTATTATGATGGTCCAGTTGAACGCCAGATCGAAGGGCAGTACAAGCAGCAGAAGGTTTACCGGGTAAAATATCCCTGGCTGCAGGGTCGCCAGAAGCGGATGCCCGCTGTATGAATAGGGGTTCCAGAGAGGAAATTCTCCGCCCCGGAGCAGCTCAACCCATAGATGCCTCGGCGGGATAAAAAAAACCGAGAGGTCCCTTTCGGTTAAGAGAAGACCGCCCCCAATGGCTGAATAGAAGTAAAGTGCGGACAACGCGGCGAGGTATATGATAGCAAAAAAAAACATCAGGGACATTCCGCCCGTCTTGGGGCAAAAGGGTTACCGGGGGACGATTCAAACCCTCCGGCCGCTTCTATTGAAGAAGCGCTTGTTTAAAAGTCAGAAACCCGTTAAAAGCCCGGTAGCCCGGACGAATAACGGGTTCTTTTAAAACGCTTAAAAAGAAACTAGAAATTATATTTAACCTTCGGGCCGTAGGTCGTATTCCCGCCTGTAAAGGTCATCGTGTAGGGATTTCCGCCGATAGCGATAGTAATAAGGACTGAGTTTCCAGCCATCGTGACGTTATCCGCCGCCGTAACAACGGCCCCCGCGACATTCGCGTTATAGAGCACGCCTGTGTCACTCGCAGAACCATCCGTTGTCCCAAGCTGGTACGCTGTCCCTTTGACAATAAACTGGGAATGGAGGATGTTAGCGGCCCCTGATATGGCCCCGCCTATGCCTTTCGCTGTCGACACCCTTGCGTCGGATTGAAGATCTATGAACCTGGGTACCGCGACAGCAGCAAGTATAGCCAGTATGACTATGACCATTACAAGCTCAATTAAAGTAAAACCCTTATTCCCTATTCTCATTACTGCCTCCCTTTTTAAAATTAACTTACTCGCTTAACATAGCTATATCACACACTTAAGGGCAGGTCAACATCTTTGTTCACCAGTGTTCATATCCCTTTGTGGAGGAGTTCACGCGGCCTGTTCCGCTATTGTAGCTGTATCTGTTACCGAACGGATCGAGCGGGTAGCCTTCCGAGTCCAATGCCATAGACTCCACGTATTTGCCGGCTATGACAATATTATAATCGGCGCCGCTTATCCCGCCTCTGGACGCCTCCATCGATCTTTCGATCATCTCTTTAAGGGATATCGGCAGTTTACCGTCAAACATAACATAATAATTTATAGAGCTCCTCAGGTTCGCCATTTCAACGGTCATGGCTGTCTCCTTCACCGTTTTAACCGATAAATAAAACCTGTCAACGGCTATGAAAATAAATATGGCGATAAGGATGGCTGTAAGGACCGCTTCGAAAGAGGTACGGCCTTTCTGGCTAGACAGGACGGCGCGGCAAGCCGTTGAAAAGGGAATATCCACCTCACTTCCTCACGATCTTAAGGATATCCCACATGGGGAGGAATATCGCAAGGGCCAGGAAAAGGACTATCGCGAATATGGCCGCCAAGAGTATCGGCTCAAGGGTCGTGGTAAGGTTCCGTATCGTGGTATCCACTTCGTTATCATAGTACTGGGCTACCTTGTCAAGCATCATGTCCAGATTGCCTGTTTCCTCCCCGACCGTCACCATCTGCACGACCATCGGCGGAAAGTGAGATGACTTGGACATCTGCTCCGATATGCTTTTGCCCGCCCTCACCTCATCCTCTATCAATTCGATCTCAGCCGCTATCAACCTGTTCTCCACCGCCCTGGAAACTATATCTAGCGATTGAAGTATCGGAAGGCCGCTTTGATAGAGCGCGCCCAGCACTCTCGCGAACCTTGAAAGTATGGCCTTGAGTATCAGCGGGCCGAATACCGGCATCTTAAGCCTTACCCTGTCCCAGTTCAGCCTGCCCGAAGATGTCGATACATAGAATCTGACACCGAAATAGGAGAGTATGCCGGCTATCATCATCAGGTACCAATAAGAAGTGAATCCTCTGGAAAGGGCGATAAGTATCCTTGTAGGAAGCGGCAACGCGACCTTGAAGCTGGCGTAAAGCGCCGCGAACTTGGGTATGACGAAGTTCATCAGCACCATTATGGCAACGACTATCGCGCCGATGACGATCTTGGGATAAAGCGTCGCGGATTTTACCTTTGCCTTGTTCTCGGCATTCTTTTCGAGCATGAACGCGAGCCTGTCGAGAACACGGTCGAGTATGCCTCCCGCCTCGCCCGCCTCGATCATATTGGCGTAGAGTTCACTGAAGACTTTCGGGTGTTTTGAGATGGCGCCGGAAAATGACGAACCGCCTTCAACATCCTCTCTTATCTTTTTTATTATTTCGACGAATTCAACGGACTGCATCTGGCGCTCAAGGGTAAACAGCCCCCTTGTCAAAGGCACACCTGCGCTGAACAGTGTCGCGAGCTGGCGGGAAAAGAGTATTATGTCTGATTGCGGCACCTTCTTTTTAAAGAACTTATCGAGGGCGAGCGTCGCCTTTTTGCCGCCCGCGGCGACGTTGATGGGGATGAGCCCCATCTTGTCGAGTGACGCCTCAAGCTGCGCTCTGTCGGCCGCGTCCATGTTGCCCGTTACGAGCGCGCCCTGTCTGTCTCTGGCCCTGTACTGGAATGAAGGCATATTGTTTTTTTATCTCAATCTAGGGACTGCGTCGCCTGGAGCACCTCTTCAACTGTCGTGTGCCCACCGACGACGGCCCTTATGCCCTGTACCCTTAAGGTTTTAAACCCCTTCTTTTTAGCCGCCTCAAGTATCACGTTATTGCTCGCCTTGGACAGGATCAGAGACCTGATATCGTCGTCGATGACCAGGACTTCGTATATGCCGAGCCTGCCCTTGAGCCCGGTATCCTTGCAGGCTGCGCATCCGTTTCCCTTGTAGAACAGCGGCACCTTGCCGGTAAACCTTACCCCGAGATCTTCTATCATCCTCGGGTCGGCCTCGTAGGATGCCGAACAATTCTTGCAGATCTTTCTTACCAGTCTCTGGCCGACTATGCAGGTAAGGGCCGATGACAGGAGGTAAGGCTCCACGCCCATATCGCGGAGCCTTGAGACCGTGCCTATGGCGTCGTTTGTGTGCAGCGTTGAAATGACGAGGTGGCCGGTAAGGGCCGCGTGTATAGCTATCTCGGCCGTCTCCTTGTCCCTTATCTCTCCGATCATGACTATGTCAGGGTCCTGCCTTAAGATATGCCTTAATGCGCTGGCGAACGTTATCCCGACCTTTGTATTGACCTGCACCTGGTTTACCCTCTTAAGGTGATACTCGACCGGGTCCTCTACGGTCACTATATTCTTGTCAATGGTATTGAGGAGGCTCAAGAGCGTATAAGAGGTCGTGGTCTTGCCGCTTCCAGTCGGCCCTGTAATAAGTATCATGCCGTAGGGTCTTCTTATGACTCTCCGCAAGACATCGAGGACGTCAGGGAATGGGGTCAGGCTTTCTATGTCAAGCGCCATGCTGGACTTGTCGAGGAGCCTTAAGACCGCCTTCTCCCCGAATATAGTCGGAAGCGTCGAGAGCCTTATGTCTATGTCGCGGCTTCCCAGCTTTACCAGAAAGCGCCCGTCCTGCGGAAGCCTCTTTTCAGCTATGTCAAGCTCGCCTAATATCTTCATCCTGGATATGACGGCCGGGTGGAGTTTTAGAGGCAGGTTTATGGTCTCGGTCAGCACCCCGTCTATACGGAGCCTGATCCGGAGCGTATCCTCATCAGGCTCGATGTGTATGTCCGACGCGTTGTCTATAACGGCCCTTGAGATGAGCAGATTCACGAGCTGTACTACTGATGTCTCGCCTGCTATCTTCTCCAGTTTTTCGGGCAGGTCCTCCTCGCCTTTAAGCAGCTCTAGTCCGGAGGACTGGACTTTTTTAATCATCTCCTCAAGCGAGGTCTCCATCCCGTAATACTGGTTGATGGCCCTCAAGATCTCGGTCTCGGTAGTCACGACCGGGATTATGTTCTTGCGGGTGATCTTTTTGATCTCATCGATAGCGAATACGTTTAGCGGGTCGAGCATCGCGACCTTGAGGTCTTCGCCTTCAAGCGTGAAAGGGACTATCATGTAGCGTCTTGCGATCGCTTCCGGGACGAGCTTTATCGTCAGCGGGTCAAGGATCGAGTTTGAGAGCATCACCGACGGCATACCGTACTGTTCGGCAAGCGCCTTGGAGATGTCTTCTTCGGTAGCGTACCCCAGGTTTACGGTTACTTTACCTATACGTGTATTGGTTCTCTTCCCTATCCTCAGTACTTCTTCAAGCTGTGTTTCATTAAGTAGCCCTTTGGACTTGAGTATCTCGCCGAGAGGCTGGATTTTTTTGATTACGGTCATTTTCCTCCGCCAGGTATGGCCAGGTATGGAGCGCGTGAAAGGGTTAAGATATTTTTTGCAAAGATATCCTAAGGTGTACTCCTTGTCAAATCAAATCACGCCGCGGCCCAAAGATACACCCTGATGGCTTTTATTATAAAACATAACCCTTTGAAAAAAAAGCGGTTTCCATATACATATATATCGCCCGTAAACCGATGCCCTTTAACGGGTTGCTGAAAAACCGGAAATTAAAAAAAGGCCCGGGGTGACAACCCCGGGCCTTTTCGCTAATCCTTAAACAGAGAAACCAGTTATCCTACGAACGAGCACTTGGAAGCCGCCGTCCTTGTGTCCATGTTACGGCCTCTGTTTATGTGGTCGTCTATCTCAGCTGCGCAGCCTATCATCCTGCCGTAGAGGAATGTAGTGAACGCGGCGCCCTCTACTTCCTTATCCGACATCTTGCCGGAATTGAAGGCCTCCCAAACGATCTTCAGGAGTATTACCGCTATCACGGCATCCACGTTTACGCAGTATACGTTTGAGCTTACCTTCGCGTCGAAGAGCGCCTTTACCAGGTTCTGGTAGAAGTCCAGGAATACGTTATATATCCCCTTCTCCTCGAAAAGGGAGGCTACAAACCTTTCCCTGGGATCGAAGTTCACTTCCTTGCCCTTGAAGATGGGATGGTTTACGCAAGGGATCTTTAAATATTCGATATTTCCGAATGCCTTCTGGTCCGCCTTGTACTTAGCGTATCCCTTGGCGTATTCATCGGCTATCGCCTTCAGATTAAGGTTATGGGATTTATTCGATGGGTCGTTAAGCCCTGTAGACTTGAACCTGTCTATCAGGAAAGCTATGGCCTCATAGCCGTTTCCGCCGTGGGCGAAGCCGGTGTGCGTAAGGAAGCCGATGAACGCCTTGTTGATTTGCACCCTGTGCGGGTCTTCGGGGCCGTCCGCGCTGACCCCGCCTTTGCAGCCCTGCGCCGATATGGTGCCGGGGCCGTTTGAGATGATAAGGCCCAGGAGCATCGAGAACTCGAACCGCTCTATCTCAGTCGGCTTCCTGCCGATAAGCCCGAGAAACGACGCGTCCGTAAACGTCCAGTCATTTATCAGCTCATCGTTCTTTATGCCGCAGAAACTGTCTTTTTTGTGCTTCGCGCCTGTGACGCTGCACCCGACAAAGCTTGAGAATATCCTTGAGTACCAGGGCAGCGCCGTGATGGTGACCTTGGATATTGACCTCTTGATGAGAGGCTCCCACCCAAGCGTCATCCAGATAGCGGCAAAAAGCGCGTCTGTCGAAGGCTTGCCACCGGCGGCTTCCTTTACGAACTCGATGAATACGGATTTCTTGCCGAGGGAGTCTATCTTCTTTAATATCACCTTTGAAAGCGAATCGTCCTTTGAGGCCGTAAGGGCTTTCCTGGCGTCAGCCGACAGGCCCTTTAGTATTTCCTTGTAATCGCAGGCGTCCGCCGCTGATACCATGCCGGAGTTCTGGAAAAGCTCTAAAAGCTCATTTGAAACCGCGATAGCGCCCTTGACCCTGCCTTTCCCGATAATGGATATGGCGGCGGAAAGGACTGTATTCGGGGAGCTTTCCGACTCTCTGGCGGCGTCGGCCGCGATATTGGCGGCGTCATCGGCATGGTTTAGATAAGCGTTGAAAGCGACGTTTAAGAGCGCCCTTTCGTATTCGGACGGATATCTCTTCAAGAGCGAGAAGTATAAATTCTCTTCAAGCGAGCGTTTGGAGGCGTCGAGCATGGTGACGTTATGGAGCTTCGTCACCTGGGTGTTCGGGTCCATCATCGACGCGCCGCTTGCGTCCTTCATCGCCTGCCTGGGGAACTGCGCGCCTACCTGCTTGTTTATATGGTCTATCTGCTCGTCATAAGGAGATTCCGCCCTGACGACGGGGGCGTCAAGCTCGCTGGGTATGGCCAGGCCGGCGTTATTCGCAAACCAGCACTTAAGGGACAGATCGCCCTTTGCCTCGAAGTCGGGCTTTATGCCGTTAAGCTCCATTACCTTCGTAAGGGCCTCCGGTATATGGGCGATGTTGGTAACTACAGCGCCTTTCTTTGAAAATATCGGGGTCTGCGGGGTGTATATGCCGTCGACGCCGAAGTAATCCATGTACCACTGCTCTTTTGCCTTTGCGTCGTCGCCCGATCCGGCGAGACTGCCGGCATGACCGCATGCCTTCGTCAAACGGGCCTTCCAGCGTCCGACCACGCAGGCAACCGTTGGCTTGTTGATCTCAAGGCCGTGCTCGTAATACCCGCCCGGCTCCGTATAGATAACGGCGGCCTTGCTCCTGGAGTCATTGTCGAGGGCATGGAAGAACTCCCTGGGGGCATAGTGGATATACACGTCCTTGCCGCTGGATATCGAAGTCGTCGTGCCCCATCCTTTCGTAAGGAGGTATACGGCGATGGTGGTCGTGAAGTTTCCTGAGTTTGAAAATAACGCTATGGAGCCTTTTACAAGGGACTCTTCAGGCTTATTGCCGCCGAGCGCCCCGCCTATCCTCACCTTGTTCCATGCATCGGCCACCCCAAGGCAGTTCCCGCCGAATACGTCTATGCCGTTTGTCTGGCATATGGCCCTTACTATCCTCGCGTCGTTTACGGAGATCTTCTCGGTGAGTATTATGACCTTTTTAAGGTCGGGATTGTGTCTTACGGCCTCAGCCACGCCGTCCTTCACCCCTGACGGAGGGAGATATATGACCGCCGTATTGAATTTCAGCCCCGCCTTTATTCCCTCTTTCACGGAGTTGAAGACCGGTATGTTCCCGATCTTTGTCTCAACGACCTGGCCGCTTCTTCCGGGGCTCGTACCGAAGACCACGTTCCCGCCAGAGTATACATGGCTTACGGGAGTGACGGTCTTGCTCTCGTTACCGGTTATGTTGAATACGCATACCCGGTCTTCCCTGGTGGCGATTTCAGCGAGTGAGTTTATTCCGACATAATAAGGAAATTTTTTAACGCCTTCTTTGTGCATGGCTCATCCTCGTTAGGTTGTAATTTCGATGGACTTACTTTGCGGCTACACCGGCCCTGGACCCCGAGAACATCGGGTTGGAGCTATTGGCAAAAAGCGCCCTGCCTTCCTTCTCCATCCATTTATCGACGTTTAAAGCATAGTTTACGACCTCGCTCATGGCTGAGTCATGGCCGAATATCCTGTAAGGAAGTTTTAAATTCTCCAGAGTATCTCTCATATAGGCCATGCCGCGTATGAGGTTCGGGCCGCCCCTGCCGATAACGACATACAGGGGTGTGGGGCCGTTCTTGTGGAAGTAATCCTTCAAGGCGTCCGCCATTGCCCTGAATGTCTCGAAGATATCGGTGTTGTTGGCCTTGCCGCCGATGATGAACAGGACGTTTGACTGCTTGAGCCAGTACTTGAAGCATATCCTTGATATCTGGAACATCTTCTCGTAGGGCGGGTTGCCTCCGAAGTCGGAGGATATCGTGGCCCTCTCGCCCAAAAGCTCGGTCACGAGGGCGTTGGCGCCGCCGCCGAATGTAGGGGCGGTTATCGTGCCCCTGGGATTGATGACGAAGACGTCGCTCTGGCCCTGATATGTGCGAAGCTGGTTGATCTCCTGCTCGAATTCCGAATAGTCTGAAGCGAAGAGGTGCGCGGGAAGCTCAAGCCTCTTCCAGGCCGGGTTGTCGAGGTCGAACGAGCCCTTGAAGTCGCAGGCAACAGGCACCAGCCTGCCCTTGCTGTCCGGGGACATCCTTATCGGATTAAGCTCCAGTGTCGACATCCCGTAGTTGTTATAAAGCGTCCATAGCTTGGGAAGGTTCTGCACGAGCGGGCTGATTATTTCGCTCGGCGCCCCAAGCTCCGTAAGCGCGTTGGATATATGGAATGATTTAAGGCCAGTGAGCGCGTCGAAAGGAATTTCCCTTATCTTGTCTTTGGGAAGCTCTTCGATGTCCATGCCGCCGTGATGGGTGATCGTCATTATCGGCGCGCGGTATAAGGTGGAGTCGGAAATGGAAAAGTAAACCTCGTGCTCAGCCGGCACCCCGCCTTCGAAGGTCACGCCGTCGGCCTTTACGGTGGTGTTGCCGAATGTATGCTCGATAAAATATAATCTTTCTTTTTCCTTAAGGGCGGTGGCTATGTCCTTTGCCCTGCCAATAAGGCCAGCCTTGCCCTTCTTACCGACTCCGCCCTTGAATATGGGTTTTATGAACACCTGTCCGCATCTCTTGATGAGGTCTTTTATCTCATCAACGCTGGCTTCAGGGCCGAGCACCTCGGCTGAAGGGAATTCAACCCGTTTTAAGAGCTTACCTCCCCAAAGAAGGCCTGTAAGTTGCATAACTACCTCCGTTACTCTTTATCGTTGATGCGATTACCTGAAGCGCCGCTTATAAGATACCGTCCACTATCGCGTTGAAGGTCGCGCTGGGACGCATTGCCTTTGCCGTCTTTTCCAGATTTGGGTGATAATAACCGCCGATATCCTGAGGCCTTCCCTGAGCGCCGTTGAGCTCTCCGACGATCTTTGCCTCATTGTCACCAAGCTGCTGTGCGGCTTTGGCGAAACGTTTTTGAAGGTCCGTATCCGTATTCTGCGCGGCCAATGCCTGAGACCAGTATAAAGCCAGGTAAAAATGGCTGCCACGGTTGTCCAACTCACCGACCTTACGGGCTGGCGACTTGTTGTTATCCAGAATCCTGCCGATCGCCTGGTCAAGCGTATCCGCCAGCACCTGGGCCTTTTTGTTTTTGAATGTATTGGCCAGATGCTCCAGTGATACCCCAAGGGCCAGAAATTCACCCAGAGAGTCCCATCTTAGATACCCTTCTTCAAGAAACTGCTGTACGTGTTTGGGAGCCGACCCGCCGGCGCCTGTTTCAAAAAGACCGCCGCCGTTCATAAGCGGCACGATGGAGAGCATCTTTGCGCTGGTACCAAGCTCCAGGATCGGAAACAGGTCTGTGAGATAATCACGGAGCACATTGCCTGTTACTGAAATCGTGTCTTTCCCCTCTCTTATACGCTCCAGCGAGTAACGCGTCGCTTCTACGGGAGACATGATCTTTATATCCAGACCCTTCGTGTCGTGATCCTTCAAATAGCGTTTCACCTTATCGATGAGCTGAACGTCATGCGCCCTGTTTTCGTCCAGCCAGAAAACGGCAGGGGCCCCTGTCGCCCGCGCCCTTGAGACGGCCAGCTTTACCCAGTCCTGTATCGGCGCGTCCTTTACCTGGCACATGCGGAAGATATCGCCTTCTTCCACGCTCTGTTCGAGCAATGCATTCCCTGAGGCATCGACAACCCGGATAGTTCCATTTCCGGGGGACTTGAATGTCTTGTCGTGAGATCCGTACTCCTCGGCCTTTTGCGCCATAAGGCCGACGTTGGGAACGCTTCCCATGGTCTTGGGGTCAAACGCGCCGTGTTTTTTACAATCTTCTATGACCACCTGATAGACGCCGGCATAGCATCTGTCAGGTATCGTTGCCTTGGTATCGTGGAGCTTGCCGTCAGGCCCCCACATCTTGCCTGACTCACGGATCATGGCGGGCATCGATGCGTCGACGATAACGTCACTTGGCACATGCAGATTGGTTATACCCTTATCCGAGTTGACCATGGCGACTTCAGGACGGTTCTTATAACAGGCCTTGATGTCCGCCTCAATCTCTGCCCTCTGGGCCTCCGGCAGCTTCGCGATCTTTGCGTAAAGGTCGCCGAATCCGTTGTTCGGATCGACGCCAAGCTCTTTAATAACCGCGGCGTGTTTTTCGAATACGTCCTTGAAAAAGACGGTGACGGCATGGCCGAACATGATGGGGTCTGAGATCTTCATCATGGTGCCCTTGAGGTGTAAGGAGAAGAGCACGCCCTTGTTTTTTGCGTCTTCGATCTGCTCTTCAAAGAATTTACGCAAGGCACGGCGGCTCATGACCGCCGCATCTATGACCTCGCCAGCCTTAAGTGCTGTCTTTTCCTTGAGGACGGCAGTCTTTCCGTCCTGTCCGGCGAACTCGATCCTGAAGCTTCCAGCCTGGTCGACGGTCGTTGATTTTTCACTGCCGTAGAAGTCGCCGCCGCTCATGTGCGCAACGTGGGTCTTTGAGTCCGGGCTCCATGCGCCCATTTTATGAGGGTTCTTTCTTGCATAATTTTTTACGGAGGCAGCCGCCCTGCGGTCCGAGTTGCCTTCCCTGAGTACCGGGTTTACGGCACTGCCTAAAACCTTGCCGTACCTGGCTTTAACTTCCTTTTCGGCGTCGCTTTTCGGGTCTTCGGGATAGTCCGGGATGTTATAACCATGAGATTGCAGTTCCTTGATGGCTGTTTTCAACTGAGGGATGGAAGCGCTGACGTTTGGCAGTTTGATGATGTTGGCCTCTGGCGTCTTTGCGATCTCACCCAAAGCGGCCAGTTCATCCGGTATTCTTTGGCTCTCAGTCAGGTTTTCGGGGAAGTTTGCGATAATCCTTCCTGCGAGAGAGATATCCCTGGTTTCGATATCTATGCCAGCCGCCCCTGCGAATGCCTTGAGTATAGGAAGTAAAGAGTAAGTCGCCAGCGACGGTGCTTCGTCAATCGCCGTATAAATAATCTTCAAGGACATACATTCCTCCTGTTTTTCCAACAATTTTCGTTTATTTTTGAGGCAATGACTAAAACAGATTTTCCGTGTTTTGTCAAGTTTCCTGATATCTTATGGATGGGAACTCAGCGGCCTGCCGCCATCCGTCCGCCGTTATCCCTCAAAACAAAAAAAACCGCCTGGGTGCGCAAAAAAAATGAATTATCTTCATCGTTTTTTTGCCCAGACGGTCGGCTCTTATATTCTGGTTCCCGCTTCCCGGTGGTGACCACCTTGATTCCGTCAGTCGCGGTTTCCTGGCTGCTGCCTATGTTTAGCGGAGAAAATATACAGGAAAGCAGGATAATTGTCAAGGGGATTTTATGCCTGAACGGAGGCGCTTTTAAAGTGATTTAGAGCCGGTCGAAGAAGGGCTTGAGGGTGGCATATGTCGTTTTAAGGTGCTCAGGCATGACCTTTACGTCCGCGAGCACCGGCATGAAATTCATATCCCCGTTCCACCGGGGCACGACGTGCATGTGAAGATGGTCTTCAATGCCAGCGCCTGCGGCCTTCCCTACATTTATGCCTATGTTGAAGCCGTCGGGCTTGAAGGCTTTTGTCAAAGAAGCTGTCGCATGCCTGAGCAGCCTGAACGCGTCTATCGATTCTTCAGGCGTGAGCTCTTCTATTTTAGCGACATGCCTCACTGGGGCTATCATCAGGTGGCCGCTGTTGTATGGGAATTTATTCAACAGAACAAGCGACACCGAACCGTTAAACAGCAGCAGCGCATCTTCCTGTGCTTTAGAAGGGGCAGAGCAGAAGATGCATTTGTCTTCTTTTCCGGCATGGATATACTCTGAGCGCCAGGGGGCCCATAACTGGTCCATTATGCTTCGTCCGTATTGATCCTTTCCCTGATCTCTTTACCGGCTTTGAAGAATGGCACCCTCTTCGACTCTATGAAGATATTTTCCCCGGACTTTGGGTTTCTCCCCTGCCTGCCGTCACGCGCTTTTATTTTAAAGCTGCCAAAGCCGCGTATCTCGACCTTGTCACCTTTAGACAGGCTCGATGACATGGAATCGAAAAGGGTATCGACTATTATCTCCACGTCTTTTCTTGAGAAGTTGCTGACCTTTGAGGCCACAAGTTCTATCAATTCACTCTTGGTCATACAGATGCCTCCTTCTTTTTACCTTTCTGGATTTGGTGTCATGTACATAATGCGCATTCCTGAAAAAAGCTCCGTAAAGCTCCTTGCCGCTGATTCCCCGAAGACAGTATTCCAGAGGCTCATTTTTTTGCTCTCAAGGTATACTACTTCTGGCTTACCTGTAATTCCGGCGAGTTCGGCGCTTATGTCTATCGCGTCACGGAGTCCGCCGAGCTCGTCCACGAGGCCTCTTTCCCTTGCCTGCGCCCCGGAGAATATCCTCCCGTCCGCGATCTTCGCCACGTCCTCCACCTTCATATTGCGGCCGTCGGCAACGGCCTTTATGAACTGTCCGTTGACGTCGTCGATCACCGACTGCAGGAGCGCCCTCTCCTCAGCCTCCATCTTGCGTAGCGGAGAGCCGACATCCTTGTACTTGCCGCTTTTTACGACATATCCCTTAAGCCCCAGCTTTGACAGAAGCTCTTCGGCATTAAAGAACTCCACTATCACTCCTATGGAGCCCGTAATGGTCCCCGGGTTGGCTACTATCTTGTCGGTCGCAGCCGCCGCGTAATAGCCGCCTGAGGCGGCTATCGTGCCCAGCGAGGCCACGACCTTCTTTTTTTTACGGAACTTTATTATCTCGCTGTGTATCTCCTGCGAGGGGCCTACCGCCCCGCCGGGAGAATCTATCCTTAATACCACGGCCTTGACATCGTCCCTGTCCTCTAGCTCCTGAAACTGCTGGATGGCTTCGGCAGGGTCAGTGATGATGCCTTCAAGCTCGATTACAGCGACCTTGTCCCTTGAGCTGAAAGAGCCGCCGGTAAAGATGGCTATCACTACCGATAAGGCTGTTATGACCAGGAATAAAGCGCCTATCGCCGCAAAGAGGGTCTTAAGGGTCTCCCATTTCATGAGGATTTTCTAGGCCTCTCCTGCTGCCTCAGCCTTTTTGATCGTCCTTATCGAAAGCCCTATTTTATTGTCCTCCGGATCGACGTTTAACACCTCAACCTCGACCATATCCCCAGTACTGATATCCGAGCCCTTCTTCTTTCCGCGGCTCAGTTCCGACACATGGACAAGCCCCTCAAGACCGGGTTCGATCTCAACGAACGCGCCGAAGTCGGCGACGCTTGTGACCCTTCCCTCTATGATCATCCCGGGCTTGTAGCGGTCTTCAACGCCCTCCCAGGGATTCCTCTCCAGAAGTTTCGTGGAAAGAGAGAAACGCTTGTTGGCGCTGTCGATATTAAGGACTACTGCCTCAACTTCCTGCCCCTTTTTGTAAAGCTCGGAGGGGTGCTTTATCTTTTTCCAGGTAAGGTCTGAGACGTGCACAAGGCCGTCTATCCCTTCCTCTATGCCTATGAACATCCCGAAATCGGTTATGTTCTTGACTGTGCCTGTTACCCTGGAGCCCTTCGGGTACTTCTTTTCCGCGTCGATCCACGGGTTTGGCTCGATCTGCTTAAGCCCCAGGGATATCCTCTTGCTGGCCGGGTCGATATCAAGCACCATTACCTCGACATGGTCGCCGACCTTGAGCTTCTGCGACGGATGCTTAAGCTTTGTCCAGGACATCTCCGAGATGTGTATAAGCCCTTCAAGTCCGGCCTCCACCTCTATAAAAGCCCCGTAATCCGTGATATTCACTACATTACCCGAGACCTTAGCGCCAACCGGGTACTTGTCCTTTACCGTAAGCCAGGGGTCTTCCTTGGTCTGCTTGAGGCCCAGGGAGATCTTACCGTCCTCTTTGTTGTACTTAAGGACCTTTACGTTGACCTTGTCGCCGATCTTCAAGACCTGGGACGGGTGAGTGACCTTGCCCCAGGAAAGGTCGGTGAGGTGAATAAGGCCGTCTATGCCGCCGAGATCGATGAACGCGCCGTAGTCGGTTATGTTCTTGACGAGACCCTCGATCACGCTGCCTTCCTGGATATTCTCAAGGGTAGTCTTTTTAAGGACTTCCCTCTCCTCTTCCAGCAGTACTCTCCTCGATACAATTACGTTATTCTTACGCCTGTTGTGCTTAAGGACCCTGAACTGGAATGTCTGCCCAACAAGCTTGTCCGGGTTTCTGACAGGCTTGAGATCCACCTGAGAGCCAGGCAGGAATGCCGTAATACCGTTAACATCCACATAAAACCCGCCCTTGATCCTCTGGGTAACAACCCCGTCTACCGGCGTGCCTTTTTCGTAAGAATCGATTATATCGTCCCATACCTGCAGCTGGTCGGCCTTTGCCTTGGACAGGACTATATAGCCGTTGTCGTCTTCGCGCCTCTCTAATAGCACCGAAATGTCATCACCTACTTTTACGGTAGGCTTTCCATCCTTATCTAAAAATTCCCTTAACGGCACCTGGCCCTCGGACTTATAGCCGATATCAACCATTACCGCGTCCTGTGTAATCTGGACGATCTTCCCCTTGATGATGTCGCCGTCCTGGAGTTCCTTTATCTCGGATTCAAAAAGCTCCTCAAAGTCCGTCTTGGCAACATCACCTGCATGAGATTTTTCCTCTCTCCCTATCATTAAATGCTAATCCTCCCCTGTCATTTTCTATGAAATAAAACAATATCATAGCGTGTTTCAAAGTGCAAATCATTTCGACTCGAGCGCCTTGAGGCGCTCTACAACGTCGTTAATGACCCAGTCGGGTGTCGATGCCCCTGAAGTCACTCCGACCCTGGAGGCCCCTCTAAACCACTCCGGGGCTAATTCATCAGCAACCTCAATATGATAAGTGCGGGGTTGTATCCCCCTGCAAATCTCGGCGAGCCTTCTGGTATTTGCGCTGTTCCTGCCGCCTACGATCACCATGCAGTCGACCATCTCAGCCAATTCGCCGCTCTCTTTCTGCCTTATAGATGTAGCGTTACAAATCGTATTAAAAACCTTTAATTCCGAAGCCTTATTTAAACAAAAACTAACAACGGCCTCCAGCTTTTCCATCGGCAGGGTCGTTTGGGCTATTATCCCTATCTTTTTCTTTCTCGGAAGGTCTTGAAGCCCTTCGGGAGAGTCGGCGATCCTTATCTCAGCCGAGCCGTAGCTGATAAGCCCCTTGACCTCCGGGTGGTCCTTCTCCCCTACGACAACAACCGAATATCCCTCGTCGCTTAAGTGCGATACAAGGTCCTGGGCCTTCTTTACGAAAGGGCACGTCGCGTCTATCACATTAAGCCCCTTTTCTTTAGCGGCCCTGAGCTCATCGAGCTTCGCCCCATGAGACCTTATGATAATAGTGCCCTGCGTGATCTCGTCTATCCCTTTTTTGGCAAAGATATGAGACTCTTCCAGCTTTTTTACGACTTGAGGATTATGGATTATCGGGCCGAGGGTGTAGATAGCTCCCTGGGTTTCGGATGCGCATTTATTAGCTAGGTTGATGGCCCTTTTAACTCCAAAGCAGAAACCTGACGACTTTGCTACAAATATCTCCAAATTAACTGAACCTTCCTCAATTATTTACCTTCTTTTATAAAGCCCGCCTTCTCGACTTCATCGAGGGCTTTTTGCACCACTTCTTCGATTGTAAGCCCGCCGGTGTCGATGTATACGGCGTCATCGGCCTTTTTTAAAGGAGAATTTTTTCTCTCGGAATCTCTCTTGTCCCTCTCCTGTATCTCGGCGCTTACCGCCTCTTTCGTGTCTTTCGCCTTTCCCTCTATCTCCAGGTGCCTTCTTTGGGCCCTTACCTCATGGGAGGCGTCGAGGAAAAATTTCATATCGGCATCCGGGAAGACTACCGTGCCTATGTCCCTCCCCTCCATCACGACGCCGCCGCGCTCTCCAAGCGTCCTCTGGAACTTTACAAGAAGCTCCCTGACAGGCCTTTTCGCGGAAGAAACGGAGGCGAGAGTGCCTGCCCTCTGGGTGCGGATATCTTTAGAATAATCCTTACGGTCTATGATTATATTTCCTGACGCGTCATCGAAGCCCAGATCCACCGTCTTGCAGAAGCCCTCAAGGGCCTCCTCGTCTGCTACATTTACCCCGGCTTCATCCGCCGCCAAAGCCAGCGCCCTGTACATCGCGCCGGTATTTATATATTTAAGATTGAGCCTCTCGGCCAGCAGCCTGCTGACGGTCGTCTTGCCTACCCCGCTCGGGCCGTCCAGCGCGATCACCAGGCCCCTCTTCATATGACCTTGACCTTTTCCAGATAATCAAAAAAACCTGGGAAGGAAACGTCAACAGAAGCCGCGCCGTCTATCTCTATGCCCCTCTTCGACCTTAACGCGGACATAGCCATGGACATGGCTATCCTGTGGTCACCGTGGCTCTCGATAGAGCCGCCTTCGATTTCGCCGGTTCCTCTGCCTTCGATTGCTATGCCGTCATCTTTTTCCCTGTTCACAATGCCTACCCTTAACAGCGAATCGGCCATAACGGCGATCCTGTCGCTCTCCTTGACCCTCAGTTCGCGCGCCCCGCTGATAGTGGTTATGCCTTCCGCGAAAGCCGCCGCGACGCAGATGATGGGAAACTCATCTATAGCCGGGAGCAGCTCTTCACCGCTGATGTCCGCCGCATTGAGTTTAGAGCTCCTTACCAGTATGTCGGCTACCGGCTCGCCTGACTCCTCTCTCTGGTTTATCACCTCAAGAGACCCGCCCATCTTTTTTAGAATTTCTATTATGCCGGTCCGCGTGGGGTTGGTGCCGACGCCTTTAATAAGAAGCTCTGATGAGGGGGCTATCATCGCGCCGACCATGAAAAAAGCCGCCGAGGAAATATCCCCGGGTACTTTCATTTTACACCCGTTTAACGCTTTTGTCGACCTTACGCGGATGGAATTTTTCTCGATTTTTATATCAGCCCCGAAGAGCTTCAGCATCCTCTCGGTGTGGTCTCTCGACTTCTCCGGCTCCTCGATGACGGTCTCGCCGTCAGCGTATATTCCAGCCATCAGAAGGGCTGATTTAAGCTGGGCGGAAGCCACCGGGGTCTTGTAATCGATGCCTTTGAGCTTTCGCCCGGATATCGCGAGCGGAAGGTTGCTACCGCCGTTTCTCCCCGCTATAACAGCTCCCATCCTCGTTAACGGCTCGACGACGCGCTTCATCGGGCGCTGCCTTAAAGAAGCGTCCCCCGTGATGACCGAGAAGAACGGCTGCGCCGAAAGAAGCCCGGTAAGTATCCTTGTCGTGGTGCCCGAGTTCCCGGCGTCTATCACATCGCCGGGCTCTTTCAGTCCGTTTATGCCTCTGCCTTTTATGATAAGGCTGTGCCTATCCTTTAAATGCTCGATATCTACGCCCATCGCCCTGAAGGCGCCTATGGTGCTCAGGTTATCCTCGCCCTCAAGAAAACCTGCCACCTCAGTTATGCCGTCAGCTATAGAGCCGAACATCACGGACCTGTGCGAGATGGATTTATCCCCGGGTACAGTTATCTCGCCCTTAAGGCCTTTAGCGGGAAGGACCGTAACAGAGCCGCCGAATATGTTTTTCTTATTTTCCATTTATAGCCTGTCGATAGGCCCCGTGCTTGAACAGGGCAATCATTTATGCTCGGAAAGCTTGCCGGTCTTGCTTACAAGAGAATCCCTTATATTCTTTGCCCGCTCAAAGTCTTTCTTCAGCCCGGCAATTTCATTTTTATCAATGAGTCTTTTAAGCCCCTCAAGCCTTTTCTGAAAATCCTCTATGGTCTTAAGTATCGCCTCTCTGTTCATGGCGCATATATCCGACCACATCTCGGGGGAACTCGATGCTATCCTGGTAAAATCCTTAAAACCTCCGGCTGAATAGCTTAGCGCGTCCACCCCTGCCTTCTCCATGTCGCCAACCGTATTTACGAGCGAGTAGGCTATCATATGAGGAAGATGGCTTACCGCCGCCAGTATCCTGTCGTGTGCCAGAGCGTCCATGACCACCACGTTCGACCCGGCCTCTTCCCATACAGCCTTGACTATTTCAAGTGCCTTGCGGTCTGTTTTTTCGGTAGGGGTGAGAATGCATTTACGGCCGGTGAAAAGATCGGGGAAGGCCGCCTCAACGCCGGAATGTTCCGTCCCGGCTATCGGATGTCCCGGAACGAAATGCACGCCTTCCGGGACAACAGGCACGGTCTCGTCTATGACAGCTTTTTTTACCGACCCCACGTCGGTTACGATCGCGCCTTTCTTCAGATGAGGCGCCGCCTTTCTGACAGCCTCGCCGATCTTGAGTACCGGGACGGCTATAAGGATAAAATCGGCGTCCTTGACGCCCTCGCCTATATCCTGCGTGAAGGAGTCGATAACGCCCAGCCTCTTTGCGGCCTCAAGGTTGGGAAGCCCCCTGCCTACGCCGGTTATATACCCTGCGAGCCCCTTTCTGCGAAGCGCCATAGCGAGGGAGCCGCCGATAAGACCTACACCGATTATAGCTATTTTGTTAAAATAAAAGGCACCTGCCATGCGGTTGTCAACCAAAACTGGATTCCTGGAATTTTAATGCGGACAAAACTGCCTTAAACGGGCATAACCTTAAAATAAACGTCCCCTCAGAGCCTCCGGGGCATCAAAGGAGCCTGAATGCTTAAAGCTCCAGGGGGCTGAACCATCAGTGTGAAACTTACAGCGTCCTGCCGACTGATATGGCAACCTTCTTCATCTCTTCCATAAGGATGGCGAACTTGCTTGGCTTTAAGGACTGGGCGCCGTCGCAAAGCGCGTTCTCCGGGTCGGGATGCACCTCTATCATGAGCCCGTCGGCCCCGACGGCTATCGCCGCCTTGGCAAGGGGAGCCACAAGGTTCCATCTGCCGACGGCATGGCTCGGATCGATGAAAATAGGGAGATGAGTCTCTTCTTTGAGCACCGGGACGGCGCTTAAATCAAGCGTGTTGCGGGTAGCGGTCTCGAAGGTGCGTATGCCGCGCTCGCAAAGTATTATATTGCCATTCCCCTGCGCCGCGATGTATTCCGCCGACATGAGGAACTCTTTTATCGTAGCCGACAACCCCCTCTTTAAAAGCACCGGTTTTTTAGCCTTGCCGACTTCTGTAAGGAGCCTGAAGTTCTGCATGTTGCGGGCGCCTATCTGGATTATGTCCACGTACTCGCAGATGACTTCCGTGTCCCTTGGATCCATAAGTTCGCTTATTATCGGCAGCCCAGTGGCCTTCTTCGCCTCCGCCAGGAGCTTAAGCCCTTCCACGCCAAGTCCTTGAAAGTCATAAGGCGAGGTACGCGGCTTGAAGGCTCCGCCCCTTAAAATGCTCGCTCCCGCCGCCTGAACCTTTTTCGCGCAGTCTATCAGGGAATCTTTGCTCTCTACGCTGCATGGCCCGGCTATGACCTGTATGGCGGTGTCACCTATACATACCCCCTGAAGGTCTATTACCGTTCCCTCTTTGCTGAATTCCCTGCTTACGAGCTTATAGGGCTTAAGGATCGGCATCACGTTCTCAACGCCCGGAAGCGCTTCAAGGGATATCTGCGAGAGCAGGGTCTCGTCTCCTATCGCGCCTATTATAGTCCGTTCCTTGCCTTTTGATATATGTACCGCCAGACCGGTGGATTTTATCTTTTCCACCACATGGTCGATCACTTCCTGAGTGGCGTCTCTTTTCAGTACGATTATCATAAAATCTCCCCCCATATTTTTGGATTGCGAGATTGACATTACCTTACGATTTCAGAAAATGTCTTCACGAATCTTTCGTTCTCTTCGGGCAGCCCTACGGTCACCCTTATATATTCAGGCAGGTTATAGCTGGCCATAGGCCTCACTATCACGCCCTTTTTAAGGAGCGCGTCGTATGTACCCCTGCCGTCACCGACTTTTACCAGGAAAAAATTCGCCTCGGTCTTGACGCATTCAAATCCGAGTCTGCCGATTTCCTTATACAAATACTTAAGCCCGGCTATGGTGTTGTCCCTTGTCTTTTTAAGGTGCGCCCTGTCATCGAGCGCCGCCATGGCCGCTGCCTGGGCCAGCGAATTCACGTTGAAGGGCTGGCGCACCCTGTTTAAATAGCCTACAAGGCCGGGGTGGGCTATGCCGTAACCTATACGGAGACCGGCAAGGCCGTATATCTTTGAGAATGTCCTTAAGATGACTACCGGTCTGCCGCTCTTAACATAGGGCATGGTATCCGGGTACTCCCTGCTCCTTACGAACTCGTAGTAAGCTTCATCCACGCAGACTATGACGTCTTTTGGAACGCTTTTCATGAAGCGGTCGAACTCTTTTTGAGTGACTATCGTGCCCGTGGGATTATTGGGATTCGCGATGAAAATAATACGCGTCTTTTTATTTATGTATCCGGACATGGCCTTCAGGTCATGCCTCATCTCAATAAGCGGCACGAGCGTTGCTTTTGCGCCGACCGTCTTGACTACTATGGGATAGACCGCGAACGACGGGTCGGCCATAAGCGCCTCGTCGCCTTTGGTAAGAAAGGCCCTTATAAGAAGCTCAATTATCTCATTGGAGCCGTTCCCAAAAATAAGCATCGATTGGTCCACGCCAAGCGCCTTGGCGAGCTTTTCCTTCAGATAAAAGCATGAGCCGTCAGGATACCTGTGAAGGCCGCTGAGGCATTTGGACACCGCGCCCAGAGCCTTTTTCGATGGGCCGAGCGGGTTTTCGTTTGACGCAAGCTTAATAGACCCCGTTATCCCCAGCTCCCTCTCAAGCTCCTCAATGGGCTTACCCGGAGGATACGGGATGATGGATTCGATATTCCTGGATACCTTGAGCTTCAGAGGCTTGATTTTCGCGCGAGTCATGAGAGATAGACCTTATAGTATTATTTTAATCGGGTGCTCGGCGAATTCCCGCCCTTTTAAGGGCGGGTCAGAGCCGAGCAATAAAAATGGAAAAAGTACCTCCCGACAATCCCCGCCATTTATGGCGGGGTAATTGAATTATTTCAGTACTGGGATTTGGCGTATGAGCCAAGCACCTTCAGGAACGAACAATTTCCCTCAAGCTCACCGACAGCCGCTTTTACGCCTTCATCGGTAATATGTCCGTCCATATCGACAAAAAACACATATTCCCAGGCCTTTGTCTTAAGCGGCCTGGATTCTATCTTGGTAAGATTTATGTTCCTCGCGGCGAACGGCTTAAGCATTGTATAAAGCGCGCCCGGCGCGTCCTTTATCGCGAACATGACCGATGTCTTGTCAGAGCCTGTCTTCTTGCTTGAGTTTTTACCTATAACGAGGAAGCGCGTAAAATTATTCGCGTTGTCCTCTATGTTTTTCTCAATCACCCTCAGGTCATACAGGCTTGCCGCCGCGATAGACGCGACCGCCGCGGTACCGGTATCCTCGGATGCCATCTGCGCCGCCATGGCGGTCGATGAGACATCGAAGACAAGGGCGTTGGGGAGATTGTTTTTTATCCAGAACTTGCACTGCGCCAACGCATGCGGATGTGAGCATACCTTTGCTATATCGGACGCCTTCCCTGTTTTATTAAGGAGCGCCAATGATATCTCAAGCATCACTTCGGAAGAGATCTTGAGGGATGATTGAACGAACATGTCGAGCGTGTGGCTTACGACCCCTTCGGTCGTGTTCTCAATAGGCACCACCCCGAAGTCAGCCCTGCCCTTCTCAACGTCGTCAAAAACGTCCGCTATGTCTTTCTTCGGGATGAACTCGCCGGACAGGCCGAAGTGCTGCATGCAGGCTTGATGCGTAAATGTCGCAACCGGCCCGAGGAACGCTATCTTTATAGGCTTCTCAAGCGAAAGCGAGGCGCTCATTATTTCCCTGAAAACATTTCTAAGCGCCAGTGTCGGGAACGGCCCCGTATTGTTCTCGGAAAGCCTCCTTAAGACCTCCCTTTCCCTTTCGGGGGCATAGAACTCCCGCTGCTCACGGGACTTGATCTTTCCGACCTCGATAACGAACCCTGCCCTCTTGTTGAGAAGGTTTAATATCCCGAGGTCTGTTTCGTCTATCTTTGACCGGAGTTCCTCTAGTGGTGTAGGTGTGGGTTTATTGTCCATTTGGCACGATTTCTTTTTAGAATTAAAGAGATAGATTAAGTTATTCTTTTAAAAAAATCAATAGATTATTTGAACTGAGGCTCTCAGCCGCTTACTGGCCAGTACATCAGTATCGTCTGGGTTCGGAGAAAACCCCCATTGAACGGAATTTTTTATACCTGGACTCGACCAGGCTTTCGCGGTCCATGGAATTGAGTTCATTAAGGGTTGACGTAAAGACTGTCTTAAGGTTTTTATATGCGGTCTGAGGCTCCCTGTGGGCGCCGCCGACAGGCTCCTTCACCACTTTGTCAATTATGCCGAGCTTTAACAGTTCCGCGGCCTCGATCTTTAACGCCTTTGCCGCAAGGTCGGACTTGGTGCCGTCTTTCCAGAGTATCGCCGCGCATCCTTCAGGGGAAATTACGGAATAGGTCGAAAACTCAAGCATCAGAACCCTGTCCGCCACGCCTACGGCGAGCGCGCCTCCGCTGCCGCCCTCTCCAATAACCGTAGCAATGACAGGCACCTTAAGCCTGGACATGACCATCAGGTTTGTGGCTATGGCCTCGGATTGCCCCCTCTCCTCGGCCCCTATGCCGGGGTAAGCCCCGGGCGTATCTATGAATGTAAACACGGGCCTTCCAAACCTCTCGGCAAGCTCAAAGAGGCGTTTGGCTTTTCTGTACCCTTCAGGGTTGGGCATGCCGAAGTTCCTGTGTACTTTGTCTTTAGTATTCCTGCCCTTCTGATGTCCGAGCACGACTACCGGCTGACCGTCCAGCCTCGCGAGCCCTCCGATTATCGCCGGGTCGTCTTTAAAACACCTGTCGCCGTGAAGCTCTATAAAATCCTCGAACATATTTTGGATATAATCGAGGGTGTACGGCCTGTCAGGATGCCTCGCCACGAGGGTGACCTGTGACGGAGAGAGCTTTGAGTACAGTTCTTTCAGCTGGTTTTTGGCTTTTTTCTCGAGCTTTGCGATCTCATCGGCGTGGCGTGTCGCTCCCTCCGACTGAAAAGCCTTAAGCTCTTCGATCTTTTTCGCTATCTCCTCAACCGATTTCTCGAAATCGAGCCAATGCCTGTAGACCATCTATGGGTTCTCCTTGAAATTCCTGGAAGTAACTGGAAGTAAATTGAAGCTCCTCGCGAAATTCGCGGGGAATCTTCGATATGTAAGGAAACAATTTCTATTCGCCGATGATCATTATAATATTTTAATATCGGCTCCGTCTATAAGCTCTTTTATCTTTGTGATCTCGGCCTCGCCTAGAGGATTTATCTTTATATCCTCACTTACCGCGATAACGACCTCCCTGTCCTCAGGGAAAAAGAGGTGTAAAAAAACCGGGGACGAGCCTTTGTTATCCTCAAGTATCTTTTTAAGGAGGGTCAGCTTTTCGGCGTCTATATTCGCGGCCTTTGCATGAATGTGCGTGTTTTTGGTTTTTATCTTTTTTTCGAGCTTTGACGCGTCTTCTATGGGCGTTATATCGTTGGCGACTATCTTTACGTCCTCGCCCTCCTTGTCCAGTTTGCCCATGACAAGAAGCGGCCGCTCGGAGGCTATATCATCGCGGACTTTCTTGTAAAGATCTGAAAAAACGACGACCTCCACAGAACCTGTCAGGTCTTCAACCCTTATGAAGGCCATCCTGTCGCCCTTCTTGGTCGTTATCTCCTTCGACTCCGTGACTATGCCCCCGATAGTGACCTCGCTCTCGTCCGCCTTCTCGGAAAGCAGTTCAATCGGCCCTGTAGTATACATCTCCAGTTCCTTCCTGCATCCGGCCAGAGGGTGGGACGAAAAGTAAAACCCTAAAGTCTCTTTCTCGAATGACAGGACTTCCTTGTCCGTCCACTCGACATAGTTTGCCGGCATTGGCGGCGG
This sequence comes from Deltaproteobacteria bacterium, assembly GCA_016218105.1. Classification (GTDB taxonomy): domain Bacteria; phylum Desulfobacterota; class GWC2-55-46; order GWC2-55-46; family GWC2-55-46; genus GWB2-55-19. Next base: position 57,930 of record JACRET010000068.1, read on the forward strand.
CTTCATGGCGTGGTTCGCCGCGCCGCCCCCGCCGCTTAATACGTCGAAGATGGACTTCTGCCCGATATTCCTGTCCCTCTGCACTCCCTGCGCCATTTCCATCGCCGGGTCGAGAGAGCCGAAAAGCGCCGCCCTCTTCATACCCGCGAAATCGAACGCCCCGCACTTGATGAGGCTCTCAATGACCTTTTTATTTACCTTCCTTGAATCCACCCTGCTTAGAAAATCGATGAGAGACGCGAACGACCCTTCATTTCTTACGGAAAGTATCTCGTCTATCGCCGCCTCGCCGACATTTTTTATCGCCGCTAACCCGAACCGTATCCGTTTGCCGGATACGGTAAACTCCATCGAGGAATGGTTGATATCCGGCGGGTCTACCGGGATGTTCATCTCCTTGCATTCGTTTATGTACTTTACGACCTGGTCGGTGTTGCCCATGTCTGAGCCCAAAAGCGCGGCTGTGAATTCCACCGTGTAGTGCGCCTTAAGGTATCCTGTCTGGTAAGCGATCAAGGCATAAGCGGCGCTGTGGCTCTTGTTGAAACCATAGCCCGCGAACTTTGCCATAAGGTCGAATATCCTCTCCGACTTCTTGGCCGGGATATTCTTTTTCCTGGCGCCGTCGAGGAACTTCGTCCTCTGTATGGTCATCTCCTCAGGCAGTTTTTTACCCATAGCCTTTCTAAGGACATCCGCGTCGCCCGGAGTATACCCGGCGAGCACCTTGGCTATCTCCATTACCTGCTCCTGGTAGACCATTACCCCGTAGGTATTCTCCAGGATCTCCTTAAGCTCAGGCACCTCGTAGACTATCGGAACTCTCTTGTGCTTCCGGTTTATGAAGTCATCGACCATGCCGCTCTGCAACGGCCCCGGCCTGTAGAGCGCGACGGCGGCTATCAGGTCTTCAAAGGTCTCAGGCTTAAGCTTTCTTAATAACTCCTTAAGGCCGGAGCTTTCAAGCTGGAATATCCCGTTCGTGTCGCCCGTGGCGATCAGCCTGTATGTCTCAGCGTCATCGAGGGACAGGTTATCGATATCGAGCATCTCATTCTTATTTGCCTTCACTAACTTGACGGTCTTGTCTATTACCGTCAAGGTCTTGAGCCCCAGGAAGTCGAACTTGACCAGCCCTATCTTCTCCACATCCTTCATCGGGTACTGGGTGGTTATGACGTCTTCCTTCTGGCTCTTATAAAGAGGCAGGTACTCGACAAGGGGCTTGTTGGAGATGACTACGCCGGCGGCGTGAGTGGATGCGTGCCGCGGCAATCCCTCGAGGGCTATGGCGACGTCTATAAGCTCTTTTACCTTCGGGTCTTCCTCGGTCAGTTTCAAGAGCTTAGGCTCCTGCTCCAGAGCCTCTTTTATGGTGATATTGAGGGTATTGGGGACGAGCTTGGCGATCCTGTCAACGTCGCCGTAGGGCATGTCGAGCGCCCTGCCGACGTCCCTGATGCAGGCCTTGGCCTTCATCTGCCCGAATGTGATTATCTGCGTGACATTGTCGGCGCCGTACATCTTTGTGACGTATTTTATGACCTCGTCCCTCTTTTCGAAACAGAAGTCTATATCGATATCAGGGAGGCTTATCCTGTCCGGGTTAAGAAACCTCTCGAAGAGGAGGTTGTATTTGATAGGGTCGAGGTTTGTTATGCCGAGCGAGTAGGCTACAAGGCTCCCTGCCGCCGAGCCTCTGCCCGGGCCTACGGGTATGTCCCTGCTCCTGGCGTACTCTATAAAATCCGTGACGATGAGGAAGTATCCGGGAAATCCCATCCCCTTTATTACCTTGAGCTCTTTCTGCAGCCGCTCGTAATAGTGCCATTTGATTGAATCTATATCGATGGATTTGACTGCCATGGCGGCAAGCCTCTTCTCAAGGCCTTCCTTGGCCTTTCTTTCTATGATGCTCTCCAGGGTCTCGTCCTCCGGCACCTGGAACTCAGGGAGGTGGTTCTCACCGAGCTTCATCTCAAAGTTGCACCGCTCGGCTATCTCTATGGTATTGGATATAGCCTCCGGGAAGTCCTTGAAGGACTCGGTCATCTCCGCGGGGGATTTGACATAAAGCTCGTCGGTTGAGAAGCGCATCCTGTTCGGTGAGTTGACGGTCGCGCCGGTCTGGATGCAGAGGAGGATATCGTGAACCCTTGCGTCCTCTTTTTTAAGATAATGGCAGTCGTTTGTCGCCACAAGCGGGATATCGAGCTTTTTACCGATCTCAACGATCCCGTTATTGACCTTTGTCTGCTCCTCGATGCCGTTATGCTGGAGTTCCAGATAAAAACGCTTATTTGAGAATATCTCCTTGTATTCGGAGGCTATTTTCACGGCATTTTCCATCTGGCCCCGGCTTATATTGTAAGATATCTCGCCGTGGAGACACGCGCTTAAGGCTATCAGCCCCTCGTTCAGTTCGCGGAGAAGCTCCTTATCGACCCTCGGCCTGTAATAAAACCCTTCCAGATACGCCTTCGTGAGGAGCTTACAGAGGTTCTGATATCCCTTTGCGTTCTTTACAAGGAGCACGAGATGGAAGGCGGCCTCTCCCCTCGACGGCTGGGTGCGGTCTGTGCGGGCCCCGGGGGCAACATAAACTTCGCAGCCGATTATGGGCTTTATCCCCGCCTTCATCGCCTTCTGGTAGAACTCGACGGCGCCGAAGAGGTTCCCGTGGTCCGTCATGGCTACAGCCGGCATTTTATATTCCCTGGCAAGGGAGATAAGGGCTTCAGGCCTTATCGCGCCGTCAAGGAGGCTGTATTGTGTGTGTAGATGGAGGTGGACAAAATTAGAGTGGTGCATAAGTATCGGAAGGTTAACATATTTCAGGGGTTTTGTGTAGAGGAGAAATGGACTGGAAAAGAGACGATTTTGTCATTCGAGCTTAATGAAAACCAGCAACCTGCCTGATATGGATTGAACTTTAAAAACGCCAGCTTCCTGGTTTAAAAACGTTTTTTTCCAGAGTATCAAGTTATCAGGCAAAAATCCACGATGCCAAAAAAAAACGGGACATTTCTGTCCCGCCTGACGGTTTCAAGACTAAAACAGCAGTTCTAAAACACCCTCTTAACGTATATCTCTTTTATGATCTCCGGGTCGAGCGCAAGGGTCGTTTCGCCTATCTGGATGACGAAGGCCGGGCGTTTCTGGTGTACCCGCACGGATGAGCCAGGCACGATGCCCAATGTGCCGAGCTTATCAAGCCTCATATGGGAGTTCGACACTATGAATGTAATCCTCCCGGTCTCGCCTACATCCAGCGCGCTTAGCTGCTGGACTATCGGCTTAAGCTCGCCGCCTGTCTTCCTGCAGCAGTTCCCTTTTGGTATCGGGAGCCCGTGCGGACACGTGGGCGGGTGTCCGAGCAGTGTGCAGATGCTGTCGGTTACTTCGTGGGAGAGCGTATGCTCGAAACTGCAGGCGTTCTTCTCAATCGACTCGGGATCAAGTGACAGAACCTCCGTTAAGAGCCTCTCGGCGAGCCTGTGGCGCCTGATGGCGGCCTCGGCGAGCTGTTCGCCGTTCAGGGTCAGTACGACCGTATCGCCGTCCATCTTTATAAGGGCGTCCCTCTGCATGCGCTCTAGGGTCTTCATGTCCGCCTCTTCGGCGACCTCTTCAATATTCAGAAGCTGCTGTATGGAGTTGCTCCCCTGCTCTCTCTGCGACCAGATGAACTCAAGGACTTCCTCTATGCCTTTATCCTGCGCCATCAAACCTCCTTATAAAAAAGAGACGTTCAAAACCTTTAAAATGAAATTAAGTATGCCGCCTACGAGTACCGCGAACGGGAAGATAAAGAGGGTCATCAGTAAAGCCGCCTGAAGCCCCCTCTCCTTTATCATCATGAGAAAATTGGCGATGCAGGGGACAAAAAGTGTCATGGTGACAAGGCTGACGACCGTCTGCACCGGGGTGAGCATCCCGTTTTTCTGGAGCGCAAAAAGCCCGGCGGCCCCGTAATCCCTTCTGAGGAAACCCACGATAAAGGCCTGCGTCGATTCCACGGGCAGGTTCAGAAAGTTCACGATAATAGGCGAGCCGGCCACCTCAAGATATCTGAGGGCGTTTGTCTTATCAAGGGTAAACAGCACCAGAGTTCCGACTATAAAAAGCGGCACGGCCTCTTTCAGATACCATTCTACCCTTACGAGTGTCTTTAAAACAATGTTCGACAGCTGCGGCATCCTCATCGGAGGTATCTCCAGGATAAAATCCGACGCGTCGCCTGGAAGCAGCTTCGAGGCCAGCAGCCCCACGATGAACATCACGATAATGACCACCCCGGCCCACCAGAGCGTCGCCGTCAAAGACACCGCCCCGAGCATGCCGAGTATGACGCCTAACTGCGCCGAGCATGGCACTCCCAGAGCGAGGAGGAGCGTCACTATTATCCTCTCTTTTTTCGTCTCAAGTATGCGGGTTGTCATGGTCGCCATGGTATCGCACCCCAGCCCCAATACCATCGGGAGCACGGCCTTTCCGTTGAGGCCCATCAATTTGAATATCCTGTCCACCATGACCGCGAGCCTCGGCAGATAACCCGAGTCCTCAAGGAAACTGAAGAAGATAAAAAAGAAGCCGACTATCGGCAGGACTATCGCGATAGCGTAGGTAAACGCCATGGTGACTATGCCGTACTGCCCGACAATGAGGTCGTGGATAAGCCCGCTCGGCAGCACGTACTCAACCACCCTGGATGCCCAGGGGTTTACGATCTTTTCAAAAATAACGCTCTCAAAGAAATCAACGCTCACCCCCGCGCCAAGGACACCAACGAATTCATACATCAGAAAGAGCACCGCTATCAGTATCGGTATCCCCCAGACAGGGTGCATGGAAAGAGAGCCCAAAACGGCGGATGCTTTGCTTTTACCCAGAGGCTCCTGCGAAACCACCTCGCCCACCACGGCGTCAACTGTTTTAAGCCTCACCCTGTTTATTATGTAGCCTACGGGCTCTTTAAACCTCGACTGCACTCCGCTCCTGATATCCTCTATATCCCTGGTCTTGTCAGGGGCGTTTTTCACGAGCCATTCGTTTAAGGTCGGGTCGCCGGACAAAAGCATTATCGCCATCGACCGCGCCGTGATGCGCGCCTTGGGAAGAAGGGCTTCTATCCTGCCGATCCCGTCTTCAATAAACTCGGGGTACTTGATTATTGAGACGGGGATCTGGCGGTGGTCAAAGGCGTTGTGGAGCTTATCAAGATTCCACCTCTGGGTGGCTATCGTCGGGACTACATGAAGCCCCATCCAGGTGGAAAGCTTCTCGGTATTTATAGTGATGCCCCTCTCGCCCGCCTCGTCGTACATGTTAAGGGCGAGCGTAATGGGAAGGCCCATCTCCAGGAGCTGCAGGGTGATGAGCAGGCTCCTGCGGAGGTTCTTGGAGTCCATCACCTGAAGCACCGAGCCTATCTCTTCGTTTAAAAGGATGTCGCGCGTCACCCTCTCGTCCTCTGACATGGGGACAAGGCTGTTTACGCCGGGGCTGTCGATGACGCCAAGGCGCCTCGTGCCGATGCGGGCCATGCCCCTTGACACCTCAACCGTCGTGCCGGGATAATTGGAGACCGTAGCGTACCTGCCGGTAAGCGCGCCGAAGATGACGCTCTTGCCGACATTTGGATTGCCTACGAGGACAAGCCATTTTTCGCCAGGCGGTAATGCGTGCCTCTTTCCGGAGTGGTGGCTCATGCTGACATGATATTAATATTCATTTTCAATTTCAAGGTAATTTTTTTTCAGACGCAGTCCGAGCAGTAGCCGTAAAGTTCGAGCTTGTGATTTACGACGGTAAAACCGAGCTTCTTGGCCGTCTCCGCCTGCAGCTGTTCTATCTTCTGGTTCTGGAATTCAGCTATCTTCGAGCACTTGATGCAGATTATGTGGTCATGGTGGCCGTCGTCAGGAAGGTTTTCATACCTTGTCTGGCCGTCGCCGAATTGACGCGCGATCGCCAGCCCGCATTCGGTCAAAAGCTTCATCGTCCTATATACGGTGGCGTAGCCGATATTAGGGGTCTTTCTCTTTACTTTTTTAAGGAGTTCCTCTAGGCTTATGTGGGTATTGGTCTTGAAGAAAACATCGGCGATGTAATCGCGCTGAGCGGTGGATTTAAGCCCCTTGTGCTCAAGATAGGATTTAAGGATTTCCATCTTGCTTAAATCTTTCATATTCACCTGTTAAAACACAATGGAGCCTGTATGAAAAGGGGAAAATGGAGCGGGAGACGGGTCTCGAACCCGCGACCTCAACCTTGGCAAGGTTGCGCTCTACCAACTGAGCTACTCCCGCGTAAATATTCAATTTTGATTTGATTTCGTTCTACAGGCTTCCATGCGGTTAGAACCGGCTGATGGCTGACCGATAACGAAAGCCGATTTTATCATAACTAAAGAGTCTGTCAAGAAGATTATGGGGTATTTAAGGCGTTTTTTTCTCAGTTGCCACCCCTCCTCTGCCAGGCATCGTATATCTCCATGAATGTCGTGTTTAGGTCCTTTGTTATGTCCCATTTAGGGTAATGGGAGCGCATCTTGGACAGGTCTGAGATATAGCAGATGTGGTCTCCCTGCCTGTTCTCCTCGACGTATTCGTGGATCATGGGTATGCCAGAGATCGATTCGATGAGCTTGAAGGCTTCGAGTATCGAGATGGAGTTCATTCTGCCGCCGCCTATATTGTAGACCTCGCCTGTTCTAGGCGCGCCGATGAACTCGGAGATAAACCTCGTCACGTCGTAGGAGTGGATATTATCCCGCACCTGTTTTCCCTTGTACCCGAATATACGGTACTTCCTCTTCTCAAGATTGCATCTTATAAGATAGCTCAAAAAGCCGTGCAGCTCTACCCCGCTGTGATTTGGGCCCGTAAGGCACCCTCCCCTCAGGCAGCAGGTCGGCATCTGGAAATACCTTCCGTACTCCTGCACCATTATATCGGCGGCCACCTTGGAGGCCCCGAAAAGCGAGTGCTTCGACTGGTCGATCCTGAAATCCTCTTTTATCCCGTCGCGATACTCCGGGTCTTTGTAATCCCAACGAGTGGGAAGCTCTACCAGATCAAGCTCGTTTGGCGCGTCCCCATAGACCTTGTTCGTGGACATGTGGACAAACGGCGTCTCCGGACACGACCTCCTTGCAGCCTCAAGAAGGTTTAAAGTGCCGACGGCATTGGTATCAAAGTCATCGAAGGGGCGGCTTGCCGCCAGGTCATGGCTCGGCTGCGCCGCGGTATGGACGATGAAATCCGGCTTGAGCGTCTTCATCTGCGATAAAACAGCTTCCCTGTCCCTGATATCCACTTCGATGTGCCTGAAATTTTTATATGTCTCCAGCAGCCGTTTCTGGTTCCAGCGGGTATCTCCCTTTTCGCCGAAGAAATCAGCCCTCATGTTGTTGTCGATACCGTACACTTCCAAGCCAAGCTTGCAGAAGTACTCGACAACTTCGCTTCCGATAAGGCCGCCGGAGCCCGTGACCAGCATCTTTTTTGACATATTCTTTATCTTCCCCCAGCTTTTTTGGGATGTATGATATTACAATTTCTATTCGCCAGCTAACCACAGCGCAAGCCTGACATTATGAAGGCCGTCAGTCTTCCGAGCATTATAGTCCCTCTTTTTTCCTTTGTAAATACTATACCCGCACCTTTACAGTAAAGGATTTTGATGTAAAATCAAAGCATCCTCAAATGCCGCTCCAGCACCTTACCCGCTAACCTTTTATTTTTTAAAATTGCCGAACAAGAGGGTCTACCTGAAATGACGGCAACCTGGCGATATTTCGACTTTTTTCTAATATTTTTCTTTATCTTTCTCATTCATGGGTGCAGCAAAGGTTCCGGGGACAAAAATTCGTCAAATGCCATTTCTACCCCTGGCAGTACGCACGACCACGTCACATCCATCAACAATGCCGGCGACGTCTCAGGCTGGTATACCGATGATGACGGGTGCAACAAGCCATTTATAACTTCCGCGGGCTTATCCGTAAATATAGACACGCTTGGCGGATGTTACGGCGAGGTAAACTCAATCAGCGACGCAGGGCTTGCCGCCGGGACTTCAGAGTCTTCCAACGGCTCTTATTACGGCTTTATCTACTCTAACGGCGCTACTTCCATCATCGGCACGCTGGGAGGTTCTTTCAGCGCGGCCCTCGGCATCAACGAACAGGGGGAGGCGGTAGGATATTCGCATAACGGAAAAGCGGTGCACGCGTACTTATACAGTAAAGGCAGTATTATTGATCTGGGGACGCTCGGAGGCCAGGAGAGTTCCGCCAAAGCGATAAACAAGTACGGTCAGGTTGCGGGCTATTCGGACACAGGCAGCGGCTATCACGCCTTTATATACAGTAACGGGGCCATGAACGACCTGGGAACGCTCGGCGGCAGTAACAGCCACGCAGCGGCTATAAACGACGCGGGCGAAGCCGCCGGGACATCGGACGCCGATGGCGGGCAGCACGCCTTCCTGTACTCCAACGGGCTGATGAAAGACCTGGGAACGCTCGGAGGGACGCACAGCTACGCCAACGATATCAACGGGTTTGGCACGGTTGTAGGCTGGTCCTTGACAAGCGACGGAACGCAACACGGGTTTATATATTCTGATGGGATTATGAAAGACATTAATGATACGGCGGGCCTCTCATGCGAGGTCATAGAGGTCTGGAGCATAAACGATAACAACCAGATCGTCTGCCTCTGCAAGGACGGAGAAGAGGAAAGCTTTATCATAACGGACATCGATTAATGACCCTTTCGTGTAAGCAGGCCCTTTATGAGCATCCAGCCGAAGGCGGCGTTCGTGCCAAGATACCTCTTCCACATGCGGCCCGGCTCCTGCAGCAGCCGGTAGAGCCATTCGAGGCCGGCCTTCTGCATCCATATGGGGGCCCTTTTTGCCTCGCCTGCGAGGATGTCGAACGTGCCGCCCACCCCCATGGCCAGAGAGACCCCCAGACGCGCTTTCCAGCGGTTTATGAACCGCTCTTTCTTCGGGGACGTTATCGCCACGAAGAGCATCCTGGCCCCTGAATTCCTTATCTCTTCGACTACCTCCTGCTCGTTATCCCAGAAATAACCGTGATGAAACCCGGCCACCTTGATATCCGGATGCATCCGGAGGACATTGGAGACCGCCCTTTTCACCACATCTGGCTTGGCTCCCAGGAAAAAAACCTGGTAGCCTTTTTTTTCGGCAAGCTTCAAGAGATTATAAAAGAGGTCTATGCCGGCTACCCTCTCCGGGACACCCAGACCCAGGAGCCTCGCGCCCCAAACGACCCCCATCCCGTCTATGTTTATGATATCGCAGCCCTCGACAGACTCCCTGAGTTCAGGGTCTTTACGCATGGACACGATCTTGGCTACGTTTACCACGACATGCTGCGTGAAGATCCCCTTGTCGATCCTCCGCCCGATCTCCGTGACCGTCTGCTCCATCGTCCAGGGATCGGCCTGGGTATCGAATAACCTTATCCTATTCTTCATAAGACTGCTGGTTCCACCATGTGCATAATGCAAGCAGGGCGAAAAACTTTCTTCCGTAGTCCATCTTCCCGGACGTAAAACCCTTCCACAACGCTTCCACCGCGTTTCTCTTGAATAGAGAGAAGTACGGCGCGCCGCTGTCAAGGATGATCTCCTCTATCCTACCCTTCCACTCGCCTCTGGCGAGGGTTGTAAATGGCACCTGAAAACCCTTCTTCGGGCGGTTGACGATAGACGGCGGGAGATACCTTTTCGCCATCATCTTATGCGCTATCTTCGTCTTCTTCAGCGCCAGCTTGAACTTCCTCGGAAGCGATTCTATGAATGCCACCACCTCAAGGTCAAGCATCGGCACTCTGGCCTCAAGCGAGGCCGCCATCGATATCTTGTCCCCGTAGAGGAGTAAGTCGTCAGCCAGGCCCATCCTGCTGTCTATCATCATCATCTTCTCAACAGGCTCGACATCCGCGTCCTTTGCCCAGCCGAGCCACCTCTCTATCGCATCCTCCGCTCCTCCGTCCCCCGCGTCCCCTGTGAGCAAGCGCCGCTCTTTCGATGAAAAAAGGGAATAGGCCTCCTTGAACCGCTTTGCCAGCGCGCCCTCAGGCATGCACCTTAGCCCGCGTTCGACGAATTCCGGCGCACCCGAAATCCCGCCAAGGGACTTAAAAGGGCGAAGCGCGGATGGGAACGGTATAAGCTTCCTGAGAACCTCGACCTGGTAGCGGTTGTAGCCTCCCCACGGCTCGTCGCTCCCCTGCCCTGTAAGCACAACCGTGACATCCCTCCGCGCCTTTTGAGCGAGGTGCCACATCGGGAGTATCGAGGTCGTGCCGAGCGGCTCTTCTATCGACCGGACGGCCTTTTCAAAGGCCCCCCACAGGTCGTCGTGACCGAGGGTTATCGAGACGTGGGGAAAGCCGAGGACTCGGGCTGTCTCGGCCGCGTCCTCAATCTCGCATTCCCGGTGTCCCTTGCCGAACCCGACGGTAAAAGCGGGCACGGCCCTGCCCCTCTCTTTAAGTAGCGCGGCTATTATCGAGGAATCTATGCCTCCTGAAAGGAATAGCCCGACAGGGACATCCGAAAGGAGCTGTCTGTCTACGGCCCTTCCCAGGAGTTTATGATATTCCTCGACAGCCTCATCGAGAGAGCCTTTAAACCTTTTGTCGGAAGGCCTTATATAACTTGCAAGCTCTGTCCTTTGCGTCCTCAGGTCAACGGTCAGGACATGACCCGGCGGAAGCCTCTTTATACCCTTCCACAGGGTGGCGGGTGAAGGGACGTAACGGAGCGTCAGGAAGTTCTGAACAGCGTTCAGGTCTACCTCGGGTGCCGCGCCGCTGATCCTCCGTAAAGCCCTCGCCTCAGAGGCGAAGGCTATGTGCCCAGCGCCCGACGGCGCGTAATACAACGGCTTTATGCCGAAGGGGTCACGGACGAGATATAGCTTCTCATCAACGGTATCGACCGCCGAGAAGGCGAACATGCCGTTTAACAGCGGGAGCGTATTGAGGAGCCCTGTGGCAGCGAGGCTCTCGACGATCGTCTCGGTGTCGGAGTGTCCCCGAAACCCTGCGCTGAGTCCGCCGCGCAGAGACTGGTGATTGTAAACCTCTCCGTTATACGTTATCCACCAGCGCCCGTCCACGCTCCGCATAGGCTGGGCGCCGGCGGGCGAAAGATCGAGTATGGAGAGACGGGTGTGGCCGAGCCAGATATTCCTGGCCCCCGCGGAAATCTCCACGGAGCCCCTCGCGTCCGGGCCCCTGTGGTTCAGCGAATCCAATATATGGCTGATATGGATCGAAGCCTTGTCAAACGTAAAGCCAGCTATGCCGCACAATGCCTTCAGACCTCTCTTTGCGAAATGGCGCTACCGAGCCTCGCGCTATTATACCAGAACGGCGCTATGCCCCACCGCAACAAATTCTTTCCCCATCTCCGGCCAAGGAGGTCTATCTTGCACCACCAGTCATCGCCGCTGTTAAAGACACCCTTGACCCTGTCATGGAATATCCCCGCCTCTTCTATCTCCCCCATATCGATAAGAAGGCCGAGGAACTCAGCCTGGTCGTAGAGGTCGCATCTGTAAGGGTCCTTAATGTCCCTCACAAGGAACCTCCTGCAGAGCCCTTGCTTTGGGTCATAAAAACTTTCCTTAAGAAACCCAAACCCCTTTTCTATCGAGGCCTCAGCCTTGATATCGCCTATAAGCCCCCCGGCCTTTTTCAGGTTCTTTATAACAAAGCAGCTGTGGAAGCAGTCGATAAAATTGCCGGGCTCCTTGTCCGCGTAGTAGAACCAGGCCCCCCTTTCATCCTGCTCGCCTATCACCCAGTTCGCAAGCTCGATTGACTTCGCCCTCGCCGCATCTCTCACCTCAGCGCGTCCGTACCTTGCGTGGAGCGCGTAGGCGAAGGAGGCGTAGGCGTTGGCGTTAACGACTATCCTCGGCTCATCCACAGGGGCGTACGAGAGCGCAAGCCTTCCTGCCCCACTTTCCTTCACATGGAGCGATTCAAGGAAAGGCCAGGTGCCGTTGAACATCGCCATGGCGTCTTCTTTCAGCTCTTTTTCGCCAGCGATAAAAAGCAGCGCCTCCATCACATAGGGTGTATGCGTTACGAAAGGCACCTCCCTGTCATACAGGCCGTTCTTTGACATCCAGGGAAAACCAAGCCCCCATGCCCATTCGTCCTGAGAGGACTTCCTGCCGGAAGCCAGTCTTTTGAGGATGTCCAGAGACCCCTTTTGAGGCGTTCCCACCGTGTACCTTGAAGTCAGTATCAGGTGGGCCGCCGTTATGGGATGGAGTATCGGAGAAGCCCCGATCAACAACCTTGACAACGAAGGGAGCGCCCAGTCAAGGAGCGAGAATATGACGGCCCCGGCCTTGCCGGTAAAATCCCCTTCATAGAACCTCTTCCTTATGCCGACCCCGGCTGGCGTGGCCCAGAGATCATATGGGTCGTATGAGGCGTATCCGTCAAGTTCACGCAATGGCTTCAATCTGATAGACACTCCATGTAAAGTTGGGCAAACCTTCGGGCGGTCAGGTCAGGTGAAAAATATCTTTTTACAAACCTGACGTTCTCACTTGAGATCGACTCCCATAGCCCCTGGTCAGACAGTATATGATCGATCTTGGCGTACAGGTCATCAGCATCTCCAGGCTCCACGAAAAAACCGTTCTTATTGTCCGTAAAGATGTCAGGGATGCCTCCGGCCCTTGTCGTCACGACCGGCAATCCAAAGCTTGCCGCCTCGGTTATGGCCAGGGGAAACCCTTCGCCATAATAGGTTGGCAGAGAGAAAAGGTTGGCGCTTTCAAAAAGAGCCGCCTTCGCGGCCCCGGTCACATTGCCGTGGAATGTTATGAAATCATAATTGCGCTTGCGGGCATATTCCTTTAGCTCCGCGAGATCTGGGCCGTCTCCGGCGATATCGAGGACAACGCCCGGATAATCCTCTTTGAGCTTGCCGCAGGCGTCAGCGAGTTCAAAGGCACCCTTTTCCTTAACGATCCTGGAGAGGTAAAGTATCCTCGGCCCTGTCTCACTTTCCCGTGAATATGCCCTCGCCCGTACGCTTGCCGCCTCATTGACGAAACAGTAGTAGCCGACCTCTATCCTGCAGTCAAAACCCCACCTGACAAGCTCTTCCTTGAAGACCTTTCCGAGCACGCAGATCGATTTTGCCCTGTTAAAGACGGACTTGAACATAAAAAGACGGATCCCCCTCAAACTCTTCTGGAAAGGTATGTCCCATCCGTGTATGAAGACTATTACCTTCCTCGAATGGAGCAGCGACACCAGCATAAAGATCGCGTCCCTGGCTATCGCGGAAAAGTTAAGGGATGTATTAAAATGGACTACGTCGCCCGTGGAACGGAGCTTCTTCATAAACCTGAAAAGTACCCGCGCAAACAGAAGGGGCTTTGATTTCATCTTGACCGGAAATCCGAAATAATCGATAGTCGGGCTTTCGTCAAGGATGGCCTTGCAATATGAGGACACGCCTCCGACCTCTTTAAGATCGGGGCCTACGAACAATATCCTGGCCGGTTTACTCATTTTCAAGGTTGCAAAGTTTAGTAATGTCGACGTCTTTCTTTATTATCCTGGCCGGCACCCCGGCAACCACACAGTCGCTAGGGACATCGGCTATCACTACGGCGTTTGCCCCTATGAGCACCCTGTCGCATATCTTTACGGCGCCCAGAACCTTTGCGCCCGTCCCTATGTAAACGTTGTTGCCGATGACCGGGGCCCCCGCCATGTTCGAGCGTCCGCCTATGGTGACGTTAGGCCCAATTATGACGTTTTCGCCTATCACGGCTGATTTATGTATTACGACCCCGATGCCGCCGTAGCCCAAAAAGGACTTTTTGCCGATCGTGCATTCATACGGGATCGAACTGTTGTAAATAAGGAATATCAGCAGCTTCAAGAGCTTCGGCGCTACGGGTATCCTGTACCTGTAAAGCAGGTTGGCGAGCCTGTAGATGGCCACTGCGTTAAGCATGGGCGTCCTCCGTGCGATCTTTACGCAAGGCGCTGTGTTTAACGCCGTAGAGTACGCCGAAAGAGCCGATGTGGCACGGCCAGAGAAGCGTACTTTTCGCGTAGCTGAAGGCTTTTTTCCTGTATTCGTCCCTGTGCCTCATGACCTCATTCGACCACGCTACAACCGGATGGGCGTCCGAGGCAAGGAGGTCTATCACATATCCCGACCCCTCAGACCGGACTATCCGCGCGATCTCCGAGACGCCTTCGGTCGTAATGATGGCAAGCCCGGCCGCGATATATTCGGCGAACTTTATCGGAAAAGCGACGTGGTTGACGATATTGTCCTCCCGTAGAAGAAAACCGAAGTCTCCGGCTGCGAGATATGACGTCACCTCGTCCTGCCGAACGGATCTGACGGCATACGCGCCTGTCTTTATACTGCCTCCGAGAACGCTTTCGGCCATTTTTATATCCGGGGTCAGCACAAGGAGCCTTGCCGTATCATCAACCGCCGATATCATGGAGAAGAGCCTTACCGTCTCGTCAAACATCTGCCATTTGTTAAGGCTGCCGGAATATACGTACACCTTATCGGAGCGCGAAAAACCGAGGGCGCTTCTGAGAGCAGCTGAATCTTTTTCATGAATATCCGCGCCGCCGAATGAGCAGCAGGGTATCACCGTATCCGCCGCCCTTCCATATTTTTTCAGCAGGTGAGAGGAAAGGCTGTGCGTCACCGCGTTCAGCCGCCAGGCCTTTTTCGCGATGACCTTCTCGATCCGGGAAAAGAGAAAGGCCTTGATCCGCGCTTTAGTCCCGCCGCCGTAAAACAATATCTCTTCTGGCACAGCGCCCCTGAAGTCATATACGAAGCCGGTCTTGCCGCTGGTCCCTCTTGTCGCGAACAGACACCCGAGCCCGCCCCACACCTCCCTGGCGTATATGTGCGACGGCCCGTCTTTTTTTACAACCCCGGCGGCCTTGGCGGCGCAGTTGATATAATTCAAAAAGGCGTTCCCTGAGGGCTTTACAAAATATCCCTTTATACCTGAAGCAAGCAGTTCGGCCTCGAACCCCTTAGACTTTTCGTCAGCCTCATCGAGTATGCAGAGTAGCGCCACCTTTAAACCTGACGAACTCAGGTATGCCAGCGGGGCCACCACCTGAGACCTCATGTAACCTTGAGACGCTATCCTGTGAGGTATTACGGCCAGTATGTCCATTTAGTTTAGGTCGATCTTTACTACAGCGTACGGCCTTAATCTGAAAGTCACCGCTCCTCCGCTTACGGCCGCGCTGGAGCCGTTTGAATAGCTGTCCAGATAGCCTATGTACATCTTCTCAACGGACCAGGGCTGCGGCTCAGTGTCGGAAGGCTTCGCCTCGACATCAGACGATAGTAGCTCGACCCCCGTTATCTGTGTTATGTCAGGGACGTTATCCAGCTTGACGGAGCCGGTTGATTCAGCCGCCCCTTCGTTTATAATGACCATTGATCTGCCGGATGATCCGCTGAAAAGATACGCGGATGTCTTGCCCGGGTTTTCGCTGTAGTCGATGAGCGAGCGTCCTTCCAGAGCGTCTATTATCATCTTCTGGGCCAGTCCGAAGGGCAGCACCCGCCATCTGGACGTCTTTGCGGTGTCAGGTATGCCTATCGCCCCGAGCTCTTCGGAATAGCCTGTCCAGAAGGCCCCGTCAGACCACTCAGCGAGCCCTCCGAAAACAGGAAGGGAATGTACGCATGAATATTCTATATCCCTGTGCTTCACCATGTAAAGCAGATAACGCGCGTACACGGCGGCTGACTTGAATTTCCTGTCGTACTCGTCAGGATCCCCTGAGTGCCTCCATTCGGTGATGGCAAGCCTGGTTTTGAAAAAACCTTTACCTCGGAGATAGGTGACGATCTCGTCAGTGATCCTGTCAGTAAAGTCCACCTGGTTATAATAGTGAACGGCGGCGTAATCTATGTGCCTCTCGTATCCTTTCAGACCGGAAAGCGCCCTATCCGTCCAGCTTCTTGACTTACCATCCCATATATTGATCTGTATGCAGAACTTCGCCTTTGGGTCTACCTTTAAAACCGCGTCTATAAAGGCCTTTACGACCTTTGCATATTTTTCCGGGGAGAAATGCAGGGACTCGGAATAATCCTCATTGCCGAGTTCCCAGAACAAAACCTTATAACCGCCCTTTTTTATGAATTCGGCATAGCCTGCCGCGTATTGCGCCGCCGCTTGCGAGAGATTGTCGGCCGTGTCTTTTACCGTCTTGTCATTCGCGTCGTAAAAATACCTTACGTCCAGCATCGGGATAGAGGCCACTCCGTTGGCTTTGGCGAAATCATAATACTGTTTGGCGGTCATGTAATTATAGCCAAGCGCCTTCAGGGGCTTTGTCCTGAAGGAAGATTGCACAAGCGCGAGGCTCGCCTCCTCGCTCCTCCAGTCCCATCTCTGCATGGAGGCAAGCCGCAGAACAGGATTGCCAAGGCCGTAGAGAACTTCGGCGAATTGTACGCCTTCGCCGTTCATATCCGTTAATCTGGTGAAGTCTGTCGGTTGGATAGCGAACGACTCGGCGTCCGTGCAAAAATAAAATGATTTCTTCACGCTTCCTGTATTGCCGTTTAAGACCATAGCGCCCTCGCAAGGCGCGTGAAAGACCGCGGCCGACAATATCAGCAGGGCTGAGATCCAAAATTTCTTCATTGTGCCTCCGTAGCCGTCAAAAGCTCATCTCTGTGCCGCAGCGCCTTGTTTATGAGGACATATGCATACAGGAATATCGCCCCGTCCGGCCCTTCGTAAAACATCGGAATAAACATCGACAGCAGCAATACATATATGAATGACGCGAAGCCCGCAAAAGAATGGAATGAGTTCTTGTAAAGATACACGATCAAAAAGGCTGAAAGGGCTATGCCTGCGGCCCCGGCCTCCGTTATGATGGAGACGTACGCGGGCAACCCGGTGGGAGCGACTGTTTCTTCGTATATCTTCCCGTAAGTGACCATCGTCCTGGGTATCTGATTTACGTAAAGGCCCCCCATCGATTGGGACGCCCTGGATATGAACTCGCCAAGTCCTGAACCCATCCAATAGCTCTCTTTGAGGAGATGAAATCCGTAATTAACGACAGCCACGGCCCCGTGCTCGGCGTCAAAGAACCTGTGAAAGATAAATACGACATAAGGCTCATCACTGTAAGCGTCTAAAATGTAATATATCCCAAAAACCAGCATCAGAGCCAGCCCAAGGGCCACGTATTTCCTCCTGTGGAACAGGCCCAGAAGCAGAGAAACGGCCCCGAAAATATAGACGAACATCGAATCGCCTAGCTTGAAGGAAAAGAGCATCGCCAGGATGGAAAACAGCAGAAGAACCCTGGAACGGCCTTTACATCCCCAGTATACGAAGATCGATGCCAGCAGAACTAAAAAAAGAAACCTGCTCTTGTTGTTGGCTATCTGAAAGGTTCCTGAATACATGTCGAGCACATGCTCGTCAAGGTTTGGGAAAAGCAGGTCTGCCGGAAGCTGAAGCACTCCTATAATAACAAACAGCGGCAGAAAAACCCTGTAAGCGTCTCTCGAAGATATCTTCTGCACAAGCAGCAACGGAGCTAAGTACGCGGCATATAAGACGAACTGTACCAAGCCTGTCACCCGCCTGTTAAGCATCAGAGAAACCGCAAGGCTTAAAGATAGCGTGGCAAGCATCAAAAGTATTATCAGCTGATCCCGCCTTACCTTGAAATCAGACTTGAGAAGATTCGACACCGCGAAAATGCCAATAAAAATCATCATCAGGTCGACCATATTGCCGGCCTTGGCGAACTGCCGTATTAACAGGCCGAATACGGACATTGCAATGACCGAGGCCGCGACGAGCTTGACGCTTAGGTCCCTTATCATAAAATGCGCCTTAACGGCGGTATTTGAGCCGATCTGTTCCATCTATAAACCTTTTAAAAATCCAGAATATATCCCTTCCAATCTCAGGCCCTGGGTCTTCGCGTTATACTCCTCAAGTATGTGGGATCTTCCCGCCATCGCTATTGCGCCCCAGCTGTCCTGGTGGGTAATAAGCCATTCAAGTTTTTGCGCAAGGGCTTCCGGGTCCCTTTCTCCTGCGAGAAAGCCGGAAACGCCGTCCTTTATCACGCTCTTTATATCGCAATGAGACGTACTCACGACCGGCATGCCGCTTGCCGACATCTCTATTATCGTCACAGGCGCGCCTCCTTCCGTGTCGCCGTCCGAGGCGGTTACGCTTGGCGACAGAAAGATGTGGTTCCTGTAAGCCTCTTCCAAAAGAAAGTCATAGGGTTTGTACCCCAAAAGCCTTGTCACCTTCTTGAGCTTGTAACGCTCGATAACCTCAAGTATCTTCTTCTTTTCAGTTTCCTCCCTTTTCTGCCCGGTAGAGTCGCCTATCAAGGTGACCCGGACTTGAGGAAATCTTTCCCTCAGAAGGCCTATGGATTCGAGGGCGTAGGGTATACCCTTTTTTTCCCTGAAACTCCCCGCAATGAGTATATTGATCAGCCCGTCATTGCCGATCTTCCTCTGTACAAAGGGTATCCTGTCCACATCTACCCCGAGCGCGTGGACCCTGACCTTCTCTTTTGGACAGCCGAGCGCCATCAGGCACTCGGCCATGTGAGGGCCTTCACATAGGAACAGGTCTGCCTTGTCGAAAAGCCTCTTATATCTCTCGATCCAAACCGGATGCTGTGTCGGAAGCATGTTGACGTCATACCCGTAGAATGTGACGACATGACGGAGCCCGAATTTTTTTGCAAGGCCCAGATCTAAAAAACCCCTGTCGCCCAGATGCGAATGCAGAAGAAAAGGCCTCTCATTCCTTGCCGCGCTGGCGTAAGCAAAGGGATAGCTCCTTACCCCTCCCCGCTCCATGACCTTGAGGAGATAATTGCCTGCTTTTGAAGGAACATATACGGGCTCCCACGGGAACTGGTCGAGGTTCTGTTTTGAGAGCGTCAGCACGATATGCCTGAAAGAGGCCACGTTCTTTATCTGACCGTAGAGCCACGTCATCGTAAGAGGAAGCCAGGTGGCCACCGAATGCGCCACAGTCTGTTTCGCCGTTCTGTTTTTCTTCATATATACTCTATCTGTTTTCGCAAATGACCATCACGGTGTCGATCACGTCCATCCGCGCGAATTCTATCCCTTGCGCGTTTTTTGGCAGGACTTCAGCCGATATGTCTATCCCCATGAGCCTTCCATGACTGTTCGCTCATCTCGCGACCCTCTCCGGCGGCTGGCATTCCAAATGCCTTCCTTCCACCATCCTTCTCCACCACAGCCCCAGGCATATTACCCTCCAAAGGGCCTGAGGATCGACCCTGTTAATATCGTCATACGCGTGCATAAGGCCCTTAACATCGATGTACGGACATGACGTGTCTTTGAGGTTCCGCTCTATAACGTGCTTCGAATTCGCAAGCCATTCACGCCACGGGAACGGGAAGCCCATCTTGTTCTTCCTCCAGACTATCTTTTCGGGCAATATGTCCCTGGTCGCCTGCCTGAGTATCCACTTGTGCCAGCCATCCCTGATAAGATATTCTGGCGGCAGCGTGAAGGCGAAATCAACGACCCTGTAATCGAGGAAAGGAGCCCGCGCTTCGATGGGTATGCCGAACGTGGACTTGTTCCCGGACCTCAGCCAGTAATTCATCAACCACCCGGTCATGTTGTCGAGCATGCGGCCTTCAAAGTCGCCTCTCTTCTTTTCACGCTCTTTTATATCCTCATTATTCGCGTAAACGCCTTTAAGAAGCCTCTTTGTTCGCGAGCGCAGCGTATTAGCGTTGTCCGCGCCGATAAACAGCTTGACCAGGGTCTTAAGAGAAGAGTTTTCGGTATTGGAGCGTATCTCCCTTAAGAGATCGAGCCCCCTGCCCCGCCTCAAAAGATGCCTTAAAAAAGGCATATAGTACTCCGCGTGATACCCCGCCAGCACCTCGTCGCCAGCGGAGCCTGTTATTACGACCTTTATCCCTTTAGACCTTATCGTCCTTCTCAAGGCCTGGTTAGTGTGGAGGTTCGGGCTGTGGAAGGGTTCCTCCTCCACGCGCATGAACTCATCCGCCTCCACCCAGAAATCGTCATTCCCGGGGTAAATGACGTTATAGTCAATCTTCGCAGGATAGAGCTCGGCCAGAGACCGCGCGTAAGGCTCTTCATCCGAGTGTTCCTCTTTGAACTTGATGGTGAAAGTCTTTATTCGCTCCGGCAATTCCTTCGCGGCAAGGGCTACCACGGCGGAGGAGTCCATGCCTCCGCTCAACTCGAAACCGACAGGCACGTCGGCCCGGAGGCGGAGCCTGACGGCGTCTGTTATCAGTTCCCTGCACCTGTCCGTCGCCTCGCCTGGTGAAATGTCTTTTATGCCGAGCCTGTGCGCTGGCAGGGACCAGTATCTTTCCACCTTAAGAGAAAGCTCCTTGCCTGCCCACGCGAATGACGCCGGCGGAAAATCCTCAATGCCCTGCCAGAAGGTGCCGTCAAGGTCCCTCCAGCCGTTAACGACGTAATCGTCCACAGCCTGCGGGCGCACAGGAAAACCGGCGTTCCCGCAAGCCCCGAGTATAGACTTAATTTCGGAAGCCCAGTACAAGACGCCGTCCTTTACGGCGTAGTAGAGCGGAGATTTGCCTACTCTGTCCCTCGCGAAAAGGAGCGCGGATTTCCTTGAGTCGTAGAGCGCCAATGCCATTGGGCCGTTGAGCCTGGCAAACACGCCAGTGCCCCACGCCAGATATCCGTTTATTATGACCTCGGTGTCCGAAAATGTCTTGAATGGCGAGCCGTACTTCTCCAGCTCGTCTCTGAGCTCGACGTAGTTGTATATCTCGCCGTTGAAAGACACGCAGACGCTGCCGTCCATGCTCCACATCGGCTGATGGCCCGCGGGGCTGAGTTCGACGATGGAATACCTCGTGTGGGCAAAGGCGATGTCGTGCGGAAAGCCCGCCGCATCGATGGAAGGCAGGCTTTCCTTGATTATCAGATCACTTTCAGCGCCCGCGAAATCGCCGTGACGCCCGTTCGTGGTATTTATGAGTGCGAAACCCTCGTCATCCGGGCCTCTGTGCCTGATGGAACGCGCCATGCGCTTTATGACTTCGGTTTCGTTATCAGGTCTGGCGCGCCTGAAATATCCAGCTATGCCGCACATGAATCCTCCACTAAGACCTTATCATCAGGCCGAGCCTTTTCACGAAAGGCCTCTGCCACACAAGGACGGCGGCTGCATAGATGATAAAGCCTGTTAGAGAAAGGATCACAAGTTCTCCTGCCTTCCCCGGCCAGTTTATGATCCTTTGCAGCGGCAACAGGCAAACCGCCATCAATATGGAGAACGAAAGGAATGGAGAAAACGATTTCAAAAATTCAAGCGGTCTCATTTTCACAAGCATCCATCTTACCGCGAAGCCGGTCGGGAACAGGACGCCTGCCGTGGCAAATACCAGCCCCCATGCTATTCCGTTAATGCCCCAGTAAGAGCCCAACCATATCGCCGCGGCGTAGAGGATGATCATAAGCACATTCAGATAGAAGCCCAGGTCAGCGCGGCCCTTTGCTATAAGGAGGCTGCCTATCGGGTTCCCTATGAAATAAAAGAAACCGAGTACCGATAGTATTTTGAAAACTTCAACAGCCGAGCCCCAGCCTTCGCCGAGGAAAACTGTCAAAAGCGGGTCTGCCACGACGATCAGGCCCATATAAACAGGCATAAGCACGATCGAAAGGGCGCTTAAAAGCTCCAGATACCCTTTCCTCAATCCGTCGTCATCGGACTGCATCTTTGCGAACACAGGCAGCGCCACACGCGTTATGACTGGGTTTACGACCTGAAGGGGCCTCATCATGAGCTGGTACGATATGGAATAATATCCGAGCGACTCCATACCGAGAAGGTATCCTATAAAAAGCTTGTCCAATTGGCCGCCGAAGTAGTTTAGCAGTCTCTCTCCCATTTGAAAGAGCCCGAAAGAAACATACTTCCTTATGTCATTAAGCCTGAACCTGAGCAACGGCCTCCATCGCTTCCAGCATACTGCGGCAAGGATAACGGATTTCAGAACACTATTGGCAAAAACCCCCCAAGACAGCGAAAATACCCCTTGACCGGCGAAAGCGGTCACTATCGAAACAGCTACACCGGCCGATGAAGCCGCCATTTCGGCCTTTGACAATGTTGTAAACATGAGTTCTTTCTGCAGCAGAACCTGGAACTGCTGGCCGAATGACGTTGCCAGAAAAGATACTGCCGCTATGATTATCAACCAGTTCAGCCTATTGTCGGCGTAAAAATTCGAGACCATCCTGCTTGAGAGCACCAGAAAGACAGCGATCAGCAAGCCTGTGGTCACGGACAGCCAGTACAGGCTTGAAAGCTCCTCACGCGTGGCGTCCTGCCTGTATATTATCGCATTGCTTATACCCATGTCCCCGAAAGCCTGAGCAAAACCGATAACTACCATGATTATGGCAATGAGCCCGAAATCCTCTGGGGCAAGGAGCCTGGCCAGGACAGCGAACTGCAGCAACTGAAGCGCGGTAATTACCGCGTTTGAAAGCCCGGTCCATTTAGTGCCGGATATGGCCTTTTTCCTGATTGAAAACATCTATTTCTCGATGACCCTGACAAAGAAATTCACACTGAGCTCTTGCCTGCCGATTTTCTTTAAATATTGGAGCAAATACCAGGCTTTGAAAAGGCCAGGCACCGGCGGGATACCCCTCTTTTTGAGCGCGTTCCTGAAGATCACCTTATCATTTCTTACAATTTGGAACCTGGCCTTTGACCCGCTTTCCAGCCGCAAAAAACATCTCTTGATGCTTCCGTTTGTAACGTAATTTATTGTGTCCAGGCCGGCTACAGGCCTTCCGAGAAATTTTAAATAAATCCGCGCAAGACTGCGCGGAAAAAGAGGCAGCCACGGGAGCTGATAATGGGCCTCGAAAGTGCTCCTGTAATCAGGACAGCACAAGTGGATGCCCCCGCCCTTTTTTGTCACCCTTACGATTTCGGCGAGGACTTTTTGAGGGTCCTGCACGTGTTCAAGCGTCTGAAATGAGGTTACGCAGTCAAAGAAACCGTCTTCATAAGGCAATCTCTCCCCAAACCCTTTTATGATCCTTTTTGACCAATCGACAGGCAAACCAGAGGCCTCCGCCTTATCCCGGATGAAATCAAGTTTCCAGTCCTCCGGCTCCACTCCGTAACAGTCGAAACCGCTCTTAAGCGCGTGGAAAACAAACTGGCCGCACCCGGCCGCAAGGTCAAGGACTTTGGAAGAACCCGGGCGAAAGCCGAATTTTTGAAGCTCCTTAAGCCGGTTCTCCTGGTGTGATTCATCCCAGAAATAATCAAGGGCATACTCGCTCCACTCCTTATCGATATCTCCGAAGAGCTTCAGCCTGTCCGTCTCAAGCATCTTGCCTAATCTAAGCCTGAGTTCTTCCATTTTTAAAATATGTCCAGACTTACCAGTCTTTAGGCGCATGGTTTCCTTACGATGACAAAATTGAGCCAGGTCCATCTGGACGATTCCTTGTTCAGCGACATATCAACACGGTCCATCAAAGGAAATAACGTATTAATCAAAAAAGTCGAAACATATGCTAACGGCTTGAGAGGGCCTCTCATTATCGAACGGAGATAATAATTCCACTCGCTGCCGAAGGTGAGCCAAAAACCTGAAAGAGGCTTTACCTCGATTATCTCAAAACCCGCCTCCCTGAAAAGGTGCTCCAGGCCGTATTTTGTATATCTATAAAAATCCCTCGGCTCTTCGTGTAAATGCCAGAAAAACGGCACCGTGTACACCGCGCACCCCCCCGGCCTCAGAACCCTGAACGATTCCCTGAGCGCCTTCAAAGGGTACTCCAGATGCTCAAGCACCGCGGTGCAAAGGACGGAATCGAACGACGAATCAGGTTCCGGTATATTATAGGCAGTTCCCACGATATCGACATTGCCGAGCCCGTGCATGGAACCTTCATGGTCGAGGCCGACGTAGTGCGTCACCCTGTCGCCTATGATAAACCTCTTTGCCTTCGCGCCGCATCCTATGTCGAGGAGCCGTCCTTTAAAACAGGCGGCTGACCTTGATATCTCGAACGCGCTCCTTCTTACCGCCATGTAAGCGGGGTCAGTGATGCTGTATCCGGATAAATACCTTTTCATCAGAGGGCTACTCCCTTAAATACTGTCTATGGAAAACCGCAATCGCCGGGTCTCCCTTGGCGATCACGTCTTCCTCTACCCTGCCCCGTATGCCCACGACGCTGTTGGGACCTACCCAGGAATCTCTGCCTATGATCGCGCCAGGCAGCACTATCACGTGCGAGGCGACCCCGGCGCCGTCTTTAAATTCAACAAATCCCTGCACCACGCACTGCTCTTCGGGCAGCGCGCCCTGGGAATATTTATATATCCTGTCCTTCTGCCTGCCTTTGTGATGGAAAGATTCGGAAAGTATCACGGCGCCAGGCCCTATGCCGCACTTCTCGCCTATCTTGACCCCGCCATAGGCGAGTATAAGCGCCCCGAACGCTATCCTGGAATGGTCTCCGAGTATAACTCGCCCTTTGAACTCTTTTTTATCCGGGGTCAACTCGATTACCTCCCTCCCGTCTACGGAAAAAGGCTTCTGCCGCCCGGTATGTATGATCGTATTCTCGCGGATCTTTACGTCGTCTCCGGCCTCTATCAGCCCGGGATTTGAGATGAGGACGTTCGTTCCGACCCACAGGTCCTTGCCGCATTTGGCGAAGCGTCTGGAGTAATACCACCTTCTCAGCAATACGCCGGCCTCAAGAGGCATCTGTGTGATGAGAGCGAGAATCAGACTTTTGGGCAGGGACTTGAGAAACCTGAAAAATTCTTTAAGCTGCATTATTTTGAGGAGGCCTTTAAGATGTAATCGGCTATGGCGGATATTGTTTTAAGCGCCACCGCATCCTTGTCAGGTATCTTTATGGAGTATTTCTCCTCAAGCTCCAGGAGTATCCCGGACAGGTCGAGGGAATCGACCCCCAGCTCCGTCAACGGACGTCCGTAATCGGCCTCGGACACGCTGACCGACGTGCATACGTTTTCGATCAATCTGGCAATATCGTTTATATTTGACATCTAAACCTCCTTTCTACCAGCAGGATGTTCAAAAAGTCCATCCATGGCTTGCACAACTGCGTGTTTTCAACACCCTGCTAGATCCTTTCGAGCAGGCATGATGCCCATGAAAGCCCTATACCGAAACCGCTGAGGACAACCCTGTTCAACGCGGCGTCATTCATCCTCCGCTCGAATACAAGCGGAATGGAAGACGATACCGTATTACCCTGGCCCGACAGCATGACAGGGACCTTCGATTCCGGCAGCTGCATCCTCTTTTGCAGCGTATCCACAATATACTTGCTGCCCTGATGGAATATAAAAAGGTCTATATCGTCCGCTGAGAGCCCGGAGGAAGAAAGAATGTTTCTTACCTGGGCAGGGACAACGGTGGCGGAGAAATT
This sequence comes from Deltaproteobacteria bacterium, assembly GCA_016218105.1. Lineage (GTDB taxonomy): Bacteria > Desulfobacterota > GWC2-55-46 > GWC2-55-46 > GWC2-55-46 > GWB2-55-19. The sequence continues at coordinate 83,522 of JACRET010000068.1, forward strand.
GAATACCGCCCTGCCGTTCATCTCAAGCGTACCGCCGGTGTTTTTCAATGCACCCCATTCAGCGCCCCTCGAAGCGAAGGAAAACCTTACCGGCCTCCATCCGCCGCCGTCTACAGGCCCCATAAGCGTCGCCGTTGCCGCGTCGCCGAAAAGCAGCGCCGTGTTCTTATCTGCCGGGTCGATTATCTTTGAATAAGGATCAGCCGTGAAGAGAATCCCTTTTTTAAATCCGTTGGATTCCATAAAAGACTTCATTATCGAAAGCGAATATACATAACCGGAACACCCCAGGGATATGTCGAATGCCGCGGCCTCCTCTGGCGCGTTAAGCTTTCCATGAACTATCGCCGAGGTGTGCGGTATGCCATTTCCATCAGGGTTCTGCGTGCATACGGCAATGCAATCAACGCCCTCGACGCCAATACCGGTTTTGGCCGCAAGCGCATTGAAGGCCTTTACACACATATCCGAGGTGTCCTCATCAACGGCCTTCCTTGAAACCTTCTCGACACCGATCTTATTCAGGATGAAATCATCCTCTATGCCGAAGATATCCTTTTTTTCAAGATTCGATTCGAACGAGGATGGTATATAGCTGCCTATAGCCAGGATTCCTATCATGACTTTACCGAAAAATAGATGGAGCCTACCTGCTCGCCGCCTGCGGTAATTATGGATTTGGTCAGGCGGTTATTGAGGTTGTGCCTGGCTGTGACCTTTAAGCGCGCGGAATCGTTGTCTTCAAGCAAGCGGCCAAGCTCGAGTTTGGTGAATATCCATTTGCCATCCACGATAGGGTAAAGCCTGTAGTGGAGCTGTTTGGTCATGGAGATAGCTACCTCTATCGGGGTGTAAGGCGTCTCTCCGCGCATCTCTATGCTCTCGCCCTCGTCTGTGCACAGCGCCTGTATGACGCTTTCGTCGTAAGGGTTTCTGTTCACCACATCTCTTTCGGTCTCCATAAGCCAGCCTGTAACCATGCCTCTTGCGGAGCCGATGGTGAACTCGGCGACAAGCCCCTCAGGTTTTGTGAGCTGTTCGCCGGATTCGTTAATGAGCATATCGCACTGCCTGCTTGCGAAATTATGAACCGCGAGCCTGAAGGGGCCCTTTTTGCCATCGACATGCCCGTCGATGGCGTCTATTATGCCGTTGTAAAGGTCGCCGCCCTGAAGATAATTTCTCTGGCCCTTGTAGGCCAATGTCAACGGTACTATTATCATGGTCAGACGCCCAGGCAGTTTTTGACAGCCGTTATAACGTCGTCTACGTCCTCATCCGTAAGCTTCGCGGAGAGCGGAAGGCTGACAATCGATCTTCCGGCCTTCATCGCGTTCGGGAAGTCTTCCGGCTTCCAGCCATACGCCTTCTGATAATAAGGGTGCTCCGGTATACTGAGATAATGCACCCCTACCCCGATATTGTTTGCCGTCATGGCGTTGAGGAATTCGTCCCTTGATATGCCGCCCCTTTCCTCATCGATAAGAACGGTGTACAGGTGATAGGCGTGCCTGGTATCCGGGGCCGCAGAGGCCGGCAGACCGAGCGAAAGCCCTTCGAACGCGCCGTTGTATCTCTGCCAGACCGCTTCCCGCCTTTTCCAGTACTCCTCTACCTTTTTGAGCTGATGGATCCCTATCGCCGCCTGCACGTCCATCATATTGTATTTAAAACCGGCCTCAACGACGTAGTAGTGCTTATAGCCCTCGTCGCTGAAACGCTTCCAGGCGTCCTTCGACATACCGTGAAGGCCGAGGACCTTTATCCTGGCTATGTCCGACTCGTTTCTGGCAAGCACCATGCCGCCCTCGCCGGTGACGATATTTTTAGTCACATAGAAGCTGAAGCACCCGAAATCTCCAATGGTGCCAGCCTTCTTCCCCTTGTATTCCGTCTCAATGGCGTGGGCGCAGTCCTCTATAACCTTTAGACCGTTCTCCCCTGCGATAGACGTTATCTCATCCATCTCGCACGGCCTTCCGGCGAAGTGTACCGGGAGTATCGCCTTTGTCCTCGGCGTTATCCTGCTTCTGACGGCATCGGGGTCGATGTTCAGGGTAACAGGGTCGATATCGGCCAGCACCGGCGTTGCCCCCGCGTGTATTATGGCGTTTACCGTAGCGCAGAAGGTCATCGGCGTAGTGATGACCTCATCGCCCTGCTTTACGCCAGCGGCAAGGATGCTCAGATGCAGGGCCGCGGTGCATGAGTTCAAGGCCGCTGAGCAGGCTGCATTTTTATACTTCCTGAAATCCTCCTCGAAGCGCGCCACCTTCGGGCCCGTACCAAGCCAGCCAGACCTCATGCTGGCGACAACCTCGTCAATCTCATCTTCGCCTATTACGGGAGAGCCGAATACAAGAAACTTCTCCTTTGGCCTCACCGGTTTTAAAACGCCGATATTCGACTTTATGCCCATATTCCCCTCGTATCTATGACGACCTTTTCCTTGAGCTTCTCTCTATCGGCCTTGAAAAAATCCGTATGGTCCACAAGAAGCGCTATTATGTCGGCCTTTGAAAAAGCGCTCGCGAAGTCCGTAAGCTCCACGTTCTCTCTCTTTAAAAGCGCCTTGGGCAGCGCTTCGATATGCGGCTCCACAACCAGGAGTCTGCCGACCTTCTCGTCCGAAAGCCTCTCTACTATCTCCACGGCCGGGCTTTCCCTGAGGTCGTCTATATTAGCCTTGTATGACAGCCCCAGGCAGGCGATGCAGGGCTCCTTAAAGCGCGCGGCCTTTTCCTTGATCCTGTGTATCACGTGAACGGGCTTGCTGTCGTTCACCTCTCTGGCGGTCTTTATCAATCTTGAGAGCCCGGGAGAGGCGTGCACCACAAACCAGGGATCGACCGCTATGCAGTGGCCGCCGACACCGGGGCCGGGCTTTAGGATATTCACTCTCGGGTGTTTGTTCGCGAACTCGATGACCTCCCAGACGTTTATGTCAAGGTCATAGCATATCATCGAAAGCTCGTTGGCGAACGCGATGTTAACGTCCCTGTAGGAATTCTCGACAAGCTTTGTAAGCTCCGCGGTCTTTGCGTTCGTCGGGAATATACTGCCGTTCACAAACGAGCTGTAGAGCTCAACGGCCTTCTCAGTCGAAGCCTTGTCAACCCCGCCGATTATCCGGTCATTGTCTACCAGCTCTCTGAGGATGTGCCCCGGGAGCACCCTTTCAGGGCAGTGCGCGGAGAATATCCTACCCTCCAGTTCTTTTCGCGCCTTCAATATCCTCGAATGGATCATGTCGGTCGTGCCTACCGGCGAAGTGGACTCAAGGACGACGAGGTTGCCCTCCGAAAGATACGGGATGATGGCCTCTGTGGCGGCCTCGACGTATGAAAGGTCCGGCTGGTGCCCGTCCTTAAACGGAGTCGGCACGGCGATTATGAAAAAATCCGCCTCTTCGGGCTTAAGCGAGGCCGAGAGGTTCCCGGAGTTGACGGCTGATTTTACGAGTATGTCGAGGTCGGGCTCGACGATATGTATCTTACCGTCGTTTATGAGCCTTACGGCCTCTTCGTTTACGTCTACGCCTACTACCTTAAAGCCCTTTGTGGCAAGAAGGCTCGCCGTCGGAAGCCCGATGTACCCCAGCCCAATTACGCATATCTTACGCGACCGCTTCATTTGCAATCAATCCTTTCTCAAGTATCCGTACAATCGTTTTTGCCGCCTGCCCGTCGCCGTAAGGGTTATGCGCCGAGCTCATGGACATGTACGCCTTCGTGTCGTTTAATATATTCAGGGTCTCCGTCACTATCTTATTCCTGTCTGTTCCCACAAGCCTGACCGTCCCGGCGGCCACCCCCTCCGGCCTCTCCGTCGTATCGCGCATCACCAGAACAGGCTTGCCGAGCGAAGGCGCCTCTTCCTGCACGCCGCCCGAGTCGGTCAATATCATGTAAGACTTCGACATGAGATAGACAAACGGTTCATATTCTAGCGTTGGCAGGAGGTATACGTTCTTTATGCCGCTTAGCACGCCCCTTACCACACCCTGCACGTTAGGGTTCAGATGCACAGGATAGACGATGTCGGCATCCGGGGCCGAGGACGCTATTTCTTTAAGCGCCGCGCAGATGTTGTCAAACCCCTCCCCGAAGTTCTCCCTCCTGTGGCCGGTGACAAGTATTATCTTCCTGCCGTCATTGATAGGCAGGCCAAGCTTCCCGAAAAAATCTGTCCATTTTCTTTTCTCCTTTTCGGCGGACTGCGCGGCCGTGACCATAAGGAGCGAGTCTATGACGGTATTGCCAGTGACATGGACTTTCCTGGGATCTACGCCTTCCTTAAGGAGGTTATCCCTTGAAACGCCCGTGGGGGCGAAATGAAAATCGGCTATCTGGCTTGTCAGCCTCCTGTTTACCTCTTCAGGGAACGGGCGGTATTTATCGTATGTCCTGAGCCCGGCCTCCACATGAGCTACCGGCACCCGCTCATAAAAGGCGGCAAGGCTGCCGACAAACGTCGTTGTGGTATCGCCCTGTACCAGTACGACATCGGGCCTTGCCTCCTCAATCACCGGCCTCATGCCAAGAAGCCCCCTGGCCGTTATATCGTACAGCGTCTGGTTGCTCGCCATGATGTCGAGGTCATAATCAGGTTTGATATCGAATATGCCGAGCACCTGATCCAGCATCTGCCGGTGCTGCGCCGTCACGCAGACGATGGACGTGAACTTGCCGTGCGCCTCAAGCCCCTTGATGACAGGCGCAAGCTTTATGGCCTCCGGACGGGTGCCGAAAACAGTTAAAACCTTCATACGCCTCTTTCTACAAGCCCGTTCCCTTCAGCATGGCAGGGATGGTCTTTAATATTATTTTAAGGTCAAGAGACATGCTCCACTTGTCTATATACTCCAGGTCGAGCTTGACCCAGTCGGAAAAACCTATCTTGTTTCTCCCGGCGACCTGCCACAGGCAAGTGATGCCGGGCTTTACCGACAGCCGCCTCCTCTGGCTGTAATCATACTTCTCGACCTCATTAGGTATCGGCGGACGCGGCCCCACGATACTCATGTCCCCCTTGAGCACGTTGATGAACTGGGGAAACTCGTCGAGGCTGAACTTACGGAGAAACCTCCCGAAAGGAGTGATCCTGGGGTCATTCCTGACCTTGAACACGGGCCCGGACATCTCGTTAAGATGCTCTATGCTGCTCTTTATGGACTCGGCCCCGTTAACCATCGTCCTGAATTTAAGGAGCTCAAAGACCCGGCCGCTGAGCCCGCACCTCTTCTGCCTGAAAAACACCGGCCCGGGAGATGTGAGCTTTATCCCCGCGGCGGTGAAAATAAAGAGAGGAGCCGCAAAGAAAAGCACCAGGGCGGAAAAGGCCACGTCTATGGCCCTCTTGACGAAAATGAACCCGCCGTAATGCGGAGGCGGCATGAAGGCCAGAAGGGGCCAGTTGCCGAGGGTGTCGAAATGGATCTTTGAGAGCGTGTTCGGGTAGAAGTCACAGGCGATCTGTATCTGCACGCCTATGGTCTCGCACGGGACTATGATCTTTTCCACCTCATCAAGCCAGTTCCTCGGGCCCACGAAGACCACACTGTCAATATGGTGCTCAATCAGTATCCCCTGTATCTCTTCAAGCGTCCCGAGGATACTTTTGCCCTGGATCATCCTGCCCTTCTTGCCGGGATCCTTGTCGATAAAACCTGATATCTTCAGCCCCCACTCGGGATGGCTGCTGATAGTGTCAAAAAATCTTATTGCCCTGTTCCCCGTGCCTATTATAAGGACGTTGCGGTAGTTATAGCCGCGCCTCCGGATGTGGTGAAAAAAGGCGTGAAGGAGCAGCCTCTCGACCGCAAATGCAGAGGTGTTTACGAGGATAAATATGAAGATAAAAGCCCTGCTGAGCCCCCATATCTTAAAAACGAATATGGAGGTCATGAGGAACAGGCCGCCCATGAGTGCTGTCTTTGTAACAGACCAGAGGGAGCTTAAGACACTCTGCGTCCTTATCGAATGATAGACCTTGTTGTATTTCAGAAGAAGCGCCCAAACCGGCAATATGATATAGAGCAGGTACAGGTACGTGTGTCCGGGGTCATGGACGCCGGGCCTTACGGCCTCACTTATGTATGACGCCATGAAAAATGATGCGGCCGTAAGCACAATATCGGCCACAAACTGCGCTTTTCTAAGTACGCTGTTCTTCTCCTTGATCATATCAGGCTCCGATCTCCCTGCGCCGCTCCAACAACTCAAGCAGGAAGGCGAACACAATCGCGCCGCATGACGTTAAAAAAGTGGTGGCAATGACTATCAACGATCTCCTGGGCCTGCTTTTCTTCTCAGGGGGCTTTGCCACGTCGAGCACCTGCACCGTAGGGCTGTCCTTTGCCTCCTGTATCTTGGACATTTCGTACTGCTGGGTCAGAAGCTCAAAAAGGGTCTCCTGCACCTTTAGATCCCTCATCAGCCTCGCGTACTCCACCGAGAGCTTTGGCATGCTGTTTGTGGGTATGAAGATACCGTTGCCGCTTTTCCCCTGCTCGAGTTCAATCTGCCTCTTCCTGAGTTCTTCGAGCTCGGTCTTACGGAGCATCACCTCAGGGTTCTCCGGGGTGGCGTAGGAGAGGAGCGTTTGAAGCTCGACCTCCTTTGCGATGGCCTGCCCCTTTACAGCCCCTATAACGTCGATGATAGCCTTGGACTGCGCGTCCAGCCTTACGGCGCCGCTCCCTTCCTGGAACCCTCTTGTCGCATTCTCAAGCCTGGCAAGCTCCGCCTTGGCCTCCGTAAGCCTCTTTTCCAGGAATACCCGCGTCCTCTGCCCACCTGTCATTACAAGTCCCCTGTTTACCCTGTCCAGTTCCTCTACGAAAGCATTGGCTATCTTTGCGGCCAAGACGGGGTCCCTGTCGAAAACAGCTATTGTTATAATCTGTTCCTTTGAATTCTTTATCTCCACCCTGCCTTCGAGCCCTTGCCTGGCATTTTCTATGGTATCGCCGTCACCTTTTTTCAGCCCGAACCTCTCGATGATGCTGTCAGTTACTGACTGGCTCTTGAGTATCCGTACCCAAAGGTCTGAAGCGGACTTAAGCCCCATCAAACTCCCGGCAAGCCCTCCGGCCGCCCCTGCGGACAGCCGCGAAGCCATGGCCGCGCCCAAAATGCCTTCTTCCTGCGGAGGAAGGATGCTTGTCGACGCGCGGTAGGACTTCGGCAGCATCAGGCTCACGATTATCGAGCCTATGAAAGCGGTCAATACGATTACGGCTATAAAAGCCTTCCGTTTTTTGAGCACCCTCCAGTACTCGAGAAGGTCTATCTCTTCCAACTTATTGTTCATTCAAAAAATCCAGTCCTCAGAACGCAAAATCTGTATTGAGCCAGAATACCGTGTTGCTGTCTTCATCGTCCGCGGCGCTATAATCCCTTTCCATCCCAACCCCGCCTGAAAGGGAAAAATACTCTGTAAGGCGGTAATCGGCGTCTATCCCAAACCAGTTTTTCTTTTCCCCGGCGTCCGCGCCGTGACGCTCCAGGTCGGCCTCTATCCCTATGGTAGCATTGGGATCAGCATGGTACTGAAGCCTTACGAACAGGTCGCGCGCGTCTGAGCCCATATGATGGCCTATGACCCTCCCGTTGTAGGTATAACCAGTCGTGTATAAATGGTGCGTATACCAGACGCCTGGATGTCCATCCACATAATCATCTGCATATTCGAGCCGAAGGTCTATATCACCCGTACCGAAAGAGTGAGAAAGAAAGACCCCCACGACATAGCCTATCTGAGACGGCAGTGAACCGGCTTCATCCTCGCCGCCTATCTCTCCATATAATGTAAAGGGCAGCGGCCCCCACGGCACTATGATTTTAGCGTCTACTGAAGCGATCTGATTGCCTGGTTCCTCCAGGGTATTCTCAGTGCCTGCAGTAAGAACATCCAGCACAGTGCCTGCGTCGACCGTCCGGTTGCCGCCGCCGAACATGGCGACCCTTGAAAAGCCGATTTGAAAATAAGGGAACGGCTTGACATCGAGCCTTAATCCCGCCAAATAAGGGTTGGCAAAATCCCTATCCCCTTCAAGCCGGGTCAGAAACAATGTCGGTTTTAAAAGCCCGATATAACTGAAAACCCACGGGAGCAGGAACGGATGCCCCGAGGTGACCTTTATCATGTCGAACGGCTTGGCGTTATTGGTGACAAGGAGGTTCCCATGATACCCGGCCCCCCACCACATCGAATCCCTTCCCGCCAGAAGCTCAACCCCGATGAGGTTTGCCAGCGCGTAACCGCGGAGAAACTCCATGCGCGGGTCTGTGTCGTCAAACCTGTATTCCGGGTTTGCGTAGAGCGAAACGGTATCAAAGAGCTCAACCTTGACCCCAACCCCCGCCCTCAAGTTGAAACCCTCTCTAAAGGCATCCCCGTTGTTATTGATGTTCGGATAATCGGGGGTCCGGGCGGAGTAGAGGATCCCCGTATGGATACTCTCAACCGGCTTTATTATCACCCTCTCCGTCTTATTCCGCTCATCCCCGAGCTCTTTTTTAAGCCTTTCCAATATCGACCTTGCCTGCGTATCGCCGGACAAGGAGTCAAGCCTCTCTTCGGCCTCGCCAAGGAGCCGGAGCCCCTCAAGGCGGGTGAACGGCTTAGTGGAGAGCATCGAGCTTGGGATCAACCCCTTAAGCTCAAGGCGTTCAAAATCCCGGTACATCCGGCTCCCTACAGGTATATTCACAGACGTGGCCGCGTAGCCTAAAGAAGATAACGGCCCTGCGAATAACGCCGCAAAAATAATAAATATCTTAAAACGCCACAATAAGCACACCCGCGGTAACTGCTATCTGATAGAGAATCTGCGTGAGGTCTTTCACGTCTTTCATAAGAGCCGCCTTTTCGAGGTCCTCAGGGACTACTATGGTATCGCCGGGGTCAAGCTGTATGGATTTAAAACGCTCAAGTATGCCGGCATCCCTCTTGCTTACGGCAGTGCCGTTCAGCTTAAGCACATAGATCTCTTTTTTATCGGCGTTCTTTGTGAAGCCACCGGCGCTTCTGAGGTAGTCATCAACATCCTTATCCCTTTCATACAGGAACGCGGTCTGGTTATAAACTGCGCCTATTACCTGTACCTGATCAGGCTTCTCAGGTATGAAGATGGAATCGCCTTCGTCGAGCGTTACATCGTTGGGCGAGTCCTTGAACTTGCTCATCGTTTCAAAGTCAAGCGCGATCCTACCCTTTGCTTTAGCTCCCCTCATTTTTGAAAGTAGCGCTTGTTTCTGTGATAATACAGCCTTTTGCTGCAGAGCTTCTTCGGAACTTAAAGCGGTCTCCATGCTGGTGGAAGTGGAAAGCATCAACTCCTGCTCAAGCCTGTCTATGGACTCGTCGAGCTGTTTTTGCTGGAGCTGCTTTACAGATTCCCTCGTAAATACCAGTCCCTTAAGGTAGGCCCTGTCAGTAAATCCTCCGGCCCTTTCAATAAGCGAAGAAAGACGCTCGCCTTTTTTTATCGTGTATTTGCCCGGATTTTTAACTTGGCCGCCTATATTTACGATCCTGTAGAGCTCCCATTCTGGGATACTCCTTACAAAAAGGAAATCGTCTTCCTTGAGCGGGATATCCAGGCCCGGGTTTGCCATGATCTCTTCGAAGTTGATGCTTATTCTCTCGGTTTCAGGGCCGTCCTTGCCCAGGGTCACCCTCGTCAACTCAGCCTCCCTGGAAGCAAAATACTTGAGCCCGCCCGCAAGGTTCACGAGATCAGAGAGCTTCATGCTCGGCCTGAACTCATAGTCTCCCTGCCTGTTCACGGCCCCTGCCACCCTGACCTTGAACCTGTCCTGGATCTCCCATTTATTGAATACGGTTATCTTGTCATACGGGTGCAGTTCTATATTCTCTTTGGCATCCCCGCCGATCATTAGTTTCTGCAGATTTACTGAGAGGTACTCCTTATGGTAATCAGGCGCCACAAGCCTCTCAATGGCGCATACGTCGAAGTACGTATCCGGCAGCAACGCATCGAGGTCCCTGATGACATCCTTGATCTTTAGGCCCTGTTTCCATTCATAGGTGCCGGGCCTGAGGACATTGCCCTTAAGCTCGACTGGATTGGTAACAACATTTATTATCGAGAATATCTTTACGATATCCCCGTCCTGCATGGCAATGCCGTCAAGTTCCCTGGTTTCGCGCAGGTTCAGGTCGAATATGGTCTTTGCCTGATGGTCGAATATCCTTTCAACCTGTATCCTCTGCAGGTACCCTCTCGCGTTTATCCCGCCAGCCATGTCGATAAGCTCTTTAAGGCTTGCTTCGCCTTTAAGCTCGTATATAGCCGGCGTCTTTACATTTCCGGCTACCCCGGCCAGCGGCCCGACATGAGGTATGAAGATAACGTCCTCAGGCATGAGCCTTATATCCTTGGACTTGTCCCCCTTAAGCAGAAAATCATACATGTCGAAGTTAACGACGGTCTTGTTGCCGCGTTTGACCTGCATATTCCTCATTGAGCCGGCCTTGCTAGGGCCCCCGGCCGCAAACAGGGCGTTAATAAGGGTCGAGAGCGAAGAGACCGTGTAGCTGCCCGGCTTTTTAACATTCCCGACAACAAAGATCCTGATGGTGCGCAGCCTGCCCATGCTCACGTTCATCTTTACTTCGGGTGTCTTGTAGTACTTGCCGAACTCCTTCTCCATGTAATCCTTCGCCTCGGAGAAGGTGAGGCCCGCGACCTGAACCAAACCCAGGACAGGGAAGTTTACCTTCCCCTCGCGGTCGATACGCAGCATATGCTCACCGCTTATCTTTCCCCATATGCTTACCATCAGCTCATCACCGGGGCCAAGGAGATATTCGGGACCGACCGGCATACCGTCTATCGGTGCGAAAGTGCCGGGCTCGCGCTCGAAGAGATCATATCCGAACTGCCTGATTTCTCTTGATATCTGATCCTCGTGCTGCCCCCTTGCATATAGCTCGAAGGCAGAGAGCGCCTCTGTTCCCGGAACCGGCGCTTGCGCGGGTTTGGCCGCACCTGCGGCAGCGCTATCAGTGGCTGTTATATTTGATTCGATTGTAGATGGGCTTTGTGCCGGCGCCTGTTGAGTATTGCCGGGAGCTGTCACAGGGGCCGGCAGCGGGATCGCCGTTTCGGCTGCGGCGGTTGTAAGAGGAGATAAAAAAACCCCTACGGCCATGACAATGGCAAAAATATTTTTGATGGAGAGTCGCAGTTGAATGATCACCTTATGAAGAAATTGCTAGCAAAAAACCCGAATCGAGGAATCAGAATTAGGATCAGAATTAAACCCGTCAGCGCTGAAACGACCATTCAAATACAGGTGAGTATGTTATGAAAAAAAACGTGAATTGTCAAACTAAAAACAAAAAACCTGTGCACTAAAAAAAGGCTAAAAAACTTTTCTGTAAGAAAGGGTTAGCCCGTTTTTAAAAGGTAAAATCGATACCGCCCCGGTCTTCGAACCCTCTACCGCCGCCGCGCTCAAGTATGCGAGATACCAGCCGATAGCCGCCTGCGAAATGAAGTGCTCGTTATCATTTATTCTCGATAGCCCAGGCAGAATGGATGCGCCGTAGAGGAGCCCTTTAAAGTAAACATTTTCCTGCATCCTCGCGGCTGTTATAAAAGGGACTGCGCCTATAAAGGCGTGCCCGCTGAGGCCGTTGTTGTTCTTGAACGGACGCCAGTGCGAATCCCCTTCCCTGGGCCTCCCGCCTCCCGTAGCCCTCTGGACGATCAGTCCGGCCGGGCCGCCGAGGAATAGAGCCCTTAAAGACCTCTTTCCCCATTCCCCGGCCGGGCCGTCTGAGATCAGGTACGCGCCTAATGTCAACGGAAGGGTAACGAGCGCCTCTCCGGGGATTCTCATGATATCGGAGGCGTCATCACCAGGTCCGCTCCTGATATTATCCTGAAAATACTCCTGAACTTCCCTGTCAGCGCTGCTGTTTGCCGTAATACCGGCGACGGACAAGGCCGCGCCAAACCTTAAGATATTCCCTGAATCAAGGTAAAAGTTCCTGTAATCCTCTTTTACCTCACTGACCGGTTTTTTTATTATATCGGGTATTTCAAGTGCAAGGGATGATATGGGGCCGCTTAATATAAATAAGATGGCCAGTAAAATTGAGATATTCTTCACGTCAGCTCCTTATATCGTCTTAAAAGATACAATACGCCAATTAGGGGCGCAAGAGATTTAAAAAGGCAGGCATGCGATATAAATTGACTGTGCGGCCCTCAATTGATAGAATTTTCAAGATAATGGATGAGAAGGCCGCTTATAATAAAATATCCGCTTTAAGGACAAACCTCCAGAAAGTACTGCGTGGTAAATCCAGGATACTTGACCTCGCAATAACCGCCCTCCTTGCCAGAGGCCACCTTTTAATCGAGGACGTCCCTGGAGTCGGCAAGACCACGCTGGCGCACGGCTTGGCCAAATCAATAAATTGTTCGTTCCAGAGGATCCAGTTCACAAGCGATCTCCTCCCCTCTGACGTTATCGGGGTCACGGTATATAACCAGGCGCTACATACATTCGAGTTCAGGCCCGGCCCTATATTCGCCAACATTGTACTGTCGGATGAGATAAACAGGGCAACTCCAAAGACGCAGAGCGCCCTCCTTGAGGCCATGAACGACAGGCAGGTGTCGGTGGATAAGGCCACCTATAAGCTCCCGGAGCTTTTCATGCTGCTGGCTACCCAGAACCCGCTTGAATTCGCAGGGACATTCCCCCTGCCGGAATCGCAGCTCGACAGGTTCACCATGTGCATAAGGATAGGTTATCCGAATGAGGCCGAGGAGAGGGTCATAATGAAGCGGTCGGCCGAGAGCGCGTCCGCGATGGAGGGCTTAAGCCCGGCCGTGACGCTGGAGGAGGTAAGGATGATTCAAGCCCTCGTGGATAAAGTCCGTGTCGATGAAGATCTTGTTGGCTATATAATGGCTATAGCCAACGGCACAAGAAGACATAAAGGCATAAGGCTCGGCGTAAGTCCCCGCGCCACAATGACCCTTTACAGGGCCGCGCAGGCGCACGCCCTTGTTTCGGGCAGGAATTACTGCATACCTGATGACGTCAAATCATTGAGCATCCCTGTTTTCGCGCACAGGATAATACCTATCGAGCGCGGGGCTGAAGACGGCTTCGAGTCAACCAGCGCTCTGGTAGAAGAAATATTATCGGGCATAAGCGTGCCGGTCTAACTCCGGATCAATCCAAAATGAATTTAAGGCCAGTAATAACGGTACCCCTTCCGTGGCTGATCATCCTCTTCGGCAAGCTGTCGGGTAAAAAAAGAGGCTCTGGAAAGCCGCGCCGTTCCATCTTCAGGCTCCCAAGATCCCTCTCGATCACACGGGAAGGGAAATGGTTCATCGGGATCCTATTATTCATCGGAATAGCCGCCATCAATACAGGCAATAATCTACTCTACCTGATAGTAGCTACCCTCCTCTCATTTATCGTCATATCGGGCATACTCTCTGAATCCACCATCAAGGCCGTCAGGATAAGACGCGCCGCACCCAAGCGCGCCTTTAAGGGAGCCCCTACCCCGGTCAGGCTCATCGTATCCAGGCTCAAGGGGGTTTTTCCCTCTTTCTCGTTAAGGATAAAAGAGCTCGATACGGACGGGGTCTCTTCCGAACCCTCTTTTTTCCTCAAACTCGACCCCAAAGAAGAGGTCGCCAGGACCACGAACTATATCTTCAACAAACGCGGGGTCGTAAGCCTTTCGGGTTTCAAGATAGCAACGCGGTTTCCTTTCGGGCTTTTCCTTAAGGGAAAAGAGCAGCTGACAGATGACGAGATACTTGTATACCCCTCGATTAAAATAAAAGCAAAGCTCAACACATCCCCCTTGCATAGCGCGTCCGGCGATATCATAACCCGGCTTAAAGGCCAGGGTACGGAGATATATTCGCTCAGGGAGTATATGTTCGAGGATGATTCCCGCCATATCCACTGGAGATCCGCGGCGAAGGCCTCGAAACTCCTTGTCAAGGAATTCGCCAGAGAGAGCGAACGCAAGGCCTTTATAGTATTCAACAACTTTAATCCCGGCAAGGAAGCTATTTTTGAGGACGCGGTGGATGAAGCCGCTTCAACAGCTAATCTCCTTATAAATAAAGGGTACTCGGTTGGCCTGAAGACCCTCTCGTCGGAGATCGCCCCGGGGCATGGAGGCGGCCAGCTCGGAAAGATCCTCCATGCGCTCGCCCTTATAAGCCCCGTGGACGCGAAGGGCAGTCCGTCTGTCAAAACATATGTCTCATGACCGCACAGGGCTTTCCAACAGGCTTTATAAAATGAACTTTCAGGCATACACGCTGATCATAACTTATTTTATGGCGGCCCTCGGCCTCTCGGCCGTCTGGCTCATCGAGGCCATTGAAGCGCCTTTTATAATCGCCGTGGCGGCTGTTGTGCTCCTTACCCTGGCATTCAACATAAAGAGGCGAAGGGTAATACCCGGCTTCCTCTGGAACATCCTGGCGATATTTGTATTCGTTTTTTTCATAGCCGATTATCTGATGATCTCCGGGGAACTCATCACGGCCGCTTCAAGGTTCCTCACTATACTATTGGCCCTTAAACTGTTCGACCTTAACAGGAACCGCGACCATGTGATGGTCTTCGCCCTTGTGTTTTTTCAGATACTGGCGTCAGCCGCTTCAACCGTAAGCCCTTTTTTCATGGCGATATTATCCCTCTTCATAATCGGCTCTATCTGGGCCCTTATCATATTCAACATGAAAAAGGATTTTCAGGACGCCTCTCCAAAGGAGGGGGCGTTTCCCGGAATCGCGTTTGGCGCCCCGTTCTTTATAGGCGTCATCGTGATTTCAGTATTTTCGATCCTTATTACATTCCTGCTCTTCTTGATCATCCCGAGGATGGAGATGGGTTTTTTCGAAAGAAAGACCATGAATACAGTAAAGGTTACCGGCTTTTCGGACAGGGTGGATCTCGGCGCGATCGGCCCCGTCAAACAGGACGCTACCGTTATCATGCGCGTCGGGCTTAGCACAAAAGGCATGCCGAAAGAGCCGCTCTACTTCAGGGGCATGGCGCTTGATCATTATGACGGGAAAGGATGGTCGAAGACGCTCCGGGCGCAAACGCTTGTACGCAAAGACCCGGGAGGGGTATTTGATCTTGGCGGAATGGACGGGATGCCTCTTGAGCAATCCATACTCCTTGAGCCGCTTGATACGGAGGTCATATTCGCCGCCTCTAACGTAGCGGCGCTCGAAGGCCCGTTCCCCGGGCTCTGGCTTGACGCTTCAGGCTCCGTGCGCCTCCCCTCGCCTCCGTACTCACGGATAGAGTACAGGGCTCTCTCTATGCTATCTCCCATAAGGCAGGATGGCGGGCCTCCTTTGCCCGAATATCTGGACACATCTTTTTTAAGAACAAATCCCGGGGATTCACGCATGGAAAGACTTGCCTATCTCATATCCAACGGGCTTGAATCAGAGATGGAAAAGGCCTCTGCCATAGAGAAATATCTTAAGACTAATTATACCTATACGCTCAGCCCCCCTCAACACGACGGGGCAGCAGGCCCGCTCGATAATTTCCTTTTTTATTCAAAACAGGGCTACTGCGAGCACTACGCAACGGCTATGGCCCTCCTCCTCCGGATAAACGGCATACCCGCGCGTGTCGTGACAGGATTTCTACAGGGGGACTGGAACGAGCATGGGAATTACTTTATAGTAAGGCAACAGGACGCGCACAGCTGGGTAGAGGCTTATATAAAGGGCGAAGGCTGGAGGAGGTTCGACCCTACGCCGTCTTCAGGCATAATGCCCCATAAACCATCCGCGCTCGGATTGTACCTTGATCTTTTGAAGTGGCGCTGGAACCGATACATCATACATTTCTCATTCACTGACCAGAGAAAACTGGCGGTACAGATCGAGGGCGCGGGTTCAGGGGTCTTCCAAAACCTGAGACTATACGTTAAGGGGACCAGGTCCGTTGGGCAGGCCCATACACCGCGGATATTCTTTATTATCCTCGCGGTATCTCTCGGGCTGATACTGCTATGGAGGATCAAGGGGCGGAGCAGCGCCGCCTCCAGGACACCGGCCTTTTATATAGAGATGCTTAAGGTTCTAAAAAAGAAAGGGATCACGAAAAAGGCGGATGAGACCCCGCTTGAGTTCGCTGAAAGGACCGGCAACATCAGGGTAAAAAGGGTTACGGAGGCTTTTCAATTGGCTAGATACGGCGGAGGGGCGATCAGAGGCAAAGAACTTGACAGGATAAAGGCGGCTATCGAAGAGCTGAAAAGGAGGGCTTAATTAGATGCGGCAAGCCAAGGCACGAATAAGGAGATGGAATCAGGGCTTCGGTATTCTTTCCTTACATATCGAAGATTCCCCGCGGCTTGACATGGGGTGCTTCAATTTTTCCACCGATTTTTAAGGACCTTCATCCTGCCTTTTCGCCCTCTCCCGTCTTTCTGGCGGCAAGACTTATTTGTATCGCTTCAAGAAGTTTTCTGACCTCGATAGGCTTCGCCACATAGCCGTCAAAGCCCTTGCTTATTATCTTATCCTCTTCCCCTTTCATCGCAGAGGCTGTCAGCGCAAGGACCGGGATCGACTTATTCCTCTCTTCGGATTTGATTATCCTTGTCGCAGTAATGCCGTCCATCTCCGGAAGGTGGAGATCCATCAGTATAAGGTCAGGCCGTTCCATCGCAAGCTTCTTGAGCGCCTCTGTCCCGCTCTTGGCCTCTATTATCTCGTATCCATTAAGGGTAAGTATCTCCCTTACAAGGACTTTGTTCATGTAATTATCCTCCACGAGGAGGACCTTGAACTTGTCTGACACCTCTATTACCTCCCAAAGATTCCTAGCTGCCAAGCTTGTCGAGGATGCTTAAGAGCCTTTCCCTGTTTATCGGTTTTTCCATGTATTCGGCGGCGCCGAGGGCGTAACCCAATTCCTTCTTGTCGAGCGATGAGATTACGACTACGGGTATGCCCGCCGTCTCCGGATTGGTCTTTAATTCCTTAAGCGCCTCCCACCCGTCTTTTTTCGGGATGGCGATGCCCATGATAATGGCGAAGGGCTTCTGTTCCTGGGCCTTGCGGAGGAGATCAAACCCGTCAGAGGCCGTAAATACCTCGTACAAACCTCCCGCGAGATATATCCCGAGCAAATGGTTTATATCAGGGCTTTCGCTGGCGATAAGAACCAGGGACTTTCTCTCAGGGCTTACAGGCGTATATAATTTACTGGTAAGCACAGGCATGTCTATCTCCTCTGTGCCGAGCGGCAGCTTCATGTAAAAGGTCGAGCCTATCCCCGGTTCGCTTTCGACCCATATGGAGCCTTTATGGAGCTCTACAAGCCTTTTTGTGAGCACCAGCCCCAGCCCGGTGCCGCCGTACTCCCTGGTGATCGACGAATCTATCTGCTCGAACTCTTTAAAGAGTTTGTCCCTATCCTCCTCTTTTATGCCTATCCCTGTGTCCTTTATCTTAAAGACAATGAAACGCTCCATCTTCATGCCTAGAGGCTCTTCCACGATATCCCAATCGACCATTATCTTACCGCCGTCAACATTGAATTTCACGGCGTTGGAAAGCAGATTCGTCATTATCTGCTTGAATTTGGCCCTGTCCGCCCGAAGCTTTGGAGAGGCCGGCACGGTCTTGTGGTCAAGGGTTATGTCTCTCTCGTGGGCCATAGGCCTGATATTGCCAAGAAGCTCGCCAAGCACCTCCATAATGGAGAAGTCCTCAGGTGAAAGCTCCATCCTGCCCGCCTCGATCTTGGACAGGTCCAGGATATTGTTTATCAGCATCAAGAGATGGCCGCCGCTTGAATGCACATATTCCACATACTGGAGCTGGCGTTCATTCAAGTCTCCGAAGGCCTTCTCCTGCAACAGCTCCGAGAAACCGATGATCGAGTTGAGCGGAGTCCTCAGTTCATGGCTTACGTTAGCCAGGAATTGGCTCTTCATCCTGTTGGCTTCCCTGAGCTCTATGTTGGTTGACTCAAGCTCATGCTTTTTCATGGAAAGCTCTTCGTTAGCGTCTTTTAACTCCTCAGTCCTCTCCTCGACCTTCTTCTCGAGCGTTGCGTAATAGTTCTCAAGAGATTCGGCCATCTTATTGAACTCTATGGCAAGATTCCCTATCTCGTCCTCGGTCATTACGGGGACGCGCTCCTTCAAATTGCCGAAGGCGATCTTCTTGGCGGACTCTTCTATCGAGAGTATCGGCCTGACGATCGACCTGGTAAGCGCGAACCACATCCCGCCGGCGGCTATTATGGCGATAAGGGTGAAGGCAAGGGTGACCGCTATGATGACGCTTGCGAAGAAATCACTCTTCTGGTACGCCGTATAAGCGGTATCCCGCTCCTCTTTGATAAGCTTTTTAAGGGAGTTTACTGTCTCGGTAAAAGACTTATTGCCCTCTGTCCTTATTACGCTTAAAGCCTCATCCCTCGACCTCTTGTCTATCCTTGAATGTACCGACCAGTACCTCGTCAGATTCGCCTGCAGACCGTCATAAAGCTCGGCATGGCCTTTGGCAACCCCCAGCGCCTTATACTCGTTGAGAAGCCTGTCTATTTTCAACTTATGCTCCGCTATGGAGCCTTCGAGGAACGACTTGGACGCGTTGTCGCTTATAATGGTGTGAAGAAAAAGTTCCTGCCGCGCTGACAAGAACTCGTTCTCGACCGCTGAAAGCGTTTCGCCTCTTTTAAATGAATCGACATAGAGCCTCCTGGTAAGGTTGGCGAGCTGGCCGGCGTTATAAAGCCCGACAAGGCCTCCGACACCCATCATAAAGAGGAGAAAGAGGAATACGACAGCGAGCTTGTTTGAGATGCTTAATGAGTTAAAGACCTTTTTCATTAAATAGTATCCCCTGATTTAACCGACTCGGCCGCATCGGAAATGTCTTCGTACATGAGTACTATGTTGGATATCTCTCCCCCCGCATCGTAGAGCGGGAAACTCTTTATCCTCAGCCGCCTCTGGACGCCGCTAAAGTTATATCTGGTCAGGAGCGAAGGGTTGTAATTGATGATAAACTCCGTCGCGTACCCTTCGTAAGACTTCCTTATAGATGTAAGCATCCCTTGTGAATAAAAGATATCGTCCTCGAATATGCAGTAATCGCCCGGCGCGCTTAACCTCTGCTCCGCTCCAAGGA
>JACRET010000070.1 GCA_016218105.1 Deltaproteobacteria bacterium
CTGCCAAATATTTTCATAAGCCTCTCCTTTATATCGTTCTTTATGACCTTCCCGGGACGCAATACCCCTGGTATTTTTGAAGAACAAAATCTAAAAACGAAAGTCATCGCGGAGCGGAGCGATCTCTTTTAAATATCCCCCTCACCCAGCCTCTCCCCAAATGGGGAGAGGGGCTTCTCTGTGTAGGGCTCGTTCCCCGAACGGGCCGGAGAACTATGCGGAATGAAGCGATCCGCCTATACTTAAAATATAGATTAGAATTCCTTTATGTCAATTTATATGGGGTCGGGCGTCCAATTTGCCCCGAATGCGCTTCACGGCGCGCGAAAAAATCTTTCCCAGGCGAAGGGTTTTCCGCCCCCGCGTAAAGATCAAAAAAAATGCCTGTCTTTCGACAGGCATCCCTTGATCCGTATCGTTCCTAGATCAATTATACGCGGGAGTCAACTCCGCTATCTTCATCTTCTTGTGCGCCTCTTCGGGTTCAAGGCTATACACCACAACGGGCTTCTCCCTTCCCCTTACCTTTACGGAATCCATCTCTTTTATTGTAACATGGCCTATGCGGCGGCTAAACATCCCTTCAAGCCTCCTGTAAGTAAATTCCGTGATCAATATATTCGTGTCATACTCGCGCGTAAGCCCTTCCGCCCTTGCGCCGAGGTTCACATGGTCTCCTATCACAGTGTAGTCCATCTTTTTTCCCTCAGCCCCCATGTTGCCCACAACTACCTCACCGGTATTTATCCCTATGCCTATATCAAACGGCTCCTTCCCTTCTTTCTGCCATTTTTCCTGAAGCCTTTTCAGCTTGGTTATCATGTCCAGCGCGCATCTTACCGCCAGCTCGGCGTGATTTTTCTGCTCTGTCGGGGCTCCCCAGAATACCATTATCGAATCACCGACGAACTTATCCAAAGTGCCGTCCCACCTGAATACGATGTCTGTCATCAGCTTGAGATAGTCGTTCAGGAGCGCGACGACCTCCTCAGGCTGGCGCATTTCAGAAAACGCGGTAAAGCCCTTGATGTCCGCGAAAAGTACGGTGATCTCCTTCCTCTCTCCCCCAAGCTTTGCGAGCTGCGGATTTTTTACAAGCTCGTTCACTATCTTTTCAGTGACATACGAACTGAATATCCCCTTTATCTCCCTGGCCCTCCTCTTCTCGGCCAGGAACCTGAAGCCCGAGACTGTGGCGTAGATAAAAAACACGGTGAAAGAAGGTATGATGAAGTTGGCCCAGAGGCCTTTGAAGGATGAGACATACCAGAGAAGGAGCAGCGAGGAGGCAAAGGCACAACTTGCCAGCGCAGCGCTTCCCAGCGCCCTTAAGGGGTATTTTACCGGGTGAAAGTGGTACTTGAAGGAATGTATCCGCTGAAACGCTATCTTCATCATGGCGTCTCAACGGGATGCGTAAAGAAAAACATCTGGAGACCTTATTACTGGCCGTGCGGCTTTAGAACGAACCCTAAGTACCTGATTAATGTGGTCATTATAGCATTTCTTCAATAATATCAAAAGCTTTTAATCGGATGCCTGGAGCTTCCATCTATTTCACCAACTCCCTGAGCCTTAGCGCGTCCCTGGCGGCATACCCTTTTTCGTCGTTATCAAAATAGCAGAATATCTCTTTACCCTCCCCTTGAGTCCACTGTTTGAAAAGGCGCGCCCACCCGGATAACGCCTCATCGCTGTACGAGCCCCGGTATTTTCCGGCAGGGCCGTGCAGCCTTATATAGACGAAGTCAGCGGTGACTTCTTTGGGAGACAGGAGAAAATCGAAATCATAGATGCAGAAGGCCGCCTTAAACCTGGACAAAAGGCTGTAGACCGTCTGGTCAAACCAGCTTGGGTCGCGAAACTCAAAGGCGTACCGGCAGTCCGGGGTTAACGAAGCGAGGAATTCCTCAAGCCGTTCGGGATTCCGCTTCCATTTGGGAGGGAGCTGGAAAAGGATCGGGACGAGCTTTTTCCCGTGCGCTGTCAGGCGCTCTATAAAAGTCGGGTTCGTCTTATCCGGGTCTTTCAGTTTTTTATTATGGGTTATGAGGCGGCTTGCCTTAACCGAGAAGATAAAACGCTCCGGGGCCATATCCCGCCACATCTCGAGGGTCTTGATCTCAGGGAGCCTGTAGAAGGTATTATTTATCTCGACGGTCTCAAAGGTTTCGGAGTAGAATTTTAAAAATTCGCTTTTGGGCAGTCTCTCAGGATAAAAAGGGCCTCTCCAATGCTCATAATACCACCCTGAAGTGGCTATATGCACTCTCCCTTTTTTCTCCAATTATACACCCATTGGGAAAAAGAGGGAGGGCTCGTTTGCCCTCCCTCTTTGCTGTTTTCCTGCAGAGCGGTTTATCCTAACAAAACGCCCTAAGCCGTATTAATAAAAATATGCCGCTTACTTTACGGCTCCGCCGGTTGTCCCGCCCTGTGTTGTTCCTCCGGTTGTACCAGGGGCCATCTGGGGCGCTCCGGGGGCCGGTGTTGCCGGTGTGGTTGTCTCCATCGTCCCCTTCTGCTCTATTCCGCCAGGGGCAGGCGCGGCGGTCTCCTTCTTTTTGCATGCTGTAAATGATGTCAATGCGAATATAGCCGCTACCGTCAGGAATACGAATTTTTTCATTTATCCCTCCTCTCAAGGTCTTTTAATTATCTATGATAGACCCGGAATAAGCGTGTGTCAAACCC
>JACRET010000069.1 GCA_016218105.1 Deltaproteobacteria bacterium
GCGCTGAATAACGATACTCTTTTCCGTTACCGGCGATAAGCCGGCCGGAGGGTCCGGATCAGTGAGCGCTTCTTTGCCGATTATCTTGAAACAGACCGGAGTTCACATTTTCAATGCGCGGCCCTGAAGATGTAGTAGACTATTATGTGCATGAACATGATGAGAAACATCACTATCGCCAGCGGCACATGGAGCACATGCCAGTGGTGCAGGAGCTTGTGGCTGGTGACGAGCATGCTTTTACGCCTTATAAGGGCGGCCTTGCTTTCAAGCAGCGTTATTATCTCGTCCCTCTCCGCGCGTCCCAGATGAAAGCGTATTCTAAAAATACTTCTGAGACCGAGTAACTTGAAGTAATTCTTGATATCGGTCCACACAAGAAAAAACAGCGCCGGGAGCGCGCCGCGCTCCCTTACGTCAACGGTGCTTATCGACTTCAGGAGGTTGGAGACGCGTCTGCGGTCCTTATCTGTATCGTTCGAGTCGATGGGGAATTCCCCGCGCACCTTGTCCATGGCATTGAGGAACCTTCCGGCTTCATTTATGCCAAGCTCGTTAAGGAGGTTCGAGATATTGATCTTCTTTAACTTCCTGCCGATCTCAATGTCGATGTCGGACACGGAGTTTTCAATCTCCTTGACCCCGAGCTCGGTGCCGTTTATGCCCCTGGGTATCTGCACATAGATGTATCTGCCGAGCACTCCGAATATCATCGTCACTATCATGCACCAGAAGCTTGTGGCCACAAGGCCGTGGAGCTTGAAGGTGGTATGGAAGGTCACAAGGATCGGCCCCATGATGCCCAGGAACATGTGAGCCGAGAGCCAGTGGCGCAGCGGACCCAGGCGGCCGAACGCGGCCACCCTCTTTCTTACGCTGTAGAGCATCATGACGGCCATCATCGCCGAGCCCGTCCACCCGATCGGGTGCCAGATCCCCTTGCTCGGCTCGTAGAGTATCGGGTAGTCTTTCATGTAGCCGAACCTGTGAATAGAGCTCAAGAGACTCCATGCCGGCAGGAACATCTCGGTCAAGCTCTCATAGGCCCCGACCAGGACCACTATCAGTGCGAGGATCGCGAGAAAGGACTCAAAGGCGTAACCCTTTTTCGCGGCCATCTCTTTCCCGGCCGCTACACTTTTCTCCGCCGCCGCATCTTTGTTCTCCGCGGATATAGCTACGTTTGCCTCTGCCACTACGCTTCCTCCGGCTTTTTAATCAGGTCCTTGACAGTTTCTTCGAAAAAACCTTTAAATAATGAAGATAGATATACAACCTTTTCGCCCCTTCAGGATGTAACTTGAATTACAAAGATTAAAATTTTTTAACAAAAACCCATATTATTTTTCCGGGGACTTTTGTCACTAAAGTACTGACCGTCCGGCAAGCCTGAAGCTTTAGACGGGTGTCGCAGACGAGGCAACACGCACAAAAGACCGGGGGTGTTCCGGTCTTTTGAAACCGACTGGATGACTTTGAGGTTTTGGTGATATTTTTTGAGAGAGGCGTTGCGGGAATGAACCCTCCCTGGGCTTAAAACCCCAGGGTTTTCAGAACGTTAAAAATAATCCTAAACTTTTAAAAAAAACGGCTTTTAGTTAAATCTCATCTCTTCTCGATACCGAACTCCTTCATCCTTCTCCAGAGCGTGGTTCTGCTCATCTTCAATTTCCTGGCGCAGTCGTTATACTTCCAGCCAGTCTCATTGAGGGCCTGCGCTATAATCTCTTTTTCAAGGGCTTTGAGGGGCTCGGCCTCGTTTATGACCCTTCCCACGAGGTCCCTGTTCTGAAGGTCCTTCGGGAGGTGTTCGGGGTTTAAGGTCTTGCCCTGACACCTGACGAACGCGTGCTCTATGACATGTTCGAGCTCACGGATGTTGCCTGGATAGTTGTACTCCATCAGGAGCTCCATGGCGGCCGGGGATACATTGGTTATCTCCATCGACATCTCCCTGTTGAACTTCTCGATAAAGTGCTTTACCAGAAGCGGTATGTCGTCTTTCCTCGCGCGTAGCGGCGGCAGCGTTATCGGCACTACCTTGAGCCTGTAGAAGAGGTCCTCCCTGAACTCCCCCTTCTCCACGGCGGCCTTGAGGTTCTTGTTCGTCGCGGTTATCACCCTTACATTGACCTTCAGGGTCTTACTCCCGCCGACCCTCTCGAACTCGCCTTCCTGCAGCACCCTGAGGAGCTTTACCTGCGTGTGGGGGGTGATGTCGCCCACCTCGTCAAGGAACAGCGTCCCTCCGTCGGCAAGCTCGAACCTGCCGATCTTATCCGACACCGCCCCGGTGAAGGCCCCCTTTACATGCCCGAAGAGCTCGCTTTCAAGCAGGCCCTCGGAGAGGGCGGCGCAGTTGACCTTTATGAAAGGGCCGTTACTCCTCGGGGAGTTGTGGTGTATGGCGTTTGCGATAAGCTCTTTTCCGGTCCCGGTCTCGCCCTCGATGAGGACGGTGGCCTTCGTCGGGGCGACCTCCCTCAGGAGTTCAAATACCTCGTGGACCCTGTAGTTCTTCCCGATGATGTTTTCAAACGAGTACCTCCCCTTGAGCTCGTCCTTCAATTCCTTTATGAGGGATAGGTCCCTGAATATCTCAATACCGCCGATGACATTGTTGTTCTTGTCCTTCAAGAGCGCGGTATTGATGCTTAAGTTGAGGCTCCTTCCGTTCCTTTCAAGCGAGACCTCGTAGTTATAGAGGTGCTCGCCTGTCTTTATGGTCGAGTTTATAAGGCAGCCGAATGTGCAGCCCGAATGGCCGAATATGTCGCCGCACTTCGCGTTGGTAAGCAACTCCTCAGCCCCGACACGGGCTAGTATTTCCCTTGCGGCGCGGTTGACGAAAAGGACCGTATGGTCAAGCCCTATGACTATGACGCCGTCGGCTATGCTGTTAAGTATTGTATCGCTGTTTATATCGAGATAATCATGTACCTTGCCGGCGCCGCCCATCGCATCCGGGTTTAACGCCAAACTGTTTATAACTTCTCTCCCGTTATCTTTCATCACGCATCTTCCTCCAAAGACTCTTAAGAATGACTATCGTAAGAGCCGATACAGTCGTGTTTCAATTCGAAACAATGTTAACATTCTGGAACAGCCGAAAACAGGAGAAATATCATAAATGAAGAAAAAACCCCCATCAGGCCTGGACCTGACAAGGGTTAGGTGAGTTTTTAAGGCGGGTATCCAGGGATAGAGTGGGTATAAAAATCCGGAACTCTCCGGAAGCCTAGATATTGTTCTTTAACGGCGCTGCCTTCTTTATGATAATGCGACTGCCGATACTATGGTAACTACGACCGCGAGATAAGCCGCCAACTCAATGATGTTTAATCCCGGTCTCTCTGCCATATACCCCTCCTTTTCACCTCGGTTAACCTGACGACATTATACTTGTCTATGATTAAAGCGGGGTTTGGACGCCGCTGAGTTTTCACCGCCTTTAACCGAAGATAAGCTGTATCTTCTGCGCCTCGAGTATCCCCATGACCACCAGGGTCGCAAACCCTATTACAAAGACAATCCCATCGAAAGTGAAAATCGTCTCCTTCATCTCTTTACCTCCTTTGCTCCTTGTACTGTTTAATCTATATCTCTTTATCATTACCTGGCAAGTATATAATTCAATAAGCGTGCCAAACCTAAAAATAGCCCTTAACCCTTTGTTTTTTCATAAGAAGATGAAATATTAAAAAAATCTCCGAAAAATGGACTTTTGCCTCACATTTGAAACACAAAACCGGCTTGAAGTTAATTACTCCAATAATTCAAAGAGTTACAAATAATTTTCAAAAAAGAAACACTTTTCAGGAATGAAATGACCGCACTGGCGTCCATGCGCCTAACTTATCGATTATGAAAAAAATTCAAAGCGCTGTATAAAAAAGTCATATCTGGTATTAAAGCTCTCTGCGGTAACGCTGGAGATGAAAGGGAGAGAAGGGTGTGGACTTGTTTGGAATGAGCCCTCCCTGGTCTTAAAACCCCTGGGTTTTCAGAACGTTAAAAATAAAGACGGGGCAGGCCCAGGAGGACCTGCCCCGCGGTAATCACGATCAAGATTGATGGAGATTAATGCTTCTCGTCCTTTTTCGCCGCCTCTTTAAGCTCTCCTACGAACATCTCCATGTCAGTTGAGTGCATGGCGCAAGCCATGGATATCGGTTCACCGCCGAAGGCCGGGCAGGAAAAGCATCCCGAGCCGAAGTGTTTGGTAAATACCTCTTTTGTGGAAGGCCATTTCGTGGTCACTTCCCCTGTTGTCATATTGCCGCTGATGTTTTCTATTTCCGACATAAAAAAACCTCCCTATTATTTTTATATCATTTATCCGTACACGCGCCTCTATAGTCCGTATTTTACACAACATCGCCCTGAATATTATATGATTTTCATCATAAAAAAAGCAAGGTTTTAGAAGCGTTACCCTTGAGACTCACTGTTGAGCCAGGAAGAGCTCAAGGCAACATTCTTCCTCAAGCCACTTAAGCTTTGTCTTGAATTCCGAAGAGAGGTTTTTCATCTTGATGGCTATATCCTCGGCTAAAAACCCACTGGCTGCCCTTGCCTGGAACCTTATGATCATCGTCGGGTAAAGCAAGAGCCTTCTTAACCGCGCTCCTTCTGTCTCCAAAATAAATACGAACGACTCGTCGTTCCTCTCGACCTCATCCACGGCGTAGTCGTCTATAAAGTCCCCGGCGCTGTATATTATGGGCCTGCCCCTGTAGAGCTCTACGCCCTGGAAGACATGGCACGAATGTCCGAAGACGATATCGGCGCCCGCGTCTATCATGGCGTGGGCAAACGGTATATGGATAGGGACGGGACGGTACCCGCGGTTCGGCCCCCAGTGCGGTGAGACTATCACAAGCTCCGCCCTCTTTTTCGCCTCCCCTATCATATCAAGAAGCATTGCGGCTCGCGGGTCTTTAAGGTCTACGGGGAGGTAGTAAACCCCGGGGGTCTTCTCTTTAGCCTCCCAGTCAGGCTCGTTGTCGGTAAATGATATGAGCGCGACATCCACACCTCCGGCTTTAAAATACGCTGGCCTTGAGGCGTCGCCAAAGTCAATTCCAGCACCCGCCCTTTTTATGCCTGACGCGTCGAGGGATGAAAGCGTGTCGGCCAGGGCCTCGGCCCCGAAGTCAAGGGTGTGGTTATTGGCCAGAGTGACAGCGGTTATCGAGGCCTTCTTCAAAACCTCGATATTCTTTGAGTCGGTCCTGAAGTGGAAGGCCTTCCTTGCGGGCTCCCAGGGAACTCCCCTGTCCGAAATAACGCACTCAAGGTTACATACGCTGGCGTCGGCGGATTTAAGGAAGTCCATGGTATCCCCCCATGGGAATTCCACCGGCCTCGAGCGAAGTCCATCGTTTACGAGCCTTCCGAGCATCACATCGCCCAACAAAACCAGCCTCATAGTCAGCTTCCTTAAAGCATTTTCAGGCCAAAATAAGATACAATGAAACCTCCACGGAGCAAGCTCCGTGGTATCTGAAGACAGCCGATGTCGTTTTTCAGAAGGTCTTTTGTTTTTTAACAGAACATCAGGGGCATTGCGAAGCGAGCATAAGGGAAAGCAAGCGAGCAAGCCTCTGTATTCGTTGCGAGAGTGCTTGACAGCGTTCGGAAATCGCCCCGAAGCGCGCGACAGCGCGCAAGAAGGCCTAATGTATTGCGCAGCAAGCTCCGGGTATCTATCGGTAAATTCCTCAAAAACTCTACAAAAAGCTCCGGCGGATTAAACGCTCCGGAAGATTAAAGATACGCCGGGGAGTTATTCGGCCGCCCCGGCCTTTTTAAACCCGATACGGCCTCTTACTTTTTTGAAGAGACCGCCGAGGTCGTCGAGGAGCGAATACGCCACGGGTATGACGACCAGGGTGACAATAAGACAGAGCGCCTGACCTCCGACTATGACTATCGCCATCGAGGCCCTTGAGGCGCTTCCGTCGCCCCTGCCGAAGGTGACGGGCAGCATCCCCGCGATGATCGCGAAAGTGGTCATGAGGATCGGCCGCAGCCTCACCTTGTTGGCGAGTATCTGGGCCTCAAACCTCTCCATGCCCCTCCCCCTCAAGGTGTTTGTATAGTCGACCTGGAGGATGGCGTTCTTCTTGACCACGCCGATGAGGACGAACATACCCATGACGCTGTAGATGTTAAGGGTGTTGCCGGCCAGTATCAGGCTCAGGATGCCGAACGGGATGGAGAGGAATATCGATACCATTATTGAGACCGGGTATACGAAGCTCTCGAACTGCGCCGCCAGCACCATGTATATGAATATGAGGCTTAAGACGAATGCTATGAGGAAGTTAAAGAACGCCTCCTTCATAAGCTTGCCCCTTCCGAGGAAGGTCGTCGAGTACTCGGAAGGGAGGTTCATCTCCTTTATCGCAGTGCCCGCGTCGACCATCGCCGAACCCAGGGGCTTGTTGAAGAGGTTGGATATGACTGTAATCTGTCTTTCCTGCGAGTAGCGGTCGATCTGACCGGGGCTCATGCCGGGGGTGAGCGCGGCGACGTTGTCGAGCTTTACGAGCC
>JACRET010000071.1 GCA_016218105.1 Deltaproteobacteria bacterium
CCTGATGCCGGGACGCTTAAACGATAGGCCCATCATATTCCCTTTTCCAAAACAACGGAGGGTTAGGCTAATGGTAAGTCACTGGTCTTGAAAACCAGCGGGTTAACGCCCTTGGGGGTTCGAGTCCCTCACCCTCCGCCAGATTTTTTCAAAACTTTTTAAGAAAAAAATAATTAGTCCAGCCCTTGTTTATAAAATATTTTGAAAGAACAACAAGGCCGACGTGGCTATTTGCTAAGCCATGATCTACTATTTATTTTTGGTGACTCGTACAATTACGGGGGAGCAGATACTTCTTCCCATCTGGCACAATATATCGAAAAAGGAAGTTATAGAATTCAGTCCATCGCTTGCGGACAAGCTGGCAAGAAACACAGCTACTCACACAGTTGAAGAAATTGCTTCAGAAATCGCTGAACTCTTAAGGAATTCAGCCTAATTAGTTTTTTTATTGGTACGCCAAAAGAGGTGCCCAAGATGTTTAATTTCAACTAATAATAAACAAAGTTGTCTGCCCATCGCACTAGACTAGGTGTATTTAATTCCCGCCACGGCCCAAATTTTTTCCTAAAGCTTTTTCAATATCCCGCCGATGGGTTAGTAACATTAACAAAATAATAGAAACACCCCTATGGGAGAGAGCCTATGAACAGTGTGATGAAAATTGAGGATGCTCCTGCGAATCCGTCCAGGAAGGATGCCCTCAGGGCCAGGGTCAATGAGATGACGAATGTCTCGACCGTCCCGGCTGTGCTCAAGCGGATAATGGAGTTGACGGATAACCCTAACGCTATCGTCAGCGACCTTGAGAAGGTCATTGAGCGTGATCAGGCCATAGCCATGAGGGTGGTGTCCACCTCAAACGCCGCGTTCTATGGTTTTTCGAGAAAAATCAGCACGATCTCCCAGGCTATCCTCGTCCTCGGCTTCGACATGGTCAGGGGCCTGGCCATCACCACCACGGTATTCAACTCAATACCTGTAAAAAACAAGGAGAGCCTCCTGGCCCTTTGGGCCCATTCTTTTGAGACGGCACAGGCCGCCATGATCATTGCCAGGAAAACCGGTCTTGTAGAGAAGGAATCGGCCTTCCTTGCCGGATTGTTCCATGATATCGGCCGACCCGTTCTCTATCAGGTGTGCGGGGACGAGTGCGCCGGCACTAGCCCCTTTGACCGCATCTCCATCCAGAGGGAGGAAGAGGTATTCGGGGCCTCCCACGCGGAGGTTGGTTCGTGGTTTGCGGAAAAATTCAAGCTTACCGAAGACTGCATGACTGCCATACAGTACCACCACAACCCGGAGGAATACTCCAGGCCTGAAAAACTTCCGCCCATTGTCGCCATTATCTATCTTGCCAACCTGGTCACCGACATCCAGAACGCCGTACTCTCTCCTGACCATGAGGGTATACTGGCCTCAGTCAAACTGACGCCGGAAGACCTCGCCGCCTTTTCTGAGGAGATAGCCAAGTTCAAGGAGACCACCCGCTCTTTCTACGCCTAAGCCGCGCGGCAATCAGTTTTTAAAAAAAAAGCCCCTCTTTGAAAGGAGGGGCTTTTTTTTACATCGGGACTTATTACCCTATCAATGATTCATCCGGGTCGCGGGTCTGTTCCGCCCTTGCCACCTGGAACTGGAACCCCTGAGTATAGGGGTGTTTTTTGCCAGCCAGAAAATCCTGCGCTATCTGCGCGAACCTCTGCCTCGCCTCATCGACGCTGGCCCTGTCGTTCACGATGTCGTTCGCCAGATTCAACGCGAGGAAGTTCATCGCCTCGCTGTCGCACCTCGCGGAGAGTATCCCCTTCGTCCGCTCGGCTATGAGGCTCCCGTCAAACTCCGCCAGATCACTGAACCGGTCCGCCGGTACCTTGAACGCGATAGTCTGCTCAAGCACGTCCTTGTGCTCCTTCGGGAAGTTATGCTGGATCTCTTCCCTGTAGACCATTATCTCCCGCCACGGGCCCTTGTTCTGCCAGACCAGCCAGTTGTTCGTGACGCCGTCCGGTTGGCCGTATTTATTCATGACCTCGTTGGCGGCCCTCTTCGACGCGTCGGGCCAATTCGCGAGAATGTCCATAGAGGCCTGGCCCCTGGCCTGTTGTTTCGATTCCTTTTTAGCGGCATCCGTGCCTGCCACGGCAAGCATAATAAAAAGCAGCGCAAGAGGTATAAGTATCCGAATCTTTTTATTCATATAAAGCCTCCTTTACGAGAGATCTTATAAAGCCCCCGGTTGGAAACACGGCCGCGATGGCCCTCTAAATCTCTCAAGTTCTATTTAGAGTAGGAACTAAAACCAGAGTACCTTCAAGTTTTTTATCCACGCTGTTCTTAACTTCTCGACCATTCAGCCGCTCCGGGCCGTGGTTTGACAAACCGTGTTCTTGGGTCAAACTCTAATAAGGGGAAGTTTGCCTACCTTAACAGGCTGCTGAAAAAGTTCATCTGCTGCGTTGTCATTGTCGCTCGTCACTGCGGCGTACATTCACGGTTTTTCAGCAACCTGCTAAAACATAAAAGGAGCGTTTACATGAGGATAGCTCAAATATCTCCTCTCTACGAAAGCGTACCGCCCGCGTTATACGGCGGGACTGAACGGGTAGTCTCTTATTTGACTGAAGAGCTTATAAAGGCCGGGCATGAAGTGTCGCTCTTCGCCTCGGGAGACTCAAAGACGAAGGCGCGGCTCATCCCGGTCTGCGAGTGCGCCCTGAGGCTCGATCCCCGCGGCCTCGATCCGGTCGCCTTCCACTACCTGCTTATGGAAGAGGTGCTTAAGAGGGAGGGTGAATTCGATATCATACATTCACATATCGACTGCATCGGGTTCGTCCTCGGCAGGAGGGCTAAGATTCCGGTAGTCAGCACTCTCCACGGCAGGCTTGACAGATGGGAGCACCGGTTCATTTTTAAAGAATTCAGCGAGATGCCCGTAATATCGATCTCAAATTCACAGAGGACGCCTCTTCCGGGCGCGAATTGGGCCGGCACCGTATATCACGGCGTGCCCGGAGGGCTGTATAAATTCCATGAAAAACCCGGCGACTATCTCGTCTATGTCGGCAGGGTCTCGCCGGAGAAGAAGGTCGATTCGGCTATAGAAATAGCCAATCTCTCCGGTGTACCGCTTAAAATAGCCGCGAAGGTGGACAATGCCGACCTCGAATACTTTAAAGCTGAAATAAAACCCCTCCTCAAAAACTCGCTTGTAGAATTTCTGGGGGAGATAAACGACAAGGATAAAAATGAGCTTATAGGCAACGCCCTTGCCTTCCTCCATCCTATCGACTGGCCGGAGCCGTTCGGCCTCTCCATGATAGAGTCGATGGCGTGCGGAACCCCGGTGCTCGCCAGGCGCAGGGGGTCCATCCCCGAGGTCATCGACGACGGAATAACCGGGTTTATCTTCGAGGAGGATAAAGAAGCGGCGGACTATGTTAACGGGCCCTGCCGGTCTTTTTCCAGAACCGGGTGCCGGATGCGTTTTGAGGAGCGGTTTCTCTCAGGGAAGATGGCGGAGGAATATCTGAAATTATATGGACTGGCCATTGACGGCGGGGGGGTCAAGGTAAATGCCTGATGAGATAAAGAGTATCAGGGACAAATACTTTATAGTCGCGACCTCCTCAATGATAGACCCGTACAGGCTGATCCTCAAGGACGGGGACATCTTCGGGATATTCGACCGCTTCGGGGACATACTTCCGCTCGGCAAAAAAGAGCAGGGGCTCTATTATGGCGGCACGCGGTTCATCTCGCATTACGAGCTCAAGGTAAACGGCACAAGACCGCTTTTCCTAAGCTCCAATATCGATGAGTACAATACCCTCTTGACCGTCGATCTCACGAACCCGGATGTATACTCGAAAGACCCCGGCGGCCGCCTCCTTATACGGAGGGACTCCATCCACATCATGCGCTCAAGGCTGCTCTTCGGAAG
The DNA here is from genome assembly GCA_016218105.1 of Deltaproteobacteria bacterium. Classification (GTDB taxonomy): domain Bacteria; phylum Desulfobacterota; class GWC2-55-46; order GWC2-55-46; family GWC2-55-46; genus GWB2-55-19. The sequence continues at coordinate 3,947 of JACRET010000071.1, forward strand.
AAGATTTTTTGAACATATAAGGGTCAAAAATTTCGGCCACGACAAGATCACATTTTTCCTTGAGCTTGCCTTTGATTCCGATTTTAAGGACATATTCGAGGTGAGGGGGATCAAAAGGAAAAAAAGGGGTACTATATCGAGGCCCGTGTACAAAGGGAAAGAGATGAAGCTCGCATACAAGGGGCTGGACGGGATTAAAAGGACTGCCTTTATCAAGGTGACGAAGACCCCTGAATCTGCCGCCAATCAGACCTTTACCTTCAAGATGACGCTAAGACCCGGCGAGACCGAGACCATGTATTTAAATGCCGATTGCGTGACTGAAGGAACACCCAGGGACGAAATTGATTTTAACAGGGCTGAAAAAAAGGCCAAAAGAAAGTTCAAGGCCCTGGTAGCCAGGAGCGCGGACATATACACGTCAAACGCCCAGTTCAATACATCCATTAAAAGGTCTATCGCCGATATCAATATGATGCTTACCGAGACAGGCCACGGCCCGTATCCCTACGGCGGCATCCCCTGGTTCTGCACGCCGTTTGGAAGGGACGGAATAATAACCGCGCTGGAGTGCCTCTGGATAAACCCGGAACTCGCCCGGGGGGTGCTCAATTACCTCTCTGCCCGCCAGGCAAAGGACATGGAGCCAGCGAGGGCCGCACAGCCGGGAAAGATACTTCATGAGGCGCGCAGCGGCGAGATGGCGGCGCTTAACGAAGTGCCCTTCGGGCTTTACTACGGGAGCGTAGATTCGACCCCGCTCTATATAATACTCGCGGGCGCCTACTGGAGAAGGACGGGGGATACGCTTCTTATAAGGAAGCTATGGCCGAGCATAGAGGCCGGGATATCCTGGCTTCAGGATTATGGCGATATCGACGGAGACGGCTTTCTCGAATACGTGCCGGATGAGAAGGGGCTCCGCAATCAGGGCTGGAAGGACTCGCAGGATTCGGTTTTTCACGAGGACGGCAAGCTTGCCGAAGGGGCCATAGCGCTCGTCGAGGCGCAGGGATACCTCTATGCCGCCAAGACGGAAGCGGCGGCGCTCTCAAGGCTGATGGGCGACGAGTCCATGGCGGAGAGGCTGACCATAGAGGCCTCGGAACTGAAAAAAAAATTCAACAAGGTGTTCTGGGATGAAAAGCTGGGGTCTTATATCCTTGCCCTTGATGGTGAAAAAAGGCCGTGCAGGGTAGCCGCCTCAAATGCCGGCCACGCCCTGTTTACAGGCATCGCCGACGAGGACAAGGCCGGGAAGGTCGCTGAAAAATTGACCGGCGCATTGTCGTTTTCCGGATGGGGCATAAGGACATTATCCGCCAAAGAGGCGCGCTATAACCCGATGTCCTATCATAACGGCTCGGTATGGCCCCATGACAACGCGCTTATAGCATACGGCATGGCCTCTTACGGACTGACGAAAGAATTCAAGATGGTATTTTCAGGGATATTTGACGCCTCTCTATTTATGGAATTTCAGAGGCTCCCGGAGCTGTTCTGCGGATTTCACAGGAGGAACGGCGTCGCCCCGACGCTTTATCCGGTCGCGTGCTCGCCGCAGACATGGGCCTCAGGGTCGCTTATATACATGCTCCAGGCTTCTCTCGGCATATACTTCGAGTCTAAAAAAGGGATGCTTTTATTCAAGCAGCCGGTGCTCCCTGAATTCCTGAGCTACGTTTATATAAATGATCTGATGGTAACACCAAAGAGGAGCGTGGATATACTGGTAAGCCGCTACGGTGAGGACGTTACTGTCGAGGCGCTCCGTAAACCTGACGACGTCAGCATACTGATAATCAAATAACACCCTGGCCTGAAGTCTTTAACAGGCTGCTGAAAAAGCCCATCTGCTTCGTTGTCTTCGTCACTCGTCACTGCGGCGTACCCGCAGAAAACTCGTTTTTCAAAAGTAAAAACTTATTGCAATAAATCCCAATAAATGTTTCATATCATCTTATAAAAATTTGGATTGTGATGAAAAAGTGAAAATTTTAAGGGATTCAGGGATCAATGCGGCCGGAGCCATAAAATGGGGTACGCATTTTTGTCAGCTTTATTCGGGAAAAGAAGACCTCCTGGAGGTTCTGGTCCCTTATTTCAAGGCAGGCCTTGAGGGTGGCGAGTTCTGCATGTGGATAACCTCGGATGTACTCGGCATGGGTGAGGCGAAAGACGCGCTTGGGGCGGCTGTCCCGGATTTGGAACGCTATTTTGCAAAGGGACAGATCGAGATAATGCCCCATCAGGATTGGTACTTAAAGGAAGGCCCCTTCTGTATTGACAGGGTACTGAACGCCTGGATCGATAAATACAGGGAAGCCGAGGTAAAAGGCTTTCAGGGGATGAGGGTCGCCGGGGATACCATGTGGATCGGGGAGGATAGATGGTGCGATTTTACGGCGTACGAAAGAGAAGTCCTTAACGCTATAGGCGATTACCGCTTCATAGCTCTTTGCACCTATAACCTTGATAAGCTAGATGCCGCCAAAACAGTGGACATGGTGTCCAACCACCACTCCGTGCTTATAAAGCGCAAAGGGGTGTGGACGCTCGCGGAAAATCCCGAAAGGATAAGGGCGCGTGAGGAGCTCCTTAAATCAAAAGCAGAGCTGGAGATGCGCTTCAGGAAGCGCACCGCGGAACTCTTCGAAGCGAACCAGTCGCTCCAGGCTGAGATCTTTAAGAAAGATAAAGTCGAGCATGTGTTGAGAGAGAACCTTCTGCTCCTTCAGGGGCTAATGGATAATTCGAAGGCCGTTATTTACATAAGGGACACGGAAGGCAGATTCCTTATAGTAAATAAAAGCCTTGAGAGGGCTATCTCCAGGGACCGGATCGTAGGCTTGACGCCTTATGACATATTCACGAAAGAAATATCCGATGAGCTCCTTAAAAACGACAGGAAGGTCATTGAAGCCGGGACCCCTTTTGAATTTGAGGAGGAGGTCTGCCTGGCAGGCGTTACGCGTATATATCTCTCCAGCAAATTTCCGATCTTCGATCCATCAGGCGCTGTGCGCGCGGTCTGCGGAGTATCGACCGACATAACCGAGCGCAAGAGGATGGAGCAGGCGCTTAAGAAAAGCGAGGAGGGGCTCGTCAACGCGCAGAGGATAGCGCGCCTGGGGAGCTGGGAGTGGGACCTTAACGAAAATAATGTGGTCTGGTCGGACGAGCTATACAGGATAATGGGTGTAAATAAAGAAGAATTCATCGTCTCATCCTTCGAAGGCTTTATGGATTTCGTTCACCCCGAAGACCGCGAGGACATGAAAGCGGCTATAGATTCCATGCTTCTCGGCAAGAACTCTTATAATGTCATGGACTATCGCATAATCCTGGCGGACGGGGCCGAGAGGGCTCTCCATGCCGAGAGGGAGATAGCGTTCGATGAAGCGGGCAAACCGGTCAAGATATCCGGGTTCGTGCAGGACATTACCGCCAGAAAAATGATAGAGGCCGAAAAAGAGAAGATACAGGCTCAGCTGTTTAAGTCTCAGAAGATGGAGATAATAGGAAAGCTCTCAGGGGGCATCGCGCACGAGTTCAATAACCTGATGGTCATCATAAAGCTTAATAGCGAGCTTGCTAAAAGGGAGACTGATAAGAATAAGCAGAGCGCGTTTTTTGAGGAGATAAGGGCCGCTTCGGAACAGGCTGAAAACCTTACGCGCCAGCTTCTGATATTCAGCCGCAGCCAGCCTATAAAGTTTGATTTCGTTGATATAAACGGGGCGGTAAGGGACCTGACCAGGATCTTGCAACGGCTGATAAGCGAGAACATCGAAATAAGGACGGATTTTTGCGCCGCGCCCAGGCCCGTGTACGGCGATAAGGCGCTGGTCGAACAGCTCGTCATGAATCTGGCCCTAAACGCCAATGACGCTATGGCCGGGGGCGGCAGCCTTATCATCCAGACCAAAAATATGGACGTACCGGACGGCGTGGGCGATTTTAAGGGCGTTGCCCCGGGCAAGTTCGTCTGCCTGACCGTTGCGGATACCGGGGTAGGAATGCGCGAGGAGGTAATTCAAAAGGCGTTTGAGCCTTTTTTCAGCACCAAGGGCACGGGCAAGGGGATAGGCCTCGGCCTTGCTGTCGTCGAAAGCATAGTGAAAGAACACAAGGGGCATATCAGTATCGTAAGCGAGCCCTCTCAAGGGTCTAAATTTACCGTGCTCCTTCCCGCCGTTTCAGAGTCCAGGGCCGGGAAGACGGTCGTATCGGGGCGCCAGGGCATGGGGGAGCGGATACTCCTTGTGGAAGACGAGGGAAGGCTCAGGACTATCGTGGCCCTTGTCTTAAAGAAGAGCGGCTATAATGTCTTTGAGGCTAAAAGCGCGGCTGACGCCAAAGGCATCTTCCAAAAAGAGGGCGGCAGGTTCGACCTAGTCTTTACCGACATTATCCTTGAAGACAAGAACGGCATAGAGCTTATAAACGACTTATCCTTAGAAGGACGGATAAAAGTCCTTTTTACCAGCGGCTATCTGGACATAAAAGAGGAGTGGCCTGTAATAGAAGAGAAGGGCTACAAATTACTGCAGAAGCCGTATGAAATGAATGAGCTCATCTCAGCCATCGATGAGGCGTTAAAGAATTAGCGCCTTTCAATACCCAAGCTGCCTTAGATATTCATCCGCCTGCTTAAGCCCGAGCCCGGAGGCTTTCCTGAAACTCTCAACCGCGTTTTCTTTATCGCCCGATCGTGCGTACGCAAGGCCGAGGTTATAGTAAGCCGTAGATTCGCCTGGGGCTTGCGTAGTGGCGACAACAAAATCCGCTATAGCCCTATCTAAATCCCCTGTACGCAGAAATACGCCGCCCCTATTGTTGTAAGCGCCGGAAAATAACGGGTTCAGTTCTATGGCCTTATCGAAATCCAAAAGGGCGGCCCTGTAGTCTCCGAGCGCCTTATGCGCGGTGCCGCGGTTAAAATAGCTTTTTGGGTTGGGACTTAAGGAAATAGACCGGCTGAGGTCCTCTATAGCCTCTCCGTAATTACCCGTGTTTATGTAAGCGACCCCCCTGTTGCCGTAAGTTTCAGGGTTGTCTGGATTGAGCCTTATCGCATTGGTAAAATCGTCAAGGCCCTCGTTGAATCTTCCGAGCCTCATGTACACAACGCCCCTGTTGGAGTATGCATCGGCGTAATCAGGGTCGATCTCCAGGGCCTTGTTGTAGCTGTATATGGCCTTATCATAATCGCCGATAGCCTTATAGGCTATCCCGAGATTGCTATAGCCCAGTGGGGCGTCGTTCGGATAGACCCTCACCTCATGGGACCAGAGGCTTATCGAATCCTTCCAGACATATACCTGCCTGACGGTGCAGGAGGCCAGGAGGAGTGAGGTTATGGCGGCGATAATAACGGCCGCTGTTTTTTTTCTGGCGAAGAGATAACCCGCGCCTGCCGCGATCAGCATGAAAGGGCCGATGGATGGGAGATAGGTGTATCTGTCCGCCGCGGCTTGCGAGCCGACCTGTATTATCCCGATTACGGGGAGCAAGGTGACCAGATAGAAAAGCCATCCTGAAATATAGGCCCTGTTTTTCTTAATGTAAATGATGCAGAACAAGAAAATAATGAAGAGGAGCGCGAACGCGCCGAGGTACTCAAGGCTAAAGAGCCTGGGGCTTAAATCACGGGGATAAAAGGGGGCCAGACCCGATGGCAGGATGGTCTTGTATAGATAGAATATGAACCCCCTGGCGGCCACCAGTATGCGCGAGGATATCGGATAAGGGGTGAGAGGCGCGATAGCGTTGTCCGACCCCTGCGCCCAGAGGGTCGTGGCGGTAAACAAGCCGCCGAGCGCAAAGAACGGGACCTTTTCGAGTATCGATTTCCTTAGCCCGGCTTTTAAAGGGTAATAGTCGAGAATAAGAAGGACGGCCGGAAGCGTTATGGTCATGGGTTTGCTCATGAACGAAAGGATAAAGAACAGGAGCGCGCAGAAATAGCCGGAGACATGGCCCCTCTTGTACCTGAGATAGGACAGTATGGAGAGGAAAAAGAAGAAGCCGCTCAACACGTCCTTTCTCTCGGAGACCCATGCTACGGACTCCACATGCAAAGGATGCAAGCCGAAGAGCAGGGCAAATACAGCCCCCGTAAATAACGCCCTCCCGTCATCCAAACCCGTTGCCAGTCTGGTCAGCCTCGTTGCCAGGAGGCCCGCCAAAAAAGTATTCAGTCCATGGAAGATGACGCTTACAAGATGGTACCCGAACGGGTCAAGGCCCCATATTGAATAGTCGATAGCGTAGGAAAGCATCGTAAGAGGGTGCCAGTTGGATACAAGGACGGTAGTGAAGATGAGCTTGAAAAACCTCGCGTCCATTATTCTTATGTCAGGGTTATCGTAGACGTAGAGCTGGTCGTCCCAGTTTACAAACCCGTTCTGCAGGGCGGGCAGATATGCCAGCATCGTGACTATCGCGGCCGCGGCAGGGATCATGTAATTTAATTTTTTATTCATGGCCCAGGTTTCCCAGATAATAATCCGCTTCTTTTACGCCAAGCTCCGAGGCCTTTTTGAAATACAGTAGGGCCTCGTCCTTATACCCCGCCTTTTCATAAGCGAGGGCCAGATTCAAATACGCCTCTTTGAACCGTGGATTCAGTTCCAGCGCCCTCCTGAAATCCTCTATCGCGCGGGGATAATCCGCAAGATTGCCGTATGCTACGGCCCTGTTATGATAAGCGTCGGCGTAATCGGGCTTAAGCCTTATCGCCGCGGTAAGGTCTTCGATCGCCTCGTTATACCTTCCGATGACGCTGAAGGCCAGGGCCCTGTTATAATACGCCTCGATCATATTGGGCTTTATTTTTATCGCGCTGGAAAAATCCGCCAATGCCTCGTCTATCCTGTTTGACTGCCCCAGGGCAATGCCGCGGTTTGTGTAAGCTACGGGCGCGTCGTCCGGATAGATGCTGATCTCATGCGACCAGAGCGCGATGGAATCCTTCCATATCTTGATCTGGTTGTATGTAAGAAAAGACATCAAAGCCCCGTAAGCGATCGCCGCGAGGACAAGCATCGTCCGCGCCTTTTTGTCAAACCTCGAAAACGCATATCCCGCGCCAGAGCCCACAAGGAGAAAGAGGCTTAACGCCGGCAAATACGTATACCTGTCCGCGGCAGCCTGCGCGCCCACCTGAACTATGCCTATTACAGGTATCAGTGTAATCACATAATACAGCCACGCGGCAATAAATATTTTTTTTCTTTTGAAGGTGATGACAGCGGCGATCGATATCGCCGCAAAGAGAACGGCTGAGATTATGAAGACCGAATTAAAGAGCCCGGCTTCAGCGGGCCGCGGATAAAAGGGAACAAGACTTGAAGGGACCAGCAGCTTGTAGATATAGAAAATAAAGGCGCGCATGGCTACGGCTATTCTTCCTGATAAAGGAATGGATTCAAGCGAAGAGAGCGCTCCGCTCTGTTTTTGAGCCCACAGGGCGAGAAAGGCCGAGAGCAGGCTTAGAATAAAAAAAGGCGCCTTCTCAAGCAAGATCCTCTTTATACCTGGATTATTTTCCCCGCGGCTTAAAAATCTCTCAAGCGGGAAGTAGTCTATTATAAGGAGCACGATAGGCAGGGAAACAGCCATCGGCTTGCTCATAAGGGCTAGCGCGAAGGAGATCAGAGACGCGGTGTAAGATTTAAACCCTCCGCCCTCCGTATATCCGAGATAGGAGATGATGCTCAACATGAAGAAAAGCGCGCTTAAGACATCCTTCCTCTCTGATATCCATGCCACAGATTCAACGTGCATGGGGTGCAGCCCTAAGAGGAGGCCTGTGATTATCGCGGCGAATACCGGCCAGCTTCGGTAAAGGCCCTCTTTGGTTTTTTTAGCGGATGCACAGAGCGAGAACGCGAGTATTACGGAGAGGAAGGTGTTTACCGCATGGAGGACTGAATTCGTCAGGTGATAGCCCTTCGGGTTCAACCCCCAGACGGCATAATCGAGCACGAAAGAAAGCAGCGTCAGCGGATGCCAGTTGCCTACGACCTCGGCGGTAAAGACCCAATAGAGGTTCAAAGAGCGTATGTTCGCGTTTTTATAGACGTATCCGGGATCATCCCAGTTTACAAAACCGTTCTGCAAGGAAGGCAGATAGACAATCAAGGTCAGGACGGCCACAAGGAATGCCGCGGCCAGGATGATATGTTTGCGCTCTTTCACGATAGGGATACCCTGATTATAACGCTTCCGGGAAAAATATTATTACCCAAAATGCGATGTAAGGTCAATTTTTTAATCGAATGCCCGGCGGAAGACCCGCCTCTTTTAAGGGTGGATCAAAGCCGGGCTGTACTTAACGGGCCCGCAAAACACGTCAGGCGCATATTTCATTGACACGGATACCGCAATTTGCCATAATTTTCACAGCTTTTCTCATGAAAGAGGCCTTGCGATTATGCTTCACGGTAAAAAGATAGCAGTAGTCCTTCCCGCTTACCACGCTGAGAAGACCCTCCTTATGACCTATAAGGATATCCCTTTGGATATCGTCGATGAGATCGTGCTTGTGGACGACTGCTCCAGCGATAAAACGGTCGAGGAAGGGAAAAGGCTCGGCATAAAAAATATCGTTGTCCACAAAAAGAATATGGGGTACGGCGGCAACCAGAAGACCTGCTATAAAGAGGCGTTAAGGCTCGGGGCGGACATAGTCGTTATGGTACACCCCGATTACCAGTACGCCCCAAAGCTGATAACGGCTATGGCCTCGATGATCGCCTCCGGGGAATACGACGTGGTCTTGGGCTCAAGGGTGCTCGGAACAGGCGCGCTTAAGGGCGGTATGCCGGTTTATAAATATATCTCGAACAGGTTTTTGACCCTGGCCGAGAACCTGCTCCTTGGCGAAAAGATATCCGAGTACCACACAGGCTACAGGGCATTCAGCAAAGAAGTTTTAAAAGGCCTGCCGCTGCTTGAGAATTCAAATGACTTCGTATTTGATAACGAGATGCTCGCGCAGGCGGCTTACTTCAACTTCCGGATAGGCGAGATCAGCTGTCCCACCAAATATTTCACGGACGCCTCTTCGATAAATTTCAAAAGGAGCGTGATATACGGCTTTGGGGTACTCTCCACAGCCCTTAAATTCAAGCTCCAGAAGATGGGGATTAAAAGATATTCGATTTTTGATAAGGGGGGGAGAAAGCTTCCCTCTTAAGTTTTAAAGGTCAGTTCTAAAACGTTTAAAAAAGAAGACACTGAGGCGTAACGAAGATTCTCAGCAAATAATCACGGATGTTAAGCAACACCTCCTAATGGCATCCACCTGAGTTACACCCCCCATCATCGCAGCCGCCGCCAAGATTCAACCCGCAGTCAGGACATTCCCCGAATCGGTCAGGCATTTTGGCGCCGCACGCGGGGCAAAGCCCTGCCTCAAGCCTCGCTTCAGCCTCTTTTAGTTCGGGATGCATCTTATTCCAGATTTCGTCAATCTTGCCTGCCGCCATACGGGCTATGGACTGCGCTACGAATAAACCAAAGTCTCCGCCGCCGCAACCGCCTTTCTGGGCCTTAAGGACGTGGGTCTCAAGCCCTTCCCGCTCCAGCGCGCTCGCAAGATGGGTTATCTTGTCGTAATCGCCTTCTTCTATGCAGACAAGGGCGCCTTCAGCCTTAGGCACGGCTTTAAGCCGCTGCCTTTCCTCAGGCGTTACGAGATCGACGTCACAGCTCCTGCACATCCTCACATGGGCGTAATACTCAGCATTGCACTCCGGGCAAACCTTGATATCGTCCATATCTACCTCTGAATGGAATATATAATGGAAAGCAGCCTTGATTATATCATAAACTCGTGATACAAATAAATGGCTAAACTTTTTGTAAACCTGATGGAGAGGTGGCCGAGCGGCTGAAGGCAGCTGCCTGCTAAGCAGTTGTAGGGGTAACACTCTACCGGGGGTTCGAATCCCCCCCTCTCCGCCAGTATTTCCGCAAAAGATTATCTGGAACCTTCTCCTTATTGCCCTACTGTAAAAAATACCAGGGGTATTGCGAAGCGAGCATAAAAGAGGCGAGCGACCGGGCTTCAGTTCCATTGGAGGGAGAGAGCCGACAGCGAGCGGAGCCAATACCCGAAAGCGCGTGGCAACGCGCAAAAAGGCCTTGTACCAGCCTGCACGAATTTTCACATCCCGGCCCGTTCTTCGAGTGGGCCCTACACAGAAGAAGCCCCTGTAGACCGGTAGGGTAGGATCGGCCCACCTTCAAACAAAAGACCCATCCCTAAACCCCTTGTAAACACTGACTATTTTCGATTGCCATCTCCACCTTTTTGGGATATATTTTCCTCTGGCCTGAATATGCATAGCGAGCGGATAGAAATTGTTTCCTTACATATCGAAGATTCTCCGCGGATTCCGCGGGGTGCTTCAATACTTCGCGCCCAGGGTGAACATGTCAGACGCTAGCCCATCAAAATTAAAGCACCATATACCGTTCGTAATCCTTTTAATACTGCTCGGGGCCTATCTAGGTCTTAAGACACTACCTGAAGAAGGATGGAGCGGATGGGGCGAACCCTCTGCCCAGACACTCCTGACACTGGAGCACTGGGCTAACGACGGCATAATCAATCATAAGTTCTTATACTTGCCTATCGGATATTCAAAGACCGTACAGTATCTCGATGACCCGGAGCTCAGGCAGCACGCCAGAGGCACCGTGACCGGGTACCTGATAGGCAGGCGTCTTTATTATACGCACTACCCGAGCGGGTTCGTGCTCCCGTATGCTTTCCTCCGAAAAGCCGGCGTTACGGAAAGGCACGCCTTCAGGCTTCTGAGCCTCGGTTTCTCTTTTGGCGGCCTTATACTCTTGTATGTATTCTTAAACAGGATATCTACGCCGCTCCTGGCCTTTTTCGGTGTCCTTTATTACGGGGCTTCGACCATGTTCCTGGACTTCGCGGACACGCTCAATAACCAGCCGCTCGACGACCTCTTGAGGTTCGCGATACTCGCGGTGAGCATCTCCGCCCTGAGCCATACGAAGGACGGGAAAAAATACAACAGGTACGTTTTTTTCACATGGCTGCTTTATCTTTTGCTGTCCGTGTCATCTTACGACTCGACATTTTTCATCTACGCATGGCTCATAGGGCTCGATATATTCGCCTTCTGGACAGGGCGGCTCGATAAGCCCCTCCACATAGGGAAGTGGGCCCTCTACGCGACAGCCCCTGTGATAGGCTTCTCGCTACAGATGATACAGAACTGGTGGTATCTTGGGACGGAGGACCTGCTCCTTGACCTCAAAGGCGTGCTCCAGTACCGGACAGGCGGAGGCGCCGAGGGCGGCGGACTCATCAAACATATAAAAGCGGTCTTTACGCCCTTAATTCTAATGACAGGGATCAAGACAACCTATTCGCTCCCTCTGGCCGCTTTCCTTGCGGCGGTATTTGCCTACGTTAAAAGCAAGACGCAGTACAGATGGCCGGAGTTCAGAATCTTTATACTTTTACTTATTGCCGGTTCGATATATACCTTTCTTTTCGCCAAGACCGATGATCTCAATTATCAGGGCCGCCAGTTCGCGCCCGCGCTCGGGCTCCTTGTGGGGTTTTCTACCGACCTTGCGATACGTTTTTTAAGATCGCCGTCCGCTTTTCTAAGCGGGTTCAGCGCGAAACCCGTAATCACGGGGCTTGTGGCGCTTTCATCCATATTGGCTGTAATACTCTGGTATTCACAGATCGAGAGGACGATAGGATACGTAAAGGAATGGCCGAATCACGCGGTAGATAAATCCATACTCCACGCCTATAAGGAATTTGGGGCGATGACAGACAACGACGGCGTGATCTTTTACATAGATGTGAATACCGATAAGGACTATCCACAGCCGCCGCCGACATTTGAATATTATGCAGGCAAGCCCGTGCTCTTCTTCAAAAACCCGGAGGACGCCTGGAAGGACTTTACGCGGCTCAAAAAGGTCTCAAGCTTTCCGTTTGACGCGGTATTCTCCTCCCCGCAGCCAGAGGCGATAGAAGGATTTTTGCCGCTCTCCGGCGGGGCATTCAAGGTTATAGACAGTACCTATTATACAGTCCTCATAAAGTCCGCCAGGCAGGGTTTTTAATCGGGCGCCTTGCGGAGTTCCCACTCTTAGACCTGAATATGCAAAGCGAGCGCATTACACGCAGCTGCCGCAGGGAGCTTCGATTCTTTAACTTCAAAACCCCTCTTGACACATATGTGTGACATTAACAGATGTGTGTCATGACACGCCTTTTACCTTTGCTGCCTGTCATCTTTGTTCACCCAACCGACTGATTTTTATAAACTATTCATTTTTTAACATTTTATTTTTGCTTGGCACAATTATTGAATTGATTTAGTATGCTTAATCTTTAAAATTGGATATGCATAGCGAGCGCATTCCTCGCGGCTTGCCGCAGGGAGCTTCAATCTCCATAAAGTAAGTCTACGGAGAAACTTATATGCACTTTCGTAAAATTCTTATCGTAGACGATGATGAAGCGATCAGGGAAATCTGTTCAGAGGCCCTGATCATGACAGGATATTCCGTTGAACGCGCTTCCAATGGCTTAGAGGCTTTTGAGAGCCTTCAGTCGTTCAATTTCGATGCGGTTGTTTCGGATATAGACATGCCTTTACTGGACGGCATAAGTTTTTATATCAATGCTATAAATGATTTTCCTTACCTGAGAGACAGATTCCTTTTCATCTCCGGGGCAATCTCCCGCGAAAAGATCGCCCTGCTTACGGATTTCAAGAGGAGTTATCTTAGAAAACCGTTTAAAATTTCTGAGCTTATCGAGCATATTGAAAAGGTAATCTCGAATCCTTTGTCGACGCCCGGAACAGATACCCTGGAGAAAAGGAGATGGACGCGTTACAAATGGATGGCGTTCTGTAAAATAGCCGAGCAGGGCAGCACGATAGAAAAAGAGATAGCGGCAAAGATAAGGGGAGTTTCGAGATACGGCATGGAGATAGTCCA
>JACRET010000010.1 GCA_016218105.1 Deltaproteobacteria bacterium
ATGCCACAAAAAAGAGGGCGTCTATACGGGGGTATCCGTGGAGTGCGCGGCTTGCCATAAAGACGTCCACAAAAAACAGCTCAGCAGCGTCTGCGAAAACTGCCATAACATCCGGGGCTGGCGGGATATTCAGAAGTTCAATCATACTACCGGATCGGCTTATCCGCTTACAGGCAGGCATATCGATGTAAAATGCGAAAAGTGCCATCCGGATAAGCGTTATAAGCCGTTAGCGTTCAAAGCCTGTTTCGACTGCCACAAAGACCCGCACAAGAAACAGTTCCCCGGAAAGACCTGCGAGTCATGCCATAACGTAAAAGGCTGGAAGGCAACAAGCTTCGACCACAAATCCCCTGAGTACAAGGGCTATAGGCTTGAGGGCAAGCACATCACGACCCCGTGCGATAAGTGCCATGTGCAGGGCAAATTCAAGCCCATTGCATCCAAATATTGTCTCGACTGCCACAAAGATCCCCATAAAAATCAGTTCGGTGCGAAGCTTTGCGAGGCCTGCCATGCGGTAAAGGGATGGAACGTTACGACATTCGACCACAACTCCCCGGGATACAAAGGCTACAGGCTTGACGGAAAGCATTTTAAGGTGGAATGCGCCAAGTGCCATGTAAAAGGCAGATACAAGCCGCTACCTGACGATTGTTTGAGTTGTCACGCCAAGAACGACGTCCATAAGGAAGAGCTTGGCGGCAATTGCAAAAAATGCCATGTGACATCGGACTGGAAAAAGATAACGCTTAACCACAATATCCAGACCAAGTTCCCGCTTATAGGCAAGCACAAGGACATCCTTTGCGCCAAGTGCCACAAAGGCAAGAGTTACCGGACCAAAGCCGAGAAGTGTATAGACTGCCATAAGGACACGCATAAGGGTAAGTTTAAGGAAGAGTGCGGCGTCTGCCATACGCAATCCGACTGGGGGCCGAGGAAATTCGACCATAAGAAGAAGGCCGGGTTTGAGCTTGGCGGGGTTCATAAAGACCTCGTCTGCCAGAGTTGCCATACGACAAAGGGCGAGTACAAAAAGCTGGCGCGTTACTGTACCCAGTGCCATGCCGACCCTCATCAGAACCAGTTCGGCTCTGTTTGCGAGCAGTGCCACAGCGAGAGATCATGGAGCTTAAGCAGGTTCAGGCACACAAGCGGCACATCTTATCCGCTCTCAGGCAGGCATCGCACGGCTGACTGTCTTGATTGCCATAAGAACCGTGTTTACAGGGCCACGTCCACGGTCTGCGTGAATTGCCATATCTCATCGTACAATAGCGCGCCGGGCCATTCGGCGGGCGCGTATAGCCAGGATTGCACCAAATGCCACACTCAAACATTTTCCTCGTGGGCGTTTAAACACGTAAGCGCAAATTCCGGGTGTTCGACATGCCACTTGAACAGGCGCCCCTCAAGCCATACGAGCAATCCCTCGTCTTATTCCACCACTTGCGAGAATTGCCATACATCGACCGCGTCATGGGAGACAGCCAGGCACTCGGCTGTGACCAGCGGCTGCTCAACCTGCCATCTAAACGCCAGGCCATCGACGCACACCGCCAATGCCGCCAAGTATTCAACGACCTGCGAAAATTGCCATACCTCGACTATTTCATGGAATACGGCCAAACATACTTCAACCACTACGGGCTGCTCGACCTGCCACTTAAACGACAGGCCTTCAACGCATTCGAGCAACACCTTGAAGTATTCCACGACCTGCGAGATATGCCACAGCTCGTCAGCCTCCTGGGCCACGGTAACGCATACGTCAACCTCGACCGGCTGCTCAAGCTGCCATTTGAACGACAGGCCGTCAACGCATTCGAGCAATACTACAAAATACCCGACGACCTGCGAAAGCTGTCATAGCTCGACCGCGTCATGGACCTCGACCAAGCATGCTTCAGCCACCACTGGGTGCTCAACCTGCCACTTAAACAGCAGGCCCTCAAGCCACACGAGCAACACGGCCGCTTACTCGACGACCTGCGAGAACTGCCATACCTCGACCGCCTCGTGGACTAGCTCAAAGCATCCGACAGTAAGCAGCGGCTGTTCATCGTGCCACTTGAGCAGCAGGCCCTCAACGCACACGGCTAATACCACAAAATATTCGACCACCTGCGAGAACTGCCACAGCTCGACAGCGTCATGGACCTCGACCAAGCATACTTCAGCCACTACCGGATGCTCAACCTGCCATCTGAACGACAGGGCGTCAACGCACACGAGCAATTCGACCGCTTACTCGACCACCTGCGAGAACTGCCATACCTCGACAGCCTCGTGGGCCAGTTCAAAGCATTCAGCTGTAACCAGCGGCTGTTCATCATGCCACTTAACCAGCAGGCCTTCGACCCATACCGCGGATGCGACAAAATACCCGACGACATGCGAGAGCTGCCATACCTCTACCGCCTCGTGGACTTCGACCAAGCATACTTCAGCCACTACGGGGTGCTCAAGCTGTCACCTGAGCAAGAGGCCGTCCACACATACCGCCAATACCACGAAATATTCGACGACCTGCGAGAACTGCCATACTTCCACCGCCTCGTGGACTTCGACCAAGCATACTTCAGCCACTACGGGATGCTCAAGCTGCCATCTGAATGACAGGCCCTCGACGCATTCGAGCAATACCGCCAAATATTCGACTACCTGCGAGAACTGCCATAAGTACCCGGCGTGGACTTTCTCGCATACCTCCATATCGGGGAGTTGTTCGTCATGCCATACGAGCGACGCGCCTTCGGCGCATACTACCTACAGCAGTTCGTTCGGGACAAAATGCGAGAGCTGCCACACATATCCTTCCTGGTCTCCGGGAACTATGTCCAGCCACTCGACCCTGACGACCTTCCCGTCGAAGCATAAAGGTTATTCGGCGTGCTCAGACTGCCATCCTAGCCAGAAGTACAGCACCGGCAATTGCATTAACTGCCATAAATCAGTAGGCGCGGATACCCATAAGACAACATCGGATTCAGTATGCTTAAGCTGCCATCCTTATGGAACCAAGTAAAGGCAAGGTTATGGGAAAATCGATTATAGCTTTTTGCGTTCTTATCTTCCTGCTGCCCGCTTTAAGGGCATCCGCCGTGGAGAATCACGGGACGATATACATGGAGGACTTCTTTTACAAGGATTCGAGCATAGAAGGAGAGCAGCACCTCCTGACTACCAGGGTGAAACTCAACACCACTAAATTAAATAAATCCGGGACGCTGGGCTTTCACTTTGACGGAAGAAACAGGTCCAATCTCGGCTCATATAAAAGCTCGACAAAAAATGAGCGCATAGATGTCTTGAACCTTGATTACACAGGGAAGGCCCTTTACCTCGCGGTCGGGCGTGTCTGGCCAAAGGAGCTGTCGCTGGAGAGGATAGACGGGATCAATCTGGCGTTTGAGAAGGGTAAATTCGGGGTTGGCGCATTCGGCGGCCTCAAGCCAGACCCGTTCACCGAGATGTTTACGGCAGATTACGCCTCCCTGGGCGCTTATGTATATTATAAGAAAGACACGCTCAACACAAATCTCGCCTTTACTCATAACACCTATAAAGGCGGCACCGACAGGCAATATATCTATTGGCAGGCGTACTACCTCCCTGTAAACGCGGTCTCTCTTTATACGATGCTCACGGCTGACATAAACCAGAAGAGCAAGGGCTTAAGCCTTACGAACGGGATGCTTGAACTTACTATGCGCCCCGACGCCAATAAGAGCGTAACGCTCGGTTACAACCAGTTCAGATCCGTACAGTTCTATAAATCTGTGGATTACGAAGCCGATACAGGTCTTCAGCAGTCATATTACCTCGGCGGTAATTACCGCATAAAAGAGAAGTACAATTTTTACGGAAGGGTAGAGAAGCAGACGAGGAATTTATCCAGCCTTGAGGAGGAATACAAAAGATCGATGAGCTATAAGGCGGGCTTAAATGTCGACACCCTCGGAAAGACCGGCGTATCCTCCAACTTAAGCGCTACGATAGCCGACGGCTTCGGGGCCAAACACATCACCTACGGTTTGGAGCTGTCGAGATACTTCAGGGAGACCTTCCAACTGATGCTCAACGGGTCTTTTACCGAGAGCAAGTATGTCAATGCGGACAGCTCCAAGGTATGGGCATACGGCGCGTCAGGGTACTTTTACTTTTCGAAGAAGTGGAACCTCTCCCTTACGTATGACGGAGAGAGCGCAAGCGGGTATACGATCAACAGCTTGCTTTCGCGCCTCTCATATAAATTCTAGCAGGCGGAAAAAGTCCATCCGCATTTTTTATTTTGTTCTTCAAAAAAAGACCAGGGCTATTGCGTAGCGAGCATAAAGGAGGCGAACGATCGGGCTTTAGTTCCATTGGAGTGAGAGAGCCGACAGAGAGCGGAGCCAATACCCGAAAGCGCGCGGCAGCGCGCAAAAGGGCTTTTACCAAAAATTTCACCCTCCCCTTAGTCCCCTCCCATCGAGGGAGGGGAGGTTTTTTTTTCTTATAGCTTCCCGGCCCGTTCTGGGAACGGGCCCTACACAGAAGAAGCCCCTCTCCCCATTTGGGGAGAGGCTGGGTGAGGGGGTTTAAATACGAGACTCCTTCGCTCCGCTCTCAATGACGGCTGTTAGAGTTTTTCAGCAGCCTGCTAACTCAGGCTGTCCCGAATTTCTTCTCGATCTTTATGCCGATGGAATTGAGGAATTGATTCGGCAGCTCTCCGCCGATAAAGACATAGATATAATCGTTCGGGACCGCCTGTATCGCGGAACCCGTCGAGAGCCGTACCTCATCGGGCTTTATTTCCGCCACGGTCGAATTGTAGATGACCTTTATGGAGTTTTTCGAGAGCGCCTCATCGAGCCTTTTAAGGTTCATAGGTTTTATGCGGCTGAAATTATCCGTCCAGCATGAAAGTATGACTTCGTTGCCTGGCTGACCCGAAAGCGCGAGAGCGGCCTCTACGGCGCTGTCGCCTCCTCCCACAACCAGAAGCTTGCAGTTTTTGTGCTGCTCGGGGTCGAGAAGACTGTACGCCACTTTTGGAAGCTCCTCCCCGGGCACGCCCAGTTTCCTGGGGGTGCCGCGCCTGCCTATGGCGAGCACCACGTATTTTGACAGGTATTCTTTTTTTGAAGTGATCACCCTGAAGGCCCCGTTCTCCTGCTTTAATCCCGTCATCTTCTCGTTTGTCTGTATCTTAAGGTCTGTCTTCCCGATGACCGATGTCCAGAGGCCGAGGAGCGCTTCTTTGGTAGTCTCCTTTAATTTCACTTTTCCGTACATCGGGAGGTCTACGGGAGATGTCATCACTATCTTATGCCTCGGGTACTGAAGAACAGTGCCTCCGATATCGTTCTGGTCTAAAGTTGTGAACCTGAGTTTTTTCTTGAAGGCCATCAGCGAGGCGCCTATTCCAGCGGGGCCCGCGCCGACTATAACAAGGTCGTAGACCCCGTCTTTTGCGGCGCCCTCCTTTTTCAAGAGGCAGGAGATGTGCTCAACTGCCTGGGTGCCCTGGGTAATGGCGTTTTTAATCAGTCCCATGCCGCCGAGTTCGCCTGTGATGAAGATGCCCTTTATGTTGGTCTCGAAGTTTGGGGTAAGGTGCGGGATATCGACACCCCTGGTCTCTGTCCCGAAGACAAGCGTGATAGCGCCGACAGGGCACGCCGCGGCGCAGGCCCCGTGGCCTACGCAGTGCGAGGCGTTTATGAGGCGGCCCCGCCCTCCAGCGATGCCGAGTATGTCTTTTTCAGGACAGGCCGTGACGCAAGCCCCGCTCCCGATACATTTAAGCGGGTCTATCTTCGGATAGATCGAGACCGGTTCATGGAAGCCCTGCTCACGGGCGGCCATGATCTTTTTTTTGGCTTTCTTTGATTTTCTGGAGATGCTAAGAGAATATATCACGATAGCGAGCGCGACGATTGCGGCGGAAATGAGTAATGACAAGGTAATCCCCTGGCTTGATTGTTGATATTGGGGCAATATATGGAAGATTAATATGCGTCTGCAGGGATCAGGATAACGGGGAAGAGCGGCAGGTTAAGTATATTGCTCTGATTTTTTAAAATTATACAATTTTTTTAGATAGTTAGGAAGTAAGATTTTAGAACGATGGCAGAGTAGAGAAAAATGCCGGGGGTGAACCAGGGACTAAAAAAAAGGCCCCGTAAGGGGCCTTTTTGATTTCAGGTGTTTTATTAGGCAGGCTTGAAAACCCAGGATTTCGGGGGTTTTTATTACTTTTTCGCGGCCGTCTTTTTTCCTTCCTGTATGTCAAAGACCGCCCTGATCTCTTTTTTCTGCGTCTCGAACAAGGACGGAACCTTCGATCCCTTCGGTACGGCATCCTTGCACTTGCAGGATTTCCTGAGGGGCCTGTCTATGAAGAGCTTGCCCCTGTGCCATGTTATCGGGTATACCCGGCAGATCGTAGGGACTATCCTTTTAGGGGCTTTCTTAGTAGCCCACAGATAAAAGAGGGAGCACCCGCGTTTCCCAACGAGGTGAAAGGCGCATATCTTGTCCTTCTTCCTTACCGCGGTCTCCCTGTAAGACCCTCCGATATAATCGTCGTCTATCTTAAGCTCTGTTGAGAAGCAGTTCTCGACCTTTGCCTTTATGAGCGGCTCTATAAGGTCTTTGTGCTTGTAGATGAGCTTAAGGGTGGCAAGGTCTACATCGCAGCCGTACTCACAGCATTCATCCTCACATGCGCTTCCGTAACAGCCTTCTCCGAAAAGTCCGTTCTGTGTCTTTGTCTTAGGGTCTACATAAGTGATCTTGATCTTCTTCATCTGCGAAAACAGCCTCCGGGTTGGGATATTTTAATGAAAACTTTTAGGTTCTAACAGGTTGCTGCAAAAGTCCATCTGCTTCGTTTTTATCAAAGCTCGTCCGGCGTCAGGCAAACTGGTAGCAGCCGCCTTAAGGGTTTTCGTGGGCTGTGCCTTTTTCTATGGTGATATTATTTATCACCTCGTTCACGCCCCATATATACCAGGCATCGTCTTCGGCGGCCGCTCTTTCGGTCTCCGAACACGCGACCCCGTCTAAAATTACCGTCCAATTGCTGGCCCTGGGCCGGATAGAGGTTGCGTCCACCAGCCTGTCTTTTTCAAGTACGAGCCTGAGCGCGTCCACTATCTCGTCATCGTTGTCGTCCTCAGGAGGCTTGACTTCGATGCTGTTTATTACGTCCCGGGAGCCCGGTATCCACCAGGCGAGCACCCCGGCGATACGTTTATGGCTTAATGACCAGACCTCTCCCTCGATGTCAATTACGCCGTCGTTGACCTCGACCTTTATGTCGTAACCGGATAATGTCTGCTCCTCGTCGAGGGCGTCCATCATATGTTTTTTTATCTCGCCGTCGCTCATGCGGCTGGCGGGCCGTACCCGGAGCCTGTCAATTACGCCGGAGCTTCCGGCAAGCTCCATAGCCTTCAGGAGCGTCCGTTTTTTCTCCG
Source organism: Deltaproteobacteria bacterium (assembly GCA_016218105.1). Taxonomy (GTDB): domain Bacteria; phylum Desulfobacterota; class GWC2-55-46; order GWC2-55-46; family GWC2-55-46; genus GWB2-55-19. The sequence continues at coordinate 7,476 of JACRET010000010.1, forward strand.
AGACCTTCCCGACCAGGCCTTCTATAAGAAGGCTTGTCTCCTCCATGCGGCAGTGTATAGGATTGGTCTTCAGGTCTATGTGCAGCTCATCTGTCAGCGCGGCTTTAAGCGCCTTTACAGGGTCTTCGTTTACCATCCGGTCATGTCCCATTTTTTTTGTTCGGAGAGGCCCGATCGAAGTGATTTGTACCGCGATTTTACTCATGGAGATGCAGTTGAAGTATAGCAGAGCAATAGGGTTTTAACAAGTTGTTTTTGCCCGCGCGCGCCGTCTCCCGGGAGGCTGAAACCCTTTTGAAATATCATAAAATCCTTACGGAAAACCTTTAATTTACACTTGCAATAACTTTTTTTGTGTGTTAAATTATATACATTAAAAGCCTCTTAACTTCAATTAGAGTGGGCATCTGCCCACTTTTTTGTTTAAGAGAACTGAAAATCTCTTTTAACAAGCCGTCGATCTGCATTTTACAAAAGAGGTCAATACCGGGGTTACGGGGAGGGGCGTTGAAGATAGAAGGTCTTGAAGACAAGCTCAAGGCTATTGCTGAACCGGTTCTTGAAAGCCTGGGCCTGGAACTTGTCGATCTGGTATTTACGACCGAACACGGCAGGCGCATACTTAGAGTATTCATCGATAAGCCGGGCGGCGTAACGGTTGACGATTGCGGCGGCTTCAGCCGCGAGTTCTCCACCATCCTCGATGTGGAAGACCCGATACCGCAACGCTATGTCCTGGAAGTATCTTCTCCCGGGCTTGACAGGCCCTTGTTGAGCGAAAAGGATTTTGTCAGGTTCACCGGAAAAAAGGCGAAGATAAAAGCCAGGGAGGCTATCGATGGACGGAAGAACTTCAAGGCCGTCATAGACGGCGTTGAAGGCGGAAAGGTCCTGGTAACGGACTTTGACGGAAAGAAGTTCGAGATACCCCTTTCCAGTATTGACAGGGCAAGGCTTGAGGTCGAATTTTAGAATTTTAAAAAATAAAAAATTAAAGCATAGTTGGAGGTTTTTTTAAATGTCGGTCAATTTAACAAATATTATCGATCAGGTTGGCAAGGACAAAGGCATAGATAAGAATATTCTTATCGAGGCCCTTGAGTCCGCCATGCTCAAAGCCGCTGAAAAGAGGTTTGGCCCTAATAAGATCATAGAGGCCCATTATCAGGAAGACGCCGGCGAGATAGAGCTGTTCCTTTTTAAAACAGTCGTTGAGGAAGCGGAGAACCCCGACCTTGAGATCTCGTTTGACCAGGCGCGTGAACTCGACCCTGAAGTCGCTTTGGGAGACAGTCTTGGCGTAAAGCTCGATGCCAAAGAGTTTGGCCGCATCGACGCCCAGACCGCGAAGCAGATTATCATCCAGAAGGTCAGGGAAGCCGAGCGCAACATAATATTCAGCGAATACAGCTCTAAAAAAGGCGAGATCATTACCGGCATAGTCCAGAGATTTGAAAAGGGCGATATAATCGTAGACCTCGGCAGGGCGGAAGCCGTGGTCCCTAAAAAAGAACAGGTCAGGAGAGAGGGTTACAGGCAGGGCGAGAGGATCAGGGGCATAGTGCTTGATGTCAAGAGCGAGGCTAAAGGGCCGCAGATCATACTCTCCAGAACCCACCCCGGATTTCTGATGAAGCTCTTCCAGATGGAAGTCCCGGAGATATACGAAGGCATAGTCGAGATAAAAGGCGCGGCCAGGGAGCCCGGAGACAGGGCAAAGATCGCGGTGATCTCCAATAACGCCGATGTCGACCCGGTTGGCGCGTGCGTCGGGGTAAAAGGCTCCAGGGTACAGGCCGTAGTGCAGGAGCTTAAGGGTGAAAAAATAGACATAGTACACTGGTCTGACGACCATGCCATTTTTGTAAAGAATACACTGTCACCCGCTCAGATATCAAGGGTAATAACCGATGACGCCGAGCACGCGATGGAAGTAATCGTCCCGGACGACCAGCTTTCGCTCGCGATAGGCAAAAAAGGCCAGAACGTAAGGCTCGCAGCCAAGCTCACGGGCTGGAAGATAGACATACGCACTGAGAGCGAGTCAAAGGGGGCAAGAGAAGGCCTGACCCCTGATGAGGCGCTCCGCAAGGAAGTGCTTGCAGCCGACGCCAGAGAGGAAAAAGAGAGGGCCGCCGCCCTTAAAGTGGTAGAGGATTTTCTTCACGTCACACCGGAAGTCGCCGGCAGGCTGATCGAAGCGGGGTATAATAATGCAGAAAGCCTCTTAAGGCTTACCCGGGAGAGGCTTGAAAAGATAGAGATCGGTGAAGAAGACATGGAGCGTATCCTTGATGCTATCCAGGATAAGGCTGGTAATAGATAAGGATGCCGCGGAGGACCTGCCTGGGCTGCAGAGAGGTGAAGGACAAATCCGCTCTCGTAAGGCTTGCTTCGAGGGACGGGGCGCTCACTGTGGATAAAAGATCGGAGCTGCCCGGCAGAGGGGCGTATGTCTGCAGAAATGAAGCCTGTTTAAAAGAGGCTTACCGGAAGAAGGACGCGTTTGGCAGGGCTTTAAGAAGCAGGCTCATCATCCCTGAGGAAAAAGAGATGTTGCGTGAATTTCCAACCGGTTCTTAAGCCCTTATATTTTTATAAAAAGAACACTAGACAAAAGGCATTTGCCTTTCAAGGGGATTTAATTTAATCAAGATGGCAAACGAAAAAGAGAAACAGACAAAAGATGTCGAGGAGAAGAGGATTAAACCCTCTGTCATAAGGCGAAGGACCGCCCCAAAAGCGCCTGAACCCGAGCCCGTGCCGATTGCCGCGGTCGAGGAAAAGCCTGTTGAACAACCAGCTCCGGCGATGAAGCCTTCCGAGCCTGAAAAGGTAGAAGTCAGGGCAGAACCGTCTGTCCAGGCAAAGCCTGAACAACCTCAGGTAAAGGTCATAGAAAAGAAGGAAGAGAAAAAAGACGATAAGAAGCTTAAAGGCAGGGTAAAGACAAAGGTCGAGGAAAAGAAAGAGGCTCCCAAAAAGACCAGCGTCAAAAAGGTTCGCGAAAAGAGCGCGGCCGAGATACTCCTTGAGCTTAAGGTCGAAGAGGCCGAGGAGAAGATAGCCGAGACCATACCCCAGGCCATAGTCGAGGAGAAGGCGGTTACCGAGGAGGAAAAACCCGCGGCCGTCAAGAAAGAAGTAAAGGTATTCGAGAAAGAGCCAGAGCTTAAAAAGTTCTTTGTCTCTACCGCCGCCAAGCGTCCGCCAGGAAAAAATAAATTCCAGGGAAAAGACCAGTCAAAAGGAAGAGGGCAGGCGCAGACACAGTCCAGGCCCATGAAAAAGACCGAGATCACGGTGCCGAAAGCCGCGAAAAGGGTGATCAGGATCGTAGACGCCATAAGCGTCGCCGACCTTTCACAGAGATTAGGCGTAAAGGCCAATGAAATTATAAAGAAGCTTATGGGGCTCGGTATAATGGTTACGGTCAACCAGCTCATCGATATAGACGCTGTTACGCTTGTAGCGCAGGAATATGGCTACGAGGTGGAAAGCGGGGCCATACAGGAAGAGACACTGATGGAACCCGGCAGCCAGGAGGCCGAGACGGCCGGCGGCCTTAAGCCAAGGGCGCCTGTCGTAACCGTCATGGGGCACGTCGACCACGGCAAGACCTCGCTGCTTGACTCTATAAGAAAGACGAACGTCGTCAGCGGCGAAGCCGGGGGCATTACCCAGCATATCGGCGCTTACCACGTCCATCTGGAAAAAGGCGACGTAACCTTCCTTGATACCCCCGGCCATGAGGCGTTTACCGCCATGAGGGCGAGGGGAGCAAAGGCGACCGATATCGTAGTCCTGGTAGTGGCGGCGGACGACGGCGTTATGCCTCAGACCATAGAGGCCGTAAACCACGCCAAGGCTGCAAACGTCCCCATCATAGTAGCCATAAACAAGATAGACCTCCCCCAGGCGGACACCGGCAGGATCAAGCAGGAGCTTACCCAGTACGGGCTTGTATCCGAAGAGTGGGGCGGCGACACCATATTTATCGAAGTCTCCGCAAAAAAACGCATTAACATACAAGAACTCCTTGAGATGATACTCCTTCAGTCAGAGGTTCTCGAATTGAAGGCCAACCCTGACGCTTCCGCAAGGGGCGTGGTCGTTGAGGCCAAGCTGGACAAGGGCAGAGGCCCGGTCTCGACGGTGCTTATTCAGGACGGCACATTGAAGGTCGGGGACGCGATAGTAACCGGCACCAACTACGGCCGCATAAGGGCCATGATAAGCGACTGGGGCAAGCGCATTGAAGAGGCTGGCCCGTCGATGCCGATAGAGATACTGGGGCTGTCGGGAGTGCCGACTGCCGGAGATACTTTCGTCGTCGTAAAGGACGAGGCGACCGCGAAGCAGATAGCTACGATCCGCCAGAGGAAGACCCTTGAAAAAGACCGCTTGAAGACCGCAAAGGTGAGCTTGAACGACCTTTATGACAAGATAAACAAGGGCGAGGTCAAGGAGCTTAATCTCGTTATAAAGTCAGACGTGCAGGGCTCTATCGAGGCTGTGAAGGAATCCCTGGGCAAGCTCTCCACGGATGCCATCAAAATAAAGGTGATACACAGCGCCGTTGGCGGCATAAGCGAAGGCGATGTTATGCTGGCCGCGGCTTCGGACGCCATCGTCATAGGCTTTAACGTGAGGCCCGAGCCGAAGGCTCAGGCCCTTGCGGAAAAAGAAAACGTTGATTTAAGGCTCTACACGATCATCTACAACCTCGTCGATGAAATAAAGGCCGCGATGGAAGGCATGCTCGCGCCGGTGGTAAAGGAAGAGACGCTCGGAAGGGCCCAGATAAGGGACGTATTCCGCATCACCAAGGTTGGCATCGTCGCGGGATGTTTTGTCACAGACGGCAAGGCTGTAAGGGGGGCCAAGGTGCGCCTCATAAGGGACAATGTCGTAATATACGAAGGGAAGCTCTCGTCCCTGAAGAGGTTCAAGGACGACGTTAAAGAGGTCGCCTCCGGCTATGAGTGCGGTATGACGATAGACGGCTATAATGACATCAAGTCCGGCGATGTCATTGAGCTTTACACGCTTAAGGAAGAGGCCGCTAAACTTTAATCTTTGAAAGAGACCGTTCCGGCAGAATAACGGAACGGCTCTTTTATTTGTAGAACAAATGGTCGCAGGCATCTGCAGCATAAGCCTTATCATCCACGAGAGCCATTCCCTTAAAGACAAGAGGATGGTGGTAAAAAGTATCGTTGAAAAGGTCAAGAACCGCTTCAACGTGTCTATCGCCGAGGTCGGCGACAATGATGTCTGGCAGAGGGCGGAGCTGGGGATCGCGGCTGTCGGGAACGACAGGGCCTTTGTCAACTCCGTGATGGACAAGGTGATGAACTTCATCGAAAATCTGCACCTCGCTGAAGTGATTGACCAGAAGATAGAAATTATAAATTGCTGAAGCCGTTTGGCTGTGAAAGGCATCAATATGAGTTTCAAACGTTCGGACAGGGTAGGGGATGTGATAAAGGAGGAGATAGCCTCCATGATACTCCACGGGGAAATAAAAGACCCGAGGATAGGTTTTGTTACCATTACCCATGTAGAGCTTACGCCCGACCTGAAAGAGGCAAAGGTTTTTTTTAGCCAGATAGGTTCGGAAGAAGACAAGAAAAAGAGCCGTAACGGGCTGAACAACGCAAGCGGCTATGTCAGAAGAAATCTCGCCAAGAGGCTTACCTTAAGGCATATTCCGACCGTACAATTCGTTTTTGACGAGTCTCTCGAATACTCTGAGCGGATAGAGAAAGTGATAAAGGATATGAAGGAAGGAGGCAGCCTTTAGGCACCCCCTTTAAAAATTATATATCAAGAAGCCGATTCGGGGAGTGAGTGAGCCGTTCCAAAGGCATGTTAATATGGACAGAAGATTTGACGCTGCTATTGAAGAGATAAAAAAGGGAAAGAAGTTTCTGACCGTCTCCCATGTCAGTCCGGAAGGCGACGCGGTAGGGTCCCTCCTTGGAGTCACACTCGCGTTGAGGTCGCTGGGAAAAGACGTTACTGCGTATCTCGAAGACCCTGTACCGGATCTCTTTAAATTCCTCCCCGGAGCCGATACGGTCGTTCATAATCTGGAAGGGGCCGGCCCTTTCGACGCTACTTTCGCGGTAGACTGCGGACAGAAGGAAAGACTTGGAAAGGGCTTTGTAAACCTGAAAGAACCCGGTAAGATCATAAATATAGACCATCATGCCACAAATGACTGCTTTGGGGATGTAAACGTAATAGTGCCGGACGCAAGCGCCGCCGGGGAGCTTGTTTACGACCTCTGCAAGGCCGCGGCGATCCCCATAGACCGTGATATAGCAGTAAACCTGTATGTCGCTATCCATACCGACACTGGCTCTTTCAGATATTCGTCCGCCACCGCGGACTCGTTCTTCAAGGCGGGAGATCTCGTACGGCTTGGTGCTGAGCCGTGGGATATTTCCCGCAGGGTATATGAGAACTACCCGGCAAGGAAATACAAGCTCCTCGGCATGGTACTCTCGACCCTCGATATAATCGATGCCGGCAACGGCGGGCCTCAAGTGGCCATTTTGAGCGTCACGCTCGATATGTTTAAGAGATCCGGCGCTGAAAAAGACCTGGCGGACGGCTTCGTAAATTACGCCCGCGGCATTGAGGGAGTTGAGGTAGGGGTGCTCTTCAGGGAGGCCGCGCCTCTTGAGTATAAGGTAAGCATGAGGTCAAAAGGCCAGGTGGACGTAGCCGTTATCTCAGAGGGCTTTGGCGGCGGAGGCCACAGGAACGCAGCCGGGTTCATGGTCAAGGGAACTCTTGACGAAGTGAAGACCAGAGTTATAACAGTAATAAAAGAGAAGATGTACGCCGCTACGAAGGTTTAGCGGGTTGCGGAAAAAACCAAGCCTTGGCGGGAGATACAGATATTGAACGGAGTTTTAGTAATAGACAAGCCCGCCGGGTTTACGTCGCATGACGCCGTAGCGGTAGTAAAAAAGAAGCTTGGCGCTAAAAAGGTAGGGCATCTCGGCACGCTTGATCCGTTGGCTACCGGGGTTCTTGTGCTCGTGATCGACGGCGCTACGAAGTACGCGCGCTATTTGGACAACGGGAAAAAGGAATATCTCTCCACCCTCAAACTCGGGGAAGAGACCGACACATACGACAGCGAAGGCCGGGTTTTGGCATCTTGCGACCCATCTTCCGTTAAAGAGGAAGATATAGAAAAGGCGTTCTCCAGTTTCAGGGGCAGTATCCGCCAGGTGCCTCCGATGTATTCTTCGATCAAGAAGAACGGCGTGCCTTTGTACAAGCTCGCCAGGAAGGGCATCATGGTCGAGAGGGAGCCGAGGGAAGTAGAGATAATAAGCATCGAAGTGACGAAGATATTCATGCCTTATGTCGAGTTTAAGACTGTTTGCTCGAAGGGCACATATATAAGGTCTATCTGCTTTGACGCCGGGCGGCTGATCGGGTGCGGCGCTCACATGACCGGCCTCAGGCGCACGGCATGCGGCGAGTTTACGATACGGGAGGCGGTTAGCCCGGAAGAAGAGGCGGAGTCGCTTCGCTCCCGGATCATACCTCTAAACGAGGCGCTTAAAAGGGAATCTGCTGATATAATTATCCCTGAAGCATCGGCTGCCGTAAGTTAGAAAAGTTTTTCTTTCCTTGCGGCCTGAGAGATGTTAATATTCTTTGGGTTTTGGACAAAAGGGCCATAAGCCTTCACATATAATGCTGTAATATCCGAAGTTAGAGTTGTTTTTTGATATAGGAAAAACCGGTTTCCGGAGAAAGGAGGTTAGGTAAGATGCTGGCAACAGAGAAGAAGCAGGAGATTATAAAAACTTTTGAGACCCATGTAGGGGACACAGGATCTCCTGAAGTACAGATAGCCCTTTTGAGTGAGAGGATTAACAGTCTCAGCTCCCACTTCAAGGCCCACAAGTTCGACCACCATTCAAGGAGAGGACTCCTTAAGATGGTAGGCCGCAGAAGAAGGCTTCTCGATTATGTAAAGAGAAACGATGTCGAACGCTACAAGTCCATTATCGAAAGATTAGGGCTGAGAAGGTAGTAGGTAATCGCAATCTATCTCGATCATAATCGGCGGCGCCTGAATTCCTTGCGGCAGCCGCTTGACGGGCTTAGGCGGGTTGTCATAAGGGAGGCTTCAAACGGCTTTGAAGCGTTTAACTCTGCTGGAGGCTCAGGCGGCCTTAAAGGCGTTATGCCATGCAGGAGGCTCCCAACGGCTTTAAAGCTTTTATCCATGCAGGATGCTTCAAACAGATTTGAAGAGGCGTTCGCCGGATTAAATAAAACCCAGCGAGGGTCCCGCTTGATCTTTCTGAAGGAATTTCAGGCCGGGTAATCAGAACGGGGGCAGAGGCGCACCACTGCGCTTTGCCGCCCGTAGTGTATTTTAAATGAAAGAGAATAGGAGAATAACAAGTTGGTAAGGCAATACGAAACTCTTTTCGCTGGCAGGACGCTCAAAATAGAAATAGGCAAGATGGCAAGACAGGCCCAGGGGTCCTGTACTCTCAGATACGGCGACACCGTAGTCCTTGTGACAGTCTGCCGCGCCGACAGCGCGTCGGAAGGCATAGACTTCATGCCTCTGACAGTAAATTATATGGAAATGACCTATGCCGCGGGAAAGATTCCCGGCGGGTTTTTCAAAAGGGAAGGCAGGCCGAGCGAGAAGGAAGTTCTCGGCTCCAGGCTCATAGACAGGCCGCTGCGTCCCTTATTCCCGGAAGGCTACTACCATGAGACGCAGGTAATAGCGACGGTTCTTTCGGTAGACCTGGAAAACGATCCGGAGCTTGTCGCCACCATAGGCGCGTCGCTGGCCCTGGGGATCTCGGATGTCCCCTTCAACGGCCCGATAGCCTCGGTCAGGATAGGCTCGATAGGAGGGCAGCTCATATGCAATCCTTCGCTCAAGCAGCAGAAGGAGAGCGAGCTGGACTTGATCGTTTCCGGCACGGACAGCTCGATCATAATGGTCGAAGGCGGCTCCCGTTTCGTCTCCGAAGAGTTTTTGCTTGAGGCGCTCAAATTCGCCCAGGAGAATATGAAGGGCGTCATCGAGCTCCAAAAGAGGATAATCAGCGAGGCGGGCACAGAGAAGAAAAAGGTGACACCGCGCGCTTTAGATAAGGAACTCGAAGCCAGGGTCAGGGAGTTTTCGGAAGCCAGGCTCAGAAGCGCGCTTAAGCTGCCGGTAAAGCAGGACCGCTACGGCACTATCAGCGCCTTGAAGAAAGAGCTTAAGGCCGCCCTGAGCGGAGAAAACGGCGAGAGAGAACACGAAGTAGTGATCATCTTTGAGGATATGAAGTACAATATCATGAGAGAGATGATCGTTAAGGAAAAAGTAAGGGTAGACGGCAGAGGCCCCAGGGACATCAGGAATATCACCTGCGAAGTAGGGCTTCTACCAAGGACCCACGGATCGGCCCTGTTCACAAGGGGAGAGACGCAGGCGATGGTCGTCACCACCCTGGGCACGTCGGAAGACGAGCAGAAGATAGATGCCCTTTCGGGATGGGAGTACAAGACCTTCATGCTCCATTATAACTTCCCTCCCTTCAGCGTCGGCGAGGTAAAGATATTAAGAGGCCCGGGCAGGAGAGAGATAGGCCACGGCGCGCTCGCGGAAAGGGCCGTCTCGAAGATACTTCCTGCCGAGGGTTTCCCGTACACTGTAAGGGTAGTCTCTGACATATTCGAATCGAACGGGTCTTCTTCAATGGCGACCGTATGCGGCGCTTCGTTGTCCCTTATGGACGCGGGCGTTCCCACGCAGGGCCATGTGGCGGGCATAGCAATGGGCCTCATAAAAGAGGGCGATGACACGGTAGTTCTCTCCGATATCCTCGGAGACGAAGACCACCTTGGCGACATGGACTTTAAGGTAGCGGGTACCGCCGAAGGCGTAACCGCCCTTCAGATGGACATCAAGATAGGCGGGGTCACACCTGAAATACTCAAAGAGGCGCTTTATCAGGCGAAAGAGGGAAGGCTCCATATCCTTGAGAAGATGAAGTCAGCCATACAGACCGCGAGGACTGAGCTTTCCGTTTACGCGCCGAGGATCACCACGATATACGTAAGGACTGAGAAGATAAAAGACGTCATCGGGCCCGGCGGCAAGAACATAAAGGGCATCATCCTTGAGACCGGCGTGAAGATAGACATCGACGATACCGGAAAGGTCAATATCGCCTCGACAGACGGCGCGGCGGCCCAGAAGGCTATCGATATGGTAAAGAGGCTTACGCAGGAGCCCGAGGTAGGGAAGCTCTACATGGGCAAGGTCAAGAAGATAATGGACTTCGGGGCTTTTGTCGAGATCTACCCCGGAACCGAAGGCCTCGTCCACATATCCCAGCTCGCTGAAGAGCGGGTCAAGAACGTAAGGGATATCCTTAAGGAAGGCGACGAAGTGCTTGTAAAGGTTATCGAAGTCGACAGGGACGGCAAGATCAGGCTGTCGAGAAAAGAAGCAATCGGACAGACGTTATAAAGTAAATGAGATGGCTTGCCGCAGGCAAGCCATCTCATGTTTTTCATCTTCTCTCCATTAATCTCTGGAATACCCAAATGTCCCGTATCCAAAAAACCACCCTTAAAAGCGGCATAAACGTAATAACCGAAGAGATGCCTGATGTTGAGTCCTCATCCATCGGGGTCTGGGTTAATACAGGCTCAAGGAACGAGGCCCGAGAGGTAAACGGCGTCTCTCACTTTATCGAGCACCTCCTTTTCAAGGGAACCGATAAAAGAACCGCCCTCGACATCTCCAGGGAAATAGAGTCCGTAGGCGGGGTGCTTAACGCCTTCACTTCAAGGGAATATACCTGCTTCTACGCCAAGGTTTTGAACAAAGACCTCCCGATGGCGATAGACCTCCTCTCCGATATCTTCATGAACTCGAAATTCGACAAAAAAGAGATAGAGAAAGAGAAGATGGTCGTTTTGCAGGAAATAAAGATGGTCGAGGATACGCCCGACGATTTCATACACGACCTGTTCGCCGAAAGGTTCTGGAAAGACCATCCCATCGGCTGGTCCATACTGGGCCCGGCTGAGACGATAAAGTCTATGGGCCGCGCCGAGATAATGGAATATTTCAAAGACCGCTACAGCCCTGATAACGTCTTTATAACGGCGGCTGGCGGGCTCAAGCATTCGAAGGTAACAAGGCTCCTGAAATCGACATTCGGGTCTATCAAGGGCAAGTCCGGCAAGGCCGTTCATGACAGTCCGGCCCCGGTGCCCGGCCTTAAACTGATTAAAAAGGACCTGGAGCAGGTGCACCTGTGCTTAGGCGTTCCCGCGCCTCCGCAGCCGCATCCGGACAGGTACAAGATATTCCTCTTAAGCACGATACTCGGCGGCGGGATGAGCTCGCGCCTCTTTCAGGAAATACGCGAGAAGAGAGGGCTTTGCTACTCGGTCTATTCCTATCTGAGCCTGTATAAGGACGCAGGCTCGCTCATAGCTTACGCAGGCTCTTCAAAAGACAGCTTTGCGGAAGTCGTAAGGCTGATCCTGAGCGAATTCAGGAAACTCCCCAAGTCCATAACGAAAGACGAGCTTAAAAACGCCAAGGAGCAGCTTAAGGGCGGGATGCTTTTAGGGCTTGAGACGAGCGACAACAGGATGACGAAGCTCGCAAGGGACGAGATCTATTTCGGAGAGGTAGTCCCCGTAAAGGACATAGTCAAAGGCATAGACAAGGTCACTTTAAACGAGATGAGAAATCTCGCGTCAGAGCTTCTGAGCGCCGAGAAGATCACGCTTGTTGCGATGGGGAAGGTGAGCCAGAAGGGCCTCCCTGAGTGGTTAAAATTAAATTAAAGGTTTTTAATTCCTCAGATTCCCTTTGACTCACACTTTTAATTAAATATAATATCGGTAAGCAAGGGGGGCGCCCTTAGCGGCAGATGGTAATTATATTCAGCCGGGCTTATCGCCAGTAAGGTTTTTGTATGCGGATACTCATAATAGAAGACGAGAAAAAAGTCGCATCGTTCATCAAGCGCGGGCTTGAGCAGGAGAGCTACGCGGTTGACGTCGTTGAGGACGGCATAGAGGGCCAGCACTATGCCGAGGTAAACGAATACGACGCGATCATCCTCGATATAATGCTCCCGAAAAAGAGCGGCCTTGAGGTGCTCAAAGACCTTAAAGCCGCCGGTGTAAAGACCCCGGTGCTCCTGCTGACCGCCCGCGATACGGTTGAGGACCGGGTCAAGGGCCTCAATATCGGCGCTGACGATTACCTGACCAAGCCTTTCGCGTTTGAAGAACTTCTGGCGCGCCTCCGTGTGCTTATGAGAAGGGGTTCTCACGGAAGCCCGGTGCTTAAATTCGCCGACCTGAGCCTCGACCCGGCTACCCGCAGGGCCAAAAGGGGCGATGTCGACGTGGAGCTTACTGTAAAAGAATACGCCCTCCTTGAATACCTCCTCCGTAACCCCAACCGCGTCCTTACCCGGACGCTTATCGCCGAGCACGTCTGGGACCAGACCTTTGACAGCGAAACAAATGTGGTAGACGTCTACATCAACCACTTGAGGAGCAAGCTCGACACGAAAGACTTCCCCAAGCGCCTCATCCACACCGTAAGGGGTGTCGGATACGTGCTTAAGGAAGAGTAAAGCCCTCAATCCCCTTGTAATCTATTTTGGGATGGGAGCAGTACCCCTCGGAAAACCGGAGAATGAATTGTTTCTTGAGGATAGATTTGTGTCGGGTTACGCTCCGCTAACCCGACCTACTTTACTATTACATGGAAGATATATCTGTTATAGACGCCTTCGTCGCGTATCTAAGAAAACATGGTTGTCCCGGCCTTCAGGTTGACGAAAGGCCGGAAGATACGAATCGGAGCTCACCCGAAATTGACGCAATTGCCGGTCCGTTCGCAATTGAGCATACAAGCATAGATACTCTTCCGGACCAGCGCGGAGAATCAGCGCAGTTTATGAAGGTTGTTGATGGGATAGAAAGGGAACTCGTTATCTCATTTCGTCTGAGAATCTCTATCGAGTATACCGCAGTTAAGAAGGGGCAGGATTGGAATGCGATTCGTCAAAAACTAAAGAATTGGATATCAACCCAGTCGCCGCGCTTGTCAGACGGGTCCAACGTCAAAGATGTTCCTGGGATACCTTTTCGGCTGCACATATCAAAAGATAGCAACCGTCCCCCTAGTATACTCTTCTACCGCTTCATCCAGCCTGCTGGTACTCTTCCAACCCGTATCAAGACGCAATTCGACAGAAAGGCAAAGAAACTCTTAAAAAAAAACCGGACAAGACAACGGTGCTTTTGGTGGAAAGTGACGACATTGCCCTCATGAGCGAATCGCTGATACAATCTGCGATTTTGGATGTCTATCCGAAAGGCCCTCCGTCTGGTGTTGCTCAGATATGGTACGTAGATACGTCTATTCCTGCTTTGATCGAGTTCAGCAGGATTGTGCCTTGGTAGGGTGGATTGGGTTGCGAAAGCGTAACCCAACAATTTTTGGGCGTTACACGGAGTAGTTAGTAAACCAGCATGATGAGATATATAACTAAATCCAGAGTCGGATTGCTTGTAGGGATATTTGCATGGGTTTTATTCTTTTACTCAATAAGTTTATTCGGGGATTTTCTTGATTTATTGGAAGCGGGTGAGATTACGGTATCTCAGGGTGAATATGCTTTCTATACTCTTAAAATAACCTTCTTAGGTTTGCCTACGGCATTGGTACTTCTCTTAGTATCCATGATTTTAGCAATATGGGGACATAGAGGAGATAAAAAGATTTCAATTCTCATTTACGGAATACATGCTGTACTTATTATTCCTCTCGTATTTGTGGTGTTCTATGTGTTTTGAACGAGAATGATTCATCCATTCACGTTTTAGCCGTCCGTCCAGTAACGTAGATTGGGTTAGCAAAGCGTAACCCAACAATTTTTGAACGTTATTTTCCCTTCACCCTGCTTATCCCCGAGAGAAGAACCTGTCATTGCGAGGCGAAGCCGAAGCAATCTCTCATTTCAAAGAAAACTGGATTGCCGCGCTCCCTTCGGTCGCTCGCAATGACAATCTCTTTTCCCGTACTCTGCGCATCTTAAACCCCTTTCCAAATTTCCCCTCCCGCCTTTCCCTTGGACTTTCCTTATCTGTTTTGATATTTTTTAATCAGGTGCCTGGCGTAGATCCCGACCTTTTAAGGTCGTGTCAAGCGTTAGCCTATATAAAGATAAGTACCTTGCCGGCAATTCCCTGCTATGGCAGTGGAATTGAATTGGGAGTATAATGATAAATGGGCCTGTTGGCCCCTTATCTACCTATATAATTTCATAAAAGCCGGACGGACTCATAAAGATGCTTACCGAAATAGTCAAAAAAGAGCTTAAGCGTATTGTCGGGGAGAAGAACGCCTCTTTCTCGAAAGAGAACCTCCTCTGCTATTCTTATGACGCTACAAACTCGCCTTACATGCCCGAAGCGGTCGTATTTCCAACCGATGCAAAAGAGATATCATTGATCCTTAAGATGGCGAACTCGGAAGGGTTTCCCGTGATACCACGCGGAGCTGGCACGGGTTTTTCCGGCGGCAGTCTTCCTGTAGAGGGCGGGGTGGTCTTATCCACCGAGCGGATGAGAAATATTGTAGAGATCGATACCGAAAACCTTGTCGCCCTCGTCGAGCCGGGGGTCGTTACATGGGAGTTGCAGACAGAGGTCGAAAAATCAGGCCTCTTCTATCCCCCAGACCCCACGAGCCTTAAATTTTCGACCATCGGAGGGAATATCGCCGAATGCGCCGGAGGGCCGAGGGCCGTCAAATACGGCGTTACGAGGGACTATGTCCTGGGTCTTGAGGCGGTGCTGCCTACCGGAGAGATAATAAATACAGGGGTAAAGACCGCCAAGGGTGTGGTCGGGTACGACCTGACGAGGCTCCTCATAGGCTCTGAAGGAACCCTGGGCGTAATTACAAAGGCTTACTTGAGGCTCCTGCCGAAACCCGAATCAGTCGTTACGCTGCTGGCGGTATTCCCTGACCTTAAAGGCGCCGCAAAGGCCGTATCAGGGATTATAAGCGCGAAGGTCATACCGGCGACACTAGAGCTTATCGACAGCGTCTCCATCAAGTGCGTTGAAGCGCACGCGAAGCTCGGGTTTCCGGATGCCGGGGCGATACTCCTTATAGAGGCCGACGGCAATATCGAGGCGGTCAGGAAGGAATCCGAGACCATAAAGAGAGTATGTCTTGAGAACAGGGCGTCATCGGTCAAGGCCGCTACGGATAAATACGAGGTAAAAGACCTCTGGAAGGCCCGCAGGGCCATCTCCCCGTCTCTCCTTAAGATCAGGCCCGACAAGATAAACGAGGACGTGGTAGTGCCGAGGGCGTCGATACCCGATCTGATAGAGGGTATTCAGGAGATAGCGAAGGCAAAGGGGCTCTTGATCGCCTGTTTCGGCCACGCGGGTGACGGCAATATACATGTCAACGTGATGTACGATAAAAAAGATTCGAAAGAAGCGAAGGCCGCTGAAGATGCGGTAGTCGATGTGTTCAAGCTTACCCTGAAGCTTAACGGGACGATATCTGGCGAGCATGGGGTCGGCATAACGAAGGCCAGGTATCTGAATATGGAACTGAGCCCGGCTTCCATTGACGTCATGAAGCGGATAAAGAACGTCTTCGACCCCAGGGGCATATTAAACCCCGGGAAGATATTCCAGACGGATAAGGAAACCTCAGGCTATAAGGCTTAAGCCCTAAGCGTTAAAATAAATGGAAAAGCTGAATACCTTAAAAGACGAGATACTCAAGTGCGTAAAATGCGGGACTTGCCGTTCGGTCTGCCCGACGTTCAGGGTGATCGGGAGAGAGACCGCCAGCGCCAGAGGCAAGCTCACGCTTATAGACGCGTATCTAAAGGGCGAGATAGGGTTAACCGAAGAGTATCAGAGACATATAAAGGAATGTACCCTCTGCGGGGCGTGCAGGGACACCTGCCCCAAAGGGGTCAATACCGTCAAGCTGTATAATTCGGCAAGGGCCGATCTAATCGAGAAGCTCGGCGTTCCTGTGACAGCGTCGATCGTCTTTAAGAACCTCCTGGAGTCGGGAAGGCTTATGGACATGGCGCTTAAGATAGCGACGCGGCTACAGGGGCTGATATTTAAGGACGCATCCGTTGAGAGCGGGCTTTTATCAAGGTTTTCCCTCCCAGTAATCGGGAAGGGCAGGCTGCTGCCGCCCCTCGCGAGGACATTTTTTCTGGATCTGCCGGAGGTCAAGGGATTATCCGGCCCGGCAAGGACAAAACAGGTCAAGGTGGCTTTCTACGCCGGATGCGGTATTAATTACCTTATGCCGGAGGTCGGCAAAGCGTCGATCGATATTTTAAAAAAGGCCGGGGTGGATATAATAGTGCCGGGCTCTCAGGTCTGCTGCGGCATGCCGGCCTTCGCCTCGGGAGACGCGGCTATCGCGAGGTCGATGGCGCTTAAAAACCTTGAGGTCTTCGAGGCGATCGATTGCGATTATATCGCCACATCGTGCGCCACGTGCGGCCACGGCCTCAAGCATATGTTTGTCGATCTGCTGTCGGATTCACCTGATTTAAAAAGGCGCGTAGAGGCGTTTTCGGCAAAGGTAAAGGACATAACGGAGCTTCTGGTAAAGGTGCTTGGGTTCAAGGCGGAGATCATTGAGGCGGGCGTGAAAAAGACGGTCACATACCACGACCCATGCCACCTTAACCGCGCACAGGGCATCAGGAATGAGCCGAGGGAGCTCCTTAAGGGGAATAAGAACATAGCCTTCAGGGAGATGAGCTTCCCTTGCAGCTGCTGCGGGCTCGGCGGCGGGTTGAGTATCGCCAACTACGATCTTTCGATAGAGATTACAAAGAGAAAGATCGAAGCGGTCAGGGATTCCGGGGCTGAGATCGTGGCTACGGCCTGTCCCGGGTGCATGGTACAGCTTAGAGACGGGCTCCATAAATACGGCGTAAAGGCCAGGGTAGCACACGTAGTAGAGCTTATATAAATGCCTTCGCCGTAGGGAAGGCTCTTTATCCACGCCAATCGGCGTGGATTTAATTTGATCGCGGGTAAACCCCGGCTTTGCCGGGGAACTCACAGGGTTTGACGGAACTGGGCATCAAACTCAGTACAGTCTGTCCTCATAAAACCCTCCACCTTGATGGGGGAGGGCTTGGGTGGGGGTGAAAAGGTCACCCTCCCCTCAATCCCCTCCCATCGAGGGAGGGGATGTTTTGTATGGTTGTTAATTTTTTTTGCATTGAGCACCGTAGGTTGGGTTAGCGGAGCGTAACCCAACATCTACCGCAGCCGGAGGCAAAGAGTAAATGACGTATTTTCTTTTCTGCATTCATAACCACCAGCCCGCTGGCAATTTCGACCACGTGCTTGAGGAGGCTTATCAAAGCTCGTACTGGCCGTTCCTTGTGTCGCTCTCAAAATACCCTTCTATAAAAATATCGCTCCATAATTCAGGGTATCTGCTCGACTGGATAATCGAGAACCATCCCGAGTATATAGAGCTGTTAAAGGCCATGGTCAAGCGCGGACAGGTGGAAATAATGGGCGGTGGGTATTATGAGCCTGTCCTCTCCGTCATCCCTGAAGAAGACCGCCTGGGCCAGATAAGGATGATGTCCGACAAGATAGAGGAGACCTTCGGCACGAGGCCAAGAGGCATCTGGCTCGCCGAAAGGGTATGGGAGCCCACGCTTCCCACGTTTATCAAACAGGCGGGGCTTGAGTATCTCGTGGTCGATGATTATCACTTCATAAAATCAGGGTTGCTCCGCGAAGAGCTTGGCGGGTATTACATCACCGAGGATCAGGGCAATGTCGTAAAGGTATTCCCCGGAAGCGAAGCGCTCCGCTACCTGATACCGTTCAGGCCCACGCACGATCTGACTCAGCACCTGAAAGGGCTGAAAAGGTTTTTGAGGCGCGGCACCGCGGCCATATACGGCGACGACGGCGAGAAGTTCGGCGTATGGCCCGGCACCCACAAATGGGTTTTCGATGAAGGATGGCTCGATGATTTCCTTAAAACTCTGGAGGCCAATCTCGATTGGCTCAAGGTCGCGACGTTTGCCGAATACCTCGACAGGGAGGAGCCGATAGGACAGGTATACCTTCCCACGACATCGTATATGGAGATGGGCGAGTGGTCTTTGCTGCCCGAGGCTTCGAGGGCTTACATGAAGCTCGTGGACGAGGTCAAGACATGGGAAGGCGGCGAGCGGGTGAGGCGGTTTCTGCAGGGCGGCATCTGGAGGAATTTCTTTGCCAAGTACCCGGAGGCGAACTGGATGCACAAGAGGATGTTGTATGCCAGCAATGCCGTAAAGGATTCCCTGCTTAACGGAAACGGCCAAGCCATAAAGAAGCTTCTTTACAAGGGCCAGTGTAATGACGCGTACTGGCATGGCGTCTTTGGCGGCCTTTATCTGCCGCACCTGAGGACAAGCGTTTATAAGAACCTACTTGAGGCCGAGGTACTATCAGGCATTGACTCGGGCCTTGATGACGGGGCGGCGGTCGAGGTCAGGGATGTCGATGCCGACGACCACGAGGAGGCCGTAATAAGGTCAAGGGATTTAAACCTCTTTATAAGCCCGTTTAACGGCGGCGCGCTCTTTGAGCTGGACTTCAAGCCTGCCGCGGTAAACCTCTCCAATACCCTCTCAAGGTGGTTTGAGGGATATCATTACAAGCTCGAAGAGAGCGTTGAAAACAATTCTGCGGACGGCACCAAATCAATACACGATATCGTAAAGGTAAAGGAAAAAGGGCTTGAGAAGTACCTTAAATATGATAAGAATAGAAGGGCCTCCTTCATCGACCACTTTATAGGGAAAGACGATGGAATAGACGCCTTTTACGGCAATTTCCATAATGAGCTGGGTGACTTCGCTTACAAGCGGTACGGCGCGGCCCCGAACGCCAGGGGCGTCCTTTTGAGCAGGAGCGCGAAGGCCGGAGGGTGCGAACTTTCCATCGATAAGGAAATAAAAATAGAGAGCCCCAATTCTTTCTCCGTCAGCTATAAGCTTTTTACCGCGGGTGATTGTAACGGAGCGGAGGACTTGCGGTTCGGCGTGGAGCTGAACCTGCTGCTTCCGTGCTGCGACGGCCCGGCATGCCGCTATGAGTCAGACGCGAAACTCCTCGACAAGGGGCTTGGCTCTCAGGGAGAGGAGACAGGCATAAAGACGCTCGGCCTGATCGACACATATACGGGAATAACCGCCGGTATCGAGATAGACACGCAGGCAACCTTATGGAGGTTTCCTGTTCATACGGTCTCCCTTTCCGAGGGTGGGTTTGAGAAGATCTATCAGGGCTCGTGCCTGGTCTTCCTCTTCCCGGTGTCTTTTTCAAACGGCGAGATGGAGCTGAACTTCAGGGTCACCGTAGACAAGATCTGAAAAAAAGGAGCATTTGATGAAAGCCGTTGCCAGCGAAGAACTGATACAGAAGTTAAAGAAGATAAAACTCCTCATATTCGACGTGGACGGGGTGCTGACGGACGGCAGGATCATATACAATGACGAGGGGCAGGAGACAAAGGTCTTTGACGTGAGGGACGGTCACGGGATCAAGCTTCTCATGAGGGCAGGTATCGAGAGCGCGATAATAACGGCGAGGGAATCGAAGGTCGTCGAGCACAGGGCCGCGAACCTCGGCATCGAGCTTGTCTTTCAGGGCGCGAAGAACAAAGTCGCGGCCTTGGATGAAATATTGCAGAAAAGGCCCGTCAGGCTCGATGAGATCGCCTATATGGGCGATGACATAATAGACCTGCCTGTGCTCAAAAGGGTCGGGCTTGCCCTTACAGTGGCGGATGCTGTAGACGAGGTGAGGGATAGGGTGGATTTTGTGACCTCCAGGCCAGGCGGACGGGGTGCGGCGCGGGAAGTAGCCGAACTTCTCCTCAAGACCCAGGGCAAGTGGGACGAGATACTTCAAAATTACCTTTCTTGAAAGAAACTTTCCTCTGGATTACCCGACGGCTACCTGAAAACCGGATAAAAATCTTTACACCCTTCATTGCTGATGGTATAATTTTTGCTATAATTTAATTAGGATATTTAAAAATACTGTAAGTACTTGATTAAATTAAAGTTTAGAGGTCTTCCGGTATATGAAATAACCATATATGAACCGAAAGATAAGGATTTTCCTACTAGCGTTTATCGCTCTTTCCATAATCGGCCTGATAGTTCTAGTTCTTGTGCATTATCAAACAAAAAACAGTTACCAGGTTTCATTCACCGAAGACAGCAAGCTTGAGGTAAAGATAGATAAAATCCACTACTCAGGCACCAAGAACGGCCGTGTCGAGTGGGAACTCACTGCCGATTCCGCCAAGAGGACGAGAGACGAGGATTTGACCCTTTTCGACACCGTTCAGGCCACCTTCTATTCAAAACAGGGTAAAACTTATACGCTTAAGGCCGACGAGGGGCGCTACAAGGAAATAGCGGGAGAGATACACGCCGTAGGCGATGTGTCAGTCGAGTCAGAGGAAGGGTATACGCTTAAAACCGAAGAGCTTAAATACTCCATCGGCTCCAGGGAGATAACATCCGATAAAAGGGTGGAGATAACGTCCGAAGGGATGGACGTGGAAGGCGAAGGTTTTTTTGCCGATGTTGAAAATGGGAGATATCTCCTTAAGGATAAGGTAAGGGCGGTATTTAAAGGAAGCGCTTCATGACGACGACCCGCAGGGCAAAGACAATTTTATTGATACCGGCGCTCCTTTCGTTAACGGTCCTCGCGTCCCCGGCATTCGCCGCCAAAGAGAAGGGGGCCGGGAAAGAAGCTCCCAGAAAGCCTGTTACGGTTACGTCTGACACCATGGAGGCGTTGGCCAACGAGAACATCGTGGTATTCAAGGGCAATGTGGTGGCCGTAGAGGACTTCACGCTCTGCTCTGACGAGCTGGAGATACGCTATAGTGATAATAAGGACGTAAAGGAGATAGAGGCTAGCGGCAATGTCCGCATCTTTCAGAACGATAAGGCCTCTACGTCGGATAAGGCCGTATACAACAGGGTAGACAGGACGATAGTGCTGACCGGAAGGCCTCAGGTGAAGCAGTGCACGGACCTTATAAAGGGCGACAAGATCACTGTTTTCATAGATCAGGACAACGCGCTCGTTGAAGGCGAGAAGGGCGGCAGGGTCAAGGCCGTAATAATGCCGGAGAAGAACTGCCCGGAAGCGCCAAAGGCTCAGGAGAAAGGGAACAGTGAAGAAGCTCGCTGTAAAGGGCCTCGTTAAGTCCTATAAGAAGAGGAAGGTTGTCGATGGAGTCAGCCTTCATATCGAGCCCGGCGAGATCGTAGGCTTGCTGGGGCCTAACGGCGCCGGTAAGACGACTACCTTTTATATGATAGTCGGCCTCATAAGCCCTGATGAAGGCAAGGTCTCGCTTGGAGACAAAGATATAACGTATATGCCGATGTACGAGAGGGCGCGTCTGGGAATAAGCTATCTCCCTCAAGAGCCTTCGGTATTCAGAAAGCTTACGGTAAAGGAGAACGTCAAGTCTATACTTGAGTTCCTTGACATACCGAGGGCTGAGATCGATTCCCGTCTGGAGAAGCTCCTTGAGGAATTGGGGGTGCTCCACCTGTCAAATACAAAGGCTTACGCCCTTTCCGGAGGCGAGAGGAGAAGGGTTGAGATAGCCAGATCGCTTGTCAACTCGCCGTCGTTTTTGCTCCTGGACGAACCGTTCTCGGGTATCGACCCCATAGCGGTCGGCGACATTCAGGACATAATGCTCGAGCTTAAAAAGAAAGGCATAGGGATACTGGTGACGGACCACAATGTCGGGGCAACGCTCGGCATATGCGACAGGGCGTATATCATAGGGAATGGAAAGCTTCTTAAGGCCGGCACCCCAACGGAGATACTCGACAGCCGGAGGGTGCGTGAAGTGTATCTCGGAGAGAAGTTCAGGCTTTAATCGCCGGCAAGTAACCATGAATATGCCTGGCGAGCGCATTCCCGGCAGTTTGCTGCCGGGAGCTTCAATAACCTTCATCGCGGCGGTTTAAAGGCCGCGCTTAACACAAAAGAATTACATCCATCATGGCCTACGAACTTAAACAGGAACTAAAGCTAACTCAGAATCTCGTCATGACCCCTCAGCTGCAGCTTGCCATAAAGCTGCTGCAGCTCTCACGGCTTGAGCTCGTCGATATGGTGAGGGAGGAGGTTCAGACAAACCCGGTGCTTGAGGACAATGCGGATTCTGTTGACGCCGACGCACAGGAGCAGCCTGTCAAGGCCCCCGAAAAGCCCGAGATCGACTGGGAGGCGTACCTGGCGTCGTCGACGGAAGCAAGGTCAAGGATAGATTTCAACCAGAAAGACGATGAAGAAGACGATTTCATGTCCAATATATCGTCGTTGGGCGGCAGCCTTAACGAGCACCTCCTCTGGCAGGTCAGGATGTACGGGCTTTCGGAGGATGATGTCAATATCGGCGAATTCATCATAGGCAACATAGAAGAGGACGGGTATTTAAGGATCGTAGACAGGGGCGAGCTCAGCGACGACGAGCTTGAGGCCGCCACCTTAAAAGAGATATCAAAGCACACAGGTGTCTCGGAACAAGACGCCGAGAGGGTCTTAAAGGTCATCCAGGAGTTCGATCCCATAGGGGCGGGCTCGAGGAACCTGAGGGAGTGCCTCCTTGTGCAGGCTAGAAACCTGCCGGTAAGGGACACCGTCGTGGAGGAGATAATACAGCACCATCTGGCCAGCCTCGGCAAAAAGAATTACAAGGTGATAGCGAGGCAGCTGGGTATCGCGGTCGAGGATGTCTTCGAGGCCGTAAAGATAATCAATAAGGAACTGAACCCCAGCCCCGGGGCTGGATACGGGATAGACGATTCCAGGACTATACTCCCCGATGTCTACATAAATAAAATAGGCGATGATTACGTTATCACCTTGAATGAAGACGGGATGCCGAAGCTTAAGATAAGCCAGTACTACAGGCAGATCCTTAAGAGCAACGGCAACGGCGCCGTCCCCGATCAGGCAAAGGGGTATATACAGGATAAGCTTCGCAGCGCCGTATGGCTTATAAAAAGCGTCCATCAGAGGCAGAGGACGATATACAGGGTCGTTGAGTGCATAGTCAGATTCCAGAGGGAGTTTCTTGACAAGGGCCTTAAGTACCTTAAGCCCCTAGTTCTTAAAAACGTTGCGGAGGAGATAGGCGTCCATGAATCAACCGTCAGCAGGGTCACTTCCAACAAGTACGTCCAGACCCCGCGCGGCATATTCGAGCTGAAATATTTCTTCTCTACCGGCATGTCCAAATCCGACGGGAGCGATATAGCGGTTGAGTACATAAAAGAGAAGATGAAGAATATAATAAAATCCGAGGACGCCAGGAATCCTTTGAGCGATAAGCAGATCGTGGATCTGCTTAAAGAATCGGGGATAGTGCTCGCCAGGAGAACCGCTGCCAAGTACAGGGAAGCGCTGGGGTTCCTGTCTTCAAGCAGACGAAAGACGCATTTTTGATTTTCTTTCACAGGTTCATTAAAAAGCTGGAAAAAAATATCATGGAATTGCATAATCATTGATGACCCCCGCGGCAAGCCGCGGGGAATCTTCGATATGTAAGGAGACAATTTCTATCTGCTCGCTTGACCCCGCAAAACTGCGGGGGATGCGCTCGCTATGCATATTCAACTCCCACGCAGCAGGCTTCGTGGCAACGGGCTCGCTGTGCGTCTGCACATAGGGATACTTTTTGAGTATATTTTAAAAAACCGGAGGTATGGACATGCGCGTTACTGTTACATTCAGGCATATGGAATCGTCTGAAGCACTGAAGAGCTATGCTATCGAAAAAACCGACAGGTTAAGCAAATACCTTTTTGAGCCTATAGAGGTGCATTGGGTGCTTTCAGTGGAGAAGATAAGGCACAAGGCTGATGCCAATATAGTGGCCAATGGAGTTACCATAAAGGCGGTAGAAGACACGCAGGACATGTACGCCGCCATAGACATGGTCATAGAGAAGCTTGAAAAACAGGTGATAAAGCACAAGGAAAAGGTAAAAGACCATAAGCCCCACAACGCCGAAGCTTCAAGCATACGTTTCTCGGGGTCTGCCGCGGAGACTGTGGCCGGGGAGCGTCCGAGGATAGTAAAGAAGGAGAACCAGTTTGCAAAGCCCATGTCCGTTGAGGAAGCCGCGATGCAGATGGAAGTCATCGACAACGATTTTCTGGTCTTCACCGATTCCATTACGAGCAATATAAACGTGATCTACAGGCTTGAAGACGGCGATTATGGCCTTATAGAAACAAGGACAAAATAGCGGCGATATCAGTCTCCGGCAGGCGATAACCCTGCCGGAGAGGTGTTTCACGGCCCGGCGGCTTCCCCGCGCGGGCGGTTTTACAGCCGGATGAAATTTCAATATACAGACCCAGACAAGGTAGACCGGTATGAGGCTCGCGGATGTCCTGAAGGAAGACTACATATTCACAGACCTTAAAGCCAGGGAGAAAAATGAACTCCTGACGGAGATGGTCTCCGGCATATCCGATAAAGTAATGCTGGATAGGGAAAGGCTGTTGGGCGCGCTCCTTGAGCGCGAAAGGCTTGGCACTACCGGCATCGGGCATGGTGTGGCGATACCGCACGGAAAGATAAGGGGGTTGACCGACATAAAGGTCTTTTTCGGCAGGAGCAGGAAAGGGGTTGAATTCAACTCCATGGACAATATGCCGGTTTACATCTTTTTCCTCATCATGGCCCCCGAGAATTCGGCGGCAGCGCACCTTAAGGTGCTGGCAAGCATCTCGCACCTCTTGAAAAACCAGGAATTCAGGACCAGACTCATGAAGGCGGAAACCTCCTCGGAGATCTACAGGATAATCACGGAGGCCGAGAGAATGAGCGGCATGGGTTAGACATATATTATGAGCGTTGTAGGCGTACCGATAAAAGAGATACTGGACGCGAAAGAGCTGAAGGAGTTCTCGCTTGTGCTTGTCGCGGGCGAGAGAGGCCTGGGTAAAGAGCTCATGACCTCCCGCATCCAGAAGCCCGGGCTGCTCCTGACCGGCCTTCTCGAAGAACTTCATTCCGACAGGATGCAGATATTCGGGGCCGCGGAGATCGGCTACCTGAACAGCTTGAAAAAAGAAAAGCTCGATAGGTCGTTAAAGCTGTTGCAGAGGTCCGCGATACCCGGGATCATAGTCACAAGGGAGCTGGAGCCTCCTGAATTTCTCCTCAGGCTCTGCAGGGAAAAAGATATCCCTCTCATAAAGACCAGGTATACCTCGTCCGCTGTCATCGAGGGGATAACCAAATATCTGGAAGAGAGGCTCGCGCCTTCCACCACGCTTCATGGCGTGCTTGTGGACGTGCTGGGGGTGGGGATCCTCATCATCGGAAAGAGCGGCATAGGCAAAAGCGAGTGCGCCCTGGACCTGGTGTCACGCGGCTACAGGCTTGTGTCTGACGACGTGGTTATCGTCAAACGGATGCCCCCGTCGGTATTGTTCGGCACGGCTTCCGACCTCATACGCTATCATATGGAGATCAGGGGGCTCGGCATTGTAAATATCAAAGACCTCTTCGGGATCACCGCCATAAGGGAAAGAAAGCAGATGGACCTTGTTGTGGAACTCGTAAAATGGGAATCAGACAGCGAGTACGAACGGCTGGGCTTTGAAGAGAACACCTTTGAGATATTGGGTGTTGAACTGCCGTATTTGAAGGTTCCGGTGAGCCCCGGAAGGAGCGTTGCCGCCATAGTTGAAGTGGCCGCCAGGAACCAGATACTTAAGATCATGGGCCATCATTCGGCCAAAACCCTTGAGATGCACCTTGATAACGCTATGAAGGGGCCCCAGAAGGTAAAGAATTGAAGGATATTCGACTGGTCGTATTAAGCGGTCCTTCAGGTTCCGGAAAGAGCACGGCTATAAAGGCCCTTGAGGACCTCGGGTTCTTTTGCGTCGATAATATGCCCGTCGCGCTGCTTCCCAAATTCATGGAGCTTCTCGCCCAATCGGGCGAGATAACCAAGGTCGCCGCGGTCGTGGACATAAGGGAGAGGAATTTCCTGAAAGGGTTTACGCCGGTTTTCAACGAGTTGAAGGAATCCGGCTACAAGGCCGAGCTTGTTTATCTGGAATCCTCTGATGAATCACTGGTACGCAGGTTCAGCGAAACGAGGAGGCGGCATCCGCTGGCGGATTCCGAAACCCCGCTCGACGGCGTAACCAGGGAACGGGAGATACTTACGGAAGTCAAGGCCAACGCCGACAAGGTCGTTGACACCACTGATTTTAACGTCCATCAGCTCCGCGATTACATAAAAGAATACTTCTCAGGCCCTGTCACCAGGGAGAAGATGTCTGTCAATCTCATCTCCTTCGGCTTCAGATACGGCATACCAACAGACGCGGACCTCGTCATCGATATCAGGTTCCTCCCGAATCCGTATTTCATAAGCTCTCTCAAGTGGCTCGACGGCAAGGACCTCAAGGTCAGGGAATTCGTGCTTTCGAAGGACGAGACGAAGGAGTTCCTCGTCAAGCTCCGGGGGTTTATCGATTACCTGCTGCCGCTTTACTGGAAAGAGGGCAAGTCTTATCTTACGATAGCGATCGGCTGCACCGGCGGAAGGCATCGTTCGGTCGTCATAACCGAAGTGCTTGCCGAGGAGCTGGATTCAGATATGGTCGTAGCAAGGAAACGCCACCGCGACATACACAGATTATAGCGGATCAGCAAGCGGGGTATTTAAAATGATAGGTGCGATAGTAATTACACACGGCGGTCTGGCAAAAAGCCTTATTGAAGTAGCCGAATCAATCGCCGGCAGGATCGAGAGCCTGAAGGTCGTCTCGGTAAAGGCGTCCGATACTACCGAGAGCGTGAGGAGCTCGCTTTCCGCCGCGGTCAAAGAGGTCAATACCGGCGACGGCGCGATCATCTTTACGGATATGTTCGGAGGCACGCCTACGAACATAGCGCTCTCTTTCATGGAGGAAGGCAAGATCGAAGTCATAACCGGGGTGAACCTCCCGATGATACTTAAGTTCGTCGGGCACAGGGGCGAGAAGTTATTGCAGGGACTTGCGGCGCTCCTTAAGGATTACGGGCAGAGCAGCATTGTGCTCGCCGGGGACATATTGAAGGAAAAAAAATAAATACTGGCCCGCTTTTTGATAAAATATAGTTGATGGCTGTGGTCCGGCTTTGGAATTCCTGATCGCCGGGGAGGAAAATGGTTATTCTCGTCAGGGTTGATGACAGGCTGCTGCACGGGCAGATAATATGCGCGTGGGTTCCCTATACGAAGGCCGATTCGCTTATAGTCGCCTCTGACGAGGCCGCCAGGGATAGCCTCGTCAGCGAAATTATTTCGTCCTGCGGCCATAAGGGGCTTACGGTCTGCGTGAAATCCATCAAGGACGCGATAGAGCACATCTCCTCAGGCGAGTGCGGCTCAAAGGCTATCCTTATCCTGGGCGATCTGAAAGACGCAATGAGGATATATGAGGACGGCTTCAGGTTTGACAAAATAAACCTGGGCAATATACACCATGAGGACGACGGAAGGGAGATTACCCCCTCTATAATAATAAACGAAGAGGATGAGGAGATAATGAGGAGGTTCGAGGGGCTTGGGGTGGCGATCGATATTCGCGATGTGCCCGCGAGCGCCTCCGTAAGCTATGAATTGAGGAAGGTATAATGCTTAAGAGCGTTATCACGGACTCCGTACTGATCTCATTCGCCGGAGGGGTTCTGGCCCTTGACAGGACGGCCGCGTTCCAGGCTATGATATCAAGGCCCATAGTGACCGGGCCCGTGATCGGCTTTTTGCTCGGACGTCCCGAATGGGGGCTTGTCGCCGGAGTCATCCTTGAGCTTATTTTTATCGGCGATCTTCCGGTAGGCAGATACGTGCCGCTTCACGAGACCTGCCTTACGGTGGTCGTCAGCGCGCTTACGATAACTGCCCTTGACGCGTCGGGCGCACCTCCGGGTTACGGAGGGCTCAAGGAAGAGGTGATGGTGCTTCCCTTGATGCTTCTTATCACCGTGCCGGTAAGCAGGCTCTTTCAGAAGGCGGATATAGTGGCAAGGCATCTGAACGCAAGACTTTATGAGAACGCTTTGAGTTCGGTTGGCGCGGGCAGTGGGGCGCATCTGGTAAGGGATAACCTTAAAGGGCTCGGGCTGTTTTTCACGTCAAGCGCCGTGGCGCTGTTAATAACCCTGTTGCCTCTCATGGCGTTGGTGCATCTCTTTTTTTCGGCGCTGCCCGCCAACGCGTTGATGCCGGCTTTCATCGGCTGCGTGGTGCTCGGGATATCATCGGCCATAAACTCCGTGGCGATGGATAAGGGGGATAAGGGGCTTCTTGTTTTCTGCGCCTCGGCGGTCATATCCTCGGCCGTGATTATATGGGTGGCGTTCTTATGATATCAGGCCCTTCACTTTTCAAGGTTTTCCTCGGGTCTTTTTTCATACAGTCCTCATGGAGTTTTGAGAAGATGCAGGGTCTCGGGTTTGCCGCCGCCATTTCCCCGGCGTTGGAAGAACTATATAAAAATGATGAGAAGTTGAGGAAAGGCGCGTACAAAAGGCAGCTGGTGTTCTATAACGCGCATCCTTACATGGCATCCCCCGTACTCGGCGCGGCCATAAGGCTTGAGGAGAAAGGCCAGAACGGAGAATGCCCGAGGGAAGCCAGCGCCAGTTTCAAGGCAAGGGTCATGGGGGCGTACGGAGCCATAGGCGATTCTTTTTTCTGGGGGTCGATAAGGCCATTGGCGTCGTGCATAGGGGTGCTTGCCAGCCTGCTCTGGGGCATGTGGGGGCCGGTGGCCTTTCTCATCGTATATAACGTCTTTCATCTTCTTATGAGATGGTATGGGCTTAAGAAGGGATACAGCCTCGGGGAAGGGGTCGTAAGCTATATAAAATCGTTGGAGCTGCCTAAATGGTCTTTACGGTTCCGTTATCTGGCATCCGGGGTATTAGGGGCCGCCAGCGCGCTCCTTGTATATAAGTTTTTTTCATTCTCCCTTACGCCCTTCAGAGGGGCGTGGCTGTGGTTTGGCGGCGCCGTGATATTCGCGTCGATGGCGGCGATTTTTTTGAACGTGCTTTTAAAAAAGGGGATGACGGTATCAAGGCTCATTTATCTTGTGCTGCTACCTTTAATATTATACGGGGTCATTTACTGAGATGGAAATTATGAGCGAAGCGATAACCAGGACTTTTACGATCAAAAACAAGCTGGGCCTCCACGCGAGGGCCGCCTCGCTGTTCGTGCAGCTTGCCTGCAAGTTTGATTCCGACATATTTGTAGCCAGGAACGGGCAGGAGGTAAACGGCAAATCCATCATGGGCATTTTAATACTGGCGGCCGCTCAGGGCTCTGAAATAACCCTTAAGGCGATGGGAGACGACGCCACCGGGGCCATAAGCGCGCTTGGAGAGCTTATTGACGGGGGATTCGGGGAAGACTAAATGGCAGACGTAAAAAAACAAGTCATATTGATGAAGGGCATAGGCGTTTCTTCGGGCATCATCATAGGGAAGGCCTATCTTATTGAGAGGGGCGTAATCGAGCCCGCCCAATTCTGTTATCTCGATATAGCCGAGACCGATTCGGAGATAGAGAGGTTCCAGAACGCCCTCAAGGCTTCGAGGGACCAGCTCCTGCGCATAAAGAAAAAAATGGAGCAGGACGGCAAGGGCAAGGAGCATATCCGTATCATAGACGCTCACCTGATGATACTTAAAGACAATATGCTCATAAACGATACCGTCAAGGTCATAAAAGAGGAGCGGGTAAACGCTGAATGGGCGCTCAAGACGGTACTTAAAGACCTGATGGAATATTTCGACAAGATCGACGATGAGTACCTTAAGGAACGGTCGATGGACATAGAGCACATCGTCAACAGAGTGCTCATCAATCTGATGGGAAAGAAGCACGAGTCCATCACCGAGATAAAGTACCCCTCAATAGTTATAGCGCACGATCTTGCTCCTACCGATACCGCCCAGATGGTAAAGGGCATGGTGCTCGGGTTTTTAACCGACGTCGGCGGCAGGACTTCCCACACCGCGATCATGGCGAGGTCCCTGGAGATACCGGCCGTGGTAGGCCTTGAGACCATTACCCGCAAGGCGGAGATGGGCGATATCATAATCGTCGACGGCACCACTGGTACCGTCATTATCAACCCCTCCGATTCCGTCGTGGACGTTTACAGGAAGAGGAAGGAGAGATACGAGAACTACGGGAGGGCCCTGTTCCATTACAGGGACTTGCCCTGCGAGACGACCGACGGGAGAAGGGTCAGGCTCATGGGCAATATGGAGATAGTCGAGGAGATCGACTCGCTCCTGGAGCACGGCGCCGAGGGAATAGGGCTCTACAGGACAGAGTTCCTTTATCTTAACCGCAAAGACCTTCCGACCGAGGAAGAGCATATAAAGGCGTACAAGCAGGTCATTAAGAAGATGGCGCCGAACCCGGTCACCATTAGGACTCTCGATATCGGCGGAGACAAGGTGCTTTCGCATGTAGACATGCCTAAAGAGATCAACCCCGCCATGGGGCTCAGGGCCATACGCTTCTGTCTTAAAAACACCGACATCTTCAGGACACAGCTGAGGGGGATACTCCGCGCAAGCGTATACGGCAAGATCAAGATAATGTTCCCCATGATATCCGGCATCGAGGAGATAAGGCAGGCCAAGGCGCTGCTTGAGCAGTCGAAAGAGGAGCTTAAGGCCGAAGGCAAGGCATTCGATCCCGATATAGAGGTGGGTGTGATGATAGAGATCCCCTCGGCCGCCATCATCGCTGATCTCATAGTAAAGGAAGTGAACTTCATCTCGATAGGCACTAACGACCTTCTTCAGTACTCGCTTGCTATCGACAGGGTCAACGAGCATGTGGCTTACCTTTACGAGCCTTTTCATCCGGCAGTTCTCAGGATCATCAAGACGGTGGCTGACGCGGCTAATAAGGCGGGCATAAGCGTAGGCGTTTGCGGCGAGATGGCCGGAGAGCCTGAATACGCGCTGATACTCCTGGGGTTCGGGCTTGACCTGCTCTCGATGAACGCTTTTTCGATACTGAAGGTAAAGCGGCTTATAAGGTCGATAAGTTTCGCCGAGGCAAAAAAGATATGCAAGATGATCACGAGTTTCGCCACAGCCAAGGAAGTGGAGAGCTTCATCAATCTCAAGCTTCCAGGATTATACAAAGAAGAGTTCTGGAGCTGAGCTCTTTAACATGATAGAATGTTTAAGGTAAGTGACACGGATTCAAGAAAAATTTGATTGACAATTTATTGGAAACATTAAATAATTGTAAATTCTTTAAAAAAGCAGACTGTTCCTTATAAAGACAGAAAAAGGAGGAAATGGGAATGAGGGAGTACCTATTTACATCAGAATCGGTTACGGAAGGTCATCCTGATAAAGTAGCGGATCAGATATCTGACGCTATTTTAGACGCTATATTAAAGGAAGACCCTAAGAGCAGGGTAGCCTGTGAAACGCTCGTAACCACGGGCCTTGCGTTGATAGCCGGTGAGATAACGACCAAGGCTCAGATAAACTATCAGGACATCGTCAGAGAGACGATAAGGGATATCGGTTATACGGATGCCGCGATGGGCTTTGATTACCGCACATGCGCTGTCATGGTAACCCTTGACAGGCAGTCGCCGGATATAGCAATGGGCGTTGATTCAGGTGAGGAAAAGGAGCAGGGCGCAGGAGATCAGGGCCTGA
Organism: Deltaproteobacteria bacterium; assembly: GCA_016218105.1. Lineage (GTDB taxonomy): Bacteria > Desulfobacterota > GWC2-55-46 > GWC2-55-46 > GWC2-55-46 > GWB2-55-19. The sequence goes on from JACRET010000010.1 coordinate 39,378, forward strand.
TGTTCGGATACGCATGCGACCATACCCCTGAGCTTATGCCGATGCCCGTGGACCTTGCCCACAAAATCACAATGAGGCTTGCCGAGGTAAGGAAGAAAGGCATCCTCAATTTCATCAGGCCTGACGGCAAGAGCCAGGTAACTGTCAAATATGTCGATGGCAGGCCCGTGGCCGTAGATACGGTCGTTGTGTCAAGCCAGCATACGCCTGATGTGGACAACAAGACCCTGAGAGAAGGCATCATAGAGGAAGTGGTAAAAAAGGTTGTTCCCGCTAACCTGCTTACCCCTAAGACAAAGTATCATATAAACCCGACCGGCAAGTTTGTCGTGGGCGGCCCGCACGGGGACTGCGGCCTGACGGGCAGAAAGATCATTGTCGACACATACGGAGGCCACGGCAGCCACGGTGGCGGCGCGTTCTCCGGCAAAGACCCTTCAAAGGTCGACAGGAGCGCTTCATACCTCGCCAGATACATCGCTAAGAACATCGTTGCGGCGGGCCTTGCGTCCGAGTGCGAAGTTCAGCTCGCTTATGCCATAGGCGTTGCCGACCCGGTCTCGGTAATGGTAGATACCTTCGGCACGGAGAAGATACCTGTAGAGAAGATCGAAGATCTCATCAAGGCCAACTTCCGCATGAAACCGGCGGAACTCATCAAGGATCTGAACCTTCTGCGCCCGATATACAAGAACACGGCCGCTTACGGCCATTTCGGAAGGACCGGCGACGGCTTCAGATGGGAGCTTACGGACAAGGCGGAGATTCTCAGGAAAGCGGCAGGGCTTGCCGTCTAGCTTTTGCAAAACTAAAATCTACCGCCCTTTAAACGGGGCGGTAGGTTTTTTTATTTCAAAGATTAATCGGGTGCCCGGCGGAATTCCCGCCCTTTTAAGGCGGGTCAAAGCCGGGCTATATAAAAGGCAAGCACCTTGCCGACAATCCCTGCCATTTATGGCAGGGTAATTGAATTAAAAATACTGGAGGGAAGATGGACTATCACGTAAAAGATATGAACTTAAGCGGCATGGGAAAAAAGAGGATCGAATGGGCTGAGCTCGACATGCCGGTCTTGAGAAAGGTAAAAGAAAATTTTGCCAAGAAGAAACCCCTCAAGGGCGCAAAGATAGCCGCATGCCTTCACGTTACTACGGAAACAGCCAACCTCGTCATAACCCTGAAAGCGGGCGGAGCCGACGTAACGCTCTGCGCGTCGAACCCCCTGTCCACGCAGGACGACGTGGCGGCCTCTTTGATAAAGGATTACAATATCCCGGTATTCGCCATCAAGGGCGAGGACAATAAAACTTATTACAAGCACCTTAACGCCGTCCTGGACAGGAAGCCGAATATCACCATGGACGACGGCGCCGATCTGGTCTCCCTTCTCCACACGGACAGGAAGGAACTGGTAGACGGTATCCTTGGCTCAACCGAGGAGACGACTACAGGCGTCATAAGGCTTAAGAGCCTGGCCGCCAACAAGATACTTAAGTTCCCGGTAATCGCCGTTAACGACGCTTGCACAAAGCACTTCTTCGATAATCGTTACGGTACGGGCCAGTCGACGCTTGACGGCATTTTAAGGGCCACAAACAGGCTGTTTGCCGGTTCTACTTTCGTTGTTTGCGGCTACGGCTGGTGCGGCAAGGGCGTGGCTATGAGGGCAAAGGGTATGGGAGCCAACGTCGTAGTAACTGAAATAGACCCGCTTAAGGCGCTTGAGGCCGTAATGGACGGGTTCAGGGTTATGCCGATTGGCGAGGCCGCCAAGATAGGCGATATCTTCTGCACAGTGACGGGCAACCTCAACGTAATCAGGAAAGAGCACTTCGGCAAGATGAAGGACGGCACGCTTGTCTGCAACTCCGGCCACTTCAATGTCGAGCTCGATCTCGAGGGCCTTAAGTCCATAAGCAAAGGCAAGAAGATCGTAAGGGAATTTGTCGAGGAATACGCGCTTAAGAACGGCCGTAAGGTCTGCGTCCTCGGAGAGGGCAGGCTCATCAACCTGGCTTCCGCGGAAGGCCATCCCGCAAGCGTTATGGACATGAGCTTCGCGAACCAGGCGCTTGCAGCCGACTTCCTTGTGAAGAAGGGCAAGAACCTTTCAAACGAAGTCTACACAGTGCCCGAAGAGATCGACAAGGAAATAGCGAAGCTGAAGCTAGCGTCATTGGGCATGAAGATCGACACGCTCACCCCGGAGCAGAAGAAGTACCTGGCCTCATGGGAGATGGGCACATAGAAGAAGCAGTCTAAGACATGACAGAGAAGGGCGGGGCTAAAACCCCGCCCTTTTTTATTGCCATATTACCCTGCCATAAATAGCAGGGATTGTCGGCAAGGTACTTCTCTTTTTATTTGCCTAAGCTTTGACCCGCCCTTAAAAGGGCGGGAATTCCGCCGGGCACCCGATTAAAAAACAGTTTAACCTCGGTTGCCTATCCTATTAATAAACCTGATTAAATCTCCTTTACATAGTTCATCCTCTGTGCTAAAGATAAAAGATGTGCTAGAATATCCTACTGTGGTTTCCAGCCTGTTTTTTGCCTTTCATCCTGGAGAGGGCTGGATTTGCCCGGGCAGCCGGAGAAATTCTATGGGCCTTTCGTGTTTCACGCCGTCTTATTTTCAATTTAAAGATATTGAAATGGAATGACCACCCTGGTCTAAAGCAGGGGTTCCAATCGACTTTATAAAAGAACCCTTGTCTTCAGTCTGTACTTTTTGCCGTGAGCTTTGGCCATAACATCCAAGAGCCTAAAGGTATGAGAGACATAAAGGGAGAACGCTTCAAGGAATTCCTCGCTGAGGCTGAGGACATACTCAACTCAATGGGCAAGGGGCTCCTTAAGCTCGGCAAAGGGGTCAAGGCGGGCATAATAGACCCCGCTGTTTTAAACAGCATCTTCCGCTCGGCCCACACCCTCAAAGGCATGTCCGGAGTTTTCGAGTTCAAGGACATGGGGTCTTTAAGCCACTCTCTTGAAGACACGCTGGACCTGCTCCGCATGGGCAGGATAGCCTTGACGGACGACATCCTCGATTGCATCATGGGCGCGCATGAGCTTCTGGTAAAGATAATTTCCGCGAAGGGGCTTGGTGATTTCTCAGATGAGATTGAAAACGTAAAACAAGCCCTGTCGAGAAACCAGGTCAAGAAGTCAAAACCCAGGGAGCAGATAGACAAGGAGATACTTTCCGTTCTTACGGAATACGAAGAGCACAGGTTCAGGGAGTGCCTGAGGTCCGGCAAGAACATCTTTATAGTAAACGTAAAATTCCCCATCACAAGCTTTGACAAGGGCTACGTGGCATTGACCGAAGCCCTTAAGACCGAAGCAGAGCTGATAGCGACCCTCCCGTCCACCAGATCAAGCCACGAGATGCTTTTCTTCGATATACTTGTCGGCACCAAAAGGGATAAGGAATTCATAGTTGTTTTTCTTAAGGATTTGGCGACCGAGGTCGAGATCAGGGTACTCGCGGAGCCGTTGGTAAAGCAGAGTTCCGTGTCAGCCGGAAGGGCAGAGCCTGCCCTTGAGGTAATAAAGGGACATGGGCACGGAAAGCTGAGCGACGCGTCGAAAGAGACCCTGCGTAGAGTAAGCAATACAGTCCGGGTAAATATCAATAAGCTCGACAATATCATGAACATCATAAGCGAGCTTGGGCTCCTTAAGACAGGCATTTCGGATCTAAGCTCCAGGCTTAAATCTGAACGGGAGTACTCAGCCTATGGCATCGAGCTTTCCAGGTCTGAAAAGTACCTTGAGCGCAAATTAAACGAGCTTAGGGACAGCGTCCTGGACGTAAGAATGGTACCGATCGGGCAGCTCTTCGGCAGGTTCGACACATTCATAAACAAGCTGTCGAGGGAGGCCGGCAAAGAGATACGCGTGATCACGCACGGGGACGAGACAGAGCTCGACAAGCTAATAGTCGAGGAGCTCGCTGATCCCCTTATGCACATAATAAGGAATGTCCTCGACCACGCCATAGAAGCCCCGGCGGCGAGGGAGGCGATGGGCAAGCCCAGGGCCGGCACAATCACTTTAAGCGCTTACCAGAAAGGTAACCATGTCATCGTCGAAGTCAAGGACGACGGGGCGGGCATCGATGTCGAGTTGATAAGGGAAAAGGCCGTAGAGAAGGGGCTCGTTACAAGGGAATATGTAAAGGGGCTCTCCAGGCAGGATACGCTGGAGCTTTTGTTCCTTCCGGGGTTCTCAACGCGGGACGTCGTAAGCGAGACCTCCGGAAGGGGGGTGGGCATGGATGTCGTCAAGGAAAATATCACCAGACTAAGCGGCATAATAGATATCGAGACCGTGAAAGGCAGGGGGACGAGATTCCTTCTGACCATACCCATCACGCTCGCCATAATACAGGCATTGATAGTCGAAGACTCATCGAGGCGGTATGCCGTGCCGCTCAACTCCGTATTGGAGATTATCGAGCTTAACTCAAAGGCCGTTGAGCCTGCCGGCCACCATGATTATATAACAGTAAACGAGAGGAGCATGCCTTCCGTGCGGCTCTCAAGGTTTTTCGGGCGTGAGGCATCTTCCCGCGGGGATGTATGCTACGGCATAGTGGCGGGTCTCGCCGAGCACAGGCTCTGCATTATAGTCGATCAGTTCATCGAGGAGCTCGAGGTCGTCATAAAGCCTCTCCCGAGGGTTCTGAAAGTGCCTGGCATAGCGGGTGCCACGGATATGAGGGAAAAAGGCACTATACTCGTCCTCGATGTGACCGGCATACTTGAGCAGGTATTAAAGGACAGGAAAACTCTGGCGAGGGCTTAACCGACATGAAGAAAAAAATACTCGATCTCCGCCAAATAGAAGAGGCCGCGTTAAGGCAAGCCACCGTCGCCCCGACGGATGAAAATTATGCCGAAAGCCTGGAACACCGGTCAAATGAGGAAGAAAAGCTCAATATCATCTCTTTTTTCCTGAACGGCGAGGAGTTCGCCCTGGAGGTCAATGACGCGGTAGAGGTGCTCCGCCCGCGCGCCTTCACAGAGGTGCCGTACACGCCGGATTTCGTAAAGGGGATATTGTCCGTAAGGGGGGAAATGATCATCGTGATGGATCTGAAAAAAAGGTTGTTTGGCGGAGGCTGTTCGGATTCCATGTCGTGCAGGATACTGGTAGCCTCCATAGAAGACCTCAAGGCAGGGTTCATAGTGGATAAATTGTCCGGGGTCAAAGAAGTCACGGTCAGCTCCATAGACAAAGACGTTGATGCGGAGGATGTCCCTTACAGGGGATTTCTGAAAGGCACCATCAGAGGCGCGGCCGCAATCCGCATACTTGATACAGGCAAGTTGCTTGACTTTGTTGTGTCATGAGGACAAGGCACTCACAACCTGATTTTCAATTCGCCCGTTTCACGCTCTCGCGCCACGAGTTCGGGATAGACGTAAGGAGCGTAAGAGAGATAATCAAGCCGAGGGAGATAAAGAAGGCCTCAGGCCTCCCTGATTTTGTGGAGGGTTTCTTAAGGCTCCGCTCAATCGCCGTTCCTGTTATCGATTTAAGGAAGAGGTTTTCGCTGGATGCCGTAAACAACGAGCATACCAGGATCATAGTATGTTCTATAGGCGCCCGCATAGCGGGGCTTTTGGTGGATAATATCAACGATATAGGGGCGGGAGGAAAAGAGCTTGCCGGCGAACGCAACCTTGCGTCCGGCCCTTGGGCAGGTTGTGTGGAAGCTACGCTCGATTCCGGTGAAGGCCCCGTGATGATCATTAATCTGGATATGTTACTGAGCGAAAGCGAAATGAAATTCTTTGAAACACCTATAAAGGCAACGGTTGATGTCACTTAGAGTGCTGGTTATTGACGATTCGGCTTATTCCAGGACAACGCTTTCCGGGCTTCTTAAGACTATGCCGGGGATCAAGGCCGTGGCAACCGCGATAGACGGCGTTGACGGCTTCAAGCAGGCCAGGGAGTTTGACCCGGACCTTATAATGCTTGACCTGGAGATGCCGAACATGGACGGGTTTACTTTTTTGCGGCTCATCAAAACCGGAAGGCAAGTGCCTGTCATTGTCGTGACCGGAAAAGGTAAATGCGCCTCTGAAGCGATGGGCCTTGGCGCGATAGACTATATTGAGAAGCCGACGATGGAACCGTCCAAGAAGCTATTCTCGATAAAAGGGGAGCTTGAACGTAAGATCAGGAGGATACCGGCCGCCCGGCGGCAGGAGAGGACTTCTGGTTCGAAGCGGAATCTCCGGGACGCACAGTTTATAACGGCATCCGCCGTGGTTATAGGAGCGTCAACAGGCGGGCCGAAGACGATATCCTCCATAATAAAAGCGCTGCCAGAGGACTTTCCCGTCCCGGTATTCATTTCTCTTCACATGCCCAAGTGGTTGACGTTGCCTTTTACCGAAAGACTCAATCATGAATCCGCGTTAAAGGTGAGGGTGGCAAAGGACGGAGAGCCTGTTGAAAGCGGGGCGGCGTTTCTGGCCCCCGGAGGCTTTCATCTGTCTTTCTTTAGAGGAGCGGGTGTGGTATGTACCAGGCTTGAGCGCAAGTCTTCCGCTGACCTTCACTCCCCATCGATAGACCGTATGTTCAGTTCGGCGGCGAATATCTGGTGTGCCGGCCTTACGGGCATTATCTTGACCGGCATGGGCAGCGACGGCATGGCCGGTATGATCGAGATAAAGAACAGCGGGGGTTTTATGGTAGCCGAGTCGGACAAAACGGCTGTCGTAAACAGCATGCCTGAGGCCGCGCTGTCCACGGGCAGGGTTGATATGGTGCTTCCGTCTGACGAGATAGCCTGCTGGCTTACGGAGAGGTATTCAAGGCTCCGAAAATTGGCTTGAAAAAACGCTTATTTTATGGTAACTTATAAAAAACGAACGGCTTCATTTTTTTTGTTTTCCACAAATCCTCCTTTAAAATCTAATTATTATGAACTTTCATAAAATTCCTGTTTCAAAAGGCATCCAGACGCATGGTTTGTGGTTAAAAGGGGTTTTTTTTGCCCTTCTTGCGGTCGTTTTGATCGGGTGCGCCGGTCAAAAAGAGACGATGGGCCAAAGAGACCCGAAAGAGCTTTACGACGCGGCAGTCTCGGCCTATGTCGGCGAGAGATATGAGGAGGCGGAAACAGCCTTCAAGAAGTTGATGGAAGATTACCCCTTAAGCCGGTATTCGACAGAGGCCCAGCTTATGCTGGGAGACGTTTACTACTCGACGGAGAAATACGACGATGCCGGCTCCTATTACACTAATTTTGCCGCGCTCCACCCATCGCACCCAAAGGCGCCTTACGCCCTTTTCCAGAAAGGGATGAGCCACTTTAAAGATGTCCTTTCCGTTGACAGGGATCAGACCTCGACAAAGAAGGCGCTTTTCGCCTTTGAAGACCTGACCGCGATATACCCAGACTCAGCCTACACGGTAAAAGCCAGGGAACTGAAGGTCTTCCTTAAAAACCGTCTGGCCGAAAGGGAGTTTTACGTCGCACGGTTTTATTACAAGAGCAAGAATTACAAAGGGGCCCTGGGAAGATTCAGGGATATACTCAAAAATTTCCCTGACACCGATTTCATCGATACATCGCTATACTATATCGGCGAGTCGTATATAAAGCTCGGCGAAAAAAAGCTCGCGGAAGAAGCCTATTCGACCCTCATCAGTAATTTCCCGAACAGCCCTTTCCTGCAGGGCGCCAAGGACAGGCTCAAAGAGAGTTGATCTATCCTCGTTTTTGCCGTAATTTTTAAGGAGAAGAGGCGATGGAGAAGGGTTGGCAGCACAACTACGATATCGGGAAAAAGGCCTTTGAGGAGAAGAACTACGATCGGGCGGTGCAGTACCTTGAGAAAGTAGCGGCTGAAAAGAGCAGTTTCGCCGACGTATATAATATGCTGGGCCTTATTTATTATAACCATTCAAGGTTCGAAGACGCCATCAACTCTTTCAAGAGGGCGCTTGATCTCAATCCAAACTACACGGAAGTCTCGCTCAATCTTTCGGTTGTTTATAACGAGCTTGGCGATTTTGACAAATCCAGCCAGGTTTACGAGCGGGCAAGGCAGGTCCGCAAGGAGACCGAGTCATACCTGGACCCTTACGTAAAGGGAAAGCTCGCCAACATGCACGCTGAACTCGGCGCCATCTATAAAGATCTGGGGCTTTACGCTCAGGCCGCCGAGGAGTTTAAAAAAGCCCTTATCCTGAGCCCGGACTTCGTTGACATAAAAACAACCCTCGGCATCGTGTACAGGGACATGATGGATTACAGCAAGGCCGTAAATGAGCTGGAAGAGGCTGTAAGATTAAACCCTGACTATCCTGCTTCGCGTATACAGCTTGGGCTTACATATTACACCATGGGTCAATTGGAGAAGGCAAAGACCGAATGGCTTAAGGTGTTAAGAAAGCACCCTAACGACAAGATGGCCCAGATGTACATGAACCTCCTCCTGACCCCCTCGAAATAGAAAAGTCGTTTCTCACAACCCGCAAATATGCATAGCGAGCGCATTCCCCGCGAAATCCGTTTGACACAGCTTTTTGATTTTGTTTTTGTATTACCCAACACAAAGGGCGTAGGGTGACAAACGCTTAAGGGAGGAAGGGGCAATCGAGCCGAGGTGCAGGAGCATAGCGACTTAAGGGGCGAGCGAGCGGATGGGAGAGGCTGACTGCGTTAGGAACCCTACCCCTAAGAGCGCGTGGCAACGCGCAAAAAGGCCTTTACCAGAGGGGCATAAATTTCACATCCCGGCCCGTCGGAGAACGGGCCCTACTTGAGGGAAGGGCGGCGGGTGGTGTTTGAAGCTTTAAATAAAAAAGCGCGCAGAATTCAGCGCGCTTTTTTATATCTTTTGATGTATCTACTTTCCCATCTCCTCAACCGTCTTATACGCGAATTCTATCGCTTCACCGAGCTTTTCGGGCTCGCTGCCTCCGGCCTGCGCCATGTCTTCTTTACCGCCGCCTTTGCCGCCCACAACCGGGGCTATCCTCTTGATTATCTCTCCCGCGCTGAAAAGCCTGGTAAGGTCTTTGGTGACCGCGGCAAGCAAAAGCGCCTTTGTGTCCTGCCGTGCCGCCAGGACTATTATGCCTGAGCCCAACTTGACCCTTAACGCGTCGGCCATCTCGCGAAGTTCCTTCGCGTCGTTAGCCTCGACCTTCGCGGCCAATACCTTTACGCCGCCGATGGTCCGGGCTTGGTCGATCAGCGCGCCAGCGGCCCCGGCCTTGTGCTTTCCCTTCAGCTTTTCGATCTCGCGCTCAAGTTCTTTCTGCTGTTCAAGTATCTTTTTTATTTTATCAGGCACTTCGAGCCTCGGAACTTTAAGTATCTGCGCGCTCTCTTTTAAAGCGTCCTCGGATTGGAGTACTGACTCAAGGGCGCTTTCTCCGGTGACCGCCTCCATCCTTCTTACGCCCGAAGCGACGGAACCTTCGCCGGTGATCCTTATCAGCCCGATATCTCCCGTTCTTTTTACGTGAGTGCCACCGCAAAGCTCGGCGCTGACCCCTTCGACCTTCACCATGCGCACCGTAGCGCCGTACTTTTCGCCGAAGAACGCGAGCGCGCCTCTCTTTATCGCCTCGTCGTAAGCCAGCACGTCCGTTGAGACCTCGATGTTTTTAATGATCGCCTTGTTGGCTTCTTCCTCGATCTTCCTTATAACCTCCGGGCTCAGGGACTCGAAGTGGTTAAAGTCAAACCTGAAGGCCCTGGGGCCTACGAGCGACCCGGCCTGCCTTACGTGCTCGCCCACGACCCGCCTTAAAATAGCGTGCAGGATATGGGTTGCAGTGTGGTTGCGGCGTATGGCGTCCCTTCTCTCCATATCGGGGACAAGCTCCACGGTATCGTCAACCGAGACGGACCCCGCCTCGATTTTACAGTAATGGACGAAAATATTATTCACCGGCTTTTTTGTGTCGGTTACGGTGATGTTAAAACCCTTTCCGACCATAGCCCCGGTATCCCCGACCTGTCCGCCCGACTCGCCGTAGAACGGGGTCTCCGCGGTTATTATCTCTGCGCTGTCGCCGTCAAAGGCGGTCTCCACGCTCTTGCCGTCTTTTATTATATAGAGCACCTTCGAAGAGACTGCCTCCATATGATACCCGACGAATTCAGTCTTAAGCCCGGCGTTGACGATAGCCTTGTAAAGCTCCTGCGATGATACCTCGCCTTCTGCGCCTTTCCAGGATTCCCGAGCCTTCTTTTTCTGTTCATCCATGTACTTCGAGAACCCGGCTTCGTCAACCGAGAAGCCTTCTTTCCTGACGATATCCGCCGTCAGGTCGGAAGGGAAGCCGAAGGTATCGTATAATTTAAAAAGCACATCGCCGGGTATCAGGTTTTCTTTCTTGTCTTTTAAGATCCTTATCTCTTCTTCAAGCAAACTTAATCCGCGTTCAAGGGTCTCGAAGAACCTCTCCTCTTCGCCTTTTGTGGCGCGGGAAATGAGCCCGGAGGCGGTCTTTAACTCAGGATAGACCCCTCCCATAAGGTTGATGACCTGCTCATTTATCTTGTAGAGGAACGGCTCTTTTATCCCCAGGAACTTCCCGTGGCGCGCGGCCCGTCTGATGATCCTCCTCAGGACATAGCCCCTGCCTTCGTTGCTCGGCAGGACGCCGTCCGTCATAAGGAAGGTGATCGCCCTGGAGTGGTCGGCGATGGCCCTTATCGATACGTCGTTATCGTGGTTCGTCCCGTACCTTACCTTCGATATATCTTCCACGCGGTTGATAATGGGCAGGAAGAGGTCGCTATCGTAGTTTGTCTTTTTTCCCTGCATCACCGCGGAGAGCCTCTCAAGACCCATGCCCGTGTCTATGCACTGCCTGGGCAGAGGCGTAAGCGTCCCTTCGGCGTTCCTGTTGTATTGCATGAAAACAAGGTTCCACAGCTCAAGGAACCTGTCGCAGTCGCATCCGACGGCGCAGGCGGGGTCGCCGCAGCCCACTTCCTTGCCCTGGTCTATAAGTATTTCCGAACACGGGCCGCACGGGCCGACATCGCCCATCGACCAGAAGTTGTCTTTCGCGCCGAGCCTCACTATGCGGTCTTCGCTCACGCCGGCGGCTTTTTTCCATATGTCAGCGGCCTCATCGTCAGTCTCGAATACCGTCACCCAGAGCTTGTCCTTCGGGAGTTTCATCTCGTTCGTGAGAAAGTCCCAGGCGTACTTTATCGCGCCCTCTTTGAAGTAATCGCCGAATGAGAAGTTCCCGAGCATCTCAAAAAACGTATGATGCCGCGCGGTGCGCCCGACGTTCTCGAGGTCGTTGTGCTTGCCCCCGGCCCTCATGCACCTTTGGCACGAAACCGCCGTCTTGTAATCCCTTGTCTCCTCATCCAGAAAGACGCTTTTAAACTGCACCATGCCCGCGTTGGTAAACAATAGCGTAGGGTCGCCTTTGGGTACAAGGCCCGATGAAGGGACGATCGTGTGCCCCTTTCCGGCGAAGTATTCGAGGAAGCGTTTCCTGATGTCGTTTGATCTCATAGATTAGTCCTGACCTTTTAAAATAAAATAATAAAGCGCTGCGGATATATAAAGCGTGCAGGACAACCCCCTGATAACGCCCTATTCTTCAATATGGTCTTTCAGGCCGCCCAGGGCTTTGAAGATAACAGGGGAAGGGAATCCCCTTCCTTTGAGGAACCTGAACGCCTTTTCCACTCCCTTTCTGTCGAGTTCCGGGGCTAACCCTTTGCGCTTAAGCCATTTCTTCAACGCCAAAGCGGCGGTATCAGCCTCCAGGCCGGCGGAGTATGTACCGGCGATCTTTTTAATTATTTCTTTCGGGATTCCCTTAAGCTCAAGCTCATTCAATATCTTAAGCGGCCCCCAGCTCTTGTTTCTTATCCGGGACTCGGACAAAAGGGCCGCGTACTTCTCGTCATCGAGATACCCGGCTTTAACAAGCTCATCCACGCATGAATCTATCTCCGGGGGGGCGAAGCCTTTTAACTTCAATTTATCGGCGACTTCCCTTTTAGACCTCGGCCTCAGGGAAATGAACTTCAGGGCAACTGTCAATGCGTCCTTCTGGCCGGAGGTTTTTTCAGTCATAAGGGGAGTTTTTAAAACCGTCAGAACCTCTCTATATCAGGGGTCGGCTTCTGCCCGCCGGTTTTGTCGTCTTTTTCAAAGTCCTTCCAGCCCATGTCGCTGGTGCCTGAGATGCCTTTCACCTTCAGGGCGAAGTCAGCGGGGTTGCTCGCCTGCCTTAACGCCTCGTCATAGGAAATAAGGCCCTTATTCAACAGGGACATTATCGACTGGTCGAATGTCTGCATGCCGTAAGAGGTGTAGCCTTTTACGATGGCGTCCGAGATGTCTTTGGTCTTCTCCTTGTCCTCAATGCACTCCCTGATGCGGGAGGTCGTGACCATTACCTCTACGGCCGGGACCCTGCCTTTGCCGTCCTTTGTGGGCATGAGCCTCTGGGAGATAATGCCCTTGATAACGCCAGCAAGCTGTATCCTTATCTGCTTCTGCTGATAAGGCGGGAAGACGGATACGATCCTGTTTATAGTCTCCATGGCGTCTATGGTATGCAGGGTCGAAAGGACGAGGTGGCCTGTTTCAGCGGCGGTAAGGGCTATCTCTATGGTTTCCAGGTCTCTCATCTCGCCGACCATGATTATGTCGGGGTCCTGCCTCAACGCGCCCCTGAGCGCGTCAGAGAAGGTCTGGGCGTCAACGCCTATCTCTCTCTGGTTTATGATGCAGCGCTTGTCGCGATGGAGGAACTCTATCGGGTCTTCGGCGGTGATTATGTGGCCCGACCTGTGGTTGTTGATGTAGTCCATCATCGCGGCAAGTGAAGTCGATTTGCCGCTTCCGGTCACCCCGGTCACCAGTATAAGGCCTCGCATCTCGTTTGAGATAGTCTCAAGGACTTTGGGGAGGTTAAGTTCCTCAAAGGTCTGTATCTTTATGGGGATTACCCTCAGGACTATGCCGACTGCGCCCCTTTGCTGGAAGACATTGACCCTGAACCTTCCGAGGCCCGGCACGCTGTAGGCCATGTCAACCTGATGATTGGCCTTGAAGAAGTCCTTCTGTACGTCGTTCATTATCCGTATCGCGGTCTTGGCGATTTCGTCAGGCGCCAGCCTGTCGTGGTTCTTTATAGGTATGAGGTTGCCGTGTACCCTTAGGATAGGGGGCACTCCGGCCTTCATGTGGACGTCTGACGCCTTGCTTTTGACGGCGATGTTCAATATTGAGCTTAAATCTATATCAGCCATGGATTACTCCTCTTTGGCCTTCAAGCCATAATGATTCAGCAGCCTTTTCTCGATATCACCGGCAACATCGGGGTGTTCCTTCAGGAACGTCCGAGCCGATTCACGGCCCTGGCCGAGCCTCTCTCCATTGTAGGAGAACCATGAGCCGCTCTTCTCTACGATATCCGCGTTCGAGGCCAGATCGAGTATGTCTCCCTCGCGTGAGATTCCCTCGTTAAAGAGTATATCGAATTCAGCGTCCCTGAAAGGAGGGGCGAGCTTGTTTTTTACGACCTTTACCCTGATCCTGTTCCCGATGACGGTCTCAGCCTGTTTTATCTGTCCGGTCTTTCTTATGTCCATCCTGATAGTGGCATAGAACTTCAAGGCATTCCCGCCGGTGGTGGTCTCCGGGCTTCCGAACATCACGCCTATCTTGTGGCGGATCTGGTTTATGAATATCACGCAGGTATTGGATTTGCTGATGGTGGAGGTGAGCTTCCTTAACGCCTGGCTCATGAGCCTGGCCTGAAGGCCCATGTGCGAATCGCCCATATCGCCTTCAAGCTCGGCCCTGGGCACCAGCGCCGCCACCGAGTCTACCACGATAAGGTCTACCGCGCCGCTCCTGATGAGCACGTCGGCTATCTCAAGGGCCTGCTCGCCCGTATCCGGCTGCGATAAGAGCAGGTCGTCCGTATTTACTCCAAGTTTTTTGGCGTAGCTTAAATCCAGCGCGTGTTCGGCGTCTATGAACGCCACCGCACCCTGCGCCTTCTGTGCCTCGGCCGCTATGTGGAGGGCGAGAGTTGTCTTGCCGGAGGATTCCGGGCCGAATATCTCGACGACCCTTCCCCTTGGAACGCCTCCTATGCCGAGGGCGATATTGAGGGCAGGGGAGCCTGTTGATATCGTGGAGATATCGACAGGCACGCCGTCTTTTCCGAGCCTCATGATAGAGCCCTTGCCGAATTGTTTTTCTATCTGGCTGATAGCGAGCTCAATTGCCTTACCCTTGTTGGCTCCTGATGTTGCAGGAGAATTTGACATTTGCAGCCCTCCTTCTACGCTAATTTTTTTAAAGCCCTATCCTCTTAAGCTCGGTGTATTCGGCGCCTTTGGGACTCAGGACGCTTTTGAATAATACAAAAGAATCGGCAACAAAGTCCATACTTATATGAGGCCTTGCCTCCGCCGTCAATTTTCCAAGTTCCTTGCCGTCTGTGTAAGCCTTTACCCTGCAAATCGTGAGGTGAGGGGTAAAGGGGCGGCCCTCTTTTTCAAAACCGAGTTTTTCAAGCTGATCTTCGATATTACCCTGGAGCTTGTGAAGGCCCGGCTCCGCTTTGATCCCGGCCCAGAGCACTCGCGGGGTCTTTAAATTGGGGAATCCGCCGACCCCGCTGACCGACACCGTAAACGGCTTGATCCCGTTTGACGCTATCGTAAGCCCGGAGGCGATATCATCCGTCTTCTCAGGGGGGATTTCACCGAGGAATTTAAGCGTAAGGTGGATAGACTCGGGCTTAACCCAGGAAATCCCACTCCATCCCTTATTAAGTTCCCCCTGGATGGCTTTAAGCCCCTCCCTTATCTCTTGCGGTAGCTCTATGGCGACAAAGGCCCTGATGCCTCTACCTCCCTTACCTGCCCAGTGATTCCAATAGCATCTTTAGCGCGGCATCAGCCGACGCCTTTCTTATGGAGCGTCTGGTTCCCTTGAAAAGGAATTTTTTTACGATAGCCTTTTTACTTTTCGATATCCCTATAAATACGGTGCCGACGGGTTTTTCCGGACTGCCCCCGCCAGGGCCGGCTATCCCGGTGATGGACACCCCGATATCGGTTTTAAATCTCTTCCTGACGCCTTCGGACAATTCTATCGCGGTCTCTTTAGAGACTGCGCCGAAGTTTTTAAGCGTGGAAGCCTTAACCCCTACAGCTTCTTTTTTTATATCGTTACTGTAGGCGATAATACCGCCAATAAAATAGTCCGAGCTTCCGGCTATTTCGGTTATCATCCCCGATAAAATCCCGCCGGTGCAGGATTCCGCTGTCGCGATTCTAATGCCTGATCCCCTGAGGGCCGCGCCTAACTCGATTTGAAGGGGCTTTTTCCGGGTCATACAAGGAACCATATCACGATATGGGCGGAGATATTGGCGTATACGCCAGCGGCAAGGTCATCGGCTACGACCCCCAGCCCGCCCTTGATATTTTTGTCTAAATGGCCTGCCGGATAAGGTTTAAGGATATCAAAAAACCTGAAAAGAATAAATACTAATATTGCGTTTAAAAGCGTAAAAGGAATGAGGAAAAAGGATACAAGGACCCCGCTTATCTCATCGCAGACAATGCTTCCGGGGTCTTTTTTTCCGGTTATCCTGCAGGTCTCTTCGGCGGCATAGATCGAGACGATAGAGACGGCAAATACTGTAGCGGCGTAGACTGGAGTTGAAGCGCCCGCAAGGCAATAGGCGATCAGGACACCCCAGAGGGTGCCGAAGGTGCCCGGCGCGAAGGGGATATAGCCTATGTAGGCGCCGGTGGCCAGAAATTTTGAAATAGCGTTTTTCATCAAGCGCAAATCGACCTGGAAGGTCTTGTAATCAGGAAAATAAGGCGTTACGGAAATACGACAGGACGCGCCATTCTAGAAGATGAACCGCCGCATCTTTATGTTAAGGAGTATCCCTGCCGATATCATCGAGGTTATAAGGAAGGAACCCCCGTAGCTTATGAACGGCAGGGGCACGCCGACCACTGGCAGTATTCCGGAGACCATTCCCAGGTTGATGATGATCTGCCAGAAAAACATCGAGGTGATGCCGAACGCGAGCAGGAAGCCGAACCTGTCCTTTGACCCGTTCGCGGTGTTGAGCCCGCAGATGATGAGTATAAGGAAGAGCGATATTACGATAAACGACCCGGCGAGGCCCCATTCTTCGGCAAGAACCGAAAAGATAAAATCAGTATGGTGTTCCGGCAGGAACATGAGCTTGCCCTGGGTGCCCTCGGTAAACCCCTTGCCGAAAAAACCTCCCGAGCCTATGGCGATCTTGGACTGCATGACATGATAGCCGCTTCCGAGCGGGTCGGCATCAGGGTTTAAAAAACTCGTCAGCCGCGCCTTTTGATACCCCTTGAGCATCATCCAGCCGAAAGGCGCGACGGCCCCGAAGGCGAGAAAGATGCCGGCGAGGATCTTTGTCCTAACCTTGACCATAAGGACGACCGACCAGAATATCATCCAGAGTATTATCGCGGTGCCGAGGTCGGGTTGTTTCGCTATCAAGAGGAACGGCACTATCATAAGTATACCCGGAAGCACGAGGTCCTTCAGCCCCATTCCCCTGTTGGGCATATTCTTTTCACTGAAGAATTTTGCGAGCATTATGATGAGGCCGAGCTTTGCGAGCTCCGAGGGCTGCAAGGTGAAGAACCCGAACGATATCCATCTCTTCGCTCCGCTGAAGGAGCTGCCGATGAAGAATACGGATATCAGCAGGATGATGGTAGAGCCGTAGACAAAATACGCCAGCCGTTCAAGAAGCTGATAATTGACGATTATGGCGACGAGCATCAGCGCCGCGCCTATAATGACCCAGTATACGTCCTTCTGGTATATGCCGGGCTGATGGGAATGGGTGGCGCTGAAGACGCTGCCGAACCCTATGAGCGCCAGGGCCGCTATTACCGACAGTGAAAGCCAGTCGAAATGCGTAAAGAGCCTTCTATCAATCATAAACCTCTTCTCCTGCCTCTCCGTTTGTGTTTGCCGGCTCTGGGCCGCCGGGCAACGCTGTCTGGGGCGCTCCGCCGCCTCCGCCGCCAGGAGCGGCCGCGTTGATGACCTGCGCCTCAGCCGGGGCCTCCCCGTCCATGGTCGTCAGATAGGCCTTGAACAGCTCTCTCGCCACAGGGGCGGCTGCGCTGGCGCCGAACCCTCCGTGTTCAACGATCACCACGACCGCGATCTTCGGGTCGTCATACGGGGCGAACCCGGCGAACCAGGCGTGGTCACGGTATTTGTATGCTATGGACTGGACGTTCTTGGTCCTCTTTATGAGCCTGGCGACCTGCGCCGTGCCGGTCTTGCCCGCTATCTTTAGATTAGATGCCTTAAGGAAGTGCGCCGTGCCGCCGTCATCGTGGACAACGCCTTTCAGCGCCTCTTTGACGGTAGCCATGTTCTCGGGAGAGATTATCAGTTTGCCCCTTTCTTCCGGGGTAAACCTGCTCAGCTCCTGTCCGGCCGGGGTCTTTATCTCTTCTATGAGCTGCGGCTTGTAGAGTGTCCCGCCGTTGGCTATCGCCGCGTAGGCATTGCAGAGCTGAAGGGGAGTCGTAAGCATATAGCCCTGTCCGACGGAGACCGATATCGTTTCGCCCTCGAACCATTTTACCTTATACGTCTTCTCTTTCCATTCCGAAGACGGTACGAGCCCCGATTTTTCGTTAAGGAGCGGGATGCCCGTTTTTGTGCCGAAACCGAAGCTCTTTGTGTACCTGGCAAGCCTGTCTATGCCAAGTTTAAGCCCTACCTGATAGAAAAAGGTGTCGGATGATTCGACTATCGCCCTGTTGACGTTGATTATTCCGTGGCCTTTTTCCTTCCAGTCCCTGTAATCGCGTTTGCCGTAACGGAACGCCCCGCCTGAGTATATCATCGTGGAAGGGGTGATTACCTTCTCTTCGAGCGCGGCGGCCGCATGTATGGGCTTGAATGTGGACGCGGGCGGATAAAGCCCCTGTATCGCCCTGTTGTTCAGGATGTTTAAAGGGTTTTCTATCAAGTCCCGCCAATCATCCTTTGAAATGCCGGCTGACAGGGCGTTAGGGTCGAACGTAGGGGTGCTTACCATCGCGAGCACCTTTCCGGTGGAAGGCTCGATAGCCACAGCCGCGCCGACCTTGTCTTTAAGCGCGGCCCAGGCCGCTACCTGGGTCTTTATGTCTATCGTGAGCTTCATGTTGTTGCCGGGGTATGGGGCGGAGTAGTTTACCACCTTGATTTTTCTGCCCAAGGCGTCTACCTCGACCTCTTTGCCGCCGTCAATGCCCCTCAGATCGCTTTCGAAAGACTTCTCAAGCCCGTACTTCCCCGTAAGGTCGCCTGGGCTGTATTTGTTGGAGTTGGTACCGCCTTCCCTCTCTTTTAATTCTTTTTCGCTTATCTCGCCCAGGTATCCTATCAGGTGTGCGGTCGCCTCCGCGAATATGTAAGACCTTTTCGGGGAGACGTCCAGTATTACGCCGGGCATCTCGAACTTGTAGCTTTCAATCTTTACAGTTTCGTCCCACGAGAGGTCTTCCTCAAGCGTTACGGCCTGGAACGGAGGCCGTCCCTTTGACTTCTTAAGCTTTTCGTCTATCGTCTCCTCGTCTATATCGACGAGGTCTTTAAGCATGCTCTTTGTCTTCGGCCAGTCCTTTACGTCCTCCGGCACGAGGTAAAGGTCGAATCCCGGGCGGTTCTCGGCTATCTTTATGCCGAGCCGGTCGTACACAACGCCGCGCGGGGCAGGGGATTTGACGAGCCTTGTGCTGTTATTCATGGAAAGTTCGGTATAATGCGAGCTTTCAAGTATCTGGAGATACCAGAACCTGGCGGCGATGATAAAGAACGCCGCGGCCACTATTATGTTAGCGATAAAGATCCTGTTCTTGTATTCCTTTGGTTCTTTATCCTTAAAGTAGCTCAATTTGCATTATCCTTGAATGACTGCCGGCCAAGCGCCGTGATCCTGGAGAGGAGTGTTATTATTCCCGGGGCGAGTATGCCAGTGACCAGCGCCTGCAATATGACGTGGGTAAAAAAGTAGACGTTGACGTTGGCGTAGCGGAGAACGGAATAGGTCAGTATGCCCTTAAGGAGCGCCGCTGCCGCAACGCCTCCCGCCCTGAAGGCAGGCGTTGAGAACTGCACCTTTTTGGCAAGGAAATGCATGACCAGGAATATGAAAACAAGAGAGAAGGACGTGGTCCCGACTATGCCGCCGTTAAAGGCGTCGTCCAGGTAGCCAAGCACGAATCCCAGCAGGGCCCCTTCCACGGACGGCTTCTTGAACGCCATGTAGAATACGATCAGAAGCGGGAGATCCGGAAGTGGAAAATTGGGAAAAATAGTGCTCTGTACGGCTAAATACAATATGGTGAGTGGCAGGAATATTAGGAACTCTTTCATTTCGGCCCAGCTGGAATATAGTTCGCCGCTTCTCCACAAAACTCCAAGCGGATTCTTTGAATATAATAGAATAATTTTTGCAGATTGTAAAAGGATAAGTAGGCCTCTTAAGGAGACCTTTCATTCAAGGGCGGGCCGCCTTATTCCTCGGAAAAGAAGCCGGTTTCAGTTATTATAAGAACTTCTTCGAGCTTCCGGATATCGACCCGGGGCTTAACCTCGATGAATTTGAAGAAATTATCTTTACCTTTTTCGATTTTAACGACTTCGCCTACCATGATCCCCTTTGGGAATACCCCGGAAAGGCCGGAGGTAATGACTATGTCCCCCAGCTGTACGTCATCGACCTGCCGTATGTACTTGAGCACCAGCCTGTCCGCTCCGTTGCCCTCGGCCACCCCCTTTATCCTGGAGCGCTGGACAACCACGTCTATATTCGACCTAAGGTCGGCATGAAGCAGCACCTTTGATGTGGACGTGCTTACGTCCGTTATCCTTCCGACGACCCCTTCGGGTGTGATAACGGCGAGGTCCTTCTCTATGCCGTTTGCCTTGCCTTTATCTATCGTGACGGTGCGCGCCCACGGCTCCATATGATAGCCGATTATGGCGGCCGCCTTTGACTTATAAGGCGACTGATCCTTATACTCAAGCACCTGTTTGAGCCTGGCGTTGAGGTTTATCTCTTCTTTTAATCTGTTATTTTCTTCGTGGAGGCTTGAGAGTGCGGATTTAAGCTCCTCGTTCTCTTCCCTTACATTTACGAGGTTAAGGTACCCGGCCCAGACGCCCTTTACGGAGCCATGTATGCCCAGCATAAGCCTCTGCATGGGAGAAACGGTAATGGACAGGACTTCCTTGAGGATGAACCCGCGTTCGATCTCCTGTTTCCCGGTCAGGGCCAGATGAAGAGAGAACAGCGCCAGTACGAGGGAAGCGATTACGATCTGATGCTTTTTTATAAATGTATTGAGAGTTCTTTCAGAGCGCATCAGAGCCTGCAGTGAACTAATTTCAAAAAAGAAAACAGATTTATAAAGCCGGCCGTAAAACCCCGGGCTTTATACCAGGGGGTCTTTTAAAAACTAACTGGGGATCGTTACTTCTCTAAGGAGCTTCATCTCGTCGAGCACCTTCCCCGCGCCTTTGACGACGCAGTTGAGCGGCTCATCGGCTATCGTTACCGGAAGCTGTGTCTCTTCCCTGAGTATGATATCGAGATTCTTAAGGAGCGCGCCGCCTCCTGCCAGTACGATCCCCTTGTCCACAAGGTCAGCCGCCAATTCAGGAGGCGTTATCTCAAGGACGTGCTTTACGGCCTCGATAAGCTGGTTTATCGGTTCGTTCAAGGCCTCTCTTATCTCGCCGGATTCTATCTCAAGGGTCGTCGGTATGCCTGTTATGAGGTTGGAGCCCTTTATCTCAAGCTTCTGGTTCTTTTCATCCGGCATCGGAAGGCCTAATGTCATCTTTATGACCTCGGCAACCCCTGTGCCGATCGCCAGGTTATACTTCCTCTTTATATACTGCACTATGACCTCGTCGAGCTTGTCCCCGCCCACCCTTATGGATTTGGCCTGGACGATGCCGGCCAATGATATGACGGCTATCTCCGAGGTTCCGCCGCCGATATCGACTATCATGTTCCCGGAGGGCTCTGTGATAGGAAGGCCGGCGCCGATAGCGGCCGCCATCGGCTCTTCTATCAGATAGACCTCAGCCGCGCCCGCTGAATAGGCGGATTCGCGGACAGCCCTCTTTTCAACCTGTGTAATCCCTGAAGGGACGCCTATTATTATCCTGGGCCTTACGAGAAGCCTTCTGTTGTGGACCTTCGCGATAAAGTACTTGAGCATCTCTTCGGTCACTTCAAAGTCGGCTATAACGCCGTCTTTAAGCGGTCTGATAGCGGCGATATTGCCGGGTGTGCGTCCAAGCATGGCCTTGGCTTCTTTTCCGACCGCCAGAACCCTTTTGCCCTTGCCATCCTTCTTGACGGCTACGACGGAAGGCTCATTGGATACGATGCCTTTGCCCTTGACGTAAATGAGAGTGCTGGCTGTTCCCAAATCTATGGCAAGGTCGTTTGAAAACAGACCTAAAATATAATTGAACATGGTTTCTCCTTAAAGCGTGGATAAAATAGTGAAGGTGTGACAAAGCTATATCTAAAAAATATTAACAGAAATCGTAACCTTATAGCAAGCGGAAAATTAATAAAAAAGTTGAATTTACAAAGCAAATTCATTATTATAGTAGTTTGACGGAAAATACCGTGACATAAATTACAGGGTCGATAAAAAGGAGGCAAAGTGCTCGAAAGCATCAGAAAGAGGAGGAATTCTATTGTCATTCTCGTGGCGTTCGCCGCGATAATAATAGTCTTCATTTTCTGGGGGGCTGGCCCCTCAAGCAATGATAACGCGAACAAGACAGCCGTCGCCGTGGTCGATGGACAGGAAATACCCGTAAGGGAATATGCCGCCCTTTATAAAAAGGAAGTGGAATATTACAAAAATACCTTTAAAGACCAGTTTACGGACGAGGTCGCGAGGAAGCTTGACCTTAAGAAGCGCGCGCTGGATATACTGGTAAACAGGGCTTTGGCGCTTTCGGAGGCCAAGTCCAAGGGCGTAAAGATAAGCCCGGAGGAAGTCCAGGAAGCGATAAGGTCGATAAAGGCTTTTTCCACCAACGGGGCGTTTGACAAGGAGCTGTATTTCAAGCTTTTAAGCTCGAACCGGATAAGCCCGGCCGAGTTTGAGAAGTCCGTTGAGCAGGATCTTGCAACCGCCAAGGTGCGTGAGCTGGTTGTAAAGGACGTCAAGGTAACGGACGAAGATATAAAAGCGGCGTACAGGAAGGATAATAGGAAGATAGACCTCGATTATATATCTTTCGACGGCGAAGCCTTCAAAGGCAATATAAAGGTGACTGACGACGAGGCGAAGGAGTATCTTAAAAAGACGGGATCGGCGTTCATGGCGCCGGTAAAGATGAAAGTGGCCTACGCCTACGCCGATTACGCTTCCCTCGTCTCAAAGGTCAAGGTAACCGAGGCCGAGGTAAAGGAATACTACGATAAAAACCAGAAGGAATTCGAGACGCCTGAGAGGGTAAAGGCCCGCCACATACTCATCCGCCCGGATGAAAAAGCGGCTGACAAGGAAAAGGCCAGGGCCGATGCCAGAAAGAAGCTCGAAGAGATACTGAAGAAGGTAAAGGGCGGCGCTAAATTCGCCGAACTCGCAAAAGCCAATTCAGAAGACCCCGGCTCAGCCAGGCAGGGCGGAGACCTCGACTGGTTCCAGAAGGGAGTGATGATAAAGCCCTTTGAGGACGCGGCATTCTCGCTAAAGAAAGGCGAGGTGAGCTCCATCATCGAAACAGAGTTCGGGTATCACATAATCATGGTCGAGGATAAGAAAGAGCCCGGCGCAAGGCCTCTAAAAGAAGTGGCCGCCCCCATTAAAAAGGCCCTCTCGATAGAAAAATCGAGAACGATCGCCAGGGATTCTATCCTTGCGATACAGGCCGGGTTAAAGGACGCCAAGACGATAGAGGACGCGAGGAAAGCCGCATCCGCCCAGAAGGACTTGAAGTTCGTCGTGACCGAATCATTTTCCGAGAACGACAGAAGGGTAGAGATACTCCATAATGAAATGCTCCGGGACGTTATATTCGGCCTCCGGGCGAATGAGGTAACCGCGCCTGTTGATACTAACGAAGGCGTTTATATCATCAAGGCTGTTGAAAAGATAGACGCCCATGTGCCGGAATATTCGGAAGTCTCCGCGAAGGTAAAGGCAAGGCTCGTCGCCGAAAGGGCTGAGGATGAAGCCCGGAAAAAGGCCGATGAGGTCCTTAAAAAGTTGAAAGCCGGAGAGGATTTCGCGGCAGTGGCAAAAGCTGAAAAGCTTCCTGTAGGGAGCACCGGGCTCTTCAGCAAGGCCCAGGGGATGATCCCCAGGATCGGGGCGTTCTCCGGGGATAAAGAGCAGATCTTCGACCTTACCGCCGCCGCGCCTGTCTACGCGGAGGTATTAAACCACAACAAGAAGTACTTTGTCCTTAAGCTTAAGAATTCCAAAGAGGCGGACGAGGCGAACTTCGAGCCTATGAAGGAACTCCTCAGGGCGCGCATCACCGCCGAGAAGCAGGAGGAGGCGGTAGGAGCGTGGCTTAAGGACCTTAAGGCCAAGGCGAAGATAAAAGTATACGAAGACATGCTATAACAGCGAACCCTGATTTACTGAAAAGGCCGGATTCTCAACCGGCCTTTTTTATAACCAAAAAACTACTAAAGGAATTTAAAGATGCGTTTCTCCAGAATGCTGCTTCCCACTCTCAAGGAATCCCCTGCTGACGCGGATGTCGTAAGCCAGCGTCTGATGATGAGGGCAGGGATGATAAGGAAGGTTGCCGCCGGTATCTATAACCTGCTGCCCCTCGGTTTTAAGGTGGTTAAAAAGGTCGAGGGCATAATCAGGGAAGAGATGAACCGGGCAGGCGCGCAGGAAGTTTTGATGCCCATGGTAATCCCCGCGGAGCTCTGGCAGGAGAGCGGCAGGTGGGAGGAGTACGGGAAAGAGCTGTTAAGGGTTAACGACCGCCATAACAGGGAGTTCTGCCTGGGGCCCACTCATGAAGAGGTCATAACTGACATGGTGAGGAGGGAGGTACGCTCCTACAGGGAGCTGCCCATGAACATCTACCAGATACAGACGAAGTTCAGGGACGAGATACGCCCGAGGTTCGGGCTGATGAGGGGCAGGGAATTCATAATGAAGGACGCGTATTCTTTCCACGCAACCGACGAGAGCGCGGATCAGGAATACCGGAATATGTACGAGACCTATTGCCGCATATTCGAGCGCTGCGGGCTTGAGTTCAGGGCTGTGGAGGCTGAGACCGGCGCCATTGGCGGGAGGTTCTCACACGAGTTCATGGTCCTTGCCGAAACAGGGGAAGACGCCATTGCCGCTTGCGACGCGTGCTCCTACGCCGCGAATGTGGAAAGGGCTGAGGTAAGGGCAGTAGAGCCTTCAAACGAGCCGGAATCGCAAAGGCCCGTAGAGCGGGTCTCGACGCCGGGGCAGAAGACCATAGAAGAGGTAAGCGCGTTCCTTAAGATCCCGCGGGAGAAGCTCATAAAGACGCTTATTTATGAGACCGACCAGGGGATTGTGGCCGCTCTCGTCAGAGGCGATTATGAGTTGAACGAGATGAAGCTCAAGCGTACGCTCGACTCAGCCTTCGTAAAGCTTGCGGATGAACAGAAGGTCAGGGAAACGACGGGAGCGCCAGTGGGGTTCGCCAGCCCGGTAAAGCTTAAGTGCCGCGTAATCGCGGACCATAGCGTAAGGGAATTAAGGGACGCCGTGACAGGGGCGAATGAGGCCGACGCGCACACCGTCAACGTAAACCCCGGCAGGGATTTTAAAGCCGAATTTGCCGATATAAGAAACGCTGTCGAAGGGGACGGCTGTCCGAGATGCGCCGGAAAGCTCACGATAAAACGCGGAATAGAAGTCGGCCATATCTTTAAGCTCGGGACGAAATACAGCGTGGCGATGGGAGCGACCTTCCTTGATGAGGAAGGCAAAGAGAAGCCGATGATAATGGGCTGCTACGGCATAGGCGTCGGCAGGACCGCCGCCGCCTCCGTCGAACAGAACCACGACGAATTCGGAATAATCTGGCCCAGGCCGTTATCCCCTTTCGAATGCGAGATAGTGCCGGTCAATGTGAAAGACGCAGGGACGGTAAACGCCGCGGAGGCATTATACGAAGAGCTTAAGGGTAAAGGGGTGGATGTCCTTTTGGACGACAGGGACGAAAGGGCAGGGGTAAAGTTCAAGGACGCCGACCTTATCGGAATACCCTTAAGGGTTACCATCGGCGAGAGGAACCTCAAACAGGGGCTGGTCGAGATCAAAGAGAGGAAAACAGGCACGGTAAAGCTTGTTAAGACAGAAGATTCGGCTGGAGAGGTTTTAAGAACCATCAGCGCATAGAAGTTGCAATACCCTGATATTTAGCTGGTTGCTGAAAAAACCCGTAATTTGTAATAATTTTTAAAGTCGACAAGGCGGCCGCCCGGAGGGAGGCCGCCTTGTCTTTTTTTACCTAACAGGCTACTGAAAAAGTCCATCTGCTTTGTTGTCTTCGACGCTCGTCACTGCGGCGTACAGACAAATAAAACATGCCTATCCCCAAGGCGGAATCATATGCCATCACCCGAGTTATTAGAATAAAAAATCCTTTATCCTGCTCTGAAACAAGACGATAAATAATAGCCGGGCTCATTTGACAACCACGTTTTTTAGATTATATTCAGTTAAAACAAACCACAGGGGGTGCTGAATGAAAAAACTGATCTTTGCAGGTCTCTCGCTCGCGTTCTTCTCAGGTCTTGCGCTGCCGTCCATATCCTCCGCGCAGAGCGCATTCAATGAGAATGTCGGCTGCGGTCTCGGCAGCATTATTATGAAAGAAAAGGATACGACTGTATTTCAGGTGCTGGCGGTAACCACAAACGGGACATTCGGCAACCAGACGTTCGGCATCTCATCCGGCACCCTCGAGTGTAAGCAGCCTTCCAAGTTTGTCTATAACGAAAAGGTCAAGAAATTCGTGGCGGACAATATGGACACCATCGCCAACGATATCGCCGCCGGCAGGGGAGAGTCGCTGGACACGCTTGCCGAGCTCATGGCGATACCCTCGGAGCAGAAGCCTGTCTTCTACGCCTCGCTCCAGGCGAACTTCTCAAAAATATACTCATCCGAAAAAGTTGTTTCCGCCGATGTCGTTGACGCGGTGGCAAGCATAAACGGAAACTAAAGAGACTTGAAGACGGACGCGTTAAAGAAGCCATCGACGCCCTTTTTTAAGGGCGCATGGCTTCTTTTTGTCTTTATTATCCTCTTTCCGGCGCTCTCCTTTTCGGAAGAAAGCCATTATGCCGACAAGCTCATTTCAGAAGCCGTCGCAAGGAAGCTTCATGAAAAGCGTGGATGGCAGGTGCTCATCCACTACAGGCCTACCCTACTCCACGGCAAAGAAAGCATAATAGATGACCCTGATTTCTTCCTGTCAAAAGAGGGTAAAACAAACCCCCAAAAGGAGATGGAAGAGACGATCAGGGCCTTTTTCAGTACGGAAAAGAAGGATGACAGCCACGCCAGATGCAGGTTCGCCGCGAGATACGACTGGCTTAAAAAAGAACTTGATATGGATGAAAGAGAGGTCCCTTCTGAGGACTGCAAGGGGTTTAAAGAGCTGATGGAAGCCGTGCGGCCCGAATCTGCAACGCTCGTTTTCCCGGTAGCCCACATGAACAGCCCGGCCTCGATGTTCGGCCATACGCTTTTAAGGATCGATTCCTCTTACCAATCAAAGCTGTTTTCCTATGCCATAAATTATTCAGCCATAACCGATGAGACCAACGGGCTCTTTTTCGCCTTCAAGGGGATATTCGGGTTCTATGAGGGGTATTTCGGGATATTGCCGTACTACGAGAAGATAAAAGAGTACAGCAATATGGAGAACCGGGACATATGGGAGTACAGGCTCGATTTTTCAAGGGAAGAGGTCGAGCGGATGATCATGCACATATGGGAGTTGAAGGACGTATACGCTTATTACTTCTTTTTCGATGAGAACTGCTCGTATAACCTCCTGCTGGTGCTTGAGGCGGCGAGGCCTGATGTCGCTCTTACCGAGACCCTTCCAAAATGGGTTATACCGATGGATACCGTAAGGGCGGTGCAGTCCAAGGGGATCTATTCCAACGAAAGGGTCTTTAGGCCATCCAAGGCTACCAGAATAAAACAGATCGAATCCGTCACAAGCGCGGATAACAGGAAAATCGCCAGAGACATCTCTTTGATGAAGGCTGGCGTGGATGACTTTTACGAAGACGCAGGCGTTGGAGAGGATGATAAGGTGAAAACGCTCGACCTCGCCGCCGAATATACCCAGTACCTTTATTTGAAAGGCAAGATACCGCGTGAAGAGTACCTCAAGCTTTATTTGAAGGTGCTATCAGCCCGCTCGAAGCTCGGCATTAAAGACGCTTACAATATAGCCGCGCCCATACCTCCCGAACAGGGACACGGGCCCATAAGGCTGGCTCTGGGGGCCGGAACAAAAAGCGGCGCGCTCTATAACTCATTTAAGATAAGGCCGGCGAACCACGATCTTATGGACCCTGACGTCGGATACCCGCCCGGTGCGGCCATCACCTTTCTGGAGACTGAGATGCGCTATAACTATACCGAGCGCAAGCTTTCAATTGAAAGGGTCAGCCTCGTGGATATAACCTCCGTCTCTGAGTTTGACGGATTCTTCAAGCCGATCTCCTGGAAGGTAAACGCGGGGGCGCAAAGGGAAGAAGTCAGGAAAAAAGAGCACAGGACTGTCTTAATGCTTAACGGCGGGCCTGGCATGAGCGTCAGGGAAGGGGACGCGCTCATCTACGGCTTTGTCGAGCCTGAGGCAAAGTTCGGGAGCGGCCTTGGCGCGGGTTACGCCTTGGGGATAGGCGTATCTGGCGGGGTTTTGAAGCCTATAACGCCGGGCTGGAAGGCTCAGGCTCAAGTGAAGGCCGTCTCATTCGGGATAGGCGAGAGCCACTCTGTCATATCCGCCGAGGTGAATCAGCTCTTTTTATTGAACGCGTCAAATGGCGTCAGGCTTGACCTGAAGCGGGAGAGGTTTGACGGGTTCTATTCAAACGATTTCAGCCTGAGCTGGAATAGGTATTTTTAGCAGGCTGCGTTATACAGTAGGGCCCGTTCGAAGAACGGGCCGGGAAACTAGAAGAAAAAAACCTCCCCTCCCTCGATGGGAGGGGACTGAGGGGAGGGTGAAATTCTTGGTAAAACCTTTTTGCGCGCTGCCGCTTGCTGTCATTGCGAGCGGAGCTAAGCAATCTCGTTTCAAAGCCCCTCACAGGGGCCTCTGTGTAGGGCCCACTCGAAGAACGGGCCGGGAAACGATAAGGGGAATCAAAGTGCAGGGGGCCGAAGGACGCGGCTTAAAAGGTCTCGTAATGGATTTTTGCAGGCTCGAATTCGCTCTCTTTATGCCCTTTTAATTCTCGTTTCGCGTACCCCAGGGGCATCATGCACTGCACTCTCAGGCCGTCGGGTATATTAAGGAGTTTTTTCACATACGGTTCGGCGCTGCCGGGAGGGTCTCCGGCGTCAGCCACCTGCACGAAACAGCTCGCCAATCCCTGGTTTACGGCCTCAAGATGGATGTGCTCGGCGCATATGGAGGAGTCTTCCTTGAAGCGCCTTCCAACGCTGGGATCATAACAGATAGCAATAACGAGCGGGGCGTCCTTTACGAAGCGGGCATGGGCGGTAGCCTTTGACAGGGCCTCTTTTCTTGCCCGATCCCTTACTATCACAAACTCCCATGCCTTTGTTCCCCAGGACGTGGGCGCGTACATCGCCGAGAGGAGCACCTCTTTGAGCTTTTCCTCCGCCACTTCCTTTTTTAGAAAGGCCCTGATAGACCTTCTCTGCTTGATGCAATCCAGCATAGCGTCCTCTTAAAGGAGAGATTCTATCAGCTTTGTGGTATCGGCGTCCATCCAGCCGGTTTTCTGATCCTTGACAGAAACTATCACGCTGTTCTTATCTATAATGAACGCGTGCGGGGCCTTTATTATATTGTAAGCCTCTGAGACAAACCCCTCGTCATCACGGATATTCAAAAAAGCGTAGTTGTGCTCTTTAAGGAATTCCTGCACCTGGGTAAACGGGGCGCTGTGCATGCTGTCCGCATTTATGGCGGCTACGAGAAGCCCTTTCTCCTTATATTTCCTGCTCAATTCATCGAGCGAGCGCATGTCGTTCATGCATTCGGGGCACTTCATCCGCCAGAAATACAGGATTACGACCTCCCCCTTTTTCCCGGATAACCTGAAAGGGTTGCCGTCGATGTCTTTATAAAGGAAGTCTACAGCCGGGCTCCCTGCCTTAAGCTCGACGGCGTAGACGGATTTCGTCTGCTGAGCGTTTTCCTTATTGCACCCGGCAAAGACGAATACCATTAGAATCAGTATAATAAATTTCTTCATCAATCCTCTCCTTAGCTTAAAAATATAGCAAATAGAATCGGGAAATAAAAGGGGATTTGTCATAGGTTTTGGCGGATATGCCAATTATCAAGTGTTGTCGCGAGCATGTTTTTCTATAAACAATCATGGATGCTGCCATATTAAGAAGTCTTAAATCTGTAAACTGGATTTTTTATTTTAAACAGGTATGTTATAATAGAGAGCCATAAAACGTCAGTAGACACCTGGTTTGGAAGTGCATGGATGGAAACTAAATTCAAAAAAAGGCAATACCGTCTTCTTGCGGAGAACGCCAGGGACATGATCTACCGCATGTCCCTGCCTGACGGGCGATATGAATACGTAAGTCCGGCCTCTATTGTTATCTTCGGTTATCCTCCGGAGACATTCTATGACACACCTGTAATAATAAAAGAAATTATACATCCTGATTGGAAGGGCTACTTTGTGGAGAAGTGGGCGGAGCTGATCTCAGGCAACATGCCGCCTTTTTACGAATATCAGATAATCCACAAGTCCGGAGAGGTAAAATGGCTTCACCAGCGAAACGTTCTTATAAGGGACGATAACGGCAGCCCCGTGGCTATCGAGGGCATAGTAACCGACGTCACGGAACGCAAACAGGCCGAAGAGGGATTGAAACTTTTACTTAAGATGACTCAGGAAATAGCCGCTTCAGAGGACTTTCATTCCTCGATAGGCACAACCCTTAAGGAAGTCTGCGGGTTTACGGGATGGTGCTTTGCGGAGGCATGGGTGCCTTCCGGAGAAATACTCGAATGCAGTCCAGTATGGTTTTCGTCAGGACACCTGGATGACTTCAGGGCCGGGAGCCAAAAGCTGACCTTTCGGCGCGGCATAAGCCTTCCCGGCATCGCCTGGGCAACGGGCAAGCCTGAATGGTACCAGTACCTTTCCGGCCTGCCGGACAATATTTTTGTCCGCGCCTCCATAGCCTCGCAATCCGGCCTCAGGTCAGCCTTTGTCATACCCGTTACAGCGGAGTCCCAGGTGCTTGCGGTACTCGTCTTCTTTATGTTCAGGGTCGGGGCGGAGGATAAAAGGCTTACTGAGCTGGTCTCAGGCATAACCGCGCAGCTAGGCTCGCTTATCAGGAGGAAGAGGGCCGAGGAAAGGATCCGTGAGGCTGAGGGTAAATATCGGCAGCTTGTGGAGCAGCTCCCTTCCACTATATGGATATACACCGCGAAAGCCGATGACCTGGCTACAACAATATATGTCAGCCCTCAAATAGAGGCCCTCGGGTTCACCCAGGAAGAATGGATTGAAGCAGGAGACCTCTGGTCAAGGCAGCTCCATCCTGAAGACCGCGAGCGTGTCCTTGCCGAGTTCAGAAGCGGACTTGAAAACGGACGCCCTATAAAATTCGAATACCGCATGATTACGCGTGACAAAAAGGTCCGCTGGTTCAGGGATGAAGCCGCCCTCGTAAGAGATGAAAAGCATAACCGGCTCTTTTTCCATGGCGTAATGTTCGATATAACCGAGAGAAAACACGCGGAGGAGCTTCTATTTGAAAAGACGTCCGAACTCGATTCAATGAATAGGGAACTCCATGCCCTCACGATGGAGCTTACGGAACTGGAAGAGAAAGACCGGAAAAAGTTTGCCGTGATGCTTCATGAAAATATCGGTCAGAACCTCGTGGCGGTGAAGATGGCGCTCGGGAATATCATAAAGCTTCAGTCGGAGGCGAACAGGAAAGCACTCTCCCAGGCTATAACCATATTGGATGATACCATTAAAGGCGCGCGGTCAATGACCACCGACCTTTATCCAGTCCCTGTTGACGACAGGCCGCTTGACGGAAGCATTAAATGGTACGCGGAGTCGTTTTTAGAGCCAAAAGGCATAAAAGCCACGCTTAATTTTGATTTTTCATCAGACGAACTTACTAACGAAATGAAAAAAGTGGTATACCGCATTGTTCGCGAATGCCTGCAGAATACGGTAAAATACGCATCTGCCTCCAGCGTCCGCATATCATGCATAAATTTAGGCGGTAAGGTCATCGTTTCCGTAAAGGACGACGGAAAAGGATTTATCTACGAAGATATGATATTTAAAAAAGGGAGCGGGTTCGGGCTCTTGCTCATGCGTGAATGGGCAAGGTCGTTAAACGGGGAGCTTCAAATAACGTCAAAGCCCGGCGAAGGCACCGAGGTAAAGGTTTTTCTCACATCCGAAGGAGGCGGCATTGGCAAGGGTATTCATAGCTGACGATCATCCGTTTTTGAGGGATGGCATAAAAGCTCTTTTGAACGAAAACCCAGGGCTTGATGTGGTTGGAGAGGCCGAGGACGGCAAATCGGCAATTGAGCAGATACTGCTTTTAAAGCCGGACCTGGCGATTATCGACATCTCAATGCCGAAGGTGGATGGTATTGAGGTAGCGAGAAAGATCGCGAATGAGCTTCCTCAAACAAAGGTGCTGATCTTTTCCATGCACCAGGACCATCATTACGCGGCGGAGGCCCTCAAGTCCGGAGCTTCCGGCTATGTGATCAAAGGGTCTGATTCGGATGAGCTGTTATCGGCCATAGATAAAGTCCTCTCAGGGAAAAGGTATTTAAGCCCCCCGATAGCCGATAAGATGCTGAACGAGTATGTCATAAATAAGGGAGCGGCAGACCCTTTTGACGCGCTCAGCCAGAGGGAGATCGAGGTGTTGAGCCTTATCCTCAATGGGGTCAACAGGACAAAGATAGCCGAAGATCTCGATATTTCCGAGTTCACAATAAAAAAACACAGGGCCAACATAATGAAAAAGCTGAACGTAGGCAATATGGCTGACCTCGTCAAAATAGGCATCAGAAAGGGCCTCATCAAGATAGAAGATTGACCTTCCTCTTCCGGGTTTCTCAGTCGATCCCGGCCCGTTCGGGGAACGGGCCCTACACAGAAGCCCCTGCAGGTAACTTTTAGACTAGTAATTCCATAGTCCTTTGGATTATCGGCGCATCCCTCCCGCGGATACCAGATCGGTTCCCTATAAACACAATATAAATTCAATCCTTATTGTTATTAAGGAAAGCGCAAAAACCTCGAAAAGAAACATAGGGGACGGAGGTCTTGGTGTATGTTTTTCAGGGACATCGATATTAGAAGGAAGCTCTTCATCGCTTTCGGGATTCCAATACTTCTTTTGGCGGTCATATCCATCGGAGGGCTTGGCGGTTTTTATTGGACGAGAAGCGCTGAAAGAAGCGTCTCTGTAAAAGCCTCACAGGATGCCGAGAGGATAGTAAGGCTCGTTGCCGCCGTGGAAAAGAATAGAAGGATCATCCTTACCGCGCTGGCTCATAAGGGGCCTCAAACAAGATCAGACAAGGAGGAAATCGCTGATGCCACAAGGGAAGTAGATGAGGGGCTGGCGTATTTCCTCGCCGCCGGACAGGCATACGATAACGCTGAAAAAGGCGAGATAGAAGGGCTGGATTCATTATGGCGGGACTTCAAGAGGACAAGGGACTCTGAACTTATGCCCGCGATTTCCGCCGGCAGGACACATGCGGCAGACAGGCTGGCGACAGGGGTGCAGGAGGAGAGATTCAACCGGTTCATTAAAATATCGGGAGACCTCTCTGCACGCATAAAAACAATGTCCGGGCAGGCTGAGAAGCGGGCGGATAATATATTTTCGGATTACGTCCTGCTCTACTTCGTGATTACGGCGTGCTGTCTTTTAAGCGCGATATCGCTCCTTATGTTCATCTCGAAGGACATTGGCGTGAGGCTTAAATCTCTGACCGAAGCCTTTGAGAAGGTCAAGGGTGGCAATTTAGGCATAAAAACCCCGGTTGACGGCTCGGACGAAATAGGCAGGCTGGCGAACTCCTTGAACCAGATGACAACGCGCCTGTACGAGGACAAGATAACACAGGAGCAATCTCTTGCGATGTTTAAATGGTATTCGAATGAGAGCGTAAAGAGAATAGCCGAGCTTGAAGATGTCAATGAGGCGTTCAAAAGAACTCAGCTGGAGCTTGGCCAGAAGAACTCCAGCCTAGAGGAATCGCTGGAGGAGATAAAAAAAATCAACTGTAATCTCGAGGAGACAAGGGCGCAGATGATCCAGTCCGAAAAAATGGCCTCAATAGGGCTGCTGGCGGCTGGCGTAACGCATGAAATAAATAACCCCGTCGGCTTTATCGGCAGCAATCTCAATATACTTACCGGCTATATCAATGATTTCCTTAAAATCCTTCAGATGGACCAGGCCCTTTACGGCGCGGTAAAGGATGGCAGGGCCTCTGAGGCTATTGAGCTCTTGAGCAAAATAGAGGAATTCATTGAAAAGGCCGACATCGAGTTCGCGATGGAGGACATTGGACACCTGCTTTATGAGTCCCGGGACGGGATCGAACGGGTGAAATCGATCGTGCGTGGGCTTAAAACATTTTCCCACGGCGGCGCGGCTGAGGCGAAGGAATGCGATATCAATCAATGCCTTGAGGAGACTATCAAGGTCTGCTGGCATGAGATCAAATACAAAGCCGAACTTGTAAAAGACCTTGGCGCTCTGCCGCCGGTTCGGTGCAATGCACAGAGGATCAGCCAGGTATTCATGAATATCATCATAAACGCCGCGGAGGCCATACCAGAGAGAGGCAGGATAGAGGTCAAGACGTACCTGGACGGCGAAGAGGCGGTGATTGAGATCGCCGACAACGGAGAGGGTATGCCTGAAAACGTCCGGAAACGGATCTTCGAGCCGTTCTTCACGACAAAACCGGTTGGAAAAGGCACGGGCCTTGGGCTGTCGATCGTCTACGGGATCATAAAGGAGCACAAGGGCAGCATCGACGTTGAAAGCTCCCCGGGAGAAGGAACCAGGTTCACGCTGAGACTGCCCCGCTTTACCGAAAGCCGTTTGGAAAGCCTTGCCGGGTAGCTTGGGTTTTATACAGAGGTATGAGGATGAAGGGAGATGAGATTGATGGGACTTACCTGGACGGAGTGGCTTTCAACAGGCGTTGAATGGCAGGATGAGCAGCACAAGGAGCTTTTCGGCAAGATAAACAGGCTTATGGGATTGATAGAGGGAAAGAGCGAATGGAAAGATCTCGCCGACATCTTAAGGTTTCTCGATATTTATATAAGCAGCCACTTCCGCAATGAAGAATCAGCGATGTATAAATTGAGATACCCTGAATCTTTCTCACACAAGGCGCAGCACGAGCTTTTTAAAAGATTAGTCGCAAATCTAAAGGATCGATTCGAGAGAGCGGAAGGCCGGGACATTCGAATTTTCGCCTCTGAATTGCAAAAACTGCTGACAGACTGGCTTTACGGCCATATTGCCCAGGAAGACAAGAGGCTCGGTTCATTTCTCCAGGCTCATGGCCATTGAAAGACGGTTTGTAAAATGAGCACCAGTCAATAAGGATCTCCCGAATATGGAAGCGCTGGACGCAAGAGAGTTCATAAAGTCATTAACCAAGCTGATCGGAAGGGTAAACCTCTACGGGCTGGGCCATCCGGCGGCAACCGAGGCCTTTAACGCGCTCGATGAGCCGCTCTCATCCATTTTAAAGTCGGGCCCGGTTACAATAAGCGCTGCCGAAGGCAAGGTACTGGTAAACGGTCTTCCTGTTGAAGAGACTTCCTCGCTCAGCTCGGTACTCGGCAGGTTCGACATTCACAGCCTTGTGTTCGAGCCGGGGGTCGCACGCAAGGATATGGCCTTGCTCGCCAAGGCGCTTTCAACGGGTTCCTCCAACGCCTTTGAAGACCCTCTATTTAGCACCGTCAGTTGTATAAGGGTAAATACCGTACATTACGTCAAGACAGGCAGTGACACAGCTCCGGAACTCGGCGTGGACTTCGACGCGGAGGCCATCGGCGGCCTGACCATCGAGGCTATAATAAGGAAATTCATCGAGAAGACCGTGCCGAGCTCTCAGGACAGGAAAAAGATATTTGAGATAGTAATGAATAAGTTTTCAAGCGAAGTTGCCGATAAGGTAAATGACGCCACAAGGGAGCTTAAGAAGGAAAAGGCCGAGATCGAAAGGGATAAGGAAAAGACCGAAAGCGTAATCGCCAATTCGGTATTAGGCTCAATAACGGTTGACAGATACGGAAAGATCGTCATGCTCAATCCTGAAGGCGAGAAGATAGTCGGCTCGAGGCTGATGGAGAAGGCAGGAAGGCCCGTCTGGGAAGGGCTCGGAGAGGGGCAGATGGTCACGATCATCGGAAATGAGGACGGAAGCGCCATCTCCGTAAAAGACGTAATGGTAAAGGGAGAGGACGAGACAAAGAGGCTTCTGCGCGCGAGCAACGCCGTCATCCGTGACCTGGAAGGGAAGATGGTCGGAATATTTTCCGTGCTTAGCGATATCACCAAATACAAAGAGCTCGACCGGATGAAAAAGGATTTCGTGGCGAGCGTCACCCACGAGCTGAGGACCCCGCTGGCGGCGACCAAACAGGCCTTGTCCAATATTCTGGTCTTGAACGACTCTCTTGAAGGCGAGCAGAAAAAAATGCTCGAGATCGCGCTCAGGAACACCGAGAGGCTCTCGCGGCTCGTCAATGACATATTGGACTTCGCGAAGATAGAAGCCGGAAAATTGAAGTTGAAGCAGGAGATAATCGAGACAGGAGTCCTCCTTAAGGAAGTCATATCCACTGTCAGGCCCCTTGCCGAAAGCAAAGGCGTACAGCTCTCTTTTGAATCAAGCGGCGCGCTCCCGAGGCTCCTTGCCGACAGGGACAGGATTACGCAGGTATTTATTAATTTATTGAGTAACGCGGTCAAATTTACCGATAAGGACGGTAAGGTAGCCGTTTACGCCTCCGGCTTGAATACCGACGGGAATAACGCGTTCCTGAACTTAAGCGTAAAAGACACCGGCCGCGGCATGGAGAAAGAGGACCTGGGGAAGATATTCAATAAATTTGTCCAGGTCGGGCCGGCGAGTTCCGGCGGAACCGGCCTCGGGCTTGCGATCACTAAGGCGATAGTCGAGGCGCACGGCGGCGCGGTAAAGGCCGAGAGTGAAATATGTAAAGGCTCTGTTTTTACGGTCGCCCTCCCTGTCCTGCCTGAAGACGCGTCTTTCGCGAGGAGCCCCGCTCAAAAGAAATTTGTAAACCTAAATTAACGGGTGATCCATGCAGACCGGCAGAAAAAACATTCTTTTGATAGACGATGAAAGCGATTATTCCGATACGATGGGCTTTTACCTTCGGGCGAAAGGCCATAATGTAAGGACAGCGCAGTCCGGGAGGGCCGGAATAGAAGAGATCAAAAAAGAGTGCCCTGACATAGTCTTCCTCGATTTCATGATGCCGGAGATGAACGGGGTCGAGACGTTAAAGGGGATAAGGGGGCTTAAGCCCTTATTGCCTGTTATTATGGTCACATCCTATGCCTCGGATGAGCTGATGGAGGAAGCGGCTTCGATCGGGATTTCTTCCATATTCCAGAAGGCTGACGACTTCTCTTTGGCGGCGAGGCTTATTCAGGAAACGCTTGAGGGCCGCGCGGAATCCTCCGCGATGCGCATTTGAAGGAAGGCGCCATGTCAAACCTGCCTGCAACACAGGGCCTTTCCAGGACGGGGTCTTTTGATGAGGATCTGATCCTTATCGACCGGCGGCAGTTGAAGGGCCTTATACGGGATATGGGCGAAAGCCTCATAGTTATCGGTCATGACGCGTGTATTTCGTTCGTAAATAAATCCACCCTGAAGCTG
Organism: Deltaproteobacteria bacterium; assembly: GCA_016218105.1. Classification (GTDB taxonomy): domain Bacteria; phylum Desulfobacterota; class GWC2-55-46; order GWC2-55-46; family GWC2-55-46; genus GWB2-55-19. The sequence goes on from JACRET010000010.1 coordinate 76,648, forward strand.
CTCGATTATGAGACGGATGAGATTGTCGGCGCGCCGCTCGGAAGGTTTATCGCCGACGATAATCTGGATTTCTTCCGCGCCCTCAGGGACTTGATAACAAAGGGCCCCATCAGGGATTTCAGGCTGGATTACCTATCAAAGGAAAATATAAGGGTCCCCGTAAGCGTGAATGGGTCAGCTTTAAGGGACGACTCCGGAGGATTCCTGGGGATAATCATAGTCGCCAGGGACATGAGGGATGTCCTCGGCCTCATCAGGGAGCTTGAGGACTCCAAGCACGGCCTTGAGGGCAAGGTAAAGGCGAGGACGAAGGAGCTTGAGGCCGCCTATTCCGAGCTTGGCAGAGCGCAGGCTGAGCTCCTGCGCAAAGAGAAGCTGGCTTCGATAGGGCAGCTCGCGGCCGGTCTCGCCCATGAGATCAATAACCCTACGGCCTTTATATTGGGTAATATCGGGACGTTCGAGTCCTATGTTACGGATATCTTCGCCCTTTTAAAAAAGTACGGGGAGGCAGCCTCTGTCCTCTCCGGCGCTGACGCGGCGATACGGCTTGAAGAGGCGGAGGAACTCAAAAAGAAGTTCGACATCGACTTCATCGTCAAGGACATGGCGGATTTGATAGGCGAGACAAGATACGGCGTGGAGCGGATAATGGGCATAATCTCCGATATTAGGGCCTTCTCCCATATAGATTCCATGGAGGTCGCCTACGCTGACATAAACGACGCCCTTGAGAACACGATAAGGCTCGCTGAAAACGGGATAAGCCCCGGGGCGATTGTATCGAAAGATCTCGGCGACATACCCAAGGTCAAATGCAATTGCGGAGAGCTTAATCAGGCATTCATGAATATGCTTGTGAACGCCATTCAGGCCATAGGCGATCACGGAGAGGTGAAGGTAAGGACCTGGCGGGACGGCTTGAATATTTTTATCGAGATAAAAGACACGGGGTGCGGCATATCCGACGATCACATTCAGAGGATATTCGATCCCTTCTTCACGACAAAAGACGTCGGGAAGGGCAAGGGGCTCGGCCTTTCCATAGCATACAGCATCATTAAGCGCCACAGCGGCGAGATATTCGTTGAAAGCAAGGCTGGGGGCGGAACTGCGTTCACTATTTCATTGCCGGTAGAAGACATATGAGATGGGATTTCATTTCAAAGAACATCAGTGTAAGGAAAAAGATGCTCGCCATATTCGGGGTGTCTGTATTCTTTATTGGAGGGATGATCGCCGCCGGGGTTTTCAACATGTTTGCCATGAGGAACGCCTCTCGTGACGTGTACGAGGAAAAATTCTCCAAAACTGTCCGTATAATGAATTTGAGAACGGATATCGAGGACGCCAGGCGCGCGCTTTTAACCGCGCTTATCCAGAAAGAAGCGGTCAATACCTTCCTGGAATTGGAAACGCTTAAGAAGACATCCAGGAGGATAGACGGCTCCATAAGCGAGATCCTCTCCGGGGGGCTTTATGACAAGGAAGCCCTTGCTCAAGCCGGTGAGATGAAGTCCGTATGGGAATCCTTCAAGAAAACAAGGGAAGAGGAGATACTTCCAGCCGTGTACGGAGGTAAGTACCCTCTGGCCTTAAAGCTGGCGCGCGGGGTTCAGGAAGAGAGGTTCAAGCGCCTGATCGATATCTCCTCGGCGCTTATCGAGCATGAGACCGCTGAAGCGCTCTCGGCCCAGAGAAAAGTGGAGGACGGGTTCAGGACCACCATAATAATCTTTACCGCAATCGCGCTCTCAGGCGCCGTCTGTGCCTTATACCTTATATCGAAGCTTACGGGGGAACTGGACAGGAGCTTGAATACCCTGCTGGAAGCCATAGAAAATTTTCAGAGCGGCGATTTGAGGATAAAGATCGAGGGCGCCGGAAAAGACGAGGTTGGCAGGCTCGCCGAAGGCCTTAACAGGCTCTTCAGGCGGCTTTATGAAGACAGGGTGGCTAACGAGCAGTACATAAGCATACTGGACTGGGAAAAAGAGGAGAAGGAGAAGACGGCGTCAGAGCTAGCGCTCTCAAATGCCAGCCTGTGCGACGCGCAGATGGAACTCGAGCAAAAGAACGAGCACCTGGAAAAATACATAAATGAGCTCAGGAAAGCCAATCAGCAGCTTGCGGATACGCGCACACAGATGCTTCAGTCAGAGAAGATGGCCTCAATAGGGCAGCTAGCGGCCGGCGTGGCTCATGAGATAAATAATCCGATCGCATTCGTAAGCAGCAATATAAATACGCTTGAGGGGTATGTGACGGATATGAATCTGCTCTTTAAGTCCTATGGGGAAGTGGACAGGTTTATCACCGATGGGAAGTTTGAAGAGGCCGTAGAGTCCAACAGGAAAATAGCGGCATTGAAGAGGACGCTTGATTTTGATTTTATCGTCGATCAGACCGGAAACCTTATAAATGAATCTAAAGACGGCATAACAAGGGTAAACTCCATCGTCCAGGGATTGCGGGACTTTTCGCATGAGGGCAATGACCTCATGATCGAATACGATATCAACAAATGCCTGAAAGATACGATAAAGATCGCCTGGCATGAGATAAAGTATAAAGCCGAGCTTGATTACCGGCCCGGGCCCATCCCTCCGGTCCTCTGCCGGCCTCAGCAGATCAATCAGGTCTTTCTAAACATGATCATAAATGCGGTGCAGGCTATTCCAGACAAGGGAGAGATCAGCATACAGAGTTACACGAAGGACCGTTACGTTGTCATCGAGATAAAAGACAGCGGGACAGGCATCCCTGACGAGATACAGAACAAGATATTTGACCCGTTCTTTACGACAAAATCCGTGGGCCAGGGCACGGGCCTCGGCCTTTCGATAGCGTACGGGATAATTAGGGAGCACAAGGGCGTTATTGAGTTCGAGAGCAAGGCTGGGGAGGGCACTACGTTCATGGTATATCTGCCTATCGACAGGGAAGCTCAGTATATGGGCACTGTTCATTAAGGGAGCGAGCTTATGGAGAATACTATTCTTTTTGTGGATGACGAAAAAAACATCTTGAACTCTCTTCTGAGGATTTTCAGGAGAGATGGCTATACGATCTATACTGCCGATAACGGGCGAGAGGGGCTTGAGATAATAAAGAACAAGCGGATCTCGCTCGTGGTTTCAGACCACAGGATGCCTGAGATGGAAGGCGTTGACTTCCTGTCAAAAGTAAAAGAGGCTTCACCCTATACGGTACGCCTCATGCTTACGGGATATGCCGATATCAAGGCGGTAATGGCGGCCGTAAACAGGGGCGAGGTCTATAAATATATCACAAAGCCCTGGAACGATGACGAGCTTAAGCTTGTCGTCAAGGGGGCGCTTGAACACTATAATCTTACCGTTGAGAATCGCGTGCTTCAGGAGCTTACGAAGAGGCAAAATGCCGAGCTGACCGTTTTAAACGCGGGCCTTGAGGAGAAAATAAAGGACAAGACCAGAAAAATACACGATAATTTCTTCGCTTTCGTCAGGATATTCGTAAATATGATAGAGCTTTACGACCAGCACCTCGGGAGCCACAGCAAGAGAGTGGCGGCAATGTCGAGGGGGCTCGCGCTTCACATGAAGCTGAACGAGGCCGATGTCGACCTTATTGAATCCGCGGCGCTGCTTCACAATATCGGCCTTGTAGGCATCCCCAGGGAGATACTTGAAAAGGAAGATGAGGCGCTCTCCGAGACCGAGAGGGCCGTGTTCTACCAGAACCCTGTGCTCGCCCAGGACCTTCTTTCACAGCTGGATTTATTAAGGCAGGTGGGAATAATAATCAGGAGCCATATGGAAAAGCACAATGGGTGCGGCTATCCGGATGGTCTCAGGGGGGATGAAATCCATATCGGGTCGAAGATTATAGCGGTGTGCAAGACATACGATAATCTTCGGCACAGGGGTAAAAAGCCGCTTTTGGCCGCTGACGTTATTCATTTTATAGAAGAGCATACGGGCCAGAGCTTCGATCCGGAGGTCGTGGCCAGCTTTCTTGATTTTATCAAGGACTGGAAGGAAGAAACCTTATATCAGGGGATTAACGCCAGCAATGTCAAACCCCTTTACCTAACCCTCGAACTCGAGGACATGAGGGCCGGCATGTCGCTGGCAAGGGACATAACGACAAGCAAGGGAAGGCTGCTTGTAACCAAGGGAACGGTCTTGAGCGCCGCGATTATAGACAAGGTGGTGAATTTCAACCGGCTTGACCCTATAATAGAGCATGTGCTTGTAAACGCGGACAGCCTTCAGAAGACTTGACAAGAACTGTATATCCTTGAAGCCTTCGCGCTACCTAAAGCTTCTTTTAGCAGGCTGCTGAAAAAGTCCATCTGCTGCGTTGTCATTATCGCTCGTCACTGCGGCGTACGGACAAAGTACGCCTCATTCCTTGCTTCTCGACGCCTCGCAGCTGAATATGCATAGCGAGCGCATTCCCCGCAGTCTTCCGCGGGGAGCTTCAATCTTTTTGAGCAGCCTGAATAAATTCCGGGTTTTTCAGCAACCTGTTAGAGGGAGGTTAATTTATCATCCTCGCTAGGGCCGTATACAGGCCGTTCTTCCCACCATAATGTATTCCTGCTTCCTGAGCGCTGTCAGCTCTTCGTTCGGAAAAATCCCGCCTGTTTTGCCTTTAGGCCGATATCCGCCCCAACTCTTTTAAAAAGAATTGAAAATTCAATGGGTTACAAATAGATTATTGAACTATCACCTTAAAAAATGTAAAATTTGTAACATAGCTAAAATCTATAGTCTGTAGAATCTCCGGCAGGGGCCAGCCATGTCCTTTTTTTAAGGCGTGCCGGTAATCTTCAAAGAGGTATCGCAGCATGTCCGGCCGTTATAGAAAAATGAGAAAGGCCTTATCCATAGGCGGGAATGTCTTAAGGATTTTGCTCCTTATCGTGACCCTTGCCGCCCTTTCGACCCTTACTGTGTGGAGAGGCGATAGTGCGCTCGTAGACAAGGCGGACGCCAGGATAGTAGACCTTTATGGAAGCAGGTACTCATCGAGGCTTGACGCGGTAAAGGCCCTGCTCAACGAATCGAAGACATCCGAGGCGAGGGCTGCGCTGGAATCTCTCGTCTCGGAACTTGGGAAGGTGAGGAAACAGGACAGACTCGCTCCAACCTACGCCGAAAGCCTCGAAATGCTTATCTATACAGCTAACCGCCAGGGGGATTCGAAGCGGGCGATCGAGGCCTCGAAGGCCCAGGTCGATCTCGATAAAAACCATTATAATTACTGGCTGAATTACGCGTACCTCCTTAACGCTGGCGGAGATAAGCGCGGTGCGATAGACGCCCTGTATAATGCCTACCGCATAAACCCCGCATCTCTCCAGGTCACTGAGCCGCTCGCAAGCATACTTTACGAAGAAAAAAGGAATGACGACGCCAGGCGCGTCGTAGAGGGCTATTTAAAGGCGAACCGCGGTGGGACGATATCCGTATTTTACTCCTCGGAAGGAGAGGAATTTTCAGTAAAAAAATCATCCCGCCTCCTATCCGCCACGTTTACTGGAAAGCCGCAGTCATTCAGCTTTCCCGTAAATAGCGTCAATGGTATCAAAAAGTTGAGGATAGACCTCCCGGGCCTTCTGGATGCCTCCGTCAAGGTGGGGCGGATTTCCATAAATACCGCTGAAGGCCCTTACGCGGTAGATTTCAGGGGCCTGGATTACGGCTTACACGATCTTGACGGCGAGGGAGACACTCTTATGATCTCCGGGTTAGACCCTTTTATAGAATTCATCCTCCCCGAGGAGTTACTAACCAAGAATATCTCCTCGATTGGGGCCGAAGTGGAAATATTTCAGCAACTGCCGGACAGGCTCAGTCATATTTTAAGGGACGGGACAATATAAGATGGGCGCGTGCTCAGACATATCGTTCTTCAGAAGATGCTGGAAGTGGAGCTGGATCGTAACGCTCCCTATAACGGCGTTTTTCGCTGTCTGGCTTAACAATACCGGCGAGATGTACTACCTCCTCAAGCTTAAATACCGGCCCACCATGCCTGTCAGCCTTTCAAATATCGGTTCGATGCAGGCGGGGCTCCTTTTAAACGAGATAAAGGGGGCGGCAGGGGTTTTTAACGGCGGGAAAGGGCTCGATTCCATCCACATCTATGCGCGGGAATCAGAACTTAAAGAGCTCGATTCGGATCTTCCATATTCCGGAAGGCGATACGTGCAGGCGCAGCTCCTTTATCCCGAAGGGAAACTCTTCGAGGTAAAGATGAAGTACAGAGGGGATTTCTCATATCACTGGAGCGATAAAAAGAAGTCCATCAGGATCAAGACGAAGAAGGACAGGCTTTTCGGCGGTGTGCGCGAATTCAACCTCATCATCCCAAAGACCAGATACATACTGAACGACCATATCGCGTACCGGCTGGCGAAAAGAATGGGACTCCTTGCCCCGGAATCGAGGCTCGTGGAGGTATATGTAAACGGTAAATACAGAGGAGTGCAGATATTTGCCGAGCAGCTCGGCGAGCAGTTCCTGAGGAGGCAGGGCAAAATGCCAGGCGACCTTTATTCAGGCGACCTCGTCGGGGAGGACATGTTCCCGGTAGTCGGGACAGAGGTGTTCATGAACCCTGTTTTCTGGAAAAAAGCCGCTGTGAATAACCACAACCCACCTGAATGGAATGAGGCGCTTAAAGAATTGAGCTCAGCCATTTATAACGGAGACATGGACAGGGTCACGGAACTGCTCGATATGGAGGCCTGGGCGAGGTTTGCCGCTTTTATCACCATAACCCGGACGCCGCATTTCGACGCGGAGCACAACTGGCGGCTCTATTTCGACCCGGCGATGGGGAAGTTCATCCCGGTCATTTGGGACCCGCTCTGCTGGAACTATAAGGATTATGTCCCCCTTCTGGACAAGCAGACCAACAGGATGGACATCATCACGAATCCTGTCTTCGAGTTGCTCCACAGAGACCAGGCATTTCTCGCGTTGAAGCATGAGGCGATAGCGTCATTTTTCAGGGAGGGCGTGGACGATTATACGCTAAAGCTGCTGGATGATACCGGAGCCCTCGAAACATCGATAAGGCGCGATAGAAATCTGCACTTTGAGTCTTCCTATGTGCTTGGCCCTGGCGAGGTGATTGACGGTATACGGGCTTTTAAAGGGCTGGTTCAAAAGAGCTTTGATGAGGTTAAAAGGGAGTATATGGGAAGTGACCCCGCGGCCTCTTACTCGATAATGGAAAAAACAGGCGGGATTCAGATCAATGTCGCTGGGTTTACGCCCATAAGGTCTTTGGAGATAAACTACTCGCCGGGTAAAGGCAGGCCGCTTGGCGCGTCTGTAGCCTACCTGAAGGACGGCAGTTTGCATTCAAAGGATATCTCCGCCAGCATCCTTGAGGCGGACGGCGGGATGTTGAGGGTCTCTACGCCTCTTTTCTCAAAGAGGGTTATGACAGTCCCCGCCGGGAATGTACCGATCATCATAAGGGATGCGTCGGTTGAGCCGGCGAGCTATATCTTTCATATCAAGGGCGCTGACAAAAGAAAGGTCTTGGGCGTAAATGCCGTTCTCTTCGATGGCAGAAAAATCCCTTTGAGTAAAACAGACCATCCTATGGAGGTCCATCCCCTGGACGGTACCTTCAATATATTACCAGCAATAAAAACAGACCGCGAGATCGTCTGGGCCTCTGACGTAATTATAAACGGCGTAAAAGAGGTGAACGACAGTCTTGTCATAAGGCCCGGAGTGACCGTGCGTTTTTCCTCCGGCTCCGCCCTTGTGGTAAGGGGTAAGCTGACTGCCAGGGGAGAGAAGGACAGGCCCATAAGGTTTGTCCCGGTCGAAGGCGCTTCAGGCCCGTGGGGAGCGCTTGTCCTTGCGGGGAAGGGGGCTGGCAGGTCGAGTTTGAGCCACTGCGAGTTCAGCGGGGGCAGCGGGTTGAGCCACAGGCTCGTCGAATACTCGGCGATGCTGTCCATACACGGCGTTGAAGGAGTGACTATAGAGCACTGCTCGTTTGCCGACAGCAAGGTCGTCGATGACATGGTGCACGCCGTATATTCGGAGGTCGCCTTAAGCGACAGCGTATTCAGAAACTCCAAGGCGGACGCGCTCGATCTTGATTATGTAAAAGCCAAGGTAGTCAATTCCAGCTTTATAAATAGCGGTAACGACGGGCTTGACCTTATGTCCAGCACCGTCGCCGTCCTCGGGAGCGTGATGGAGGGGTCGGGAGACAAGGGGATATCCGTCGGAGAGGGTACGGAAGTATTTGTCTGGAATACGCGCATTTCAGGCAACCAGATAGGCCTGCAGGCAAAGGACAGCTCAACGGCCGTGCTCTATAATTCAGAGCTTCTGGAAAACCGTAAGTCCATAGATGCGTACAAAAAGAACTGGCAGTACGGGGAAGGCGGCCATGCGCTGGTTTACAAGAGCATACTTGACGGCGCGAGCCCGGCTATTACCGCCGGCAAGGGCTCGAGCATAAGGATATTCGATTCATATCTTAAAGGGGATACAGGCGGTAAGACGAAGCGGATAAAGATAGACAGCACCGTGGACGCGGAGGCTGGCTATGAGAGAAAGGCCCGGTCAAAGAGCGCTTTCATTTGGGAAGAGAGCCTCCCTGAATCGGTACGTCCGTATCTTCATCTTGTGAGCCCAACCGTAAGGGGAGGGATGTAATGAAGCCTGAGCTCCATTTTTCAAGATTTGAATTCAAGTACATAATGCCCAGGCATCTAAGGCAGGCGTTCGAGAGCGAGCTTGGCTATTTCATGGCCCTTGACCCTTATGTGAGCGCCAGGCGCCACCAGAAGTATTTTGTCCGGAGCCTTTATTTCGATGACGAGGCGTTGACGTGCTATTACGAAAAGACGGACGGCGTCATGGTCAGGCGAAAATACAGGATAAGGACATATACCGATAACAGGGATGAGGATACGGCCATATTCCTTGAGATGAAAGGCAGGTACAACGCGCTTGTCTATAAGCACCGCATCTCGCTTCCCAGGAGGATTATCGGCGATATTGAAGGAGACAGCCGGGTTTTGATAAAGACACTGGTCTCGCTCAAGCAGGATACGCTCCTTTCAGCGTTCATATTCGACTCTTTGCGGATGCGGCTCAGGCCGCGGATGCTTATAGATTATGTAAGGAGGCCGTATGTAAGCAGGTACGCGCCGGACTTCCGGGTGACATTCGACGACTCGCTGGAGTCGACCATAACCGGGAGCCTCTTCAACAAGGTAACGGACAGAAAGAGGGCGTTTCTTCCGGGCTACAGCATCGTAGAGGTCAAATTCAAGAGGCATATACCGTCCTGGTTCCACCGCCTGATACAGTCTTATGAGCTAAGGAGGATATCGGTCTCCAAATACTGCAAGGGGATGGAGAGGACAGGGCTGGCGGATAATCTTGAGTAACGTTAAATATTGAAGCTCCCCGCGGCAAACCACGGGGAATCTTCGATATGTAAGGAAACAATTTCTATTCGCTCGCTATGCATATTCAATTACCCTGCCATAATTGGCAGGGATTGTCGGCAAGGTACTTGCCTTTTATATAGCCCGGCTTTGACCCGCCCTTAAAAGGACGGGAATTACGCCGGGCACCCGATTAAATTCAAAGGAGCGGCAGATGGACAAGAAGGCTTTCGCAGAGATAGGGGATTTACTCATTTACAGCCAGTTCGATATAGCGGTAAATATGGCTCTCGCCATAGCGCTGGGGCTCATTATCTCGCTTGTTTACAGGTATACGCATAAGGGGCTTTCGTATTCACAGTCTTTTGTGCTGACTCTCGTGTTTGTTGCCGTTATCGTCTCATCGGTGATGATGATAATCGGCAACAGCCTTGCGCGGGCCTTCGCACTCGTGGGAGCGCTTTCGATAATCCGGTTCCGCACCGTGGTAAAGGACACCAAGGACACCGCATACGTGTTCTTCGCGCTCGCCGCGGGGATGGCGGCTGGCACGAGCAATTACTTCATCGCGGTGGTTACGACGGCAGTCATGTGCATCCTCGCCATAATACTCCACCACCTGAACTTCGGTGCGCTTTATAAAAGCGAATTTATACTCAGGTTCCAGTACGACAGGGACAGCGGAGACGAAGGATATCTGGAGAGAATCAATAAATTCGCAAAACGCTCGAACCTTCTGCATGTGGAGCCGTCCGGGGACGGTAGGTTCATTACCATCACATACGACATAATCCTTAAGCCCGACGCGAAGACGGAGGCCTTCTCCAGCGAAATAGCCAAGGTCAACGGCGTCTCCGAGGTGACACTGATTGCGTCAAAGAGCGATGTTGATTTCTAGCAGGCTGCTGAAAAAGCCCATAGCTTCGTTGTCTTTGTCGCTCGTCACTGCGGCGTACATACAAAGTACGCCGCATTCCTCGCTTCTCGACGACCCAGACTGAAATGAAATTTCAAATACCGGCCCGTTTCGGAGAACGGGCCCTACATAGAAGAAGCCCCTGCGGGGGATTTTAAAAAGAGATTGCTTCGCTCGCAATGACGTCTGGTTGAGTTTTACGCCCAGAATTCAGCTGGTTACGCCGCCCCTTTTACCCAAGCAAAAAAAAATTCCGTTTTTGGCTTGACAAAACTTGAGAATTAGGACTAAAATCATCTTATTAATCCTATAAACGTTTTTTAATCGGGACAGAATGCTTCAGCTTACCAGAGACGGCGAGTACGCGGTCAGGGCAGTCTTATATCTGGCTTCTCAGGCGCCGGGCAAGATCTCTCTCATACAGGAGATATCCGTTGCCCAGGATGTGCCAAGGAGCTATCTTTCAAAGATAATGCAGAGCCTCACGAGGTCTGGGCTTGTAAAATCCAGGCGCGGGGCAAAGGGCGGTTTTTTCCTTGCGAGACCCGCTGAAGAGATTACGCTCCGCGAGACGATACAGGCGGTAGAGGGCCCGATACATCTGAACGTCTGCTTGATCAGGAAGGGCGAATGCCCTAAAGACGAAGTGTGTCCGGTGCATCCGGTCTGGAAAGAAGCTCAGAAAAAACTCTTTGAGGTGCTTGACAGCAAAACCATGGCCGAGCTTGTAAGGGATGCGGAAATGATAAGCAGGGCTGGCAGGAAAAAGGGCTCAAAAAAAGAAGCTTAAAAAAAAGGCAAAATTTTTTTAGAAATATTAGGACTAAAAAGACCTTATTACTTCTTTTTTGGCCTGTTAACAGCCTGCCTCAAGGATTATGCCGCCAATGCATCAATTTCCGGTTCTTTAAATCCAATCGGCTCGGCGCAGTCCGCTCTTTTATAAGGGTGAGTCAAAATGCCTGGCAATAAAAAGACCAGCGCCTTGAACCGGCAATCACCCATTTTGAAATCCGTAGCCTGAAAAGGCTTTTCCATAAAATAGAAAAACTGAATATACAAAGGAGGACTGTATGCAGGAGGATTCGGCTGTTCTGGAGAGTCCGGGGGTAAAGATACGCGAAGGCGATTCGCCCCGGTATAACGATGAGATAGTAAAGAAGTTCTGCGTAATGGCTGTCGTATGGGGGATCGTCGGTATGCTGGTCGGCGTGCTCGCCGCGGCGGAGCTGGCTTTCCCGGCTCTTAATATGGATATCCCTCAGCTTACATTCGGCAGGATCAGGCCGCTCCACACAAACGCGGTGATATTCGCCTTCGGCGGATGCGTCCTCTTCGCCGCGATGTTTTATTCCGTGCAGAGGACGTCCAGGGTGAGGCTCTTTAGCGATACTCTCGCAAATATTACTTTCTGGGGATGGCAGCTTATAATCGTGCTTGCGGCGCTTACGCTCCCGCTCGGCATGACAGCCGGCAAGGAGTACGCGGAGCTTGAGTGGCCGATAGACCTGCTCATCGCCGCGGTGTGGCTCGTAAACGGAGTAAACTACTTCGCGACGATCTGGAAGCGCAAGGAAAGCCATATCTATGTCGGCAACTGGTTCTACATGGCGATGATAATCACGATAACGGTGCTCCATGTGTTCAACTCGCTCGCGCTCCCGGTAAGCCTGACTAAATCATATTCCGCTTATTCAGGCGTTCAGGACGCGATGGTGCAGTGGTGGTACGGCCATAACGCGGTCGGTTTTTTCCTTACGGCCGGGTTTCTGGGCATCATGTATTATTTCCTCCCCAAACAGGCGGGGCTTCCGATCTACAGCTACAGGCTCTCTATACTGCATTTCTGGACGCTGATCTTCCTTTACGTCTGGGCCGGCCCCCATCATCTCCTCTATACGGCGCTCCCGGACTGGACGCAGACCCTCGGCATGACCTTCAGCGTCATGCTCATAGCCCCCTCATGGGGCGGCATGGTGAACGGCATCATGACACTCAAGGGCGCGTGGGAAAAACTCAGGACCGACCCGATACTGAAGTTCATGATAGTCGCCATTTCATTCTATGGGATGTCCACCTTCGAGGGCCCGATGCTCGCGATCAGGGCGGTAAACGCGCTTTCTCATTATACGGATTGGGGAATAGGCCATGTACACAGCGGCGCGCTCGGCTGGGTCGCCATGATAAGCATAGGCGCGCTCTATTATATGGTCCCGAGGGTCTTCGGGAAGGTGAATATGTACAGCACAAAGCTCATCAATACCCACTTCTGGATGGCTACTGTCGGGGTCGTCGTATATATAGTCGCTATGTGGATCTCGGGAATAACCCAGGGCCTTATGTGGAGGGCGGTCAACGCCGACGGCTCCCTTACCTATACCTTCGCCGAGTCCGTGGCGGCCATGCATCCCTATTACGTTATGAGGTTTTTGGGGGGCGCTCTATATTTGGCCGGGATGCTTGTCATGGCCTATAACGTGCTTATGACCGCGAAGGCGGGCGAGAGGAGGGTGGCATGAGACACGAAATAATCGAGAAAAACGGCCTCCTGATGGCCATATTGATAGGGGCGCTTATAAGCGTCGGCGGGCTTGTAGAGATAACTCCGCTGTTTTTTCTCAAATCGACCATACCTCCCCTTGAAGGCGTAAGGCCGTATACGGCCCTTGAGCTTGAAGGCCGGGACATTTACATAAGGGAGGGCTGCTATAACTGCCACTCGCAGATGATAAGGCCGTTCAGGGCAGAGACAGAGAGATACGGCCCGTATTCAAAGCCGGCTGAATCGATGTACGACCACCCCTATCAGTGGGGTTCAAAGAGGACGGGCCCGGACCTGGCCAGGGTAGGCAAAAAGTATCCTGATTCATGGCACGTCCAGCATATGGAAGACCCCAGGTCCATCGTTCCCGAGTCCGTGATGCCGAGGTATCCGTGGCTGGCGCAAACGGAGCTTGACGGAACATTTATCAGGAAGAAGCTGTCCGTCATGAAAACACTGGGTGTGCCGTACACTGCTTCCGAGATCGAAACGTCGGCGGAGACGCTGAAAGGCAAGACAGAGCTCGACGCGCTGATAGCCTATCTGCAGTCTCTCGGAACGGCGGTCAAGAGGAGGTAGGCATGGAAGAGTATGTCATCTACAGCAAATCCTTTTTGCTCGTATATTTCTTCATTATCTACTGCGCGATCCTCTTCTGGGCGCTCAGGAAAAAGAACAAGAAAAGGCTGGAGGGTCTGAAGGATATCCCGTTCCTGGAGGACTGATAAAAATTGAACCGCAATGGAGGAAATTAAAATGCCTGAGAAGATCGGACATTCAGTTGACGGCATAGAGGAGTACGACAACCCCATCCCGAGATGGCTCATGTGGCTGCTCTATTTCACAGTGATATTCAGCTTCGTATATTGGATCCTTTATCCCGGCTTCTGGTCAGGGGCCTCGGGATGGAACCAGGCGCATATGTATGAGGAGGAGGTCGAACTGGCCTCCGTCAAGTACGCGGCCTTCGCTTCCAAAGCCGAAGACCTGAACTCGCTTGTAAACAACCCTAAAGCGATAGCCGAAGGCAAGGAAATATTCGCGCAGAACTGCTCTCCCTGCCATGGGGCGGATGCCCACGGCGCCATAGGGCCTAACCTGACGGACAAGGACTGGATCTACGGCGGGACACCGCAGGCGATAGCGAAAACGGTCACTGACGGCACCGCGAACGGAATGCCGACATGGAAGTCACAGTTAGGCTCCTTAAAGATCGCGGATGTGGCCGTTTACGTCCACAGCCTGGGCGGCGGGCAATAGGCCGGCAAGGTGAAGAAAATGGAAACCGGGAAAAGGGAAAAGCTGTATCCGAAGGGCGTAAGAGGGAGGTTCAGACACCTTAGATGGGCCGTGACAGCGGCCTCTTTAGGCGTTTTCTTTCTGCTGCCCTGGCTTACGATTGACGGCCGTCAAGCGCTGCTCTTTGATATCCCGAACAGGAAATTCTATATCTTCAACCTTATCTTCTGGCCGCAGGAGGTCTACTATCTCGCGTTCCTCCTGGTCTTCCTCGTGATCGCGCTCTTCCTTTTCACCGCGGTCGCAGGAAGGCTCTGGTGCGGGTACGCCTGTCCGCAGACCGTATTTACGGACATATTCATCAGCATAGAACGCTTTATCGAGGGAGAAAGGAACGAAAGGATCGCCCTCGATAAGGCGGGCTTTTCAAACGGCAAGGCGGTAAAAAAGGCGGTAAAGCACGCCGTTTGGATCATTTTTTCGTTCGCCACGGCCTTTGCGTTCGTGTCGTTTTTCGTGCCTCCCGCCGTCCTTATTGAAAGGCTCTTTACAGGCAATCTGACGAGCGCGAACCTCTTCTGGCTCGGGCTCTTTACGCTTACCACTTACGGAGATTGCGCGTTTTTAAGGGAGTTGATGTGCCTGGTCCCTTGCCCGTACGGCAGGTTCCAGTCGGCCCTTTTCGACACCGACACCTTGATCATAGGCTACGATTCAAAAAGGGGCGAGCCGAGGACGCACGGCAAAAAAAAGGAAAGCGGCGGTGATTGCGTGGACTGCACCCTTTGCGTGCAGGTCTGCCCTACCGGGATAGACATAAGAAACGGGCTTCAATACGAATGTATCGCGTGCGCCCAGTGCATAGACGCATGCGACACGGTGATGGGAAAACTAGGCCGTCCGAAGGGGCTTATCAGGTACGGCTCTTTAAAATCTATCGCGGGAGGAGAAACGAAGGTTTTAAGGCCGAGGCTCGTCCTTTACGCCGTCTGCCTTACAGCCCTCTTGATAATGATGGTGTACAAAGTAAGCATGCGGTCGCCTATCGACCTGGAAGTGCTCCGGGACAGGAGCGCCCTCTTTCAGACCGGCAAGGACGGCAGGATATCGAATATATATACGATCAAGGCTATGAACATGGACAGCCGCGACCATCAATACTCGATAAAGGCCAAAGGAATAAAGGCGGAGATCATCGTCGGGAAAAATCCTATCACGGTAAAGAGCGGCGAGGTATACCAGACTTCTCTAGCCTTGATACTCGATGGAGACGAGATAGAAAACAGGGTCAGCCGTTTCGATTTCATAATAGAGGATGTGGAAGACCCTGAGATATCTGCAAAGCGTCAGTCCACCTTTCTGGTGCCTGAGACCTCTGTGGCAAAGAGATAAAAGCGAGGAGAGACGAGATGGAAAAGAAGAAAAACTACTGGCCGCTGGCGATAGCCGCTTCATTGGGGGTGGTGTTCCTGGTGAACTTCTTTTTTCTTTACATGGCTGTTAAAAGCGACGACGGGCTCACGGATAAAAATTACTATGAAAAAGGCCTCCTCTACGACAGCCAGTTGAAAAACCGGAAAGAGCTTGGATGGAAGATAGAATTGTCGATGGGCTCCGAGCAGGACTCCAACAGGAAGATTTACGTAACAGTGACGGATAAAGAGGGGAGGCCGCTTAAGGATGCCTCTGTAAAGCTGGTGCTCATGAGGCCGGCAACCGATAAGTATGACCGTGTCCTTAATCTTACCTCGGCCAAAGGACAATACATAGGGGACATCGCCATTCCCCTTGGCGGATGGTGGGACCTCAAGATCAGCGCCGGCCAGGGCAGGCTGGAAATGGAAGAGACGTTCAGGATAAAGGTTTAAGGATATTTATGAGCCTTGCCCTCAAGGAAAATTTGAAGATTGACGAGACCTGCTTCCATTGCGGCGAGGCGCTTCCAGCGGAGGCGCTCGCCCGTGCTTTTAAGGGAGAGGAACTGAAGTTTTGCTGCAACGGGTGCAGGTCTGTCTGTTCCTACATCTTCGAGGCGGGGCTTGAGGGCTATTATGAAAAGAGGGATAAAAAACCGGGCGCGCCGTTCCTGCCAAAAGGGGCCGCGGAAAGCGAAGACCCTGATTTCGTCAAAAAGAAGGGAGGCGTAAAGGAAGCGTGCCTGATAATAGAAGGCATCCACTGCTCCGCCTGCATCTGGCTGATAGAAAAGGTCATGGGAAAGATGGAAGGGGTGCGGTCGGCAAGGCTCAATTATTCCACGCACAAGCTGAGAATAGAGTGGGACGCGTCAAAAACCAGCATGAATGAGGTGATCTCCAAGATATCTTCAATAGGCTACGGGGCCGCCCCTTTTGACAACTCAAATGATGAGCTGCTTAAAAATAAAAAGGATGACGCGCTGATAAGGGTCTCTGTCGCCGGGTTTGGAACGCTCGCTTCCATGTTTCTCGCCGAGGGCCTTTACGGCGGCTATCTGTGGGGAATTGACGAAGGCTTTAAGGGTTTTTTGCAGTGGGCAAGCCTCCTCGTGTCAATCCCCGTTGTTTTCTATTCAGGGCTTCCTTTTATAAAAGGGGCTTACAACGGGCTTCGCAACAGGGCGATGACGATGGACATGCCGATAGCGGCAGGCGCGCTTATTACATTTTTCTACAGCGTCTGGGCAACGGTGCGGGGCAGCGGTGACGTGTACTTCGACTCCGCGGTAATGTTTATTTTCTTTATCCTGATAGGCAGGTACCTTGAAGCCGTTTCCAAAAAAAAGGCCGCCGAGCGAATCTCAAGGCTTACGTCATTGGAGACTACAACCGCTGTCCTTTATAGAAACGGCCTTAGAAGGGCCGTCCCCTTAAAATCGATTATCAGGGGCGATATCATAGAGATAAGGCCTGGAGACAAGGTGCCGCTTGACGGAGTTTTGCTCGAGGGCGCATCCAGGCTCGACGAAGCGATGCTTACGGGTGAATCCAGGCCTGTGGAGAAGGGAAAAGATGATCTTATATGGGGCGGCACGCTTAATCTGGACGGCTCATTCCTCCTTAAGGTGACTGAGGTGGGGGGATTCACTAGGATCTCCAGGATAAAGCGTCTCATCGAGGACGCGGAGCTTAATAAGACCCGTATTCAAAAGATGGCTGACAAGATAGCTGGATATTTTATCCCCGCCATATTGAGCGCCGCAGTACTGACCTTTCTATACTGGACGATGTACGACCCGCCTCACGCCCTCGTTTACGCTGTTACAGTCCTCATAATCACCTGCCCCTGCGCTCTGGCTCTCGCGACCCCCGCGGCAATACTCGCGGGGAGCGGGAGGGCGGCAAGGGAAGGGGTGCTTATAAAGAACAACGAGGCGCTTGAGCTGGTATGCAAGGCGACGCATATCGTCTTTGACAAGACCGGCACGCTTACCGAGGGACGGATGTCTGTTACGGACATTGTAACGTTAAACTGCATGGAGGAGGAGTTGCTGACGCTCGTGGCTGCCATCGAGCAGTACTCGGAGCACCCGATCGGAAAGGCGATTTGCGCTGAGGCAAGGAAGAGAGGGATTGTGTTTGGAAAGGCGGGTTTTAAGGCCTGCCCCGGCAAAGGTGTAAAAGGGGTTGTAAGGAATACGGAAATAATCGGAGCGGGGGCCATTTTTGAAAGCACAATCTATGCGGGAAGCAGTAAATTCATGCGTGATGAAGGGTTCGAAATAACAAAAGAGCTTTCAGCGTCCGAGGAAAAATTTAATGCTGAAGGCAAGACCGTGGTCTATGTCGCGCGGGAAGGCAGAGCGGACAAAGAAGCCCTCGGTCTTTTAGCCGTCTCAGACCCGTTGAGGGCCGAGTCCCGGGAGGCGGTAAGTAATCTCAAATCAATGGGGCTCAGGGTTACGATACTCTCAGGTGACAAGAGGGCCGTAGCCGAGGCTGTCGGAGAGGCCATAGGGGTAACGGACGTGGTTGCCGAGCTCCTGCCTGAGGACAAGGAAAAAGCGATAAGGAAGCTTAAGGCAAAAGGGGAGGCCGTTATAATGGTAGGTGACGGCGTTAACGACGGGCCGGCCCTCGCCGCCTCGGATATAGGGATAGCTATGGGTTCCGGAACCGACCTTGCCATCAGCTCCGCAGATATAGTATTGCTGAGCAATAATCCCCTGAAGGTCGTCAAGGCGATAGATATATCAAGAAAGACGTTCAGGGCTATAAAGGAAAATCTATGGCTCTCTGTACTTTATAACCTTGTATTCATGCCACTTGCGGCCTTCGGCTTCATCGTGCCGGTCATAGCGGCGGTCGCTATGCCGTTAAGCTCTCTGGCGGTAATAGGGAATTCAATAAGGAACAGAAACTGAAAAAGGAGTAAGTCTATGGAGATGCTCTTTATAATGATACCGGCGGCGATCTTCCTGGGTTTTATCGGGCTGATCTTTCTCATATGGTCTGTCAAGACAGGGCAGTTCGAGGACATGGAAGGCCCGAAGTACAGGATATTCTTTGAGGACGACGAGCCGGATGCCCGTAGTGGCAGAGGCGAAAGGCGATGACCGATTACATAATTATATTTTCGGCGGGCCTCTTTGGCGCCGTGCACTGCGCCGGGATGTGCGGAGGGCTCGTCATGGCATGCGCCATGAAGTGCGGCGGAGGGTTCAGATTCTCTTTTCTCTATAACATAGGCCGGGTATTGTCCTATGCCATGCTCGGCCTTGCGATAGGGCTTCTCGGCAAGGCGCTCATAGCGGCAGGGGCCTTCGGGAGGTTCCAGAGCGTCATGCCGGTTGTCGCTGGGGTGTTCATGATAACGATCGGCGTCGAAATGCTCGGACTCATCCCATCCGGAATAAAAAGCAGGCTGTCTCTGCTTTTCCCTACGCCGGCGGCAGGGGGTTTTATAGCCAGGCAGATAAAAAAGCGGTCCGCCGCGTTCTTTCTCGGAATGCTTAACGGGCTTATCCCATGCGGGTTCCTTTACGGCGCCGGGATAAAGGCCGCGTCAACCGCAGACCCTTTTGAAGGCGTGCTTGTAATGCTGTCACTAGGGGCAGGCACTTTTGTCCCGATGTTGTTCGCGGGCTCTTTATCTTCATTGAGGATACGGTCGAATTTATTTGCCGCCTTTTCATCCGTCCTTATAATAGCGCTTGGACTGAAGGCGGTGTTTTTTACTCACGCCCACGCGTCAAACAAACTCCTTGCGGCCTTATACCCGCTCTGCTCTTTTTAACAGGCTGCTGAAAAAGTCCATCTGCTTCGTTGTCTTCGTCACTCGTCACTGCGGCGTACAGACAGAGTACGTCTCATTCCTCGCTTCTCAACGCCTCGCATCTGGAGCTTTTTGAACAGCCTGTATTAATTTCGGGTTTTTCAGCACCCTGTTAAGTATAAACCCGCTGAAAAACCCTGATCTTTTCAAGCCCGGGGATGCATATGCAAAGCGAGCGCATTCCCCGCAGTCTTCTGCGGGGAGCTTCAACAAATGCCGATCTCATTTTTATCCCTCTATAAAACCTATTATCCCTTGACATAAAATTAATCAACTGGGATAATAACGGCGATCTTGCGTTTAACCCTAACTTGCTAAAAACAAACGATTTTTCAGGCGCAGAGGTCGCGCTTTTGAGATATTTCAACTAAAAAAGACCCTTTCCCCGGATAGTCCCCTTTATGATACAGCTTTTCCATGTCACTAAGAGCTTTGAAGGCGCCACAGCCCTTTCCGATATCACACTTAAGATAGCAAAGGGTGAGTTCCTTTTTATCACAGGGCCAAGCGGGGCCGGAAAATCTACCCTGTTAAGGATAATGTTCGGTTCAGAGTCCCCGACCGGGGGGCAGATAATCATAGACGGCAGGAACTACGTCAAGATCCCCCGCAACGAAATTGCGCAGCTCCGCAGGCGCATCGGGTTTGTCTTCCAGGACTTCAAGCTCCTGCCGAACAGGACCGTATTCGACAATGTCGCCCTGTCCCTTAAGGTAATGGGGGTTAATCCGAGGGAGATAAAAAACAGGGTCAACCGGATGCTCTCTTACGTAAAGCTCCAGCACAGGGCGAACTTCAAGCCCATCACCCTTTCAGGAGGAGAGCAGCAGAGGGTGGCGATCGCGAGGGCGCTTGTAAAGGAGCCTGCGATAATCCTCGCTGATGAGCCCACCGGCAACCTTGATCCCGCATTGTCGTTGGAGACCCTTGAACTTTTCAGGGAGGTCAACGGCAGGGGGACGACCGTAGTGGTCGCCACGCACGACAAAGGGCTTATCGAGCGTTACAGCAGAAGGACCATACATATAGAAGGCGGGAGGCTGATCGAATGAGCCTGTCGGGAGCAAGTATTGCGTATATACTCGGCGACGCCATCCGCTCGTTAAGAGAGAACCTCGCCACGACCATCCTTACCGCCATTACTCTGGGCTTTTCTCTCTCGATTTTCGCCGTCTTCCTGTTCGTATTCCTTAACATGAACTCTGTCATCAGCAGCTGGGGCGACAGGACCCACATAGTGGCGTATGTCAAGGACAGCGCGGTGGCCGAAGGGGTCGAGAACATAAGGCAGGGGATATTAAAGATACCTGGGGTCAGGACAGCGGACTTCGTCTCCAAGGAAAAGGCGTTGAACGAACTCAAGGAAGAGCTTAAGGGGCACGAATCGATACTTGAGGGGGTCGATGAAAACCCGCTCCCAGCCTCTTTCGACATAAAGGTGGGCGATACCTACAAAAATCCGTCACAGGTCACGTATGTTGTTGATAAGCTTAAAGCTCTGGCATGGGTGGAGGACGTTCAGTACAGCCAGGAATGGGTCGAGAAGTTCTCGGCGTTCTTGAGGTTTATAGAGCTTGCGGCCTTGGTGATAGGCATCTTCCTCGCGGCGGCGACGGTTTTTATAATTTCAAATACCATACGCCTTACTGTTTACGCCAGGAAAGACGAGATCGAGGTCATGAGCCTTGTCGGGGCGTCAGACGCCTTCATAAAGATACCTTTCCTTATCGAAGGGATGCTCCAGGGATTGATCGGGGGTATCATGTCGGCCTGCATACTGGGGATAGGGCGGCTTGTCATCATATCTAAAATCCCCGCCTATTTTAATTTTGTAGTAGCCTCTCCGTTCCCGTATCCTGTTCTTATCGGTATACTGATATTTACAGGCATATTGATGGGCACAGCTGGAAGCCTGATCTCCATGGGAAGGTTCCTGAAGGTATGAGGACCTTTTTTCTCCTTGTCATATTGGCCTTTCTGGCGGCCCCAGCGTATTCAAAGACGGCCTCGAAGCAGGAGCTTATAAAAAAAGAGAAGAAGCTTGAAGACGTCAAAAAACAGATACGGGAGGAGAAAAAGAGCGTAAAGGTCATCGCCGAGAAAGAGACGAACGTTCTTGGAGAGCTTGATGAGATAAACAAAAGCCTTGTGGTCAAAAGGGAAGAGCTTAAAAAAGTCGAGGCTTCGATATATTCGATACAGAAAAATATCAACAGCGCCAGCCAGAATATCTCTAAAATAGAGAAGGAGATCAAGGCGCTATCCCTGAAACTTAAGGCCCGCATGAAGGCGATGTACAAGATGCGCCGGGGCGAGACGATGCGGGTGCTTTTCTCGTCAGACTCCTCAAAAGACCTCGGCAGAAGGCATAAGTACCTTACCATGATAATGGACAATGACACCGATCTCATGTCCGGTTACGAAGCGAAGCTTGCCGATCTTCAGGCGGAAAAACAAAAGCTCGCCGTGCTTTATTCGGATATGGCGAACTCAAAAAGGGAAATCACCGTAAAGAAGGGCGAGACAGAAGGGCTCCAGAGGACGAGGCTTGCCCTCCTTGCGGGCATAAAGCAGGAGAAGGAAAAAAAGACTAAATTAATAAAGGAACTCGAACAGGCTGCCGAAGAGTTAAGCAGCCTCATTGACAGGCTGAGCGCGAGTGATGAGCCGCCTCCAGCCGATTACGGCGCGGGTTTTGCCTCGATGAAGGGCAGGCTCCGGATGCCGGTCAGCGGCAATATAGTTTCCGTCTATGGCAAGGTGAAGCATCCCAGGTTTCAGACCGTTACGTTCAATAACGGGATCATGATAGAGGCGCCTGTCGGCACGCCTGTCAGGAACACATATGAAGGTAAAATAATATATGCCGGGTGGCTTAAAGGTTACGGCCAGATGATGATAATAGATCATAAAGGCGGCTATTACACGCTCTTCGCGCATCTTTCGAAGTTCATTAAGGAAAAGGGAGATACCGTAAAGGGCGGCGAAGAAGTGGCCCTTGTCGGCGACACCGGCCCCACAGCCGCGTGAGGGCTGTATTTCGAAATAAGGCAGAAAGGCGTGCCGAGAGACCCTTCCGCGTGGCTCGCGGGAAAATAATTGTGCAGTCCCGTGTTTTTTTTGGTTTTTTTTGTTTCCGCTATATGATTTAATATACCGAAAGCTTTTCAGCGGTTCTTTTGCTTTTAAGAGGAGGATTAGATGATCAAGAGGCTTACAAGGCCCAGGTTTTTGACCGGAGTACTGACAGTGGTGGCGATATTTACTTTTGCTTCCTGGGGAATGACCCAGAAGGTTGTCGCTGTCCCTAATAATACCTATGAAAGTCTTAAGATATTTACGGATGTGCTCGGCATAGTGCAGGAGAATTACGCCGAAAACGTAGATACGAAAGATATAATGTATAACGCCATCAAAGGGATGGTAAAGGGATTGGACCCGCACTCAAGCTTTCTTACCCCTGAAGAATATACCGAGATGCAGATAGACACCAAGGGCAGTTTTGGCGGCATAGGCATCGAGATAGGCGTCAAAGACAGCGTCCTTACGGTCGTAGCCCCTATAGAGGATACACCGGCCTTCAAGGCGGGACTCCTGGCCGGAGACAAGATCGTCAAGATAGGCGAAAAGTCGACAAAAGACCTCTCGTTAAATGAGGCCGTAAACCTTATGAGAGGCCCCAAGGACACCCCGGTCGTAATCAGCATAATGCGGGAGGGTTTTGACTCGCCGCGGCCGTTTACGATAAACAGGGCCATTATAAAGGTAAAGAGCGTCAAGTTTAAGATGCTCGAAGAAGGGTACGGTTATGTGAGGATAGCGCAGTTCCAGGAGTCCACTACGGAAGACCTTGAGAAGGCGTTGAAGGAGCTTAACGGAAAAAATAAGCTCAAGGGCCTGGTGCTGGACTTGAGGAATAACCCGGGCGGGCTCCTCCAGGAGGCGGTATCGGTATCCAATGAGTTCATCGACTCAGGGCTCATAGTATATACAAAGGGCAGGGCGGCCGGACAGGACATGACCTTCAACGCGGACAGCGCCAGGAGCCAGCCGGATTACCCGATGATAATCCTCGTAAATAACGGAAGCGCGAGCGCGTCGGAAATCGTGGCGGGCGCGCTGCAGGACCACAAGAGGGCGATAGTGCTCGGCACCACGACTTTCGGAAAGGGCTCGGTCCAGACCATAATCCCGTTATCCGACGGCTCGGCTGTAAGGCTTACGACCTCGAAGTACTACACCCCTTCAGGAAGGTCGATACAGGCAAAGGGTATTGAGCCCGACATCGTTGTAGGGGAAACCCCCAAAGGGCATCTTAAAGAAAAAGACCTTGAGGGGCATCTGGCTCCGGAAGGCCCTGCGGTGCCTGAGAAGCTGGACAACAGGAAAGACAAGGAAATAGAGAAGATAAAGATAAGCGAGCCGGCTGTGAAAGCCGATGACAAAGAAGACGTTCAGCTTAAGAGGGCGCTCGATTACCTGAAGAGCTGGTATATATTCCGTAATACAAGCCAGAAGGTGAGTTGAAAATTCTTTAAAAGCCGGGCAGGCAAAAAAACTGTCCGGTTTTTTTTGCATCAGGAGACTGAGGGATGGCGCTTTTTCAGTGGAATGACAGCTTCAGCGTAGATGTAGCTATCTTCAACACTCATCACAAAAAACTGGTAGAGCTTATAAACGAGCTTTATGAGGCTATGCGCGTTGGAAAAGGGCCACAGGCTGTGGGCGGGGTACTTAAAAGCCTGCTGGAATATACAAAGGTGCATTTCTCATCCGAGCAGTACCTGATGGCCGCTCATAATTATCCCGGATATGAAGAGCACAAGAGAGAGCATGATGAGCTTGTAAAAAAAGTTACGGACCTTATGGAAAAACAGAGCCGCGGCACAGCTGTCACTGTGGAGGTGTTCAACTTCCTTAAAGACTGGCTTTCAAATCATATAATGACAACCGATAAGAAGTACGGCGCCTTCTTTAATGACAAGGGTATAAAATAGCTGAGTAATGGAAAAAAAAGATAAAAATAAGGCCCTCCTTCCCTGGGGCTTTTTAGCCCTGGGGTTCATCCTGGGTTCTGTTTCAATTTTTCTTTTTTTAAAATATGCCGATTTGACAAAACCCCCTGTCGAAGCGCCGCCGCTAAAGATCACCACGCAAGAGGAACCAAAGCCGCCCGAAGAGGTCCCGCCTCCGCCACCAGAAAAGCCCGATGAACCAGCGACGATGCCGAGGATAGCCATAGTCATCGATGATATGGGGCAGGATATCGGAAAATTAAGGGAGCTGTTCACTGTCGGCGGGCCGATAACCATAGCCGTCATGCCCAACATGAGGTATTCGAAGGAGACCGCGAGGGAGGCCCGCCTGAAGGGATGGGACGTGATACTGCATCTCCCTATGGAACCGAAGGAACTGTCGGAGAACGATCCCGGCGCCGGAGCGCTCCTTACGGCCATGAGTACGGAAGAGATAACCGCGCAGGTGGAGAGAGACCTTTCTGCCGTGCCGGACGTGATAGGCGTAAATAATCACATGGGCTCGAAGTTTACTGAAGACGAGAGCGACATGCGGGCGGTGCTCGGTGTCATAAAGAAAAAAAACATGTTCTTCCTTGACAGCCGCACGTCCGCTAATTCCGTGGCGGGGAGGCTCGCCAAAGAGCTTGGGGTAAGGAATGCCGACCGCAGCGTCTTCCTCGACAATACCCGCGATGTGGCATACATCAAAGGCCAGATAGGGGAGCTTGTAAGCATAGCGAAGAGGCGGGGCAAGGCTATAGGCATAGGGCACCCTTACCCGGAAACGCTCGAAGCCCTTAAAGCTACTGTTTCAGGGTTGGATGAAAAGGGGATCGCGGTGGTGAAGCTCTCGGATATCGTCGAGCGTAAATAATCCTTCTCTTTTTTCACCCCATCAGCCTCTATTTTGTTCTAAACAGGAGCTTAAAAATACAGCCAAAACAATTTTGTTTTGGTTGATTAAAAAAGCTTGACAGGGTATGTACTTCTTGGTAGGATGACCCTAAATTTTAACTTGGGTATTCTAATTTGCAGTTAATTGGTTTTGGTTATCGGGCCGTGGAAGGACCGCAGTAACCTTCCACGGCTTTATTTATGCTGCAAGAGAGTTCCAAAGAAAAAAGGAGGCACAGAATGGCCAGAGGTAAAGTAAAGTGGTTTAACGACACAAAAGGTTTTGGTTTCATCCAGCAGGAATCCGGTGAGGATGTCTTCGTCCATTACACCGCAATTACCGGTGAAGGATTCAAGACCCTCAAAGAAGGTGAGGAGGTCGAATTCGAAATCACCCAGGGTCCCAAGGGCCCTCAGGCATCTAACGTAGTGAAGGTCTAATAGCTGCACCTAAAATATCGCTCATACAGAGACTATTGATCAAAAGCAGCACGGTTTCTACTACTGAAGCTCCATATGGCAAGCAACCCCCTTTTGCTCTCATGTAAAAGGGGGTTTTTTTATTAAGGTATCCCTGATTATTTCATTAGAACTCGGCCGCTGGCAGTAGTAAGGAAACGGCCTTCTGTTTGGGGGGCATTTTCTGCAGCCCTGAAAAGCCTTTATTGTAATTATTTTTGCATTCTGTTATCATAAATAAATGCGGTAAAAGCAGCTATTGTGTCTATAGAGTGGCTGAAAACCCGGGCTTTCAGCCGGGGATAAAGCCGATAGTTATTAAACTGATGTGGAATCCGGCGGGACCGTACCGAAGTTTTCCGCCATATCTCTGTTTAAGAGGCCCTTTGGACCTGAAGAAATATCTTGCCGAAAAGGCAGCGCTAGTAAACAACGGGCTTAAATCACTCCTCGCCAAAGAGGATGAATATCCTCAAAGCCTTCATAAGGCTATGCATTACAGCCTCTTTGCCGGCGGCAAAAGGATAAGGCCTGTCCTGGTCCTTGCCGCGTCCGAGGCTGTCGGAGGGAGTATTGAGCACGCTCTAAATGCGGCATGCGCATTTGAGTGCATACATACATACTCCCTTATCCATGACGACCTTCCCGCGATCGATAATGACGACTTGAGAAGGGGCAGGCCCACCTGCCATAAAGTCTTCGGGGAGGCGGCCGCCATACTCTCGGGAGACGCGCTCCTTACGGCGGCCTTCGAGATTCTTGCCGCCACCCCCGGCGTAGACCGCGGGCTTATAGTAAAGGCGATACTGGAGCTCTCAAAGGCTTCCGGGTCTACGGGCATGATAGGCGGCCAGATGGTCGATATCGAATCCGAGGGCAAGGACATCTCCTTTCCAGCGCTTGAATACATACACATCCATAAGACGGGAGAGCTTATACTCGCGGCCGTAAGGTGTGGCGCCGTACTCGGCGGCGCAGATGACGGGAAGCTGAAGCTTATCTCCAGGTACGGCAAGTCCATAGGCCTCGCGTTCCAGATAGCCGATGATATTCTCGATGTGGAAGGCTCTACCGAGGTCACAGGCAAGCCCGTGGGCGGAGACCAGAAAAAGGGGAAGGCTACATACCCTTCACTGATAGGTCTGGAGGAATCGAAAAAAAGGGCGAGAGAACTGGTTGAACTGGCCATTGAATCGCTTAAGGGTTTTGACGCGAAGGCTGACCCCCTGAGGGAAATCGCAAGGTACATCGCGGTAAGGGATAAGTAATGGAGTCGCAGGAAGGCGTATTTGTATGGCAAAGGTGCTGGATAAAATAGAAGTACCAGCGGATCTGAAGAAGCTTGACAGGCATAGCCTCCCGCAATTGGCCGCCGAGATAAGGGAGCTTATCATCGAGACCGTGGCGGAAAAAGGCGGCCACCTGGCCTCAAGCCTTGGTGCGGTGGAGCTTGCGATATCGCTCCATTATTCCTTGAACTGCCCCGCGGATAAGATCATCTGGGACGTAGGCCATCAGGCTTACGCGCATAAGATACTTACCGGCCGCAGGAAAGAATTCCACACATTAAGACAGGCTGGCGGGATAAGCGGTTTTCCCAAACCGTCAGAAAGCGTCTTTGATTCATTCGGCGTAGGGCATTCCTCCACTTCCATCTCGGCCGCGCTCGGCATGGCCGCCGCGAGAGACTTGGCAGGAAAGAGAAATAAAGTAGTCGCGGTCATAGGCGACGGATCGCTCACGGCAGGGCTGGCGTTCGAGGGTTTGAACCAGGCCGGCCATCTCAAGAAAGACCTTATCGTTATCTTAAATGATAACGAGATGAGCATTTCGAAAAACGTCGGCGCGCTTTCTACATTTTTAAGCCGCAAGATTACCGGCAGGTTCGCCACAAAGCTTAAGCTCGAAGTAGAGTCCTTCATAAAATCCATCCCAAGGATAGGAGAGCGGCTTATCGGGATAGCCAAACGCGCCGAAGATTCCCTGATAACGCTTCTTACGCCGGGCATGCTTTTTGAGGGGCTTGGCTTTCATTACATAGGCCCGATAGACGGCCATGATATGGAAGCGCTTTTAGAGACCTTTAATAATATCAACGAGCTTAAAGGGCCGGTGCTTCTCCATGTCCTCACAAAAAAGGGGAAGGGATACCTGCCGGCCGAGGCCGACCCATCGACCTTTCACGGCATAGGGCCTTTCACCGTCGCCACAGGTAAGCCGAAAAGCAAATCCAAACTGTCCTACACAAGCGTCTTCAGCTCTACCCTTCTCCAGATAGCCGAAAAGGACAAGAGGGTCGTAGCCATAACGGCTGCGATGCCCGAGGGAACGGGGTTAGCCAGGTTCGCTGAAGAATTCCCCGAGAGATTTTTCGACGTAGGCATCGCCGAGCAGCACGCCCTGACATTCGCCGCCGGGCTCGCGAAAGAAGGGTTCGTTCCGGTTACCGCTATTTATTCGACATTCCTCCAGAGGGCTTATGACGAGGTATTCCATGACGCATGCCTCCAGAACCTTCCCGTGGTCATAGCCATGGACAGGGCCGGGATAGTAGGGCAGGACGGCCCAACGCACCACGGCCTTTTCGACATATCGTTCCTGAGGCATATACCCAATATCATACTCGCGTCTCCAAAAGACGAGGACGAATTAAGGCACCTCCTTTATTCCGCCGTAAACTACGGCAAGCCGACCGCCGTAAGATACCCGCGAGGGTCTTGCCTGGGGGTCGATATGTCCGGGCCTTTAAAGATGATATTGCCGGGCAGGGCCGAAGTCCTCAGGGACGGGGCGGATGCGACGGTGCTCGCGCTGGGTACTATGGTAAAACCAGCGCTTGAAGCCGCCGAGAGGCTTGATTCCGAGGGCCTGAGGGTAGGCGTGGTAAACTGCCGGTTCGTAAAGCCCCTCGACGAAGGGTGCATCCTTAAGGCTGCCGCGAACTCAGGGGGGTTGATAACGGTCGAGGAGAACGCGCTCCAGGGCGGGTTCGGCAGCGCCGTAATAGAGCTTCTTGAGGAGCACGGCATAAAGTGCCCGGTCAAGAGGATAGGCGTGCCGGATGAGTTCGTGGAGCACGGGAGCCAGGAAGGGCTCCGGGCCAGGCTGGGGCTGGACAGCGTGGGTATCGAGCGTTCTATAAAGGCGCTCACAAGCGAAAATAAAAAAACGATCAAGATAGCATTTTGATCTTCTAAATAGTGAAAAAGAGCAAGGAAAGGATCGACATCCTCGTAGTGGAGAGGGGGCTTGCGGAGACGAGGCAAAAGGCCCAGGCCCTGATAATGGCCGGAAGCGTGCTCTCTGACGGGGTTGTAATCGATAAGGCCGGGAAGGAAGTAAAGAAGGAGAGCGTAATCACCTTGAAGGATACGCTTCCTTTCGTAAGCAGGGGCGGCATAAAGCTGGCCGGCGCGTTGGATGATTTCAAGATAAATGTGGATGGCCTCACCGTAATGGATATCGGCGCCTCTACGGGCGGCTTTACCGATTGCGCCCTCAAGAGGGGCGCTAAAAAGGTCTATGCCGTAGACGTAGGCAAGTCGCTTCTGGATATAAAACTGCGTAACGACCCGCGAGTCCATATAATCGAAGAACAGAACATCAGGTACATGGCCCCCGATAAGATCGGTGAAAAGGTCGATCTGGTGACGATAGATGTCTCGTTCATTTCCCTGGAGAAAATCCTTCCTAAAGCAAAAGAATTCCTTAAAGACGGCGGAGGGGTACTTGCCCTCATAAAGCCCCAGTTCGAGGTAGGCAAGGGGCAGGTCGGCAAGGGCGGCATCGTAAAGGACGCGGCCAGGCACGCCGAGGTAACGGTAAAAATCAGGGGGTTCTCCGAAGAGACGGGGTTCAATGTCGCGGGTGAAGCCGAGTCGAAAATAACCGGCGCCAAGGGCAACAAGGAATTCTGGATTTACTTGACTTTATGACGATATTATCATATAAATCCGATTTCATTTACAGCCTGTTTACTATAGATAAAAGGAGTAAATAATGTTCGAAATAATAGAGAAGATCGAGCTTGCCCATACAGTTTATCAATATAAGATCAAGGCCCCGCTTATTGCAAAAAAGAGGAAGGCCGGGCAGTTTGTCGTCTTAAGGCTGAATGAACAGGGCGAGAGGATCCCGCTTACCATAGTGAATTCCGACGAGAAGGAAGGGACGATCACCATCATCGTCCAGGAAGTCGGAAAATCGACGGCGATGCTGGGGGATATGACGGTGGGAGATTCCATCCTTGACGTTGTCGGCCCGCTGGGGCATCCGACCCACATAGAGAACTTCGGCATCGCCATATGCGTCGGCGGCGGCATAGGCACGGCGCCGGTGCTCCCCATAGCCAAGGCGATGAAGGACGCGGGGAATAAGGTCATCTCCATAATCGGGGCCAGAAACAAGAGTCTCCTTATACTCGAAAAAGAAATGAGAGAGGTAAGCGACGAGCTTCATATAACCACAGACGATGGCAGCTACGGCCACCACGGCTTTGTCACTCAGGTGCTGCAGAGGTTTATAGACGAGGGCATGAAGATCGGCTGCGTGGTCGGCATCGGGCCTGTGCCTATGATGAGGGCCGTAAGCAATGTCACAAAACCGTATGGCATAACCACGATGGTAAGCTTAAACCCGATAATGGTCGACGGCACTGGGATGTGCGGGGCGTGCAGGGTGTCTATCGCCGGGAAAAACCGTTTTGTCTGCGTGGACGGCCCTGAGTTCAACGGGCACGAAGTGGACTTCGACGAGCTGATGCTCAGGAACCGCAGCTATCTGAAGGAAGAGAAGATGGCGATGGAGGAACTTACCTATCACGAAGGCAACAAGTGCTACGAAAGAGGCGAGTGCAAATGACCACCCTGGGCTGAAGCCCCTGGGTTTTCAAACCGGCTTCATAAATATGGTGTGTCCGGCTGCACGTGTCAGAAAATTTTAGTCAAAAAGGAGCAAGCACCCAGATGGATGCGAATGAGATAAAGGAACGGATGAAGATACCGAGGCAGACAATGCCCGAGCAGGACCCTAACGAGAGGGTCAGAAACTTCTACGAAGTCCCTTACGGGTATACGGCGGAGCAGGCGATTGAGGAGGCGAAGAGATGCATCCAGTGCAAAAAACCCCTCTGCGTCGGAGGCTGTCCCGTCAATATTGATATCCCCTGGTTCATACGCCTCATAGCGGAAGGCAAGTTCATCGAGGCGGCGCACAAATTAAAAGAGACAAACGGGCTTCCGGCTGTTTGCGGCAGGGTATGCCCGCAGGAAGACCAGTGCGAAAAGGTCTGCGTCGTCGGAAAAAAGGGCGCGGCTGTCTCGATCGGAAGGCTTGAGAGATTCGCGGCCGACTACGAAAGGGAGCACGGCGAGATCTCTATTCCGAACATCCCGAAATGGACGGGCAAGAAGGTCGCGGTTGTCGGAGCGGGCCCCGCCGGGCTTACCGTCGCGGGAGACCTCGTAAAGAAGGGCCACAAGGTAACTGTATTCGAGGCGCTCCACACCCCGGGCGGAGTTCTCATGTACGGAATACCCGAGTTCAGGCTTCCTAAGAAGATCGTCCAGTCAGAGGTTGAATACCTTAAACGCATGGGCGTTGAGATAGTTTTGAACGCCGTCGTCGGAAAGCTTGAAACGATAGACGAGCTTCTTTCAAACGGCTACTCCGCCGTGTTTGTGGGCTCCGGAGCGGGCCTTCCCAACTTTATGAACATACCCGGCGAGAACCTGGCTGGCGTGTATTCCGCAAATGAATACCTGACAAGGGTCAATCTCATGAAGGCGTACCAGTTCCCGGAATACGACACGCCAGTTATCCGCGGCAGAAAGGTCGTCGTGGTCGGCGGCGGCAATACCGCGATGGATGCCGCGCGCACTGCTTTAAGATTGTGTCCAGAAGAAGTAACCATAGTATACAGGCGCTCAAGGGAAGAACTCCCCGCAAGGGCGGAAGAAGTCCATCACGGAGAGGAAGAAGGACTCAAGTTCCAGCTCCTCACGAACCCGAAGAGGTTTATCGGGGATAAGGACGGAAGGGTAACGGCTGTCGAATGCGTGAGGATGGAGCTTGGAGAGCCTGATGAGTCGGGCAGGAGGAGGCCTGTAGAGGTCAAGGGGTCTGAGTTCCGCATAGAGACGGATGTTGCCATCATCGCCATCGGCAACGGGGCAAACCCGTTGATACCGCAGACCACGCCCGATATAAAGGTAAATAAGTGGGGTAACATAACCGTAAACCCCGATACCGGGAGGACGAGCAAGCAGGGGGTCTTTTCGGGGGGCGACATCGTAAGGGGCGGGGCGACGGTCATTCTCGCCATGGGAGACGGCAGGAGGGCCGCGAACTCGATAGACGAGTACCTCACAACAGGCGTATGGTAAAGCGCATTGATTGAAAATAGAGACCGGCCTTGATCAACAGGCCGGTTTTTTTTGTCGCGTCCAGGGAGCCGTGATGGTCAAGAAAAAAAGGATATTGTTTGTCTGCGTCGGGAATACCTGCAGGAGCCAGATGGCCGAAGGCTTCGCGAGGGAATACGGCAAGAACCGCGTCGAGGTCAGGAGCGCCGGGACCTCCGCCATGGGCATCGTGAATATTCATACGATAGAGGCTATGAGGGAAGCCGGGATCGACATCTCCAAACATACCTCAAAACAGCTTACTGATGAGATGTTCGAATGGGCCGATATCGTCGTGACGCTCGGATGCGCTCCCGCGGAGAGGATATCTCCCGTGGCCTTCAAAGGAAAGAAAATAGATTGGAAGATAGACGACCCGCTCGGCAGGCCCTGGGCGTTCATGCAGAAGGTCAGGGACAATATCGAAGACAAGGTCAAGGAACTGATAGATGCAGAAAGCTGACACAAGGATACTTGTAGTCGACGACGAGCCGGATATCCTGAACCTCCTTGATTTTAACCTTAAGAAGGCCGGGTTCAAGGTGCTGCTGGCGAAAGACGGCCCTGAGGCGATAGAGATCGCTAAGGACAAAAAGCCCGACCTCATAGTCCTGGACATAATGCTGCCGGACATGGAGGGCACCGAGGTGTTAAAGAGGCTTAAGGCCGTCGAATCCACCCGGAAAGTCCCTGTAATAATGCTTACGGCAAAGGGCGAGGAGATAGACAAGATCGTCGGGTTCGAACTCGGCGCGGAAGACTATATAACAAAACCATTCAGCCCAAGGGAGCTGATCCTAAGGGTCAAGGCGGTGCTTAAGAGGGCGGCAGACGCGCAAGGGGCGGAGACGATCGATGAAAAGGTCGTTAATTTCAATGAACTCTCGATAGATTATTCAAGGCACAAGGTAACCGTAAAAGGCTCTGACGTAGTCCTGTCCTCGACTGAATTCAAGCTCCTTACGGAACTTGTGGACGCAAAGGGGAGGGTGCTTTCAAGGGATACGATACTAGACCGGGCATGGGGAAGGGACTGCTACGTTATACCGAGAACGGTCGATACCCACGTCAGGAGACTCAGGGAGAAACTTACAAGCGCCGGGAAATATATAGAGACAGTCAGGGGAGTTGGCTACAGGTTTAAAGGAGAGATATAACAGCACTGCCCGGGGCAGTGCGGGCTTGCTGCCCGCTTCTAAACGCAAGGCGGCCGTCTTCAACGCCGCCCAGGAGACTAACAGGATGTTGAAAAAATCCATCCATGGCTTTTTCAACTACGGCTTGACCGAAGTGAATTCGGCCAAACCTCACTAATTGCTCGACTTGGAAAGTTCTTGCAATTAGGCAATCCATCCATGGATTGCACTGCAGGGTGTTTTTCAACACCCTGCTAACAGGCAGGCGATATAAAAATGGGAAAGAACGTAATACTGGAGACGATCGCAAGGGAGATGAAAACGGGGGTGCTCGTGCTCGATAAGGCGGGGCAGGCTCTTTACGCCAACCCTTTTTTTCTTAACTCATTTCCTTTTAAGGGCGCGATAGACGGCAAAAAGGTAAACGAGATAATCCAGAACGTAAACCTCCTTAAAAATATCGAAGGGTTTCTCAATAACCGTGGGGGGAAGTCCAGCGATATAGAGATAAGCGATGGGGGCAGGTTCTTTAATGTGCATATAGTGCCGATAAAGGAGAAGGGTGACTTCAGCCTCCTCCTGTTCCTGCAGGATATTACGGAAGAGAAGAAGGTAGAGACTATAAAAAAGGACTTCGTCGCCAATGTCTCGCATGAGCTTAGAACGCCTCTGGCCTCAATCAAGGGTTATTCAGAGACGCTCCTTGACGGCGGCATGGATGACAAGGAGACGCTCAAGGAATTCCTGCGCGTAATAGACAGGCACGCGACCCGCATGGCCAGGCTGATCGACGACCTACTCATACTTTCAAGGCTTGAGTCCCACCAGATGGCGATAATATCAGCGCCGGTGGAATTGAACGATCTGATCTTCACTACCACGAAAGGGTTTGAGAAACAGGCCAGGGATAAGGGAATAGCGATATCAGCGGAGATACCCGATGACCTTCCCAAGGTAATGGGAGACCGGGACAGGCTCGAACAGGTGGTGGTGAACCTCCTCGACAACGCGATAAAGTACACTCACTCCGGCGGCAGCGTCACCGTAAAGGCAAAGAGGGAGGACGGCGGCGTAAGGGTGGATATCACAGATACGGGGATGGGCATACCCTCCGGCGACATACCCAGGATATTCGAGCGGTTCTACAGGGTCGATAAGGCCCGCTCAAGAGAGCTCGGCGGCACAGGGCTCGGTCTCGCCATAGTAAAGCACATCATACAGGGCCATAACGGGAAGCTCTTTGTGGAGAGTACGCCGGGCAAAGGTTCGACCTTCAGTTTTCTCCTGAAATCAGGCGCCTGACCCCATCCTCAAACCCGTTGGTTTTTGTCTTCCTCTTTATGTTATAATCAAAAAATTGCGTTCAGGCGCTATGAACCTCACCAGAGAGGCGCCTTGCCTCGATACTTAAAAGGTCTCGAAGCGGGGTTCCGGGAATTTAACCCTCAGTGGGGGATCAGATCAAAAATAATGTCCATAATCCAGGTAGAAAATCTCGTAAAAAGGTATAACGGCGTTGAAGCCGTCAGGGGCGTCTCTTTCGATGTGAGGGAAGGGGAGGTCTTCGGCTTTTTGGGCCCGAACGGCGCGGGAAAAACTACTACCATCAGCATACTCTGCACGCTCCTCAATTTTGACTCGGGCGTCGCCTCGGTTAACGGCTTTGACTGCCGGAAAGAAGCGAACAAGGTGCGCTCTTCCATCGGGCTGGTCTTTCAGGAGGTGACGCTCGACAACGACCTGACCGCCTATGAGAACCTTAAATTCCATTGCTATATGTACAATATGGAAAAGAAGCTCGCAGAAAAAAGGATAGACGAGATACTCTCTGTCGTGGGGTTGAACGACCGCAGGGGCGACCTTGTAAAGAAGTTCTCCGGCGGCATGAAGAGGAGGCTTGAGATAGCCAGGGGGCTTCTTCACAGGCCCAAAGTCCTCTTCCTCGACGAGCCCACGCTCGGGCTCGACCCGCAGACAAGGAGCCATGTCTGGGAGTTCATCAAAAATCTTAAAAAGACCGAGGGCAATACGGTATTCATGACCACCCATTACATGGACGAGGCGGAGGCTTGCGACAGGATCGCTATTATTGACAACGGCAGGATAATCGCCTGCGCGAGGCCTGACGAGCTGAAGAGGGCTATCAAAGGCGATACAATCTACATAAAAACAGCCAACGATGAAAAGGCGAGGCTTGAAATCGACGAGAAGTTTTCTCTTAAGGCGAAAAAGACTGACGCCGGCCTGTCGCTACTTGTCGATGCCGGGGAAAAATTCATCCCCAGGCTTTTTGAGCGGCTGACAGTCGAGATATTATCCGTGAACCTTAAAAAACCCAGCCTTGAGGATGTGTTTATCAACCTTACAGGCAGGGAGATACGCGAGTACGGCCCGCCTCCCCAGAGGATGCGGGGATAAAGGGATCGAGGGCCGCAAGCGGCTGGGAATCCTCGGGAGGCAATCTCAAAAAAACCAATGTTATCCTATAAAGCGTTATACGTAATTATTTTAAGGGAGTTTAAGAGGTTTTTCCGCCAGAAGGGCAGGCTCATCGTAACTATGGCCCGGCCCCTGATCTGGCTCTTTATCGTAGGCTCCGGTTTTACGAGGCTCGTCGATACTACGGGAGGGGTGCAGTATATCCAGTTTATCCTCCCGGGCATCGTAGGGATGACGATACTCTTCAGCTCTATTTTCTCTACAATCTCGGTCGTATGGGACAGGGAGTTCGGTTTCCTGAGGGAGATGCTGGTCTCTCCTGTGTCGAGGGTGACGATAGTGTTCGGAAAGCTGCTGAGCGGCACGGCGCTTTCGGTATTTCAGGGCGCGGCGCTTTTACTTGTCGCGCCGTTTCTCGGGCTGCATCTCGGGGTTGGAAGTTTTTTTTTAATGGTCTTCCTAATGTTTCTTGTGGCCTTCGCCATAACGGCGCTCGGGCTGTTCGTGGCCTCGTTCCTTACTTCGCTTGAGGGTTTTAACGTTATCATGAACTTCATCGTGCTGCCGATGTTTTTCCTGAGCGGCGCGCTCTATCCCGTTGATTCTCTCCCAATGTTCATAAAGGTGTTCTCATACATAAACCCGTTATGCTTCGGGGTGGACTCATTCAAGCACATACTCCTCCCGGAAGGGGGCAGGCTCGCGGCTGAGTTCCCGCTCGCGGTAGACATATTGTTCATAAGCGTCTTCTCCGTAATATTTACATTTCTTTCAGCTCTTGTGTTCGAGAGAAGGAAGTAAGAGATGGGCATACTCTATGTCGTCGCCACGCCAATAGGCAACCTTGAGGACATAACGCTGAGGGCGCTCCGGATACTTAAGGAAGTTGACCTTATCGCGGCCGAGGATACGCGGCACACAAAAAAGCTCCTCTCGCACTACGCCGTCTCCACCCCCCTTACAAGCTACTTCGAGCATAATGAAAAAGAGAAGGCGCCGCTGCTTGTGGGCAAATTGAAGGAGGGGAGCGACATCGCGCTCGTATCCGACGCGGGCACCCCTGGCATATCGGACCCCGGATACAGGCTTGTGCGCCTCGCTATCGAAAACTCGATCCCGGTCGTCCCTGTTCCAGGGCCGTCCGCGCTCATATCCGTCCTTAGCGCATCAGGACTGCCGCTCAATGAGTTTACCTTCAAAGGGTTTGTGCCATCCGGCGCTTCCAGGAAGAAGGTCTTCCTTGAGATGAAGGGGGAGGAGCATACTTATGTTTTTTACGAATCGCCTAACCGTCTCAAAGAGACCCTTGACGATATCCTTGAAGTCCTGGGCGACATAGATATCATCATAGCCCGTGAGATGACAAAGATGCACGAGGAGATATTGAGGGGCAGGGCGGGAGTAATTGCCGGGCTTTTAAAAGACAGGGAGATAAAGGGCGAGATCGTGATAGTACTACGGACCGTTAAAGAGGAGCGGGGGGACTTCAGGACTGAACTCAAAGGGTTTCTGGACGCCGGGCTTAAGCTTAACGACGCCGTCAAAGCCGTCTCACAGGAATTCGGCCTCCCCAAGAGCGAAGTATATAAAGAGGCGTTGCGGATAAAGGACGCGGTTAAAAAGTAGGTCAAACGGAGAGCATATGAAGAAGTTATTGTTGGGTTTTATACTTGGCATCGCGGTGCTCGCGGCATTTCTCTATTTCGGAGGGGCGGGTTATCTGAAGACCTTCGGCGCGAAGACCGAGGAGGCCGGGGCAAAGCTTGAAAAGTACGAGAAAGAGATCAAAGACACCGCTAAAGAGGCGAAGGAAGTTGTCGAGGACACGGCCAAAGGCGCAAAGAAGGCTGTGGATAAGACAACGGAGAAGGTAAAGGGATATATGCCGAAGTAGTTACTTTTTTTCCTTTAGCGCGAACGGGAAAACGGCCTTAAGCGTATCTGTTCCGACGTACATCTCTTTAATGGCAAGGCTCGCCTTCTTCATGCGTTTGGAGAGGGGCTTGAATATCAGGAGCTTTGAGGTCTTATCGCCGGGCATCACGGTGACATCAAGGTCGTAAAACCTGCCTTTAAGCTCGGAGATGCTCTTGAGAGCGCCTTCGCTGTCACCTTTAATGTCATACAGATCCGTAAAATCGAGGGGCTTCAGGTAGCTGAGTTCGTCGTCCGTAAGCACCGCGTATCCCGGGTTGAACATGACCTTCCCCTTCGACATGTTGTCAATATCCATCCTGAAAAGGACGTACTTGCTGGTAAGGAGCTCGTCGAGGAGCGCCGGGCCGACTGTCCCGGATTTGAAAAGACTGACGGTTATCCTCACGGATTTATCCTCAAATACCCAGGCGTCTTCCGCCAAAGAGTATCCCTCTGTCGTCCCTTTTTCAGCGGGGTACAGTAATGTCTCGCGGGGTATGGGCGTACAGCCGGCAAGGATAAACACTATAAAGATTGGGAGTAATTTGAAAAGGATACGCATGTTCATTCCTTTTGTCACGCCAAGTGAGGCCATGCCGTTCTAAAGCGGTTTCTTCTACGGATACCCTGTGCTCAGGCCAACGCAGTTATTTTACCACATGAAGGGGCCCTTCAGTAACTATTATGCCTTGTGACCGCCCTGAAGTCATCAAACTCGTTCTTGAAAGGCTCCCATTCGACCGTAACATCGTCTACGCGCGCCCTTGGCGGGCCTACACGGCACCATGCGATGACTTCTTTTACCGCCTTCTCTTCGCCTTCGAGCACCGCCTCTACCGTGCCGTCTGGGTTGTTTTTTACCCATCCATAAACGCCGTGCGCCTCGGCCACGTCAACGGTAGATGCCCTGAAGAATACCCCCTGAACAATACCCTGGACGACGATGTGGGCTCTTTTTTTCATAATGCAAACCTACCATAAAATATCTTTATTGGCAACCCGGGGCGGAAAACACTTGAAGGCATATCTCCGCGGGAGTATTATAAATAGCGCAAACCCATGAAAACACCACTCATTACCATAATAGGGGGCGGATTGGCCGGATGCGAGGCCGCTTATCAGGTCGCGAAAAGGGGCGGGAAGGCCGTGATCCATGAGATGAAGCCGCTTCGCTTCTCTCCCGCCCATTCGTTGTCAACCCTGTCGGAGCTTGTATGCAGTAATTCCCTGAAGTCCGAATCCCTTGAGAACGCGTCAGGGTTGTTAAAAGAGGAGATGCGGCTGTTGGATTCCATCGTCATAAAAGCGGCGGAGGCGACCAGGGTGCCCGCCGGCAAGACGCTCGCTGTAGACCGCACGGCATTTTCAAACCATATTACGGATACCCTTGAGGCCATGGGGGTAGAGATAAAAAGGGGCGAGGTGACGGATATGCCTCCCGCACGTCCGCTTATAATCGCAACCGGCCCGCTTACGTCTGACGCGTTCGCAGAGTCTATCGCGGGGATCATCGGAAGCGCCAGTCTCCATTTTTTTGACGCGGTCGCGCCCATAGTGTACAGGGACTCCATCGATATGGATAAGGCCTTCAAGGCCTCGCGTTACGGCAAGGGAGGAGACGACTATATCAACTGCCCTTTCACCGAAGAGGAATACAATCGTTTTTTAAGCCAGCTCATGGAGGCTGACAAGGTGAGGGCGCATGAATTCGAGGACGCGTCTTACTTCGAAAGATGCATGCCGATAGAAGTGATGGCGGGCCGGGGGCCGAAGACGCTTCTCTTCGGGCCTATGCGTCCCGTGGGGCTAAAAGACCCGCGAACCGGAGAAAGGCCTTTCGCGGTCCTCCAGCTGAGGCGCGAAAATATGGAGGATACGCTTTATAACATGGTGGGCTTCCAGACAAGGCTTACCTTCCCCGCGCAGAAGAAGGTCTTCAGGCTTATACCCGGCCTTGAGAACGCCGAGTTCGCGCGCTTAGGAAAGCTGCACAGAAACAGCTTTATCGATTCTCCCTGGTGCCTTCTTAATACGCTGCAATTTAAAAAAGACGCCAATATCCTGTTCGCCGGACAGATAACGGGCGTGGAGGGATATAACGAATCGGCCGTATCAGGCCTGATAGCCGGTATAAACGCTTTTAAACTGGCGATCGGAGAGGAGCCTCTATCGCCCCCGGAAGCTACGATGACAGGGGCGCTCTTCAAATACATAACAAACGCCAAAACCGGTTTTCAGCCGATGAACGCCAATATGGGGCTCCTTCCCGAAATTGCCGGCAAGGACAGGAGGGAGCAGCAGGTAAGGCGGGCTCTTGGCGAGCTTAAGGCGTGGCGTGACGAAGTCCTTGCAACCATGCCGTGAATTTGATATAGATTGCATATATGGATAAAAGAAAAGAAATACTCATCACGGCCTTAAGGGACGGGGATGAGGTGATAAGGAAGATAGCGGCCGACTCGCTTGAGAAGCTTGAGATACGCGGCAAGCTTGATCTCATCGCCAAAAAGATAGATACGGGCGAGATGACGGAGAAGATCCGGGCGGTCTATGCCCTGGCGGACCTTAAAGGGCCGAGGGTTACGGAGCTTCTTGTAAAAGCGGTCACAGACCCGTTGGCGGATGTCAGGGCCGCTGCCGTGAGGGTGCTTGGCGGCAAGGGGGAATCCGCGCTCCCGCATATCGTAAAGGCGCTTAAGGACCCGGATACGACCGTGGCGAGGGTCGCCGTGGACGCGCTTGGTAATTCTAGCGACTCCCGGTTGCTGGGCCCGCTTATGCAGGTGCTTAAGAATACGGATTCAGGTGTGGTGGAGAAGGCGCTTGACGCGATCGGAAGGCTTGGAGACAAGAGGGCGGAAGAAGCTATGGTCTATTTCGCCGTCAAGGGCAACGTCAGGATGAGGTCTATCGCAATAAAGGCGCTTGGAGAGATGGACCGCTAAGATTAATTCGTTTATATCAATTTCCGCAGTACCGTACCCCGGCAGCACCCCGTTAAATCATCTTAACAGACGCTGAAAAAGCCCAATGTGCGGCGTCGTCTTTAAAATTAGTCATTGCGGCGTACAAGGTAAGTACGCCCATTCCTCATTTTTCGACTCCTTGCATCTTGAACTTTTTGAGCAGCCTGAATGTGATTTTGAGTTTTTCAGCAACCTGTTAAAAACCTAAACAGCGTTGGCCGCCTCTTTTTCAAAGAAGGAGCCGATGTCCGTCGTAGTCGTTGCCGGGTTTACCGTCGAGACGATAGCCTTATCCTGGCTGGTAGAGAGATCAAGCTCAAAAGACGCTTCCAGCGAGTTTCCTTCCATATCATAAAGGACTTTTACAAACGGGAGCGCGGGAAATTCGGAATTAAGTTTCGTGACGACGCCGATCTCATTCGATGAAAGCCTTACCATAGTGCCTACCGGATAGACGCCGATCATATTTACGAAAGCCTTAAGGGTGTCGGGATTGAAATGCCTGCCTGAGAAATTATTCATTACCTTTATCGCCTCGACCGGGCTGTGAGGCTGCTGATATACCCTGAGCGTCGTAAGCGCGTCGTAAGCGTCCGAGATGGTTATGATCTGGCTCAGTGGGTGAATGGACGAGGTCGTTTGCGGGTATCCGGAATGGTCGTACTTTATATGATGCTCATAGATGAGACGCCCGATAAGCTCTTCCAGGCCTTCCATCCTTTTAGCAATATTAGAGCCCAGAAGCGGATGCTCCTTCAGCTTTTCCCATTCCTCTGAACTCAAGCCGCCAGGCTTGCGTATAATGTCCTCCGCGACGCCGGTCTTCCCGACATCATGGAGCAGCGCCGCGACCCCTACCGCGTGGAGCTCTTCCTTATCCAGAGCCATGTTCCTGCCGAGGGCGATCGCCATGATAGAGACATTGACGGAGTGGTTGTAGAGGTAGTTGTCATAATTTTTGATCATCGTCAGGCCCATGATCGCGTTCTGGTCGGAAAGAACGGTTTCGGTTATCTCTTCGATGATATTGTTAACCGGCTCGGTCTTGGGGAGTTTTCCCATCCTGACCTCACCCATGACATTCTTTACTACCTCTACGGCGCCGTTGTATATCTCAAGGGCGTTCCTCTTGCCGGTAGGGATCGATTTAAGAGTGATGTGCGTGACGCCCTTAGTGTGAAGCTCTCTTTGAAGCTCTTTACCCTGTAACCGAGGCCCCGAGAGGATATCGAACGCGGTTGAAAGCTCTTTTACGCTGGTTCCCCTCTCGAAGATAAGGGCGTCTATGTTTTTGTCTCCCATGTAAGATAGGATGTCCGGGTAGAGCTTGTCCCCGTCCTGTATCATATTATCATCGAAGACGAGGGTCTCGTGAAGTATGCCGATCATGACGTTGTTGTCCGTCTTGAGCGCTTCCGAGAGGAGCTGAAACACCTTGTTCACCGGGGCGGCTATGGATGGATGGCCCGGGGGGTAGAGCTTCTTGCTCTTAAGGGCCGAGTTTATGATCTTAAGTAAGAGGTCGCTGTTCTCGGT
The DNA here is from genome assembly GCA_016218105.1 of Deltaproteobacteria bacterium. Lineage (GTDB taxonomy): Bacteria > Desulfobacterota > GWC2-55-46 > GWC2-55-46 > GWC2-55-46 > GWB2-55-19. The sequence continues at coordinate 118,791 of JACRET010000010.1, forward strand.
TCCGTTCATTATTTTTTCTCTCTTCCTTCAAGGATTCTTTTGCAGGCCATGTAGAGCTCGCCTTCAGCGGAGTTTTTGGCCTCTTCTATCGCTTTGTACGCCTCGGCCGTGCCGATTAGCGCCAATGAGTAGGCGGCCATCGCCCGTATCTCCTCATTGGATTTTTTACCGAACCAGACTTTCTTGAAAAGTATCTTTGTCAGATACGGCACGGCTTTTTCGTTAGCTATCGCGCCAAGGGCTTTTATCGCCTCTTTTTTAGGCTCCTGATTGTCCGCGAAAGGTTCGCGCTTGACGGCTATTTCGCCGAGTATGTCTATTACTGACGCGTCTCTTAACGCCCCAAGCGATATTATCGCCTGGGCCACGAGCGACTGGTCTTCCTCTTTAAGCGTGTTTATAAGCATGGCGGTAGCGCGCGGCGTGGATATCTTCACCAGGCTCTTAAGCACCTCTTTTTTAACCCGGACATCCGTATTCCTGTAAGCGTCTTCCACGGCATCCAGCGAGGCAGGGTCTCCAAGCTCGCCCAGGAGCGCTATCATCTGCCTTACCACAAACCATTGCCGGCTCGAAAGCCGCTTTTCCACCTGAAGCCTTATCCTCCTGCCAAAACGCACAAGCAGGTTGAAATAATTCCGTCTGGTGAGCGCGTCCTGTGCGTCTACTATGGCGTCAAGAAGGATCTCCGCCGATTCTTCCCCGAAAAAGAGGAGTACGTTGTTGATCACCCCCCTCGACCGCTCTTCCTTGGCCGCGAGCCTGTCTACGAGGTATTGTATCATATCACGGCTCTGCAGAGACCTCAATCGTTCGGCGGCGGAGGATCTCAGATCATCGGGGAGCCTTGGCAAAGTGGTGAGATGCTCGATCAACACCTGGTAAACTGGAAAGAGATCATCGAACTTCTTCTCTATGAGAAGTATATCGGATTTTTCTTTTATGCGGACGGATAAGTCGTTGTACTTTAAAAGGTCCCTTTCGTCCTTGAACAGCTGAAGAAGCGCCGGAAGCGGCGCTTCTTCGACGTGCTCCGATGGATTGGGCTGTTGCTTCTGCTCCTGCGCGGATTGGGATTCACCGGCGGCTTCCTCTTCTTTTTTCTTCTCCTGCGCCAACTCCTTGCGTTCCAGGTCTTTCCTTTCATCAAGCTCTTTTTTAAGCTTCATGAGGTCTTCGTACCTGAGCTCATTTATGAGTATCCCGGCGACCTCCCTTTCGGCAAAGACGGCTTCAGGGCCGCCCTTATCCTGCAGGTCTTCAGGTTCAAGCCTCAGGATGGAGAGCAGCACCTTAAGCTCTGCTACCGATATCCTCGGGGTGAAGGTAAGTTCTTTTATACGGCGGAAAAAAAACTTTTTGGCGAGCCCGGCTATTTCCGCGTTTCCCGGAATGGGGTTTTTATCGTCGTAAAAGCCCTTCTGGTCGATCTTCCAGTTGATCTCGCCCTGAGCCTCGACATTTTTTTTAAACAACAGATAACATTTATTGACTGTCAAATCGAGCTGCGGATGGCCGTCCGGATAGAAATTATGCATCTTGACAGCCTTGTTCAGTTCAATTAGTATGGTGGTGTAATTAGGTATTTCTAAAGACATCTTTTTGTTTTCATAAGACTTTTTTTTAAAAAAATATCATAACAAAACTGGCATGTTTGTCAATTGTAAACATCGGTTTATCGATTGTCTCAGGCGGGCGGAACTATGGCGAAGGTAAAGACTTTTTATTCATGCCAGTCATGCGGGCATATCTCTTATAAATGGCTGGGAAAATGCCCGGATTGTTCGGGGTGGAACACTTTCGCCGAAGAGACGGAAGTCGAGACAACAAAAAGGGGCGCCGTCTCAGGCGCTTCTGCTCCCCCTCAGCCCATCTCAAGCTTAAGCATGGAGAAAGAGTTCAGGATAAAGACCCGCCTTCCCGAGCTCGACAGGGTCCTGGGCGGCGGCATGGTGCCGGGGTCGGCTATCCTCATCGGAGGCGACCCCGGGATAGGAAAATCAACCCTGCTCCTCCAGGCCATGGGCAGGTTCGCCGAATCCGGCCGTAAGGTACTTTACATCTCCGGCGAAGAATCGATGCGGCAGATAAGGCTTCGTGGAGAGCGGCTGGACTCACTTTCAGACAACCTCCTTGTTTATGCCGAGACCTCGCTTGAGCGCATCTTAAGCGCCGTGGCTGAAGTAAAGCCCGGTGTCATAGTCATAGACTCTGTTCAGACTATCTATACCGACTCGTTCGAATCATCCCCCGGAAGCGTCAGCCAGGTGCGCGAGATATCCGCCAGGCTTATCTCCCATGCCAAATCGATGGAAACGCCCGTCTTTCTTGTAGGCCACGTCACCAAGGACGGCTCTATAGCCGGGCCGAAGGTATTGGAGCACATGGTGGATACGGTGCTCTATTTCGAGGGGGAGAGGGGCCATCCGTTCCGGATACTGCGGGCGGTCAAGAACCGTTTCGGCTCTGTAATGGAGATAGGCGTATTCGAGATGAAGGATTCGGGACTTGTCGAGGTGTCGAACCCCTCCGAGGTGTTCCTCGCAGAGAGGCCGGCGGACTCTTCTGGCTCTGCCGTTGTCTCAAGCCTGGAGGGGACAAGGACCATACTCGTCGAAGTCCAGTCCCTCGTCTGCGCGACCCTCTTCGGAGTGCCGAGGAGGACTGTCGTGGGGGTTGACCACAACAAGGTAATGCTCCTTGCGGCGGTACTTGAGAAAAAGGCCGGTATATCGATGGCTAACCACGACATATTCGTAAAGGTGGCGGGAGGCATACGCCTCGATGAGCCCGCCATAGACCTTGGGATACTGGCTTCCCTTACCTCCAATTTTCTCGACAAGCCCATAGAGCATAAGACCGTCATATTCGGCGAGGTGGGGCTTGCCGGAGAGGTGAGGGCGATAAACCAGGTGGAGCCGAGGGTGCGGGAGGCCTATAAGCTCGGGTTTAAAAGGTGCATACTTCCGAAGGACAATCTGAAGGGGCTTAAAAAACCCGGGGACATGTCCCTTACGGGCGTTACCAGCGTAAAAGAGGCGATAGAGAAGTTTTTTTAACAGGCTGCTGAAAAAGCATCTGCTTTGTTGTCTTCGACGCTCGTCACTGCGGGTACAGACAAAGTACGCCTCATTCCTCGCTTCTCGACGCCTCGCAGCTGAATATGCATAGCGAGCGCATTCCCCGCAGTCTTCTGCGGGGAGCTTCAACCTTTTTGAGCAGCCTGAACGAATTTCCGGTTTTTCAGCAATCTGTTAGATTAGGAGGACACCGGGTTTCGTTTGCGGATCTAAACGGATGTTTTTCTCTTTATAATAGCTGTACCTTTCTTATTTTGATATAATCGAAGTACCCCTGCTGAAGCCGCGGGGAATGCGTTCGCTATGCATATTCAGTACAAAGCTCCGGGCCTATCGGATTCGAGAGAGGGACATATTGGGGACAGACAAGCGCGCAATGTATTTGAAGGCCCGAGCCTTTAGAGCTGTAATTGTTTTTGTTCTCTTCCTCAGTATTTTTCTTTTCTCAAAAAACACCCTGGCGGCGCCGGATAAGCCTTATTTTACCGACCTCGGGCAGTTAAACTACGCTAAATTCATGATGAACGAGGGCGAGTACAGCGTCGCCGCGAGGGAGTTCTCAAGGGTCATAGAGAGCTTCCCGGGAAGTCCTTTTTTACCTGAGGCGCAGTTCGGGCTTTCTGAAGCGTATTTTAACGCCGGCCTCTACGCCGAAGCTGAAAGGGAGCTGAGGCTCTTTTTATTGAATTTTTCCGAGACCCCGTTCTCCGGGACGGCAAAGGCAAGGCTTGAGGAAGTAAGGGAGCGGATAATAGAGGAACTTCCCGTCATACCGCTACCCGAAGTAAAAGAGGCTGAGGCGGCACGGAACTTAAGGGCCGTACAGGTGATGCTCTTTGAGGGGAAGACCATCTCCGAGGTTCAGATGGAGCTGAAGGCCTTGAAGAGCTCAGGCGTTGACACGATCATATTGAGGGTCTTCCATAATAAAGGGGACAGGTTCTATCCCTTTGTTTCTTCAAAAGAGAAGAGGGGGGTTTATTTTAACAGCTCGCAATCGCCCGTTGTCGGCGATATATTGGATGATGTCATCCGCGCCGCCCACGACAGCGGTTTAAGCGTGTTTGCGTGGATGACGACGAGATACGCCGATTATGGGATAGAGGATAATACGGATATTGCCTGCAAGGCTTACGATATCGCCGCCAGAAGCTATACCCGCTGCAGGGGCCTCGATATGTTCAATGACAAGGCCGTGGAAAGGCTCGAAGAAATTTACTCCGATCTCGCCGAGTACGAGATAGACGGCATCCTTTTTCAGGACGATCTTGTGCTTCGGCATAACGAGGGCTTCGGCCCTTACATGAACGGTCTTTTTAAAAAGGAGACAGGGATTGATATATCCCCCGAATCCCTTTACATAAGGACGGAAGGCACCAGGCAGGTTCATTATACGGAGCTTTTCTGGAACTGGGCCTCATGGAAGAATAAACGGCTCCTCGACGTGGCCGGAAGGCTTAAGAACGCGGTGCACAGGAAAAGGCCCGAAGCCAAGTTCGCCCTCAATCTCATGTACGAGACGGTGACGAACCCTTCCAGCGCTCTCGCGTGGCTCTCGCAGGACCTGAACGAGGCGAAGAGGCGCGGGTTCGATTATTATTCGATAATGGCTTATCACAGGCAGATGGGAGAGGAGCTTAACCGGGAGCCTGAAGAGATAAAAAATATTATAGCCAGGATGGTCACTGACGCCGCCGGCTCAGTCGGCGAGCCTGGAAAAGTCCTGATAAAACTCCAGACGATAGACTGGAGGACGGGCCAGGCCCTGGCGAATGACGAGGTCGCGGAGATGCTTAGGAACGTAAGGTCGAAGGGCGGGGTAAGCCTGGCCCTTGTGCCTTACCGCGGCGGCCTCCCGCTGAGCGAGCTCGGGGGCGACCCCGCACTGAGCAACTGAAAAGAATAAAAAGCAACCCCAATCAGAGGGAGAAGGTATGACTATATTGATGGACAAGGATTCAACCTGCTCGCTATGCAGATGCCACATCAGGGAGAACACCCTTTTTACAAGGCTGAATGAAAGCCAGCTCGACGCCTTCAAGGACGTGGTCGTGATCTCGGCTTATAAAAAGCGCGAGATAGTTTTTATGGAAGGCGACGAGTGCACGGGGCTCTATATCATACGCACCGGAAGGGTAAAGGTAGTCAGATCATCTTCCACCGGGAAGGAACAGATAATAAACATCCTTAACCCCGGAGACCTCCTCGGCTTTGAGGTCTTCTATGACGGTACAGCCTACAAAAACACGGCCGTTGCGATGGAGGACTGCGAGCTTTGCTATATCGACAAGAACTCGTTCTTCAGGATATTGGAGAAAGAGCCGGATGTTTCAAAGAAGCTCATCATCTCGCTCGGCAAGGAACTCAATCACGCCTATGAGAGGATCGGCAATCTTGGCCTCCTGAACGCGAAAGAGAAGCTCGGCCACCTCCTGTATACGCTCGCGAACGAGTACGGAGTAAAAGAGGCCGGGGGCGTCAAGCTCAATCTTACCCTGTCGAGGTTGGAAATTGCGGAACTCCTCGGGATTACGCAGGAGACCTCCATCAGGCTTTTGAAGTCCTTCAAAGAGGACGGCATAATTGAGATAAGGAGAAAAGAGATATTCATCAAGTCCTTATCCAAATTAAAAGAGCTTACGGACTGACCCGGCGGCTACCCCTAAAGCGGTTATTTGCGGCCGCACCTTAACTATGGCATTTTCGATCCGAACAAGACTGACCTTCTGGTACGTAACCCTCCTGACGATCAGCCTCGTCGCCTTCGGCGCGACTTTTTCCTATTCGCTCCTCAAGATATTCATGAACCGCACCGACAACCAGATATCGTCGGTAGCGAACATGATGGTCCATACGGTAATAAAACCCTCGGGCCAGCTGTTCCTGCCGCGCGACTTCGATATAATACTTGAGCGGTTCTTCGGCATACGCACGGCCGGGAACTACATACAGGTGCTCGACCCTCACGGCCAGCCGGTAGCCAAGTCCTCAAACCTTGAGGCGCTCAGCCTTCCGATAACGGGCGACACATATAACGCGGCCGTCAACGGCGCTACTACCTTCGAGATCATAAGGAATGTAGGGAGATATCCCGTCAGGGTTGTCACAAAGCCGATACTTCTTAAGCAGAAGGGCCTTGTGGCGATAGTCCAGGTAGGGTCTTCACTTGAGGGGATGGACGAGATATTCCATTCCCTGGCATACATATTTATTCTAGGCATCATCGCCTCCATCGTCATAGCGAGCGCCGTGGGTTGGTTCCTCGCGAAAAAGGCCTTGAAGCCTGTGGCGGAGATAACCAAGCTCGCGCGAAAAATAGGCGCCGAGAACCTCAATGAGCGTATCAACGTCACCACCGCGCAGGATGAGATAGGGAGGCTCGCCTCCACAATAAATGACATGATAGGCAGGCTTGAGAAATCCTTCAAGCAGATAAAGCAGTTTACGGCGGACGCTTCGCACGAGCTTAAGACCCCTCTTACGATACTTAAGGGCGAGATGGAGATAGCCCTTCGCTCAAAGGATAACATGGAGTACATGAGGGAGGCGCTTAAAAGCAGCCTCGAAGAGATAGACAGGATGAATTACATCGTCCGTAACCTGCTTGACCTCGCTAAGATGGATGTGGAAAAGGAGTCTTTGCCCAGGGAGCCGGTTAACCTTGAGAAGGTGTTGAAGGAGAGGCTCGATCATTTCAAGAGGCTGGCCCTTGACAGCGGCATCCAGATGTATATCCTAAAGAGTAGCCCCGTAGTGGTATACGGGGATAGTGTAAGAATAAGCCAGCTGATGTTCAATCTTATCGATAACGCTATAAAATATACCCCTCGCGGGGGCGCCGTTGAGCTCTCCCTGGGGGAGGAAGACAGCCGGGCGGTGGTAAAAGTCAAAGATACCGGCGTCGGTATAGCGAAAGAGGACATCCCCTATCTGTTTGACCGCTTCTACAGGGTCGATAAAGCGCGTTCAAGGGACGTCGGGGGGGCGGGGCTGGGGCTTAGCATATGCAAAGAGATAGCGGAATCCCACGGCGGCTCTTTAGAGGTCGCGAGCGAAGTCGGAAAGGGCTCTGTTTTTACGGCGCGCCTGCCGCTTGCCGCGCCTTCGCCCGCGTAAGCCGGTTTTCTTAAATAAAATTGGAGGGTTGGTTATGAACGTAGGCATACTTACAGGAGGCGGCGACTGTCCCGGCCTTAACGCGGTCATAAGGGCGGTCGTGAAAAGAGGCCTTCAGTTCGGATATGAATTTACCGGCATAAGGGATGGCTGGAGGGGACTGCTGCAGCCATCCACGATGAAGCTTACGAGGCAGGCCGTCTCGGGCCTTCTGCCGCTTGGCGGCACCATACTCGGCACCTCAAGGACAAACCCTTTTAAAAGCCCTAAAGACGCCGAGACGCTGCTTAGAAATATAAACGAGCTTAAGCTGGACGCGCTGGTGGCAATAGGCGGTGACGATACGCTCGGCGTCGCCGCGAAGCTTCACGCCAGGGGGATAAAGGTCATCGGAGTCCCCAAAACGATTGACAACGATCTTTCCGGGACTGATTTTACTTTTGGCTTCGATACGGCGGTGTCGATCGTAACATGGGCCCTCGACAGGCTCCATTCCACGACAGAGGCGCACCAGAGGGTAATGGTAGTCGAGGTCATGGGCAGACACGCGGGCTGGATATCGGTTTACGGCGGCATAGCGGGAGGGGCTGACGTCATCCTCATACCGGAGAAGCCCTTCGATGTCGACGAGGTCTGCGGTTATATAAAGAAAAGGAAGGAAGAAGGGAAAAACTTCAGCCTGGTCGTCACCGCTGAAGGGGCCTATCCCAAAGAGGCCGGCGGCATGATCACGAAGGACAAGGCGCTCGACGCCTTCGGGCATGTAAAGCTCGGCGGGGTAGGCGAGTTCCTGGCCACGGAAATTGAAAAAAGAACGGGTCTGGAGTCCCGCTTTGTCGTCCTCGGGCACCTGCAGAGGGGAGGCACCCCTACGGCCTATGACAGGATTCTAGCCACGCGTTTCGGAATAAGGGCCATCGAGCTTGTGAACGAGGCCAAGTTCGGAAGGATGGTCGCGCTTCAGGGGAATAAAATAGTGGACATCACTCTTGAAGAGGCTACGAGCAAGCTTAAGACCATTGACCTTGAGATGTACAGGATAGCGCATATATTCTTCGGCTAACAAGTCTGCCGAAGCCTCTTTATCCCAAAGGGGCTTCGGCATGGATTTCTCCAACCCATTATGAGACCTGCCCTTAAAATAATCCTATCCGTCCTTGTAATCATTGCCTCTTGCCAGGCCTGCGCTAAAACAAAATCCGAAAAAGAGGTTCTGATAGAGACTGTCTCGAAGGCGGTCGAGGCCGCGGAGGCGAAGGACATCTCCGCGTTCATGAAGCACGTCTCGAAAGATTACTCCGACGACAAGGGCAACGATTATAACGGGATCAAAGGGATACTTTTCTATCACCTTATGAGGCCGGAGAACGTGAAGGTCTTCTTGAGCGGGTTTGAGGCGGAGTTGAGCGGGGACAGGGCCGTCGTGAACTCCAAGGCGTTCATCATCAGGGGAAAGGAAGTGATATCCATTAAAGACATACTCCCCTCGGATGCCGACGGGCTTGACGTAAGCATAGTATTCAGGAAGGAGAACGGCCGCTGGATGGCAACGGGCGGCAACTGGGCCCCTGTGGGCGTCACGGGGCTGTTGTGAGCGGCTGCCCGAGGTTCATAGCCGACGCGATGCTCGGGAAGCTGGCCAGGTGGCTCCGTACGCTCGGCTGCGACGTCGCGTACGAGAGCGATATCGAAGACCGGGAACTGCTCCGGAGGGCGATAGACGAGGAGAGGGTGATACTTACCCGCGATACCCTTTTTATCAGGCGGAGGGCCGCCAGGGGCAGGTCTTTTTTTGTAGAGGGCGATTTGATCGATGACCAGCTAAAGCAGGTCTCCCTTAAATTCGGTATAGGCCCGGGCAACATACTTACAAGGTGCCTGCGGTGCAACATGGAGCTCAGGGAGATGGATAAAGAGAAAGTACGCGGGAAAGTCCCGCAGTATGTCTTCGAGACACAGGAGAGGTTTTCCGCCTGCGAAAGATGCGGCCGCGTATACTGGGGAGGGACGCATAAAGAGAGGATGATAGAGGCAATAGAAAAAATGTTGAAAACGTGAATCAAAAAAATATCTTAAAATCCTATTATCAATTTTTTCCAATCTGGAAAGTCACCGTTATCGATTATTTTCAAAATCATTTCAGTACATAGTTTTGTACCTTGTCTAAGAAAGACATCTATGTTTATGGCTTCTCCTGTTTTTAAAAATATTGTAAAAGGAATTTTTCCTGAATGAGCCGCTTTAGAACGGCAATCATAAATTTTATTAAATATATTCATCAAATCTTCTCTTTCAATCTTATCCCTACCTAAAAACCATGCACCGCGCAGCCTGAAAAGCAAAGAAATAGAATCATTATGCGAGATATTATCTAATAAGAGTGATTCAAGAGCTATACCAAGATCTAAAGCCATATCAGCAGGAACTTGTCTTCTTCTGGATTGATTAAGTCTTTCAATTGGAACTCTAAGTCTATCTTTTGTCTCTTGGTTTAGTTTTGAAAATTTTTGATATATTTCCTGTACCCTCGAAATATCTTCGTTCTTAAATTTATTAGAAAAACTATTTATGTCATTTGCTTGACGACCAAAACTGCCACCTAAGAAAATGGAGCATGGAACCCAATCTTCAACCTGCGTCCAATGAGCAAAAGGGACCGGCGAGCATGGCCCGACCAAAGAAAGAATCCTGCAAGCGTCAAAAAGTTCGTGTGCTATAGATTTAAATTTCGGACCGTTGTAATTCTCATCAAAGGCCTTTGGTGAGAATTCTGTTTTTGTGATAATGGCTGCGTTTGGGTAAAAACCCACAAACTCCGGTGCAAAATGCATTGAAATCCCAAATGAGACCGCAGTTAGAAAGGTTTTAAATATTGAAGGTTTGACCATTGATTCTTTAGTCATCGAGTTAGGTAGATCATGAATTGGAATTAGAGATAACTCATTAGATAATTTGAAAGATGTCTCAATTTCAATCCCTGTAATAGCTAATATTTCATAACCAGGTGTTGCGGACAGATTTAAATATTCTTCAAGCTTATCTACCGCTTCTTCTGGAGAATTTTCCAAACTTTTGTTGAGTAACCACATTGCCAAATTTTCTGTTCCGATAATCCAACTTGAAAAGCCAGAATTAAAACTGAGATTAAAAATATCTAATTCAGGTTCTGCCTGTAAAATTTCTTTAAGCTTTTCCTGGATATCTTTATTTGTTTTGACACTGCATTGAATGGCTCTGGCCACATAAGATTCCGGAGGGAAGTTTTTAAGCGGTTCTGGTCTAAAAATGCCCGCTTCTTTAGCTTCTTCAAGACAGGAGATTATTTTTTCTTTGTTCATATTTTGCATAGTAATTTTTTTAATAATAATAAGCAATTATTTACAGGTTTTGCAATTTATTTCAATGATATGGCAAAATACCTTCTCATTGATTTACGTCACCTAAGATGTTAGGTTCTGTTCACCCCTTGTCAAGGAGGCATATTATGAGCGGAAAATATATGATGGTGTTTTCTACGGCTTCCAATGAGGACGAGGCCGCCGGTATAGGGAGAAAGGTGGTTGAGGAGGGGCTGGCGGCCTGCTGCAACATCGTTCCGAAGATCAGGTCGATCTATACCTGGAAGGGCAAGATACATGATGAGCAGGAAGTCCTCTGCGTCTTCAAGACCAGGGCCATGTTCTTTGACGATCTTAAAAAGAGGATAAAGTCCCTTCACAGCTATGAGGTTCCGGAGATCATAGCCGTAGAGATACAGGAGGGCCTTCCCGAGTACCTTGCATGGATAGATGAGGTTACAAAGGGGTAGAGGGGGTTTTCTTTTGACAAAAGTTCCGCGATTATTTACAATGTAATATTGCGTTTTTTCAAAAAAATTTACCGGGAAAAGAGTGCAAGTTGATAGACAGAGAGAAGATACGTAATTTTTCCATAATCGCGCATATTGACCACGGCAAATCCACGCTTTCAGACAGGCTCCTCGAGTTCACGGGTTCGATAACGAAAAGAGAGATGGTTGACCAGTTCCTCGATAAGATGGAGCTTGAAAGGGAGCGGGGCATTACCATCAAGGCGCAGACCGCGCGCCTTTCCTACAAAGCCGACGATGGTAATACCTATATCCTTAATCTGATAGATACCCCCGGCCACGTGGATTTCAGCTACGAGGTAAGCAGGTCTCTTTCCGCCTGCGAGGGCGCTATACTGATCGTAGACGCCTCGCAGGGCGTTGAGGCGCAGACGGTAGCGCATCTCTATACGGCCGTTGACGTAGGTCTTGATATATTCCCTGTATTGAACAAGATAGACCTCCCTTCCGCGGACCCTCCAAGGATAAAAGAAGAAATAGAAGAGGTGCTGGGTATTGACGCGAGCGGCTCCGTCCTCGCCAGCGCCAAGGAAGGCATAGGCATAAAAGACATACTCGAAGCTATAGTGCAACGCATACGCCCGCCCAAAGGAGAGACGGCAAACCCTCTAAAAGCGCTTGTATTCGACAGCTGGTACGATACATATCAGGGTGTGGTCGTCCAGGTCAGGGTCTTTGACGGGGTCGTAAAGGCGGGCATGAAGATAAAATTCATGAATACGGGCAAGACATTCGATGTCGATAAGGTCGGCGTATTCTCACCCGGGCCGAAGGAAATAGCCGAGCTTGGCCCAGGAGAGGTCGGGTTCGTTATAGCGAACATAAAAGAGGTGCGGGATACCAATGTCGGCGATACGATAACCGATGCGCTCAGTCCGGCGCAGACGCCGCTTCCTGGCTATAAGGCCGCTAAATCGATGGTCTTCAGCGGCTTGTACCCGGTTGATTCGGCGCAGTATGAGAACCTGAAAGAGGCGATGGTCAAGCTCCGTCTCAACGACTCGTCTTTTACATTCGAGCCGGAGACGTCTTTGGCGCTCGGTTTCGGTTTCCGTTGCGGCTTTTTAGGCCTCTTCCATATGGAGATAATACAGGAGCGTCTGGAGAGGGAGTATGGGCTGGAACTCATCACCACCGCCCCTACGGTCATCTACAGGGTCACAAAAACCGACGGTACCGTGATACACGTAGATAACCCGTCAAATCTCCCCCCGCCCCAATACATAGATTTAATAGAAGAGCCGTTCATATTGGCTACCCTCCACATGCCCGCTGAGTTTTTAGGGGCTATCCTGGGGCTTTGCGAGAGTAAGCGCGGGATTCAGAGGGAGATAAAATACCTTACGACCTCAAGGGTGATGGTAGAGTACGAGATACCGCTAAACGAGATAGTCCTTGATTTCTATGACAAGCTTAAGACGCTGTCAAAGGGGTATGCCTCGATGGATTACGATTACCTGGACTTCAGGGAGTCGGACCTTATCAAGCTCGACATACTCATTAACGGCGAGGCCGTCGACGCCTTGTCCCTCATCGTTCCGAAGGAGCGGGCTTTTATGAGAGGCAAGGATCTTGCCGAGAAGATGAAGGAGATAATACCCAGGCAGATGTTCGAGGTGATCATCCAGGCCGCCATCGGCAGCAAGGTCATCGCCAGAGAGACGATAAAGGCGCTCAGAAAGAATGTTACCGCCAAATGCTACGGCGGCGATATTACAAGGAAAAGAAAGCTGCTTGAGAAGCAGAAAGAGGGTAAAAAGAGGATGAAACAGGTAGGCAAAGTGGAGCTTCCGCAGGAGGCGTTCCTGGCCGTCCTTAAAGTGAGTTGACCTGTAGAGAAGGTTTTTTAAAAACTATTTAAAACGGAAGGGTATGGCAAATAATCAGGAACCGGAAAAAAAGAAAAAACAGATAAGGGAAATAGCCGAAGCCGTCGTGATAGCGCTTATCCTCGCGCTTATTATAAGGACTTTCGTGATACAGGCTTTCAAGATACCTTCGGGGTCGATGGAAGATACGCTTCTTGTCGGAGACCATATAGTCGTAAGCAAGTTCGCGTACGGCATCCAGGTGCCCAAGCCCGCGATCATCAAGGTGTTCGGGGCGTCGCTTCCCTTCTTTGAGACCAAGCTCGTTTCATCATGGGGCAAGGTGGACAGGGGGGACGTTGTTGTATTCCGCTTCCCCGGCGACAGGTCGAAGGATTATATCAAGCGGGTAATAGGGCTCCCCGGAGACAAGGTGGAACTCAGGGATAAGGCGCTATACTTGAATGATGAGAAGATGAAAGACAACTGGGGCGTGAACAAGGGCGGGCTTTACGGCGAGGACACCGAGAAAAACGTCAACTTCGGGCCGTATCTTGTCCCTGAAGAGACCGTGTTCGTAATGGGCGATAACAGGGACAGGAGCTATGATTCGAGGTACTGGGGGCCGGTGCCCTTCAAGGATATAAAAGGGCAGGCTTTCATTATCTACTGGTCATGGGACAGGGACGCGCACTGGTTACGCCTGAACAGGCTCGCCAAGATCATTCGCTGACACGCAAAAGGCGCAAAAAACCATTGAAGGTTTTACCTTTTGATGTTATAAGCAAGCATGCTCGGCCTTGTAGATGATTTTATTACATATCTTGCGGTTGAGAGGAATTGCTCTCCCAACACAAGGCTGGGATATCTCAGGGATTTAAAGCAGTTCCACGATTTTCTTAAAAATAAGCCGCAATATTCAGGCGTCTCCGGCGAGGTGAATACAGACAGTGTGGACGGCGCGGCGGTAACCGGGTTTGTCTACAGTCTTTACAATGGTTGCAAGAAGGTCTCAGTCGCCCGTAAGATATCGTCCATAAGGTCTTTTTTTAAATTTCTGATAAGGAAAGGCGTCGTCAGGGTAAATCCGGCTGAGTTTGTGCCGATACCCAAGGTTGAGAAGTACCTTCCTCCGGTACTTACGGCCGAGGAGGCCGAATCCTTGATAGAGGCGCCTAAAAAGGCCCAAAAGGCGGCCGCGCTTTTAAGGGATATCTCGATACTGGAGACGCTCTATTCCTCAGGAGTAAGGGTAAGCGAGCTTACGGGGCTGGATATTAAAGACCTGGACCTGGATGCCGGCACTATCAGGGTTTTGGGCAAAGGCGGTAAGGAACGGATCGCCTATTTAGGGCAGTTTGCCAAATCGTCGCTCAAGGCATATATTGATAAGGAGAGAGCCGCAACAGAAGGGCCGCTCTTTCGGGGAAAGGGCGGGCGCATCACGCCCAGGACGGTTCAGAGGCTTGTCAAGAAATATGTGTTATCGAGCGGAATAAATAAAACCCCGACCCCGCACGCGTTAAGGCACACATTCGCCACGCACTTGCTCGACGCCGGGGTGGATTTAAGGTCAATCCAGGAGATGCTCGGGCACAGTAAGCTCTCTACCACCCAGAGGTATACGAGGGTCGGTATTTCAACCTTGATGGAAGCCTACGACAAGGCGCATCCAAAGGCCAGGTCGAAGGGTTAAAAGGGGCGTATTTTGACGACATTTCACGGTACAACAGTCATAGCCGTAAGGCGCGGCGGCAAGGTCGCCATAGCTGGCGACGGGCAGGTCACTTTAGGCTCTACCATCGTGAAGAAGGGGGCCGTAAAGGTCCGCCGCATGAGAGAGGGTAAGGTTGTAGCCGGTTTTGCCGGCTCAACAGCCGACGCGATGACGCTTTTCGATAAATTCGAAGGAAAGCTCGAAGGTTCCAGGGGCAATATCACCAAGGCCGTGGTAGAGCTTGCCAAAGACTGGAGGACGGACAGGATACTGAGAAGGCTTGAGGCGTTGCTTATTGTGGCCGATCAGGAACACACCTTTATAATTTCAGGGAGCGGAGACGTCATAGAGCCTGAGGACGGGATAGCTTCGATAGGTTCAGGCGGCGCCTTTGCGGCGGCCGCCGCGAAGGTGCTCATGAGGCACACGGAGCTTACCGCGCGGGAGATAGTCGAAGAGGCGCTCAAGACAGCGGCCGAGATATGCATATATACGAACGAACAGATCACGGTAGAGGAACTATCTTAAAATGAAAAGCTTTACGCCGAGAGAGATAGTCTCAGAACTTGACAAGTATATAATCGGGCAGAAGCACGCCAAGAGGGCGGTAGCCATAGCGCTGCGTAACCGCTGGAGGCGACAGCAGGTAAGGCCCGAGCTCAGGGATGAGATCTCTCCAAAAAATATCATAATGATCGGCCCCACGGGTGTCGGAAAGACGGAAATATCGAGAAGGCTCGCAAAGCTCGCGCAGGCGCCTTTCATAAAGGTCGAGGCGTCCAAATTCACCGAGGTAGGTTATGTCGGAAGGGACGTCGAGTCGATTATAAGGGACCTGGCGGAGCTTTCCGTCAAGATGGTCAAGGACGAGGAGAGGGTAAGGGTCAGGGTAAAGGCCAAGGATTCCGCTGAGGAGCGGCTCCTCGATTATTTATTGCCGCCCGTGACAGCCCCGCCTTTCCAGGCCGTTGACCAGGAGAAGCTTGCCAAGGAACGTGAGCTTCAGAAGTCCACAAGGGATAAGCTTCGGGCGTTGCTCCGTGAAGGGAAGCTGGACGACAGGACGATAGAGGTGGAGACCTCGGAGCAGCAGAAGATGCCTTCCATAGAGATACTCTCATCCGGGGGCGTGGAAGAGATGGACATGAACCTCAAGGACATGTTCTCAAACATCTTCCCTAAAAAGACCCGGAAGAGGAAGGTGAAGGTCCCGGAAGCGTACGAGATAATCACCCAGGAAGAGACGCAGCGCCTTATAGACATGGATAAGGTCATGAAGGAGGCTGTTGACAGGGTCGAGCAGTCGGGGATCGTGTTCATAGACGAGATAGACAAGATAGCCGGAAGGCAGGCGGGACAGACTCCCGATATCTCAAGGGAGGGCGTGCAGAGGGATCTGCTGCCTATAGTCGAGGGCTCCACGGTAAATACCAAATACGGGATGGTAAAGACAGACCACATACTCTTTATCGCCTCAGGCGCGTTCCATGTCTCAAAGCCCTCGGACCTCATCCCAGAGTTTCAGGGCAGGTTCCCGATAAGGGTGGAGCTTGAGCCACTTGGGGAGGAGGATTTCATACGGATCCTCACGGAACCTGAAAACGCTCTCCTTAAACAGTATAAGGCCCTCCTTGAGACGGAAAATATCGAGGTCTCCTATACCGACGACGGCGTCAGGGAGATAGCGTCTATCGCGACTATCGTCAACGAGAGGATGGAGAATATCGGCGCGAGAAGGCTGCACACGGTAATGGAGCGGGTATTTGACGAGATATCATTCGACGCCCCGGACATGCCCGAGAAGAAGCTTGTCATAGACAGGGAGTACGTAAGGCAGAGGCTTTCGGACATAGTAAAAGACGAAGACCTTTCAAGATATATTTTATAAGCCGTGGCGCCGCGGCCTGATCTTATGCACAGGCCTGTTGGAGCCGCGGTATTTTAATTTTTGGAGCGGAAGTGCAGAAAAAGCTTGAGAAGATAAGGACGTTATTCGAATCCCTGCCGTACATACGGAAGTTTTACAACAAGACTATCGTAATAAAGTACGGCGGTCACGCCATGGTCGATGACGAGCTGAAGAAGAGCTTCGCCCGCGACATGGTGCTCATGAAGTATGTCGGCATAAACCCGGTGATAGTCCACGGCGGCGGCCCGCAGATAGGCGGGCTCTTGAAGCGCCTCGGGAAAGAGTCCCGCTTCGTGAAGGGCATAAGGGTAACGGACAACGAGACCATGGACGTAGTCGAGATGGTACTCGTCGGAAAGGTAAATAAGGAAATAGTGGGGCTTATAAACCACTTCGGCGGAAGGGCGGTCGGGCTTGGCGGAAAAGACGGCGGCCTTATTACCGCGAAGAGGCTCAAGATAAAGGGCGAGGAGATGGGTTTCGCCGGTGACGTGGAATCGATCGATCCCGGCGTGATAAGGACCCTCGAGGAGAATAATTTTATCCCGGTAATAGCGCCTGTAGGCGGGGGGGATGAGGGACTGAGCTACAACATAAACGCCGATACCGTAGCCGGAAAGATAGCGGCGGCCCTCAAGGCGGAAAAGCTGATACTCCTTACGGACGTCCAGGGCGTGCTTGATAAGAATAAAAAGCTTATCTCTTCGCTGAGCCTCTCCGAGGCGCGCTCGCTGATAACAAAAAAGGTGGCTGTAGGCGGGATGATACCCAAGCTCCAGTGCTGCATGGAAGCGGTAGCCGGGGGCGTTTCGACGGCCCATATCATAGACGGAAGGATCGAGCATGCCGTGATGCTGGAGGTATTTACGGACGAGGGCGTCGGCACTGCCATCGGGCTTAAGAAGTAAGTCTTGTCATTGGAAGAGAAGCGAAGCAATCTGTATAAATCTATTCCAGGAAGGGCCGTTAAAGTTGGCGAATAAGGAAATTATAGAGCTTACATCGAAGCACGTAGCTAATACCTATGGACGTTTCCCGATAGCGATAGTAAAGGGCGAAGGCTGTTACGTCTGGGACGGCGACGGCAAGAGATACCTCGATTTCACCTCCGGGCTTGCCGTCTGCAACCTCGGCCACTGCCACCCAGCCGTGGTTGCCGCCATAAAGGCGCAGGCTGAAAAGCTTATTCATATCTCGAACCTCTATCACATAGAGACTCAATCGGAGCTTGCATCCATTCTTACAGGGCACTCGTTTGCCGACAAGGTCTTTTTATGCAACTCAGGTGCGGAGGCCAACGAGGCCGCCATAAAGCTCGCCAGAAAATATTTCAGCATGAAAGGCGACGGGCGTTTCCAGGTCATCTCGATGGAGAAGTCGTTCCACGGCCGGACCTTCGGCGCGCTTGCGGCAACGGGACAGAAGAAGTTCCAGCTGGGGTTCGAGCCGTTATTGGAAAAGTTCACCTATGTGCCTTTTGACGATATCGCCGCCCTTAAAGCGGCGATAAGCCCGAAGACCGCCGCCATCATGGTGGAGCCCATACAGGGCGAGGGCGGAGTGAACGTCCCCTCAAGGGAATACTTGAAGGAAGTCAAAAAGGTCTGCGAGGAATTCGGGGCGCTTCTTATCTTTGACGAAGTGCAGGTCGGCATGGGGCGTACAGGCACACTGTTCGCCTATGAGAATTTCGACGTAAAGCCGGATATAATGACGCTGGCCAAAGGACTTGCCGGAGGTGTCGCGATAGGCGCGATGCTCGCTACGGACGAAGTGGCGGCGGCCTTTACGCCCGGCGCGCACGCCTCTACCTTCGGCGGCAACCCGCTCTCTACAGCCGCCGGTATCGCCGCGGTGAATACGGTACTTAACGAAGGCGTTTTGGAGAATTGCAGGAGCGTCGGCGGTTATCTCGTTAAAAAGCTGAACGGGCTCAAGACGGAGTTCAAGTTCATAAGGGAGATTCGCGGCATGGGCCTTATTATCGGCATGGAGCTCGATGAAGGCGTAAAGGGCGGCGATATCGTGAAGGACTGTTTGGCGAAGGGCCTCCTTATAAACTGCGTAGGAGACAAGACCCTGAGGTTTATCCCCGCGCTTATCGTGAAGGAAAAAGAAGTCGATGAGATGATAGGGATTCTGAAGGCGTCGCTTGACTGGTATAAGGAATCCAAAAGCTCATAACAATATTGATATTGATGAAAACAGGGCTGTTCATTTTATTTTTCTGGCCAGTCTGCTGATGGATAAGCTTGACGCAAGAACTGCTCCTCTCCCTTGATGGGAGAGGAAGGGTGAGGGTGAATAAGATTGAGCAGTGATTTATTCACCATCGCGAAGAATCTCAGGAAAAGATCGACAGATGCTGAAAATCTATTATGGATGCACTTGAGGTCAAAGCAGCTGGAAGGCTTTAAATTTAGAAGACAGGAACCGATAGGGAGCTATATCGTAGATTTTGTCTGTTTCGAGAAGAAGATAATTATAGAAGTAGATGGCGGACAGCATGCTGATGCTGAGGATGATAAA
>JACRET010000072.1 GCA_016218105.1 Deltaproteobacteria bacterium
GGATAAAGAACGGCTCGATAGTCATACGGAGGATACTGCCGCTCTCTCTCACATTCGACCACAGGGTCGTGGACGGCGCGGATGCGGCGATGTTCCTGTCCAAGGTCATCAAGTACCTTGAAGACCCGGCGAGGATATTCATAGAAAGCGCGTAGGAAACCGGCCAGAGGTTGGCATGTGAAAGTAGGGCCCGTTCCCCGAACGGGCCGGTGAAAATTCATTCCAACGGTAAAACCTTTTTGCGCGTTGCCACGCGCTTCCGGGTATTGGCTCCGCTCTGTCGAGTTCACTCGCAATGAATACAGAGGCTTGCTCGCTCTCTCCTTTATGCTCTGCTCCGCATACCCCTGTGATTTTTTAAAAACAAAAAGCAAAATGAATGTCATTGCGAGCGGGGCGAAGCAAACCTTAATTCCTCTCCTATAAAAAAAGCCCCCGCGTAACCAACGCGGGGGCTCAAAGAGACGTTTTTTAGCTGGCGGCTATCTTTTCTATCGCCGCAAGGTCTATCTTTTCAAGCCTCTGCGCGGCGATGTCCCAATTGAGATTCTTCATGAACGCATCGATATAAGGAGCCCTCTTGACGCCGTAGTCTATGGCATAGGCATGTTCATAGACGTCCATTACAAGTACCGGTATTACGTTTATCGGGACGTTGAAGTTGTGGGTATCCAGGCAGTAGTTATGGAGCTTGCCGTCGTATGTGTTGAGCCCCAGAATGACCCAGCCCCTTGCGGACATGCCGCATGCCTTGAAGTTGTCGTTCCACTTCTCGAATGAGCCGAACTCCCTCGCTATGAGGTCGGAGAGCTTTCCCTTTGGCTTTTGGGCCTTGCCTCCGAGGTTTTCGAAGTACAGCTCGTGCAGGATGACGCCGTTAAGCGCAAAGGTCTCGTCGGACTTGAGGGCCCGGAAGTCGCTGAAGACCTGGTTCGCCTTGGTGATGTCCACCGTCTTGATGCGATCCTCGATCTCGTTCAGCTTGTTTACGTATCCCGCATACAGTATGTCCCTGTGCTGGGCTATCTGATCCTCTGAAATACCGTCAAGTTTCAGGACGAATTTTTTAGGTTGATGCTGTGCCATTTTGCCGCCCTCCTTTTTGCCGTTGATTTAAAAAAGCCTTATTTCTGCCTCTTTTTGTGGAATATGCCCCTACGGGCAGATTACTCCATCTTTTACTTAATTAAATCAGCATTTCAGGATATGTCAAGCGGGCGCGGGGCAACCCTGCTCGGGAGGCGAGGAAAAAACCGTCAGATGAACCTGTTAAGGAGGATACTGAATATGCTGATGACGATAGCGCCAAAAAGCGCTGGGAGGAAGCCAACAACCTCGAACCCCGTTACCGCATAACCGACGAACCAGAGCAGCAGGCCGTTGATTATGAAGGTAAAAAGCCCGAGCGTGAGGATATTGATAGGCAGGGTCAGTATGAAAAGTACGGGCTTGATTATGATATTGAGTACGCCGAGGAGCACCGCGGCCTTTATCGCTGCCACATATCCATCAACATTTATCCCTGGGATAAGATATGAGGCCAGGAAAACGCCGGCTGTAAGGCCGATAAGGCGTAGCGCTATGTTTATCATCCCTCTCTTATCTCCGTAACGCCTTTTTGGGGGATCTTTTCAAGAGGACGTCTATCATCCCGGCGTGTATCAACCCGTTCGAGGCGAGGCATTCCTTTTCAAATATGGAGTATTCTCCGCCGCTGAAGTCAGTAATAGTACCGCCCGCTTCTTTTACGATGAGGGCGGCCGCCGCTGTGTCCCAGGGCTTGAGCTTCATCTCCCAGAAGCCGTCGAACCTGCCGGAGGCTATATAGCACAGGTCAAGCGCGGCGCTTCCGGCACGCCGTATCGCCTGCGCCTTAAGAGTGAAGTCCTTGAAGTGGTCGAGGTTGTTTTCCTTCGATGACCTTAAATCATAGGGGAACCCGGTCGCAAGCAAGCTTTTGTCGAGCCTTTCAACGTCCGATACGCGTATGAGGCCGCCGTTAAGGTAAGACCCCTTGCCCCTTTCGGAGATGAACATCTCATCGAGCATCGGATCATAGACCACCCCAAGCCTTACCTCGCCCGCTTCCTCGAAGGCTATCGAAACGCAGAAGAAAGGGAACCCGTGGGCGTAGTTTGTCGTGCCGTCAAGCGGGTCTATGATCCAGCGGAAGGCGGTGCTGGTCTTCCTTTCCTCGCTCTCCTCAGTAAGTATCCCGTGGTCAGGGAAGGCGCTCCTGATTTCGGATATTATGAGGTCTTCCGACCTTCTGTCAAGCTCGGTAACGATATTGACGTCGCCCTTGAACTCTATCTTGCCGGCCCTGCCCAGATGCCCTTTAAGCAGCATACCGGCTTTTCTGGCCGCTCCTATGGCGGTCTCTTTAATATGCATGTATCTCTCTGCCATTCCGGCCTAAAAGGTTTTTTTGATGTAAAAGGCTATATGGGGAAGTCTTTATGTATAAAGGAAAAGGCCTGGGCCCGGCAAAAAAGGAGGCCGGCCCAGGCCTAAAAAAATATTACTTATGCGACGGACAGGACGAACAATCAGGAACGCTCGTCTCTTTCTTTTCCTTCTTGGCGTAATCGGTCTGATACCATCCGGTGCCCTTAAGGACAAAAGAAGACTGTGATATCATCTTCTCCACGGCTTTCCCGCATTCGATGCACTTTTTGACGGGCTCGTCTGAAAACTTCTGGATCACTTCGAATTCTTTTCCGCAGCTCTTACACTTGTACTCATAGATCGGCATTAAACTACCTCCACAAATTTCGTCATATATATTGTAGGGCCCACGGACGGTATTGTCAATTTTAAAATTCCTTTGTCCCAATGGCTTTTAGCTGAAAACCACGGGTGCGTTCGCGTTTAAGGACCGGGATCAACATGGAAGTAGTTGAAATTAAACCGGAAATCTTAAAAATGTGAGAAAAGGCATGGACTGAGCAGTTCTTTTTTGAGAAAATGTGTGGAATCCCGCGCCCTTGAACATAGCTGGGCAAAGGATAAAAAAATAAGCATTATGCCTCAACCTTCCAGAAATGATAAGAGCCTGCGTTACTCCATAGGCGACGGGGTATTCGCAAGCCTGATGAACGGTTTTACGCTCGATTACTTCACCCCCTTTCTCCTGCTCCTCGGCGGGGGTGCGCGGCATGTAGGGTTCCTCAGCGCCCTGCCAAACCTTTTCTCATCCCTTATACAGCTTAAAAGCGCCGATATCGCCGAGAAAATGCGATCGAGGAAGCGCCTCATAAACATCTTTGTCCTTATTCAGGCATTGATGCTCATCCCGATGGTCATGACGTTTAAGCTCGGGGAGTTTAAGGCGGCCTCCTTCATAGCCATAGTCGTCCTCTTTACCTCATGCGGGGCGTTCGTAGCTCCCGCATGGGGGAGCCTGATGGCCGATCTTATAAAGGACACCAGGAGAGGCGAGTATTTCGGCTGGAGGAACAAGATACTCGGTTTCGTGGCTATCGGTTCGTCATTTCTGGCGGGCTTTATCCTCCACGCGGCGGAGAGATATGATGTGTTCTGGGGTTTTGCCGCCATCTTCGGGGCGGCGTTTATCTTCAGGCTGGTTTCTTGGCGTTATTTGAGAAAAATGCACGAACCGGAGCTGGTTCACCGGGAAGAGGATTACTTCTCGATATTCGATTTTATTCAAAGAGCAAATACCAGCAACTTCGCGAGGTTCGTATTCTTCGTCTCTATCATGAAGTTCTGCGTAAACATCGCCTCTCCGTTTTTCGCGGTCTTGATGCTGAGGGATTTGAAGTTCGGCTATATAACCTATATAGCCATAACGCTCGCGGCGACACTCGCCACAAACCTCACCATAAAGAGATGGGGTATGCACGGCGACAAGGTAGGAAACCTCAAGGTCATCCGCTTGACGTCGAAGCTCGTGGCGTTCCTTCCGCTTCTCTGGGTAGTAAACCAGAACCCGGCATATCTATTCTGCGTACAGGTGTTTGCAGGGTTCGCGTGGGCGGGGTTTAATCTGTCGGCATCGAATTTTATTTACGATTCAAGCACGCCGGCCAAGAGGACGAGGTGCATAGCGTACTACAATGTCTTGACGGGCGTATCGCTCGGCATAGGCGCGCTTGCGGGCGGGTTCCTTGCCCAGAAGATGACCTTGAGCATGTTCGGCTTCGGGCTCTTTAATATCATTCTCCTCTCTGCCGCCCTCCGGCTGCTGGTGGCATTTTTCATGCAATTTGATCTGAAGGAAGTAAGGCAGGTGGAGAAGATAAAGACGCACCAGCTTTTCTTAAGCATGCTTAAGCTTAAGCCCGCCGCTGTAGAGAGGGACGCGGACCTGAGGAAATAACCGCCTTCGGGCCAGGGTGGGTAGGGCCCGTTCTCCGAACGGGCCGGGATCAAAGGTGAACCCTCGCGGCAAGCAAAATCTCCCCTCCCTTGACGGGAGGGGACTGAGGGGAGGGTGAAATTTATGCATCTTGGTAAAAGCCTTTTTGCGCGTTGCCACGCGCTTTCGGGGTATTGACTCTGCTCGCTGGTTGTTTCACTCCCTCCGATAGAACTGAATCACGGTCGTTCGCATCCTTTATGCTCGCTACGCAATACCCCTGGTATTTTTTTAAGAACAAAATAAAAAACAACCGCCATTGCGAGCGTGGCGAAGGAGTCTCGTTTTTAAACCCCCTCACCCAGCCTCTCCCCAAATGGGGAGAGGGGCTTTTTCTGTGTAGGGCCCGTTCGGAGAACGGGCGGGGATCAAGGGAACCCCGCGGCAAGCTGCGGGGGTACTTCAATCAGTATTTATGGGAGGTTGTTTGGAGGATGCTATTTGATCAGATACGATCCCAGGGTTTCTCTTGTCCCTTCGAAAGTCGCGATGGTCTTCTTTGCCCATTCGGCCTTTACGGCATATGCCTGCGGGTTTTTGTAATAGGAATCAATGGCCTCTCTCAAGACCCCGGTCATCGACCCGACATATGTCTTTGTCCTCTGCCTTCCCTCGATCTTGAACGCCGACACCCCTGCCTCGATAAGGCCGGGGATGATATCCAGGACATTGAGCGACTCAGGGTCTTCTATGGCGTAGGCTATCTCTCCGTCGGGCCTTATGTAGCGCCCCTTGCAGCAGGTTGGATACGGCGAGGATTCCTTCGCGCCGAGCCTGTTGAGCGTAACATTGTTAAGCGTTATCGACATTCCTCCGTCCGGGTTGGTTATGAAGCGGACGAAACGTGACGGCGAACATGCGCCCTCCGTATTTGTCGAAGCGCCGGTCACAAACGAGGATAGATAGCACCTGCCCTCGATATTTATGCAAAGCCCTCCGAGCGCGAAGACCTCTATTTCGACATCCGTATGCGCCTTTAAATCTTTTATCTCGCTTACGGTCAACACCCTCGGCAGCACTACCCTTCTTATGCCGAAGTGCTTTTTGTAGAAATTTATCGATTCGTAGTTCGACGAGCTTGCCTGAGTGCTTAAATGGAGGTTCGCCTTCGGATATCTCGCGCGGGCGTACTTAAGGATACCCAAATTGGCGATTATGATGGCATCCGCCCCAAGCTCAGCCGCGTAATCGACCGCCTTGTACCATTTAGTGAAGGTGTCGCCCTGGGGGAACGTGTTTATGGCGACATAGAACTGCCTGTCCTTGCTCCGTATGTACTTGATGCCCTCTTTGAGCTCCTCGGGCGTGAAGTTGAGCCCCTCGAAGTTGCGCGCGTTGGTCGAGTCGTTAAACCCGAGATAGACCGCGTCCGCTCCGTTATCAACGGCGGCCTTTAAGGATGCGATATTCCCTGCTGGTGCGATTACCTCGGCTTTTTTCATTCCAATAAGGGTAAGGTTGGGTTAATGGTTTTGCTCAATTATCAAAACGGCACATCGTCTATGTCTGAAGGCGGGATCTCGTCTGCGTGGGAATCCGCGCCGCCGCCGGTTGCCGCCGCGCCGTCCTTCGCGCTACCGAGCATCTGCATCGTGTTGGCGATTATCTCCGTGGTGTAACGCTTGTTGCCGTCCTTGTCATCCCAGGCGCGCGTCTGTATCTTTCCTTCGATATAGACCTGCTTGCCTTTCCCGAGGTACTCTCCGCATATCTCGGCGAGCTTGCCGAAAGTGACCACCCTGTGCCACTCGGTCTTGGTCTCCTTCTGGCCGTCTTTGTTCGTACGGGTCTCGCTTGTGGCCAATCTGAAGTTCGCCACAGCCGTGCCGCTGGGCGTATAGCGTATCTCGGGGTCTGCGCCAAGATTGCCGACGAGGATTACCTTATTGACTCCTGCCATAAGAAGCTCCTTTTTTATAATCTGAATTGTGAGTCTTTTTAGCGAGCCTCTATTATACTTACATGGGTTTTGCCATGCAAGCTGTTCTTTCGAGGGGGATCAAGGACAAGGGCCGGAGCGGCTTAAAATTTTATCCTATTTCTTCAATGGACATGTTATATTAATAAGGTTTTAGTTAAACAGCGGATATGTCCCGGAACAAGGGTTCATCCGTTTGCCTTTCAGAACGGAAGCCGGCGGGGGCGCACTCGTTTTTGTATTTTTAAAATTCGGCCTAATATTATTTAAAAAGAGTAGATTTCAATATGACTTTCAGGACGTTCGCGGTCTGGGCGCTGGGGGTGCCCCTGACCATGATGGTTTTTTTTATAATATCCTTTTCCCGGCTGTTCGATAGAAAAGGATACTCGGCGCATTCGGTCGGGGTCTTTTGGTCAAGGTTGATACTTTCGATCTCGGGAGTGCGTGTGGAGATAGAAGGGGCCGAAAACATACCCGAGGGCAAGCCCGTGATATTTTTGTCAAACCATCAGGGCGCGTTCGACATACCGGTATTGCAGGGCAATATTCCGGTGCAGTTCAAGTGGGTCGCTAAAAAAAGCCTCTTTAAGATCCCGTTTATCGGCTGGTCGATGAGCTTGTCCGGATATATAGGCGTGGACAGGGAGAACCCGTCAGAGGCCTACAAGAGCATGGAGGAAGCCTCGCGAAGGATAAAAGAAGGCACGTCGCTCCTGATATTCCCTGAAGGCACGAGGTCTGAAACCGGGAAGCTCCTCCCTTTCAAGAGAGGGGGGTTTGTGCTCGCGGCAAAAAGCGGGGTACCCATAGTGCCCGTCGCCATAAGGGGCACGAATACGATAATGAAAAAGGGCGGATACGCCATAATGCCCTCAAAAGTAACCGTCTCCTTCGGAAGGCCTATAGAGACCGGAGGGGTTGATGATAAAACGCTTCGCAACAGGACGAAAGAGTCCATAGAGGTTTTTTTAAAAAATAGAGGTCTTGATGCCTGAGATGGAAATGGAAGTTGCGGCGCCTCAAGAAGGCGGCGCAAAGCCTG
This sequence comes from Deltaproteobacteria bacterium, assembly GCA_016218105.1. Taxonomy (GTDB): domain Bacteria; phylum Desulfobacterota; class GWC2-55-46; order GWC2-55-46; family GWC2-55-46; genus GWB2-55-19. The sequence goes on from JACRET010000072.1 coordinate 7,345, forward strand.
CTTTAAAGCTTATCCCGCTGGGAGGGCTTGGAGAGATAGGGCTTAACATGATGGTGATGGAGTACGGCGACACTATCATCGTCATAGACTGCGGCCTGATGTTCCCCGAGGATTACATGCTGGGGATCGACCTTGTCATCCCGGATATAACGTATCTAAAAAAGAACCGGGAAAAGGTAAAGGCCTTCATAATAACCCACGGACATGAAGACCACACCGGGGCGCTTCCGTTCATACTCCCCGAAATAAACGCCCCCATTTACGCCACCGCCCTGACAATAGGGCTCATCGAGGAAAAACTCGAAGAGTTCGACCTCCTTAAATCAACCCAATTCGAGACCGTCAAGCCGAGAGACAGGATATCCGTCGGCCCGTTCGACATAGAGTTTATAAGGGTCAGCCATTCTATAGTGGACGGATGCGGGCTGGCGATAAGGACTCCGCTTGGCGTTATCGTCCACACCGGGGACTTCAAGATGGATCAGACCCCTGTTGACGGCGAGGTTATGGACTACGCGAGATTCTCCGAGTACGGCGAGAGCGGGGTGCTTTGCTTCCTTTCTGATTCGACAAACGTGGAAAAGGAAGGCTATACGCTTTCAGAGCGCGAGATCGGGTACAACCTCGAGGACATATTCAGAAGATGCGAGGGGCGCATCATGGTGGCGGCGTTCTCATCCAACATCCACCGCGTCCAGCAGGTGCTTGAGTCCGCCGTGAAGTTCGGAAGGAAAGTCGCCCTTAACGGGAAATCGATGGTGGCGAATGTAAGGATAGCGCGCACCCTCGGGTACCTGAAGGCGCCGGACGGGCTTATAGTCGATCTTAAGGAGATAGAATCTCTCCCTCACGACAAGATCGTCCTCCTTACGACCGGCAGCCAGGGCGAGCCCATGAGCGCCTTGACCCGTATGGCAATGGACAATCATAAACACCTGAAGGTGGAAAAAGGCGATACCATCATACTCTCGTCCAAGTTCATCCCCGGCCACGAGAAGGCCATCACGACGATGATGAACCACCTCTACAGGAGGGGCGCCGACGTGATCTACGAGAAGGTCTCCGAGGTGCATGTCTCGGGCCACGCCAGCCAGGAAGAGCTTAAAATAATGTTTAACATGGTCAAGCCGAAATATTTTATCCCGGTGCACGGCGAGTACCGCCATCTGGTCCTCCATTCAAGGCTCGCCGCGAAGGTCGGCATCCCGGAGGCGAACATATTTATCGCCGAGGACGGAGATGTCGTAGAGTTTACCGAGGAAGGCGTTTCGAAAAAAGAGAAGGTGGAATTCGGCAAGGTGTTTGTCGACGGCAAAGGGGTAGGGGACGTCGGCGCGATGGTTATCAAGGACAGGACGCATCTTTCGCAGGACGGGATGGTGCTTGCCGTAATCGGCTTGAACGCATCGACGGGCGAAGCCATATACGGCCCCGAGATAATCACAAGGGGGCTTCTCTTCGAGGAGGAAAACGGGGAGCTCCTTGAGGGGGCGAAGGCCGTCGTATTGGAGGCGCTGAGTAATATAAACGTAGAGGTCAAGACCGAGCAGCTCGAGGTCAAGGAAGAGATAAGGAGGGCCTTGAGGAGGTTTTTCAATAAAAAACTTGAACGCCGTCCGGTCATACTCCCCATAATCATGGAGATTTGATATAATCGTCTTGTGATCTCAACAGACCTCCGGACTGATATGCCTGACAAGAAACCAATCGTATACTTTGCCGACCTGCGCGCCGGGCAGAAGAGAAACCTCTTCGATAAGCTCGACACCCTTCTTGAAAAGACCGGGATCCCGGACCGTTTCAGAAAAGGCCATCTGATAGCTCTAAAACTCCATTTTGGAGAGAAGGGCAATAGCTCCTATATAAGGCCTGTATTCGTCAGAAGGGTTGTGGACAGGGTGAAAGAGACCGGGGCCCTGCCGTTCCTGACGGACACCAATACCTTATATACGGGCACAAGAGGAAATTCGGTCTCGCACATAAAGACCGCCATAGAGAACGGGTTTGCCTACTCGGTAACCGGAGCCCCGGTGATAATCGCCGACGGCCTCAGGGGAGAGGACGGGGTGCGGGTAAAGGTGCGCGGAAAGCACTGCGAGACGGTCAATATCGCCAGGGAAATAGCCGGAGCGAACGGCCTTATCGCGCTCACGCACTTCAAAAGCCATTAGATGACCGTATTCGGAGGGGCGCTTAAGAACATAGGCATGGGCTGCGCCAGCCGGGAAGGCAAACTCTCCCAGCACTCGAACTGCGCGCCCGTTGTTGACCCCGGAGGATGCGTTGCCTGCGGCGAGTGCGCCCTTGACTGCCCGGCGAACTCGATAGACATAGGGGCGGTCGCGGTTATAAACGATAAGCTCTGCATCGGCTGCGGGCATTGTATCGCGGCTTGTCCCGAAGGCGCCATAAACGTCCGCTGGGACGAGACCACGACCAGGCTCCAGGAGAAGATGGTCGAGCATGTCAAGGGGGCCCTCGCGGGCAAGGAGGGCAGGTGCATATATATTACGTTCATATCCGACGTAAGTCCTGCCTGTGACTGCTACGGGCATACCGACGCGCCTATTGTGCCTGATATCGGCATAGTCGCGTCAACCGACCCGGTCGCCATCGACCAGGCCTCCGCCGACCTTGTAAACGCTGAAGAGGGCTTTAAAAATACGGCGCTTACGGCGGGGCATGAGCCTGGAGGGGACAAATTCAGGGGTGTGCATCCCAAGGTCGATTGGGAGGCGCAGCTTGAGAGGGCCGTGGAACTGGGGCTCGGGAAAAGACTATATACGCTTGAGAGGGTATGATAATATTTTAAAGTCGGCCCGGGTTTTAAAACCCCGGGATGTAACATCCGCATGGTCATATTAATAGTATGTGTAAGGCAATCTTTCGGGGTGTTTAGATGGCGGTAAAGAAGATAGGGGAATTACTTGTCGAGTCAGGGCTCCTGACAGAGGGGCAGCTCGAAGAGGCGCTGAACGAAGGCAGGGTCAAAAAGGGCCTCCGGCTCGGCGCTATAATAGTCAGCAAGGGCTTCGCGAGCGAGATCGACATCGCGCAGACCCTGTCCTTTCAGTTGAAGATCCCGTTCGTGGACATCTCCGCGGCAACCGTTGACCCCGAGGCCGTCAAGCTTGTACAGGAGAGGCTCGCCAGGAGGTACCTCCTTGTCCCCCTTTATCTGGATAGAAAGGTATTAAAGGTCGCGATGACCGACCCGCTCAACCTGAACGCCATCGACGACCTCAGGTTCTCAACCGGCCTTGAGATACAGCCCTGCGTGGCGACCTTGTCGGACGTAACGACCGCCATAGGCAGGTACTATCATTTGAATGAGCCGATCGAAGAGCTTATGGTGGACCTTAAGAAGGACAAGCTGGTCGAGGTCATCCGTGAGCCGGACGCGAACAGGGATATCGCCGAGCAGGTAAAGAAGAGCTCTGCCCCGCCTATCATAAAGATGGTGGATTCGATCATCATCCACGGGGTGGACAGCCGTGCGAGCGACATTCATATAGAGCCTCATGATAAGGGCGTAAGATTGAGGTTACGCGTGGATGGTCTGATGAGGGAGGTCATGCAGCTCCCCAAATGGGTTCAGGGCCCTGTCAGTTCCCGCATCAAGATCATGGCCAAGATGGATATCGCCGAGAGGAGGGTCTCCCAGGACGGCAGGGTCAGGGTCAGGCTCGGTGAGAAGGACATCGATATCAGGGTCTCCACGCTTCCGACACAGTACGGCGAAACCGTGGTCATGAGGCTTCTGGACCCCAAGGCCTCGCTGAACGACCTCGATCATATCGGGCTCCTGCAGGATGAATATGACGGCATCATAGATATGATAAGCAGGCCCCAGGGGGTCGTACTCGTGACGGGCCCGACAGGAAGCGGCAAGACCTCTACCCTGTACGCCATGATAGGGCACATAAAGAAAGAGGCGATAAACATCATCACCATAGAAGACCCGGTGGAATACGAGCTCAAGGACGTGAATCAGGTGGCGGTGAATGAAAAGACGGGTCTGACTTTTTCATATACGCTCCGTTCGGTATTGAGGCAGGACCCGGACGTGATACTCGTGGGAGAGATGAGGGATTCCGAGACCGCGATAATCGCGCACCAGGCCTCTATGACCGGACATCTTGTTTTTTCGACCCTGCACACCAACGATGCCATCTCGTCCATAACGAGGCTCAAAAATATCGGGATCCCCAGCTATATGATAGGTTCAGCGCTGAACGGCATAGTTGCCCAAAGGCTGGTAAGGACCATATGCCTTAATTGCAAAGAGGAATATACCACCGGGCATGACGAGTTGAACAAGGCGGGAGTAAAGTGGCCGCCTGGCAAAAAACTTTACCGCGGCGCAGGGTGCGGCGGATGCGGCGGGACAGGATACTCGGGCAGGACAGGCATCTACGAAGTGTTCAGGGTAAACACGAAGATAAGGGGTTTGATATCCGCCGACGCGCCTGAATCGGAGATAAGAAACGCCGCGAAAGAGGCGGGCATGGTGCCCATTCACGTGGACGGCATGAAGAAGGTCGCCGGCGGCGTTACCACGCTGGAAGAGCTTACAAGGGTCATCTACCTTTCAAGGGAAGAAGATGTGAACAGGGAAGGGGTCTGCCCGTCGTGCCTGAAACCATTCCCGCATGGGAGCGGAGCCTGCCCGCACTGCGGACAGGTATTTTCAAACAAGTGTCATTCTTGCGGAAAGTCAAGGATGCCGGAGTGGATAGCATGTCCGTTTTGCACGTCCAGGTTCGTGGATAAAAATGGCTATTGAGGAAAAAGCCGCCTCCCAAGAGTACTGTTGCCAAAATCATCCTGTTATGTTATCATCTCCCATCCTTTAAAATCAGGCGCTAATCAAACTTGGGGACAGTTAGTGGATTATGCTCAGGAACCTTCTTAGATATTCCTTGCTCGTTGTTCTGCTCCTATATGCCTCCGCGGCCCTGGGCGAGAACCAGATGGACCCCGCTCCGGCGGACTGGCCCAATTTCGAATATAAACGGGAGCCCGGGCAGTTCAAACGCAAGAGGAACGGGATGATAGACCCGAGCCCCGACGTGGTGTCGCTCAAATTCCTCCCGAAGGATAATTACGGGTTCGTGGACTGGGCGAAGGCCATAAAGGACGGCGTCATCACCCCGAGGGATTCGATATTCGAAGACAAGACGGCTGCCGATAATGACGCCGAAGCCGCGCCGGATGTGCTGATCAAGTCCAAGCTCGATTTCATGCCGGATGTCATGTTCCCCCACTCGGCGCATTCTACATGGCTTAAATGCTCGACCTGCCACCCGAAGATCTTCAGGAAAAAGGCGGGAGGCACCCCGATCACCATGGCCGGCATATGGAAAGGCCAGTTCTGCGGAAAGTGCCATGACAGGGTCGCTTTCCCGACTAGGAACTGTTTTAAATGCCATTCGGTACCAAGAGAAGCTAAAAAATAAAACAAGCCCGCGGTAGCGGGCTTTTCTTTTGCAGGGCAGATAATTCCATTCGGATTCCACTTTTAACGGCGGGTGCGGATGCTCACAAAAGACCTTTCCAAAAACGAGCTTGTAGCGATCCTCGATGTAATCGAACGCGCCCGCAACTGCATGGGCACATCCGGCCTTAAAGACCTCATAATGAGGGCCAGGGAGCTTGTATCCGCCGATTACGCCATATGCGGGATCGGGCGGATAATGGATGACAGGGTCGAACTGGTCAGCGTGATCAACGGCAATTATCCCACCGGTTGGCTCTCCCATTACACGGCAGACAGACTCTATTACAACGACCCCGTATTAAATTACCTTAAAAGATTCTCGATAACCCAGTTCTGGGACGGGATTTTCAGGGACTTCAGCGATCCCCGCGCAAGGGAAGTAATAAATTATGCGTCGGAGTATGACCTTAAGACAGGCATCTCGACAGCCATATACATGCCGGACGACGAGCTGATAGGGGTATTCAGCTTCGCGAGCGGAAAAGAGAAGTTCACGGAACGCAGCAGGAAGATCGTGGACATGCTGGCCCTTCACCTGAATAAGGCCCTTTTTGAGGCCGTAAGCCCCGCGGCTGGCGCGCCTGGCCCCGAACTTAACACGGGATTATCCGTTCGATTCTGACCGATATCATGGAGGTGGCGGAGATGGATTACAGGGAATTTTCCAGGAAAGAGCTGATGGAAATTCTTGATATTATCCAGTCGTGCGTAAAAAGCAATTCCGAAAGCGATATAATAGACATAGCCTCGAGGGTCAGAAATTTTATGGGCGCGGATAACGGCATATGCGCGCTTGGGGACGCTAGCACGGGAAGGCTTGTCAGGATAATAAGCCTCAATTACCCCGCCGAATGGGCGGGCATCTATATGGGCGAGGAGCTTTATAAGACAGACCCGGTTATTAAATTCAATTATGAGTTCTACAAGACCCACTACTGGTCGGAGGCGGAAAAGATCTTCAACGGCAAGCCTTACGCCGACCTCATGAACCGGGCCGCTGAATTCGGGCTCAAATACGGGGTCGCAAGCGGCGTCAACGGCTCAGGCTACAGGGGGAGTATCTTTTCATTTTCCCGCAGGTCGACGGGGTTTGACGGGCATGAAAAAAAGTTCCTGGACATACTCACCCCCCATATACACCAGGCGCTTGTAAGGGTGGATGGAAAGGCTGCAAAGGCTTCTTCCGGCCTTTCAGAGAGGGAAAAAGAGGTGCTCGCATGGATGAAAGAGGGGAAGACCAACTGGGAGATATCAGCGATACTCAATATAAGCGAGAGGACGGTCAAGTTCCACGTCCATAACATAGAAACAAAGCTCAATGCTGTAAATAAAGCTCATGCGATAGCGATAGCGATGAATAACGGACTGGTACTGTAGCCATCCAATTGTAAAACCCGGGCTTCCTCTCCCGCGCGCCCTGCTCAAACGCGCGCCAGTCGAGGGTGCAGCAGGCCGCCTTGACGCCGTCCGGCATCGTGTGAAATCTGCCGTTTGCCTCAACCGGCAGCCCCGTAAGCCGGAGCAGCCGGTAGCACCTGTTATCGACCACCATAAGAGAGTATCTGACGCCGCTGCCCAGGTTCCAGTGGTAGAGGCCCTTATAGAGGAGGTTGGCCACATTCGCCATGAGTTGTGAATTTCGATTTTCCCTCCTTACGCAAAGCCGCGTCACCTCGGCCACATCCGGCCCTTTTTTAATTTTGGCGCGTTCCGGCAAAAGGATCGAGAACTCTTTTTCAACCATGAACGGATTAGGCGAAGGGGTTATCCTTAAATATCCGACAATGCATTCATCCAGGTCAAAGACCCCGATAGACACGGAAAAGGGATCATAAGCGTCGCTCTCCATCCCGTTCACGGCGCATGGCACCCACCCGAGCTCTCGGGAGAAGACATCGTGGCGGAGCCTGAACGCGGCTTCCAGCTCATCTCTTGAGGAGAGTGTTTTTACTGTCAGGCCGTGTTCATTAAATATGAGTTCCATTCATACATTGATAGCAGGAGCAAGGTTTTTATGAAACTGGCACAGATTGCAGTTTAAAAAATCAACCGCTAATTGTAAAATGTAACGTTTTGCGCCCTGTACCTAAGTACAGGCGATAACCGTCCCGAAAATTCGTTATAATACAAGTACTTCTGAGAAAAAAATCGCATTTCCCCGGATAGAGATTTACGAAGCCGCCGGGCAGCCGTTCTGAAGTATCTTGAAAATTTTTACTGAAGGGGGGGAACAGTAGGAGGATTTACGGCTGGCCTCAGCAACCCGTTTCGGAATTGAAAGACGAAAATTCTGGTCCTTCGACGATTCGACATGATAAAGCTTCTTACGGCTGAAAAGCTCATCTCTGACCGAGACCACAAAAAGAGACTCAAAGAAAGATTTAAAAACGGCGCTCTTGAAGGGTTTCACAACAACGAGATACTGGAACTGCTCCTTACCTACGCCGTCGCGCGCAAAGACGTAAAGCCTCTCTCTGCCGCGCTGATACACAGGTTCAAAAGCTTCAGGGCGATATTCGACGCTTCCGCCGAGGAGCTTAAGGCCACCCCCGGGATTGGCGAGAACGCGGCTGTGCTCATTAAACTCATAAAGGATGTCGCCGGGGTATACCTGAAAGAGCGGATGATGGGCAAGGACGTTATCCGCTGCCCGAAGGACGTCCTTGATTATCTGAACCTCACCCTCTCGGGCGAGAGGGTTGAAAAATTCATAGCCATCTACTTGAACGGCAGAAATGAGCTTCTGGCGATCGAAACGCTCCACGAGGGGACGATAAACCAGACCGTAGTATATCCGAGAAAGGCGATCGAGAAGGCCTTCAAGCACAACGCCAGGGCTATCATATTCGTGCATAATCATCCTAGCGGGGACGCGACCCCTTCGGGGGTAGACCGTCAGCTTACAAAAGTCCTCGACAGGGCGGCCCTCGCCGTAGACCTTATAGTCCACGACCACATCATCATCGGCAAGGACAGGCACTTCAGCGCGCGTGAGAGCGGCTGGATCATCGGTTGCCCGACCCAGCTGCAGATGACGATGCGGAGATAGATCTATCCTCCGATTATCTTCGATTGAGTCAGGGAGTGCTTCACCGCCCGCAGGAGGCTTGCGATGGAGTACGGCTTTTGAAGGTACCTGAAACCCCTTTCGACCATTACCGGCCACTCCTTCCCCATATCTATAAAGCCGCTTGTAAGCAGTATCGCGATGCCGGATTTCCTTGCGAGCAGGATATCCGCGAGTTGAAATCCGGTCTGGTCCGACAATGCTATGTCCGAGAAGACCATGTCGAAGGCCCCGCCTTCTTTTTCAAAGGCCTCGATGCCCTCTTTTACGTTCGTCGCGGAGTATACCCTGTAACCATGCTCGCTTAACGCCGTTACCGTGAATTCCCTGACCTTCGCGTCGTCTTCAACGACGAGTATCCTCTCTCCGTTGCCGTCAAGGCCTTCGATCTGCTGCGGCCTGGCCTCTCTCTTTTTCAATTCCTCAAAAACAGCCGGCAGATAGATATTGAAGACAGTCCCCTTGCCCGGCCCGCTGTCCAGGGTGATCCAGCCGCCGTGCTGCCTTATTATCCCGTATACGACCGCGAGCCCGAAACCCGTGCCCTTTCCGGGCTCCTTTGTCGTAAAGAAGGGCTCGAAGACGCGGGCAGCGACTTCTTTTTCCATCCCAAGGCCAGTATCCCTGACCGTGAGGCAGACCGCGTCGCCGGGTCTGGAGCCCGGCATCGCCGTTGATTGTTCTTCAGAGATCACCGTGTTCTCCGTCTTTATGAAGAGGGTTCCGCCCTCCGGCATCGCGTCCCTGGCGTTTAACGCGAGGTTCATGATAACCTGTTCGAGGTTGCCCTCATCGGCGCTTACGGTCCAGACATTAGGCGCAAGCTCGGTAGAGATGGTGATATCCGCGCCTATAATGCGCGTGATCATCAAAAGCAGGTTTTCTATCGTTTTGTTTATATTGACGGGCACCAGTTCGAACGGCTGGCCGCGGCTGAAAAGCAGGAGCTGTTTCGTCAGTTTTGAGGCCAGCATCACGGACAGTATTATGCCGTCGATCCTTCCATACAGCGGGTCTGACTTGTCCAATTCCTCAATGGCAAGTTCAGCGTTGCCCCTTATGGCGGTAAGTATGTTGTTGAAATCATGGGCTATGCCGCCGGCGAACCTGCCGATCGCTTCCATCTTCTGGGACTGGTTTATCTGCGCCTGAAGGATATCGTGCTCTTTTTCAGCCCTCCTCTTTTCTGTAATATCCCGGATCGTGCCCGTAAAATTTATCGCCCCGCCGACGGTAAAGCTGTTTACTATAAGCTCGATGGGGAATATCTCTCCGTTTTTTTTCAACCCATCCATCTCACGGACCTTGCCCTGGATAGTGGATATCCCGGTATCCAGGAACCATCTTACCCCCTCCTTGTGGCGCTGCCTGTATTTTTCGGGCATTATCCTTATGAGTTCCATCCCTATCATCTCTCCCTTCCCGTACCCGAAAATATTCTCGGCGCTTGGGTTGCAATCTATTATCCTGTCATCCGCGTTTGACACTATTATTCCGTCGAAAGCGGTATTGTGAATCTGCCTGTACCGGCGCTCGCTATCCTTCAACGCCCGCTCGGTCCTCTTGCGCTCGGTGATATCCTCCCCTGAGCTTAAGACGCCAACGATATGGTTGTTGTCCTTTAAGATTATGTTATGCCAGAGTATATTCCTCTCCTCGCCGCTTTTGGCAAGCACCGGGTTTTCAAAATATCCCTCCGCCTCCCGTTCGCCGGAGGTAATGCTTTCAAAAAGTATCCGAACCTCGCCTCTTATCCTTTCGGGTATGAAGTTTACGAACCAATCCTTTCCTGTTATCTCCTGCTCCGCATACCCAAGTATCTCTGCGCCGCGCCTGTTTATAATTTCCACTCTGCCGTCCTTGCCGACCACCACTACCGCAACCCCGGCGATATCGAGGTATTTATGGAGCGTATCCCGCTCGTGCAGAAGCTCTTTTTCAGCGGCCTGCCTCAGCTCCAGGTATGATACGAGGGGGCGGAAGATGAAGAAAAAAAGGATCGGAGAGAGGAGCAGCACCAGAAGCGCCGGGTCGAGGATAAACCGTATGATCTCTGGGGGAGAGGTGATATAAAAAATCGCCATTATGGCCGCCTCGGTCAAAAAGATAGAGACTACCATTATAATAAGCAGATGGATGGGAGATTGCGGCGGACGGAGTATCTCCATCTCCTTCCAGAGGCGCTTGGTTTTATCTTTAATATCCATTTGTTTTTATACTCTTTTAGAAATTTAGATTAATCTTCCAATTATAATTATACCTTAAAAGGGTTTTTGTTTTTTAACCGGGCGTGAAAAAGCATAAAAGAGCGACCCACCGCCGATCTTCCGCGTGGGGGCGAATAGAGATTGGCCGGTTGATTATTCTTTACTTTCCAGGTTCAGTCAGGCTTGACAGGTTTTATTTATCCAGTAAAGTTTTCTTAAGCTGCGCGCCCCTAAAAAACGGTTAAGGAGGCCTTATTTGAAAAAGAGACTTGCGGCGATCTTGCAGGCCACGGTCTTTCTTCTGCCTGTGGCCGCTTACGGGTATCCGAACGGCACCCCGCAATATGTAACCGATTCAGGGCCTTTCTGCGCATCATGCCATTCATCAGTAATGGCAGGGTATATGCCGGAGCTGCCGCCGGATGTGGCGAAGAAGGAACTGCCGGAACAGAAGCACTACGCCCTGGTACGGATGCCGACCCTGCCGTCGCCTTATGTCGAGCTTACGCCGGAAGATAAAGAGAGGCTCATAAATAAGGCAAAGCTCATAGATTCCAACTCCGCCGTAAGCATTACCGCGCGATCGAAGGTCAAGGCCGGAGGAGAGCTCACCGTGACCGTAAAGGCCAGGGGCGGCAACGGCCCGGTAATAGGCATTATGCTCGTGGACAGGGCTTTAAGGTACCAGGCCCGCCCTGTTTCATCGGACGGGTGGCTCGTAACGGGCGAGCCTGAGGTCATCGGGCAGGACGGCAAGATACAAAAGGCCTGGCTCGACAAGAGGATAAAGGGGACGCCAAGGAACCTCAACTTTGTCTTGATCGAAGGAGAGAGGTTCGATCCCGAAAGGAACCTCTACCCGGAAGGCATGGTCACTTACGCGCTTAAGGCCCCGTCAGCGCCCGGCGCATACACCCTTACGGCGGTTTTACTCTATGGGACGGAGAACACGGATAAGGCAGGGTTTTTCCAGAGGCCTTCGGGCAGGATATTATTTTCGGAGGAGATAAAGGTGGAGGTAGAATGAGCTTAGCAGGCTGCTGAAAAAGTTCATCTGCTGCGTTGTCTTTGTCGCTCGTCACTGCGGCGTACAGACAAAGTACGCCTCATTCCTCGCTTCTCGACGCCTTGCAGCTGACGCTTTTTGAGCAGCCTAAACAAATTCCGGGTTTTTCAGCAACTTGCTAATAGAACGGAAGCACGGTCGTTCGCCTCCTTTATGCTCGACTGCGCAATACCCTGGTATTTTTGAAGAACAAAATGTAAAAACAAAAGTGTCATTGCGAGCGAAGCGAAGCAATCTCGTATTTAAACCCCCTCACCCAGCCTCTCCCCAAATGGGGGAGAGGGGCTTCTTCTGTGTAGGGCCCGTTCCCCGAACGGGCCGGGAAGCTATAAGAAAAAAAACCTCCCCTCCCTTGACGGGAGGGGACTGAGGGGAGGGTGAAATTCTTGGTAAAAGGCCTTTTTGCGCACTGCCGTGCGCTCCAGGGGTATTGACTCCGCTCGCTGTCGGCTCTCTCCCTTCGATGGAACTGAAGCCCGGTCGCTCGCCTCTTTTATGCTCGCTTCGCAATACCCCTGGGATTTTTTAAGAACAAAAAGCAAAAACAAAAGTGTCGTTGCGAGCGAAGCGAAGCAATCTCGTATTTAAACCCCCTCACTCAGCCTCTTCCCAAATGGGGGAGAGGGGCTTCTTCTGTGTAGGGCCCGTTCCCCGAACGGGCCGGTATGTGAAAATTAATTTCAGTCTGGTAAAGGGCAGGGGTAGCGGTGATTTTCCCGAACTTACATCTTAAACCTTCCAATCGCCTGCTGGAGCGATTCGGAAAGCTCTGAGAGGGTCCCCGCGGAATCAGTTATCTTGTCCGTGCCGCCGGTCATGTCTTTCGAGAGCGATGCCACCGAGCCGATATCCATGCTTATCTGCTCTGATACGTTCGTAAGCTCTGCCGTAGCCGTTGCTATCTGTTCGGCCATCGCATTGAGGGTCTTTACCGAACCTACTATGTCGTTAAGGGCTTTTCCCGCCTGCGTTGAGAATTCCACCCCTTCCCCAACCTTTTTGGCGCCCTCTTCCATCGAGATTATCGCGGCCTGAACCTCGCTCTGGATTGATTTGATCATCTCATTTATCTGGAGCGTGGACTTGGCCGTCCTTTCGGAGAGGTTTCTTACCTCGTCGGCAACTACGGCGAACCCGCGGCCCTGCTCGCCAGCCCTGGCGGCCTCGATAGCGGCGTTCAGGGCGAGGAGGTTTGTCTGCTCGGCGATCTCATTGATAACCCCTACGATCTTGCCTATCTGCTTTGATCTCTCACCGAGTGATACGACCCTCCGCGCGATCCCTTCCACCATCTCGGAGATGGCCTTAACCTCTTCTATCGACCTGTCTACGATCTTTTCGCCTTCCTCGGCGAGGTTGCTGGCATTGACGGCTGTAGACGCTATGGAGGTGGTGTTTCTGGCGATCTCCACTATGGTGTTGGACATTTCCTCGGATGCGGTAGCTATCTGGGTCGCCTTGCCCGCCTGCTCCGCCATTCCGTCTGAAACGGCCGCCGAGTTCTGTTTTATGCCTGCGCTGGCCTCAGTTACCCTGTCCGCAGCCACCTCCACGTCCGCCACTATGTCTTTAAGCTTCCCTACCATGTCCTGCATGGCCGAATGCAGGTGGGCTATCTCATCCCGTGATTTTATTTCAGGCAGTTTTACGTTAAGGTCTCCGTTGGCGATCTGCTTGGCGGCTTCCGTAAGGAGAAGGAGCGGCTTGGTTATCCTGTCCGATATTACGAAGATAACGATGACGGCTATGGCGAGGGTGATAATGACCGTTAACAGTATGGTCTTCTTTATGTTGCCGAGGGAGGACTTCCCTTCAAGGAGCTCTGAGTAGGATTTTATCTGCGCCACAGACCAGTTGAAAGTGGAGAGAGGCTTGTAAACAAGGTAATGCGTCTCGCCGTCAAGGTCGAAGGCGCCGTGCCCGCTCTTTCCGGCCTTCATCTCATCTATTATCCGGCTGAACGCGGCGTTTTTTGAGATCGAGTCCACCGGGGGCAGATAGTCTTTGAGCTGGTGCTCCCCGCCCTCATGGCCGTGGCCCCCCGCGTCCCCCTTCAAGTTTATGTTTGTGGCCTGTTTGCTGTCGGCGATAATGAATCCCAGGGGGTCTACGACAAAAGTCCTCCCGGTGGTATTCTCGCCGACGGTCTCCTGAAAGTAGGAGATAGGTATCTCAAAATGGTAAAAGCCCGGCTTGCTGCCGTCATCGAGCACTATAGGGGACGTATATGAGAAGACCCATTTTTTGGCGTCAGCGGACATATAGGGGTACTCTACATGGACCCCGCCTTTTTGAAGCTTGAAGGTAGGCTCGAAGAACGGGGCCGCGTTCTCCTCGTCTGAAAAATCATTGTCCGGGGCGATCTTGCTGAAGGTTATTCTTGAATGCTCCTGGCCGGTTCTGTCTATTACGCAAGTCTCGGCCACGGGGAATTTGGATTGCACAAAGAGTGTCCAGTCGTCTATTTTTGCCTTAAGCCTCTGCTGCGCAGGGGTGAACTGTATGACCTTGTCGGCATTGTACCTGTTTCCGTTTTTTGTCTCAGTCAAAGAGAAGTACTCTTTGAATACGGGGTAATTCAGCGCGAAGACAAGCTCATTGCCGGCCTTCTCGTGGAATCCGTTGATCCTGGCGGAGACCTGCTGGAGCTCGTTTTCCATCGATTTTATCGCGTTCTGTACAACGGCTGTTTCCGTGGTCTTGAAGTTGATATAGCTGTTGACCGAAAGGCCAAGCAAGATGAGGATTACGAATATCACAAGGAACTTGTGTTTTATTTTCACGATCAGACCCCTCCCTGGTTCCTGAAACGCTTGGCAAAACAAACCGCTGCCCGCAAGGGTCAGCCTTCACCTTGTTGATAATCTCCGGAATACTTACTCTTCGGAATAATATCCAAAAGGTTGAGCAATATTTATGCCATACGGAATAAACCCCTTGCCGCCGTCTGCTTGCCGATGGTCAACTTGTTGATTTGTAATGGTTTTTTTTAAAAAAGAAAAACGTTATGCTCAAAACAAGCCCGATCGGCGTCACTTGAGGCGGGTTCTTTGTGACCGATCCATGACGGATTACGGCAGAATCTGCCTGCCCGGGTTTGACACACGCTTATTCCGGGTCTATCATAGATAATTAAAAGACCTTGAGAGGAGGGATAAATGAAAAAATTCGTATTCCTGACGGTAGCGGCTATATTCGCATTGACATCATTTACAGCATGCAAAAAGAAGGAGA
>JACRET010000073.1 GCA_016218105.1 Deltaproteobacteria bacterium
CCCTGCTTGACCTGCTCGGTTGAGGCGTCATAGACCTTCATAAAGGAAATCGGGCCTGAAGCTATCCCCATCGTGCTTTTTACGATGTCGCCTGACGGCCTGAGCATCGAGAACGAAAACCCGGTTCCGCCTCCGATTTGATGGACTAGCGCGGCGTTTTTAAGGGTCTCGTATATGCTCGTAAGGTCGTCCTCAATCGGAAGGACGAAACAGGCCGAGAGCTGCTGGAGTTCCTTTCCGGCGTTCATGAGCGTCGGGGAGTTGGGAAGGAACTCAAATGAAGCCATCATCTCGTAGAACCCATGGGCCGTTGCCTCGCAGTCGGCCTTTGGGTCATAGGATCTATCGGCCACGGCTACATTTGCGACAACCCGCCTGAACATCTCTTCCGGAGTTTCAACTACTCTGCCATCGGCGTCCTTTACGAGATAACGCTTCTCAAGAACCCTGAGCGCGTTTCCGTTAATCATCAATGTGCTCTCTATCATGCACGCCTCCTTTTAAATCCCGACCGCCTCGAGGGCATCTTTTATAACCTTTACCCTCTCTTCATCTTCCATGCCCATGAGGGCGTTTCGGATCCGGTCCGCAAGGGAACATCCTGACCGAAAGCGGTATCTTTGCGCTCTCGGCTTTGACTAAAGACAGAAACGACGCCTCCTCGTTGCAGGCGAAGTGAAGCATGTCCGTAACATCGAAGCTCTCAGTTTTCTCTAAAACAGCTTCCATTTTTCCCTCCCTTTCTCTATGCCACCCGGTAGGTGTAGGAGCCTACCTGAACGGAAAAGCATTCCGCAGAGAGCAGGTTTCTTATTACGGGCTGAGGGTTTGAAAAGGCTCCCTTCACTTTATCTATTAGCTCTTCCCAGGAAATTTCCTCTTTTTCTCCGGTCTCATCTTCCTTGACTATCCTCATATTCGCTTTCCTTTCTCTTGAAATCTCAAAGGGTCTTGTAATTACTTCCAATCGGCGATATCCTTTGACAAAAAAACGCCCCCAAAGGCTTTTACCCGTAATCGGGTTTTCAACCTATTGAAAGGTCGAAAAAATAGCCTTTGGGGACGCACATTACAGAATGCTGAACGGGCCTTTTAGCAACAAGGATCCATCCGCATCCCTCATCACCTTCACAGCTCCGCCCACCTTCATAACAACAGGGTGCGACGAGCCCCTTACCATCAACTTCTGCCCCTCCTTGAAGAAGGCGCGATACCTGTTGCCTTTGGTCGTCCGAGAGGGCTGGAAAGCCTTGGAGTACTCCCGCAGAAAAGGGATATGAAACCACTCCGGTCTGTCTATCGGGACCCCGTCAGCCGTGCAGAGCAAAGACTCCCTGCTCTGTACGAATTCAATTGGGATTCCTTCTTCTTTTTCCATTTGATGCCTTGCCTGCAGCTCGAGAAGGGCGCTTATCGCGATTTCGGTCAGGTCCTTCCTGGACATTGACCGCAGTAAGGAGGTTGTATTCATACCGCAGCCTCCTTTTTCATCCCTGTCTCGAAAAGAGGTACATACCTTAGAGCCTTGAGAGCCTCCCGGTACAACTCCTCTTCTAAAAGCATCCTTTCCTGTTCTACGGACTCAACCTCCTCCATGTCAGTTGTCATCATCCACCTCCGCGATGACATAACCATTTTGAACATAGAACTTCAGAAGGGTTTTCTTCACGTAATCGTACTTTCCATCCTTGTTTATAACCCTGACCACATTCGCTCACCTCCCTTTCACTGAAATTAAAAAAAGCCCTTTAAAAGGAAAACGCCGAATGGCGATCCTTAAAAAGGGCTTTGTTCGTGACCTACTGAAAAAAAACTCTACTTATGTATTACTTTTTGGGAAGGAACATGGAGATGCCGTACCCCTTAAAACAGCGCGAACTGCGCGGTCTTGCCGGCCAGCGCCTTCTCAAGGTCGCCGTGAGCCACCTCCATGACGGACTGCTTCCTGCCCTTCCTGTCAGCAAGGAAAGTTACCTTCACGACTATGTCCTCGCTTACGCTGGTTTTCGTTACC
>JACRET010000074.1 GCA_016218105.1 Deltaproteobacteria bacterium
AAGATGACCGTCAAGCACCTTCATCACGAATACTCCAGATTCAATTACCCTGCCATAAATGGCAGGGATTGTCGGCAAGGTTTATATAGCCCGGCTTTGACGCGCCCTTAAAAGGGCGGGAATTCCGCCGGGCACCCGATTAAATCCCAAAAAGGACGTATATGATCACAAAGGACCCCAGAAAAATACTGATCGCTGATGATTCCGTATTCTTCAGGACCAAATTGAGCGACATACTTGTTGAGGCAGGGCACAAGGTAAGGTTCGCCAAGGACGGGAGGGAGGTAATAAACGAAATTAAAATAGATTCAAACGCCATTGACCTCCTGATACTCGACCTGCAGATGCCGGATATCGACGGGTTCGGCGTGCTTAAATGGATCAACGACAACGGGTATCAGAACAAGTTCCCGGTGCTTGCGCTTACGGGTATTTACGAGCCGGCCAATGTCATGGAGAAACTAAGGAACCTTGGCGCCAGCGGGCTGATGACGAAGGGATACACGCCCGAGCAGATAATATTCAGGGTCAATAGGGCGCTTTTCCCGGAAAAGGCCGCGAAGGGCACGAGCCGCGAGCGCGTGCCATTGTCCGTTCCAGTGGATTTCATCCTCGGAGATATTGTCCGTACAGGGTTTCTGCTCAATATCAGCGAATCAGGCACATTCCTTCATACGAAAGCCGATTTGCTTACAGGCGCGATGCTGAGACTGAAGTTCTCGCTTCCGGGGATAAACAAGGTGCTTGATTTAAAGAGTATAATAAAGTGGTCTACGGCGGAAGTAGCCAGTAAAACCCTGTTTGGCGGCTACGGCCTGATGTTCACGTCCATGTCGGAAGAGGATCAGAAGATATTGAAGGACTTCGTGGACAAAGAGGTTGGAAAGAAGCTCGCAGACCAGGGTTGACCCTTCTTCAATTACGCAGTACGCTGTTTAATGAGAGGAACCTTGATCCAAATGTAATTGGCGCCGGCTTTAAACCCGCGCCGTCCCTTTTCATCGCATGTATATGGATGTGAGGCTCAAGAGAATTACCTGAATTCCCGGCCTTGCCCAGCACGTCTCCTGCCCTTACCGAATCACCTTCCTCTACGGTTATGCTCCCGTTTTTAAGATGGGCAATGAAGACCTCTATACCCTCGCAGTCTATGATCAGATGGTTGCCGGCGGGCTCTTCGGGGTTCATCTTCGGGGGCGCGTTATCAGGTATTCCGTCTACCGCCTTTATCACCCTGCCTTTGCAGGGGCTTCCGACAGGCTCTCCGAATATAAAATATCCGTCAATGTTTTTTGGGGCAATGCCTGCCGCCCTTCTTCCCGCACGGTCAAGCTTGACGATATCAAGCGCGTACTTCTGAACAGGGTTCTTTAGATGGAAAAGATTCGTTACCGGGCTATTGCCGCCCTGAAGAACATAGTAGCCGCCATTCTGTAAGGGGAAGGAAAGGTCATATGCCTTGCCTTCGTGGAAGCAGCCCTTCAATACAGTAATATCGAGCGCTATAAATACCAAAAGAAAAAAAGACCTTATACCGAGTAAAACAACCCGCCTCTGATTCATTCCAGAGACAAAAGGAAGCCGTGACAACTCCCTGTAAGGGATCGAGATTAAAAAGACGGCCGGGATAAGGTATCTCAGGTAGCAACTCAATATCCCCCACACGCCGGCAAGGAATACGAAGAGGGCGAAAAAACCCGTAAGGGCGGTCTTTAAGATAAGGCCGGCCTTGTCATCCTCTTTCCCGTATCTCAGCCAGACGAAAAAAGGGAGGGGGGATAAGAGGATCGCTATCAACGCGAAGTAGATCATCGGCTTTTCGGTTTGAAGACCCCGGGCTTAGGCCAGGCGGTCATTTCTGATGCCTGAAATAAAAAAAGAAAGCGGCTATCACCACGCCGACGGTTATGGCGGAGTCCGCGATGTTAAAGGCAGGCCAGTAATAAGAGCCTATGTGGAAGTAAAGAAAATCGACTACAGAGCCGAACCTTATCCTGTCTATAAGGTTGCCGACGGCCCCGCCCGCTATCAAAGAGAGCCCGAACGAGACCGCGGTATCTTTCGACTGTTTAAGGAGCGTCCATATTACGATGAGGGCGGCAGAGGATGTGGCGATCAGGAAGAGTTTTCTTAAAAGGCCGCCTTCGTTGAATATGCCGAATGCGGCGCCCGGGTTTCTGAAATAGACCAGATCAAAAAAGCCTGAGATTACCTCTATTATCTGGTCCTGGCTGAGATTGCCCATTACGGCCGCCTTTGAGGCCTGGTCGAGGACGACGACCACGGCGGCGGTAATGAGCAGGATTTTATACGTGTTCTTTATTTCAACGCCTCCGTGCATCTCTCGCAGAGCGTGGGGTGCGTCTCGCTCTTGCCCACGAAAGAGCTGAAGTGCCAGCACCTTTCACATTTCTTCTCTTCAGATTTCAATACATTCGCTTGAAGACCCGGTATCTCAGTGGAACTGTAAGGGAAAACCAGATCCCCGCTCACGTCCGCCATTTCTTCCGGACCGGCGATTATCAGCTTGGATATTATCAGAACTTCTTCTAAAGCCGCGGCTTCTTCTCTTAGAAGTTTTTCATCTTTTCTGGCTTCATCTGTCAAATATATTTTTACCTGCGCATCAAGAGAGTGTCCGATTCGTTTGCTCTGTCTTGCCCCTTCGAGCGCCCTTGATATCTCACCTTTATATTTGAAAAGTCTCTCCCACTTTTCCACGATCCCGTCATTCAGCCATTCTTTCCTGACTGAGGGCATCTCCGCCAGATGGACGCTCTCTTCCTTTTTGCCGGGCATGAAAGACCAAGCCTCATCGGCGGTAAAGACGAGCACCGGCGCGGTAAGCCTGACAAGGTGGTCGAGTAGATAATATATCGTTGTCTGCGCGGCCCTCCTGCCTTTTGAATCGGCCCTGCAGGTATATAATCTGTCCTTAAGCACGTCCAGATAGAACGCGCTCAAGTCCACTGTGCAGAAATTGTGGACGGAGTGGTAAACCACGTGGAATTCGAAGTTATTGTATGAAGCTAGTATCCTCTCGGTAAGCCTGGTGAGCTTATGGAGCGTAAGCCTGTCAAGCTCATGAAGCTCTTCATATGGGACAAGGTCTTTTTGAGGGTCGAAGTCATAGAGGTTTCCGAGTATATACCTGAAGGTGTTCCTTATCCTCCTGTACGCCTCGGAGAGCCGCTTGAGTATCTCTTCGGAGATGCGGATATCCTCCCTGTAGTCCTCTCCCATTACCCAGAGCCGCAAGACCTCTGCACCGTATTTGCCGATGACTTCCTGCGGGGCGATGACGTTGCCGAGGGATTTGCTCATCTTCCTTCCCTCGCCGTCCACGACGAAACCATGCGTCAGCACGGCCTTGTACGGGGGGGTCGATCTCGTGCCGACTGAAGCGAGGAGGGACGAGTGAAACCAGCCCCTGTGCTGGTCGCTGCCTTCGAGGTAAAGGTCAGCGGGGAATTTAAGCCCAGGCCTTTTCTCCAGCACCGCGGCGAAGCTTACGCCGGAGTCGAACCAGACGTCGAGTATGTCCTCTTCCTTTTTAAAATCCCTGCCGCCGCACCCGGGGCAGGCCACATCCGCGGGGATGAGCTCCTCTAAAGACCTCTCAAACCAGATATCGGCGCCTTCTTTCTCAAACGCCAGGGCAAGCGTCTCTATGGCCTTGACGTCGAGAAATGAATGCGAGCATGATTTGCAGTGCAGGGCGGGAATGGGTACGCCCCAGAGCCGCTGCCTGGATAAGCACCAGTCGGGCCTGTTCTGCACCATGTTATATATCCTGTCTTTCCCCCAGGACGGTATCCATTCGACCTTCTTGTCGATCGCCTCAAGGGCTTTCTTTCTCAGATCCCCGGCCTCCATCGAAGCGAACCATTGT
>JACRET010000075.1 GCA_016218105.1 Deltaproteobacteria bacterium
CGTATCTTAAGGCGGTCTCCTTTACAGGCGACTGGACTGTGGCAAGCCCCCTGCCGCGAGGCTTGTCAGGCCTGGTGAGTACTGCGATTATATTATGCCCGGCTTCAATGAGCGCCTCAAGCGACGGGACGGCAAAAACAGGCGTACCCGCGAAGATGATCCTGGAAACTTTCCCCATATTAAGGCCAGCAATCCTCAAGTAAGTAGTCTCGGTCTAACAGGCTGCTGAAAAAGTCCATCTGCTTCGTTGTTATTGTCGCTCGTCACTGCGGCGTACAGACAAAGTACACCGCAGTCCTCGCTTCTCGACGCCTTGGAGCTGAATATGCACAGCGAGCATTCCCCGCAGGTCTTCTGCGGGGAGCTTCAATAAAATTCCGGGTTTTTCAGCAACCTGCTAAAGGGCTCTATCCTCAGCCGCGAGGGCTTTTTTAAGTTTCCTTTTTATCATCTCCCTTTTCAATCGGGAGAGCCTGTCGATGAAAAGCATTCCGTCGAGGTGGTCAAGTTCATGTTGTATGGCGATGGCAAAGAGCCCCTCAGCGTCAAATTCGACCTCTTTGCCTTCGAGGTTCAAAGCCCTGACCCTCAGGTGTGCTGCCCTTGTCACATCAGCGGTAATTCCGGGCACGCTCAAACACCCCTCTTCATACACTATGGTGCCTTCGGAATGGACGATCTCTCCATTGATAAGGACAACGAGATTCTTGCCCCTTTCCCTTCTGTCCTCGTCATCAGGCACATCCAGAACGGCTATCCTCTTATCCACTCCAACCTGAGTAGCGGCAAGACCTATCCCCTTTGCGTGGTACATGGTCTCTATCATGTCCCCTACAAGGGCCTTTATCCCATCGTCTATCGCGGAGACCCGGACGGTCTGTCTCTTGAGGAACGGATCAGGGTATTTTAATATATTCAGCAGCATATTATGACCGGTTAAGAAGTATAAATTATATCCCTTTTTTGTTTAATCTAATTATATCCCAAATCAGCCAGCGGTGAGGTGATGCTTAATAGGTCATTTTACTATTTTACAAGGGGTATTTCAAAGCCTTTTGTATGGATGAGGCCTTAGACCGGGGTGAAAATTGAGATAGGGCCTTTTGGCCCTATCTCAATCCCGCTGAATTACGAACCGTTATGCCGCCTTCCTTTCTTTAGGCTCTTCACGGATCTCTCCTCTTCCTGTGACCCTTACGCGTACAGGAGCGCCTAACCAGCCGCCAAAACCGGCTGCCCCGGCGCCAAGGATCATTGCGAAGAATGCCCAAAGCGCGGCGCTGGAGAGCGTCTCAGTAACCTGCTGACCGGCTGTTGCGGCTACTCCCCTGAACTGACTGAACTGGGCAACCCAGTTATTAACTAAACCGGTCGCCACCGGACGGCTCAAGGTAGTATTAGCCACAAGTGCGTTTATAACCCTGTCCCTGTCAGCCGATGTTGCGGCGTCCCCTCTGATAAAGAGGGTGGTTAAAGAGCCGATTACCGCCTGCTGATCAGCGCCTGACCTGGCGGACTGCCTGAGTACCTGCTGGACATCGTTAAGGATATTTCCCGGCAGGCCAGCCTGCTGCGTTATAGCCTGTGGGGCAACCCCTGCCATGCCGGTGATGCCCGTGCCAATCACGCCCGCAAAACCGCCGATAAGCGAACCTACAGCGCTGGTCATAAGATAGAACGAAAGAAGCGTTACAAGGCCCCACATCACTATCCCATGCAGTATCCCCCTCATCGGGGTAGCTGTCCCGGAAACCCAGGAAGTAACCCATCCACCAACGAAGAGCGAGATGATCGTGCTAAGCACCATCCATATACCCGTACCTATACCGACAGCCGCGAACCTCTGCTCAGCGGCGGGATTAATAAGCCCCAAGCCAACGCCTAATCCGAGGAGTTCAAGTGTAAGGAAAGTAACCATCGCAACGACCACGCCCGCGAACACGGATCCCCATGAAAGACGGTATCTCGCGGTCTCAGCTTCCGTATAGAAAGCGGGTCCCATTGTACCTGTTCCTACTGCCATACTATTCACCTCCTTTTAAGATTTGAATTGAATAGTAGTTTCTACTTTAACTTTAGCCCAGCGGCAGGCGGTTGTCAATTGAGGTAAGTAGCTGAAAAGCTTAAATTTTAAGATTAAGAAGGCATGCTGAAAAAAGGTAGATAGAGACGCTTAGATGATATTCAGCGGATCCATGTCTATCGTGAGGGTAACCCCGCTTCTTTTTTTTGAATCAAACGCGGTTTTTAGGCCTTTTAGAAAGGTATGGAGGGTTTTAAGCTCTCCACCTTTGATAAGCATCTGCCATCTGTGCTGGCCCCTGATCATCTTCAAAGGCGAGGGCGCGGGGCCGAGGATCGTTACACAGTACCCCTTTCGGCTCACAATGCCTTCCGCTATGCCTTTCAGCTCGCAAGCCGCCTGTATCACCCGGTCCTCCTTGGAACCTTCTATCCTCAGGTTGCAGACCCTTGTAAATGGGGGGTATGAGGTCTCTTCCCGGAGTTCGATCTCTTCCTTGTAGAAGCCGTCATAATCGTGGGTAAGGGCGTTTTTAAAGCAGTAATGGAGGGGGTTGAGGGTCTGTATCACGACAGTGCCCGCCACATCGCCTCGTCCGGCCCTCCCAGCCGCCTGGGTTATCAGCTGGAACGTCCTTTCCGAGCTTCTGAAATCAGGGATATTGAGCGATGTATCCCCTGATATGACACCCGCAAGCGTAATACCCGGGAAGTGGTGGCCTTTGGATACCATCTGGGTACCTATTAGAACATCCACCTTTCTGTCTTCTACGGCGTCGATTATCCTTTTGGCAGACCCTTTCTTCCGTGTCGTGTCCCTGTCCATCCTGCCGACCCTTATGCCGGGGAAGAGGCTTCTGACCTCTTCCTCGACCTTTTCCGTCCCTGTGCCGGGAGCGGCCAGGTCAACGCCTTTGCAGGTTGGGCAAGCCTCAGGGATAGGGATCGAAAGGTCGCAGTAGTGGCATTTAAGCACGTTGCCGCGCTTGTGCATGGTCAGTGAGACGCTGCAATTGAGGCACTTAAAGGTCTGCCCGCAGTCCCTGCAGATGACGGAGTTTGAAAAGCCGCGTCTGTTAAGGAAAAGGAGGGCCTGATGGCCTTCGGCAAAGGCATCTCCCATGAGGGATTTTAACCTTTCCGATATCACCGCCTTATCCCCCTTCATATCCAGTATCTCTATCTTCGGGAGTATCTGCTTGTTGACCCTATTTCTCAGATATATCGGCGTTATCTTGCCGGTAAGCGCGTTATAGAAGGTCTCTACCGACGGCGTAGCCGAGCCGAGGACAACCGTGATGCCCAGGTACTTTCCAAGCATAAGGGCGGAGTCGCGAGCGTTGTACTTGATCCCGTCTTCCTGCTTGTAGGAGGACTCGTGCTCCTCGTCTACTATTATAAGCCCCAAGTCTTTAACCGGCGAGAAAAGGGCTGAGCGCGCGCCGACGACTATATCGGCCTCTCCCCTTAAAATGCGGCCCCATTCGTCCAGGCGTTCTCCGGGGGAAAGGCCGCTGTGGGCAAGGGCTATCCGCCCGGGAAAAAGGGCGGCGAGATAGGCCGCGGGCCAGGGGGTAAGCGCTATTTCAGGGGCGAGTATGACCGCCTTTTTGCCCGACCTTATCACCTCTGCGAGGATCTTAAGATAGACCAGCGTCTTGCCGCTGCCGGTTACGCCGTACAGGAGGAAAGGCGAGAAGGTGTTTTTTTTGAGAGACTCTGATATTTGGTTTATCGCGGCCTGCTGTTCTGTGTTGGGTTCGTGGTTCTCGGCCCTTGGAACGATTTCGCTAATCGGGTTTCTTAAAACCTGCCTTTCAGCCACATCCACAAAGCCCTTTTCAGCAAGCCTTTTGACGGCCTCGGCAACGTTCCCCAGGTCTTTTCTTATGGCGGACGAAGAGGACTCGCCGTTTTTAATAAGATATTCGTAGACCCTGGCCTGTATCGGCGATCTTTTAAGTAGATGGGGGAGGGCAGTTCCGCCTTTTACCTTGACGAATCTCTCGGTCTTCTCCGGCCCGCCGCCTTTTAGTAAGGCCTCTTCCGTCAGGAGGCCTTCCTTTTTAAGCCTTTCTACCGCGCTGTGGACAGGCTTGCCCCTGAAGGTTTTCAAGAGCGTGGAAAGGGCCGCCCCCTTTGAGACCGCCTTAAGTATCTCCTGTTCCAGCCCTTTCTTCCCGTGGACGGATCCTTCACCGGCCTCCGTAATCTCAAAGTGCCTGCGGCTTTTGATGTTAGTCCCCGCGGGATGAATAAGGGAGAGAGCCTCGCCTATCGGGGCAAAGTAGTAGGAGGAGAGCCATTTGAAAAACTTGAGACGCTTCTCGTCGAATATGGGCTCGGAATCGATGACGTCGAGGATGGGCTTGATACCGGAGACCTCCCCAGCGCTATCGGTTAAAGAGAGTATATAGCCCGTGAGGGTCCTCCTTCCGAACGGGACAAGGGCGCGCTTCCCGACAGATGCAAGATGCTTCAGCTCACCGGGCACGGCATAGGTAAATGTCTGCTCGACCGGAAGCTCTACGGCTATTTCGGCGAAAATGGGTTTCAATCGGTTCCTCTCTGCATAGAAGGATTTTATTAGAAAGAGGGGGGATTTGGAAGGGCAATGATGAAAAGTTGAAGGATTAATTTTTTGCTCAGGGGTTTTGTTTGTGCCGTGCTTTTACAGGAAGGCCGTTTTGCGTGCTGCCGCACCCTTTTGGGGTATTGCTCTGCTCGCTGTCGGCTCGGTTACGCAATACCTTGGTATTTTGTAAAAACATTACAAAAGCCCAGGTTAGCGGAGAGTACCCCGGATCTACTCCACCCGCTCGCTCTGGACATCCATATCTGCGGGGGCCTGGTCTTCGAACCTGGTGTATTCGTTCAGGAATGTAAGCTTTACCGTGTCTGTGGGGCCGTTACGCTGTTTGGCTATTATTATTTCAGCGCTTCTCCTCCTTCCGCAGGTGCAAAGCTCTTTGGGGCAGTCGCAGGGGTTATAAACGTTTTCTCTATAGACGAACATGACGACGTCCGCGTCCTGCTCGATAGCGCCGGATTCTCTCAAGTCGGAAAGCTGGGGCCTGCTGCCTTCCCTCCTCTCGGCCATTCGGGATAACTGCGACAACGCTATAACGGGGACGTGAAGCTCCTTTGCCATAGCCTTCAGAGATCTTGAGATCTCTGAGATCTCCTGCTCGCGGTTGTCGTTGTTCCGTCTGCCCCTCATAAGCTGAAGGTAATCTATTACGACCAATTTCAGCCCGATCTCGTTTTTCCATCTCCGGCACTTCGCCCTCATCTCAAGTACCGACTGCGCGGGGGTGTCATCGATAAATATCGGCGCGTCGTAGAGAGAGCCTACTGCGGCCGTGAGCCTCCCCCAGTCCTCTTCTTTAAGGTAACCGCTCCGCAGTTTCTGGAGATCGACCCTGGCGCGGGAGGCGAGCATCCTCTGCACGAGCTGCTCTTTGCTCATCTCAAGCGAGAATACCGCCACGGGCGAGCCAGCCTCTATGGCCGCGTTCTCAGCGATATTAAGGCAGAATGAGGTCTTTCCCATACTGGGACGGCCCGCTATTATTATAAGGTCTGAGTCCTGGAGCCCGGCTGTAAGCTTGTCCAGACCTTTATACCCGGTAGTAACGCCGGTTATGTGGGACTTCCTTTCATAGAGGCGCTCGATGGTCTCGAAGGTGTCCTTTATGATGTCCTTAAGGGCATAGAAGGATTTTTTGGCCCTGTCCTGCGATACCTGGAAGATGCTCTGTTCGGCCTGGTCTATGAAGTCGTCTGCGGACTCAACCCCTTCATAACCCCTCGACACTATATCCGTTGAAGCGGATATGACTCGGCGGAGGAGGGCCTTCTCCCTTACGATCTTCGCGTAGTACATTATGTTCGCGGCGGTTGGGGTAGCCTCGACGATCTCTCCTATATAAGAGATGCCGCCGACGGATGAAAGAGAGTCCGATCCCTTGAACTGGTCGGCTAACGTTACCACGTCTATAGGGGTATTCTTTTCGAAGAGGTTGACCATGCCGCCAAAAAGCCTGGCATGGGCACTATGGTAGAAATCGCTCCCGTCGGGAGAGAGTATCTCAAGGACCTTGTTTATGGCGTCCTTCTCAAGGAGTATGCCGCCAAGGACCGACTGCTCCGCCTCGATGTTGTGAGGGGGCACCTTATGTATGATTTCTTTCTGGTTCTGAGTCCGGAGCGCCATAAGGGAAGTGGGGAAATAAAGCCGCGCCGGGATTTTTCCGGCACGGCCTGTAGAGTGTGAGATTGCTTATTCTTTTACTACGCTGACCTGAATATCCGCGGAGACGTTGCTGTAAAGCTTTACGGAGACCGTAAACATGCCGATCGTCTTTATAGGCTCATCGAGCAGGATATCCTTCTTCTCAAGGGAGAACCCTTTTGCCTTAAGCGCTTCCTCGATATCGTGGGACGTGACTGAACCGAAGAGCTTCTCGTCCTCTCCGGCCTTCCTCGCGAACGACAGGGAAACCGCCTCAAGATCGGATTTGAGCCTCTCGGCCTTTTCTTTCTTCTGCTGAGCCTTTCTTAAAAAGGCGTCTTTCTCTGCCTCGAACTGCCTTATGTTGCCGGTAGTCGCCTCTACGGCGAGCCCCTTGGGTATCAGAAAATTACGCGCATAACCTTCGGCCACTTTTACCTGATCACCGAAACCGCCGAGGTTTTCGACTTCTTTTTTAAGCAGTATCTTCATAACCTCTCCTTCCTATATGCTGGTTGCGGTGAATGGGATTATGGCGAGATTTCTCGCACGTTTTATAGCCTCACATACTACCCTCTGGTGCTTTGCGCAGGTGCCGGATATCCTTCTGGGGACTATCCTGCCTCTTTCCGTGATGTACGGCCTTAACGCCTTGGCGTCCTTATAATCTATGGTAAGACCCTTGTTCTTGCAGAAACGGCAGACCTTCTTTTTCTGATAGGGCCTTCTGTCTCCGCCTCTGTCCGGGCCGCCGCTTCTTTCACGTCTCTCTGTCGCCATTATGATATTCCTCCTTCCGCCGGAGCAGTCTTCGCCTCTTCAGTCTGTGCAGCCGCGGGCTGTTCGTCAAGCCTGATCGTCTGATGACGGAGCACGGTTTCGTTGAGCCTCATAAGCCTTCCGATCTCTTTGCTCGCTTCGGGAGAGCTGTTGTACTCCATTACGAAATAGTACCCTTCGTTCTTTTTCTGGATGGGATAGGCGAGCCTTCTCCTGCCCCATTCGTCAAGCTTTTCAAGCTTGCCGCCGCCGCTTTCCAGCGAAGCGGTTGTCTTCTGGATAAAGGCCTTTACGACCTCATCCCCCGCATCCGGCTTAAGGATGCAGACTGTTTCATACCTGTTCATTGTTCCTCCTTCTGGTTCCCCGTCAAAGCGGCATGAGATGACGCTCAACGGGTTTGCACCTGCGTGCAAGGATTTTTTGTTGCGGGCCGGTTAAGCCCGTTATGCCCCTATGGCATAGATAAAAGCAAAGAGAATATATACTATTTCCTGAGAGTTAAAGCAAGATTTTTTTAAAATGGAGGACGCAGGCCGGAAACCTGCGTCTTCGGAGCAACATGCCGTAATATTTAAGCATTTATGTCTAAAGATTCCGCAACCCTGTGCGCCTCGAAGAGTTCCTTGTGTCTGGCAAGGTAATATACGACCGCTGAGTTTAACGCAAGGACAGCGATTTTAAGGAAGCTGAACCCCGTCGCCAGAAGATATGCTTCATAAGGGATCAAGAGGGACGTAGCTATCACAGTAAACCATTCAGCCCACCTCTGCCTCAGGTGAAGACCCCACGCCTCGACAAGGTTGAAAAGGGCCATGATGAATACAAGAAAGGTAAAGGCCAGCAGCGTTCCGTGGTCTATGGAGACGGCCTTCGTAAGCGCCGCCTTTATGAAGTGATTTTCCGGATCGAGCTTTAGGTTTCCGGCAAGGGCCGTGAATACCGGTTGGGGGCTTTCGCTGATGCTAAGGAAGACGGCGGCGAGCGTAAGCTCGACAGCGCCCATTATAACCTTGTAAAATATGATAAACCTTAAAAACCCGTAGTTCTTTTGTTTCATTATCCCCCAGGGGGCCTTACCCTGATGCCCCTTTTTTTAAGGTACTCTTTTGTTTCAGGGATAGTAAATACGCCGAAGTGGAATATCGACGCGGCGAGCGCCGCGTCCGCCAGCCCCTTCGTGAACGCCTCGCATATATGCTCCAGCGTGCCTGCCCCGCCTGAGGCTATTACCGGGATGGAGGTATTAAGGGCGACCTCTCTGGTAAGGGCAAGGTCATAGCCGTCCTTCCTGCCGTCCTGATCCATGCTGGTCAGGAGTATCTCTCCGGCGCCGAGGGACTCCATCTTTCTGGCCCATTCGACCGCGTCTATCCCCCTGGGCTTCCTTCCGCCGTGCGTGTAGACTTCCCATCCGCCGCCCTGCTTTTTTTTGGCGTCTATCGCCACCACTATGCACTGGCTTCCGAACCGCTCGGAGGCGCGCCTTACAAAATCCGGGTCTTCCACGGCGGTAGTGTTTATGGATACCTTGTCGGTTCCGGCGCGGAGCAGTTCTTTTATGTCGTCAAGCGTCCTGATGCCGCCGCCGACCGTCAAAGGCATGAATACGTTTGAGGCCGTCTTTTCGACGACATCGAGGATGGTCCTTCTCTTCTCATGCGAGGCCGTTATATCTAGGAAGACAAGCTCATCCGCGCCCTGCGCCTCATAGGCCCTGGCGGACTCTACCGGATCTCCGGCGTCCCGGAGTTCCACGAAGCTCACGCCCTTTACGACACGTCCGTCCTTGACATCAAGACAAGGTATGATTCTCTTGGTCAGCATGGTTAAACCCTGTGCCTTGTAATTATTAAAGCCTTGCCGCGGCCTCTATCGCCTCTTTCAAATCGACATTCCCCGAATATAAGGCCTTGCCGATGATGATGCCCTCAAGCGCCACGCCCCTGTACGATTCTATGTCTTTTTTAGAGGATATGCCGCCGGAGGCGATGACCGGTATCGAGACGGATTCGGACAACTCTCTCGTAGCCTCGACATTGGGCCCCGTAAGCATACCGTCCCTGGATATGTCGGTGTAGATGATGCAGGAGACCCCCAACCCCTCAAGCTTCCTGGCGAGGTCTACCGCCCTCTCTTGGGTTACGGTAACCCAGCCTTTTATCGCTACGTAGCCGTCCTTCGCGTCTATGCCCACGGCGATCCTGCCCGGGAAC
>JACRET010000076.1 GCA_016218105.1 Deltaproteobacteria bacterium
ACCTCTCGGGGCCGCCTTCCCTCTTTACGACCTCCTTGATGCTGTCGGCTACCGTCTTTCCGTTGGCGCCTTTCTCGAGGGGGATGTAGATGGCGGTCGTCTTTCCGTCGTCGGATATCACGCGGCCCCTGAAAAGCGGGTTTTCAAAGAGATCCTTCCTAAGGTCGTCCATCCCGGCCCGCGTCTTCGGCACCTCTGACATGAGCGGGGCGACCTTCAGCGCCCCGGCCTCTGCGGTAACATTAGTAATGGTAGGCAGGGCGTTCACATCCCTTGCCGCGACGCCTTCGATCCTCAAGACCTCGTCCGTGATCCTTAAGACCTTGCCGAGCGTGCGCTCGTTGAGGACGCCTTCATCGCTTACTATGCCGACGGCTATCATGTCTTCATATAGGCCGAAGGTCCCGTCGACCTCGTCGTTCCAGACCCTGACGTCGGACGTCGGCGGGAGCATGTTCTTGGGGTTTGTGTCCGTCTTTATCTTCGGGAACTGCGTAAGGAAACCGAGCGTGACAAGCGCGACGATTACGACAACGAGCTTCGGATGTCTGACGGAGAATTCGACAAGGTAATGTTTTTTCATGCGATACCCGGCTGATAGGATTTAGTTTGTTTCGGACTTACGCCTTTATTGCGGCCGCGACCAGAAATGCCCCCGCTTTCGGGAAAAACTTCCTTCCGATCCTTTCATGCGATTCCGAGAAAGCAAGGTAAGGGGCTGAGTTTATCGGGAGAAAAAAGAGACAGGTCCTGACCTTTATGTCCTTGAAACCTGCCTTTTCAAGCGAGGATTCAAGCCCGCGCGGGGATATGAATTCGGCCCTGTTGTAGGTAGTTTCCTTGAATACTCCCTTTACCCTTCTAAGACACGCCCAGGGAGACCATCTGTTAAGGAGCGCTATGACTATCCTGCCGCCGGGCTTCAAAACCCTTTTCAGCTCAAGGAGCGCCGCGTCCCTTTCCTTTACAAAACAGAGCATGCACACGGAGAGCACGAGGTCGAAATGCCTGCCGGGGAACGGGATCTTCAGGGCATCCGCCTTGACGAAATCTATCTCTAACCCGGCATTGCCTGCCTTGACTTTTGCCCGGTCAAGCATCCCCGGTGAAGCGTCCATGGCGGTTACGATGGCGCCCCTCCTTGCAAGCTCGACGGAGTATAGCCCTGTGCCGCAACCCGCATCCAGGGCCTTTTCGCCTTCCCTTACGCTTGCCATTGAAAAGACGAGTTCCCCCTCAAGCCGGTTGGAGGTCTTTCCGAGCGGGGTCTCATACCAGGCGTCATAGGCCTGCGGGTCCCAAAGGTCCATAAAAATGTTCCTGGCTGGTCACGGGTTATTCGAGCTTCTTTATCTTCAATGCGCTTAAGATCGTCTTTTCATAAAAAGGCTCGCTAACGCCTTTTTTCATATTGCGCAAAAAGTACTTCTCGAAGCCGACCTTGGCGAGGTGGACCCATCTGCCTTTCCTTGCCCAGGTCACATCGCGGGGCGGCATCTGCGGTATGGCGACGAACGCAACACCCCTGTCGCCCATGTCCGCAAGGCATATCGCGTTCCAGGTGGCCTTTGCGGAAACCGGCTCCCCTTTTATGGATGCCTTTATGTTTTGAACAGCCGCGGCCGCCATGCTCTCGATCATGAAGCCGGTCTTTGGGACGCCCACCGGGAGAGGGGTCGCTTCAGTCGGGGCTATCGCGATGCATACGCCTATGGCATAGATATCCTGATACCTGGGGGACCTCTGGAACCCATCCACCACAACAAACCCCTTGGGATTGCACAGGCCCTCGACCCCGGCTACGGCATCTACGCCTTTGAACGAAGGGATTATCATCGCGTACCTGAAAGGGAGCTCCTTTTCGCCTTCATCCAATACCTCGATGAGCATCTTCCCCTTTTCAACCCGCTTTATCTTTGTGTTCGTATTCCAGCTTATGTGCCTTTCACGAAGTTCATGCTCAAGAAGCCCCTTTGAGTCTCCGACGCCTGAAAGCCCCAGATGGCCGATATAGGGTTCCGGGGTGATAAAGGTCATGGGGACTTTTCTCCGCAGTTTTCTCCTGCGCAGATCGGCATCGAGTATGAAGGCGAACTCGTAAGCCGGGCCGAAGCAGGAAGCGCCCTGTGCCGCGCCGATTACCACAGGGCCCGGGTCTTCAAGGAACTTCCGGTATTGCTCGAACGCCTTTTCGGCATGGTCGAGGGTGCAGACCGAGACGGTATTGCCATCAGGCCCCAAACCGGGGATCTCGTCGAATGCCAGCTTGGGACCTGTCGCTATGAGGAGGTACTCATATGGAACGACAGCGCCGGATGCGGTTGTTATCTCCTTTTTGACGGGGTCTATTCCGGCGGCGGCCTCGGCGATGAACTTGATGCCTTTCTTCTCCAAAGGCGGCCTCAGGGGAAAGCTTATATCTTTCCTTGACCTCCAGCCCACGGCGACCCAGGGATTAGACGGGACGAAATGGAACGAATCGGCGCTCGATATCACGGTTATCTCGTGACCGGCGCCGAGTGCGTCCCTCATCGCGTACGCCGCCGGAAGCCCGCCGGTGGAAGCGCCTATGATCACAACCTTTGCCATATTCCTCCTTCAAGAGCCATGGAAGAACTATCTCAGGTGCTGTTTTTCCCGCAGAACGCCCACCCTCACCTGGCGATCCTGTATCTCAGGTAGCACTCGCCGACCGGCCCGGGCTTTTCACTGCCCGTGAGCTCAACCCCCGTTTTAAGGGCCTTGCCCATGGCGGACTTCACCATCTGACTTATCGGGCAGGAGCCCTTTTTGCCGCTGTTCCTGAGTATCTCGTTGCCGTGGCAGATGTCGCACCCTTTGACATACAGGCAGGCCGTGCCGTCGTCGTTGAATTCGAATCTCGCAATGTCGGAAAACCTGAAAGGGCCGCTCATGTATGCTTCGATGGCTTTCTTGAATTCCGCCGGATCCGCCGGCAGGTCGTTCAGCCTCCTCTGCCATGCGTTCGCAAGGTTGATCCCTATCCTGGCGTTATACTTTGCGGCATCCTCGCCGAGGGCCTCGAATACCGCGGCATGGTATGCGGCAAAGAACTCCTTTGAAAAATCGTGAGACATTGGGACCTCCGTCAGAACTTCACCTTTTTCGTCAGCAACTGCTTTTCGTTAAGATATTCAAAGAGCACCTCCCGCATCATGTCGCATGCGGTAATGACCTTGGGGTTTGCAAGAGAGTAGTAGATGCTGACCCCTTCACGCCTGCTTTTAAGTATACCCTTGTTGCGCATTATGGCGAGGTGCTGCGAGGCGTTCGCGCCGGAGATGCCTATCTTTTCGGCGATATCGGTCGCCGAAAGCTCCCTGTCCCTGAGAGTATGTATGATCTCCAGACGCTTGGGGCTCGCAAGACACTGGCAGATGCTCGCGTGTATCTCATATATCTCTTTTGATATCATAGGACCGCCATTATATATTTTAATAGTTAAGAAACTTATTAAGTAATTATCATAGAATATTATCGATGTCAAGGCTGCTTTTCACATACCGAACCGCAAAAATCATTCGTGGGCACGACAGTGCGCCAATTATTTTCCAGAAAAATCCGATTGACAGGTGAACGAAACCGGTGTATATAAGTAAATACTTAAATACTTATATCGATATGAAAAAAACCGCCGAGCTTTTCAAATTACTCTCTGTAGACAAGAGGATCGAAATAATAGAGCTTCTAAAGAAAGAGGCCATGAGCGTTAACGCCATCTCGGATGTTTTGGGGATCACACAGTCGGCCGTCTCTCAGCATCTACGGGTATTAAAATCCGCCGGCCTTGTCAGAGACGAACGGAAAGGTTACTGGATATATTATTCTTTGAACCGTGAGACCCTTGAAAAATGCAGGCAGAGGCTGAACAGGATCTGCACTTGCGGGTGTCTTGGCGGCAATCAGCCAAAGACCGGAAAATGCTAATGTTTTTTTATCGCCTGAATATTAGTATATACGCATATTCTTATAAAAGAGGGAGGTGAGGTTATGGACCAGGAAACCAGGCCGGCAGAGCATCCGATTTCAGAGAAGCCTCAGTCATCGGTCAGCGCCAAAAGGACCTGCGGATGCGGCTGTGGACCGCCCGCAAAGGAAAACTGAGGGAATTTGTTTTACAGGGCGGCTGAATCAAGCCGCCCTTATTCCAAAAAGTCGATGGGGGACATGAAAGATGGATCTGATGGCGATACTTTTCAGCTGGCTTCATTTGCTCTCTGCGGTTATCTGGCTCGGCGGGATCATATTCATACTCTATATCGCGATACCTTCCTCAAGACAGGCGCTCGGCCCCGATGCAGGTAAATTGATGGGAGAGATCTCCAAAAGGTTTACGCCTGTCGCAAACTATGGCATCCTATCGCTTGTAATCACCGGGGTAGCGTTGACATGGTCAAGAGGATATTTTCAGGGAAGCTCCTTTTCGCAAAGTGTTCCGCCTTTTACGATATCTTTAAAATATCTCCTGGCTTTGATGATGATAGGCATACATTTCTATAGGGGGCTCGTGCTTGCTCCAAAAATAACGGCGGCCGGACCCGTGCAGAAACCAGCCCTGCAGAGGCGTTCCTTGGACCTTGTCAAAGTAAACCTGTGGTTAGGGGTAACAATATTATTGTTGTCCGTGATTATGAGTTTTTAAATGCTCAAGTCCCCGGAAAGCACTGCGATATGTTTGATCATGATCGTCTCTCCTTCGTTTAAAATACCCTATTAAAGGGTATATAACTGCTGGGGCCTGTCATGTTCAGCCCCATATCCAATCAACCCTGAAATATTTTTCTGTTCTGGACTAAATCCGTGCTCACGGGTATCCTGATAAAAAGAGGGAGTCAAAACCCACAGAACGGCATAGGAAGGAGGAATATGGATCCGTTCCTGCTCGCGGCTATAGAAGAGGCGGAGCGCGGCTCATCCGAAGGCGGCATACCCATCGGCTCCGTCCTTGTGCATTCAGGCGCCATCGTCGGCCGTGGTCACAACCGCCGCGTTCAGAATGGCAGCGTCATCCTCCACGGCGAGATGGATGCGTTCGAGAACGCCGGGCGCCGATCCGCCGAATTCTACCGCGCCTGCACCCTCTACACGACGCTTTCACCATGCGCCATGTGCAGCGGCGCCATCCTGCTCTACGGCATCCCGCGCGTTGTCATCGGCGAGAACCAATCGTTCATGGGCGAGGAGGAATTGCTCTCATCGCGAGGGGTACGGATTCAAGTCGTCCAGGACCCGCGCTGCATCCGGCTTATGCGGGATTTTATGCGGTGCAACCCGTCCCTCTGGGGTGAGGACATCGGAAAGCCCGACGAAGTATTGTAATTCCCGTCAAAATAATCTATATTTCGACAATCATTTCAGGAGGTATTCCTTATGCCGACGACTAACGACAATCTGAAAGAAGCCTTTGCCGGCGAGAGCCAGGCGCACCAGAAGTACCGCGCCTTCGCGAAGAAGGCTGAAAAAGACGGGCTCCCGAACATCGCGCGGCTCTTCCGCGCCGCCGCCGAGGCGGAGCGCATCCACGCCGAGGGGCACTTCAATGCGCTCGACGGGGTCGGCTCGACTGCCGATAACCTTAAATCAGCGATAGCCGGAGAGACGCACGAGTATAAAGAGATGTACCCGCCGATGCTCGCTCAGGCCGAGGCCGAGAACAGCAAGGCGAAGCGGATGTTCGGATTCGCCGTAAAGGCCGAGGAGGTCCACGCCGAGCTTTACAAGAAGGCGCTCGAGGCGGCTCTTAAGGGGCAGGACATCACGGAAGAGGCCTGGCTCTGCCCGGTCTGCGGACATATAGAGCTCGGCGCGCCGCCGGAAACATGCCCCATCTGCGGGGTCAAGGGTGAGAAGTATGTGAAGGCGTAGGGGACGAGGAGAGACAAGGAGGCGGGCGAAGCCCCCTACGGAACCGCTCCCTGCGTCGCACTTCGAGGTTGAATCAGGGGTTGTTAAAAACGACCCCTTTTACTTAAGACATGTTGGGGTACAATATCTTAACCGGAAGGCCATGGCTCTTTCTACTTAAACAGTCTCCGACTTTAAACGCTTTTCGTGACTACCCCCGCTTAAAGCTTGAAAACCCGGCCGCTCACTTTTCCCGCCGGGCTCTCACAAACAAATCCCTGTAAACGTCAGACCGCACGTAGTGGTCTGCTATCCTTTCGTCATCCATGTTTTCGATATAACGGCTGGTAATCACCCTTGGTTTTTTTTCGTCGATCAGCTTGTATTTGTCATACCTGTATCCGGTCATGTATTGATAAGTGGCAAGGACGCCTGCCTGAGGGGTGCCCGTATACCAGAAGAAATCGAGGTCTTTTCTGAACAGGTTTACTATTACGTTGCTGTCGTATACATACTCATCCGGGCCGGTCAATGACACAATGTAATCTATCTTCTCAAGCTGCCTGTGATTGTCTATTGTATTGGTGGCGAGAAGATAAGAAGGGTATGCGATCCCGCAGGCGATCAACAGCCCAAGCAGACGCTTGTCCGAAAAGATCCTGTTCAGGGAATATGCCGAGATTATCGCCATAAGCGGCGTTGCCATCAACATGTATTGCGGAGTCTGGGTCTTGACCATAAAAAGGGAGCCAAGAAGCGCAACTGAAAAGAGCGCAAGCCAATAAGCCTTTGTCCTTACCGCATATATCAGGCCTGCCGCGTAGAATATCCAGAAAAAAGCATTCATCTTGAAAGATCTTGCGAGCCACGCCGAGGCCGATACCCGCTCCAGAAGGTTCATATGTATCTTCCAGTTGAACAGGATGTAATTGCTGAGGGCGCCGGTAAAAACGAGATAAATACAGAACGGCAGGATGGATGCGGCAAAAACGGCCCAGAAAAAGAGGATCTCCCTGAAGGCGATCTGTTTTTTTGCCGCCATCAAGACCATAAATCCCGTCATGATCGACATCAGGAATATGGTTTTCTGGAGGAATAAAAAAGAAAGAGCCAGAAAAAAGGCCCCGGCGGCAAGAGTTGCCCTGTTTTTTTTCACCAGGAACCTCTGCAGGTATAATACGGAGAGAAGGCCTGTAAGAGTCTGAGGCACGTCCGGCCTTATTTCTATCACCTTCGTCACGAAAAATACCGAACTTGAAAGCAGTATTACGCTTATCGAGGCGGTTTCCTTGTTGAAGGCCTCTTCCGCGATCCGGTATGTTACCGTTATTATCAGGAGAAATATCAGAAACATGCCGACCCTGAGGACAAGGAGGGTGGATGCTTTTTCCCCTAAAAAAGCGATTACCGGCTCGATAAGAAAATTTATGAGCGGGTGGTGGAGCACAAGGAAATCAATGTATAATTTTTCTCCACGCAGCATCTTCCATGAAATGTGCGAGAAGAAGAACTCATCCGGATCGAAGATCCTTGTAAATGACATGGAAAAAACGATTGCGACCAGGACTGCCATGACGGACAGGTAAAATAGATTCAGGCTTCTGGGAATCTTCATTTTACCGTGCACCCGCATCTGCCGCGGCAAATCCGCCGGGCGCTTGAAAAGGTTGGCAAGATCGGATTTTGAGGATATCTCGATTTTATTACCTGATTTAATGTAACAAGTTTGAATGGGTGAGTAAAGCCCATAAAGCATCTCGGTCCCGCGGGGCGCTTCTGACTGCTTCCTGATTCCGGAAGTTTGCCTGAAGGCCTCCGACCGCGCCTGTTTTTTTTGCCCGCGCGTCCAAACCAAAGTCACAGTCTTTCCCCCCCTGGATATGGTATTTAAACCCACGCCAGTAACCTAAACAAGCGGAGGTTGCCGTGGAAAGATTTGAAAGCCCCTCTCAAGCCGTTAAAAAGCCCGATATGACGATTATAAAAAGCGAATTCAGGGAGATACTCTATTTTCTGAACCGGCAGGTCTTCAACCAGATACCGAGCGTAAGCGCCGTGGCGGGCCTGCTCGCGGGCGCGTGGGTCGCCTCCACCTTTACGGCCTCCCCCATAAAAGGGACGCTGGCCCAATGGGGGATAATCAAAGGCGGCACGCATGTCGTAAGCACCGGCACATACAGGTTTCTAACGATAATACTGCCGATCATGGCCACGGGCGTTACGGCCTATATCGTGCAAAAGGGGCTCAAGGCCTTCCGCGAGATGCAGATAGAGCTTAACGAATCACGGGTTGCGCGCTTGAGCGAGGATGTGCGGAAAGAGCTTAACGGGAAGCTGGAGGTCCTTGAAAAGGCAAGAGAAGCTGGCTTACTTTCGTGGGGCGAATACCGGACGAAGCTGGCCCATCTCTACCAGTCATACGCAAGAAGGCCCAACTCAAGGATAGAAGACCTTCTCATCAATAAACTGACTACCAGGATACAATGACCTGGCGGGCACCAGACGCCATGCACAAAAAATGTTGGGTTACGCTTCGCTAACCCAACCTACATAAAATCAGACAAATTAAAAGGCGCGGTCTTCCGACCGCGCCTTTTGCTTTTCACTTCCTGAACGCGTACGACAGTATCTTGTAGACGAGTTTCGCCGCCAGAAAATCGCAGTAGTGCATCTGCTTTACCGGGGCCAGCTCGTTCACGTCCGCGCCCACGAACCGCGCCAACTTCGAGGCCGCGCCGAGTATCCTCATCGCGTCGTCCCACATCATGCCGCCCGGCTCCGGAGTGCCTGTCGCGGGCATGAGGCTCGCGT
>JACRET010000077.1 GCA_016218105.1 Deltaproteobacteria bacterium
ATAAATTTGACGGCAGAAATGTCTTTAGACCCTGCCTGCGGTCATCCGCGGCCTGCTAAATTTCTAACACAAATCAAAAACCGTTCCAACAAAAAAGGGGGCCGCGTTTTACGCGGTCCCTGAAATACTTCTCTCTCCGCCTGACAGGGCCTTACGGCTTTTCCCGGATTGCAACGGGGCCCAAAATCTGTTATCTTCAACCCATGCGCCTGCCGATAAGGATATATTACGAGGACACCGACTGCGGGGGCGTCGTCTACTACGCCAACTACCTCAAGTACTTCGAGCGCGGCAGAACAGAGTTTCTCAGGGAACTCGGCGTCTCTCTTCCGGAGCTCCGGGAAAAGGGGGTCGTCTTTGTCGTCAGGAAGGCGGAGGTCGAATACCTCTCTCCATGCAGATACGACGACCTGTTGTACCTTGAGACCGGGGTCTCCTCCGCCACCGGGGCTACCATAACCTTCAAGCACAGCGTGAGAAAAGAGGGCTTTGATGCGGAGGCCGTCAGGGGAGCCGTTGTCCTGGCTGCGGTAGGGAGCGACGGCAGGCCCAAGAGGGTCCCCGAAGAGCTGAAGGCGGCTTTAAAGGCGCAAGGTCTATAAAAAAAAGGGGGCAGACTGCGCATGAAGGGTCGATGTTTAAAGAGCCCGCCTAAACGGACCTGACCTCCGGCATCTTCAGCGCCTTCTTCCTGTAACTCAAATTGGCCGCTATCCTGTAAGCGATGCCCGAGGTACTTCTTAAGCTCCTCTTAAGTATGTTTTTCATCGAG
Organism: Deltaproteobacteria bacterium; assembly: GCA_016218105.1. Classification (GTDB taxonomy): domain Bacteria; phylum Desulfobacterota; class GWC2-55-46; order GWC2-55-46; family GWC2-55-46; genus GWB2-55-19. Next base: position 773 of record JACRET010000077.1, read on the forward strand.
TAAGTATTGTGGAATATCCACCAGTACCCTCTCTGCAGCTCTTCGGCCGTCATGGACTTCGGCCTGAAGACGACCTCGCCGGTATGGTACTTCTCCCAGTCCCTGTCAATGATCCTGCCTTCCCTCTCCAGGGTGGCGTAGGTCACTGTGCCGGGCAGCGGCGTGAGTATGTGGAACTGCGCCGCGTCGATATTCGCCTCCATTATGAAGTCAAAGGTGTTCTGGAAGACCGTCCTGTCGTCCTCATCGAGGCCGAAGACGAAGCTCCCGATGATATTTATCCCGGCGTCGTGTATCTTTTTTATCGCGTCTTGATAGTCCTTTGCCGAGTTCCAGGATTTACGCATCTTATCGAGGTTTTTCTGCGAGAGGCTTTCAAAACCGATGAAGGCGTACCTGCCGCCGCTTTTCGCGTAGAGCCTTAGAAGCTCAGGGTCTTTGGCCATGGTAATGGAGGCCTGGCTGCCCCACTTGACCTTGAGCGGAACGAGCTTTTCAAAGAGCTCTTTGGCGTAAGCCGGCCTGCCCGCGATGTTGTCATCCATGAAAAAGAACTCTTTGGCTCCAAGGCGTTTTATCTCTTCGATGACCGTGTCAACCGGCCTTACCCTGAACTTGTTGCCGAAAAACGCCGTCACCGTGCAGTAGTCGCAGTTGAAGGGACATCCCCGCGTGGCCTGAAGGGTGTTAAACCCGGAGCCGAACATGCTCCTGTCCAGCAGTTCCCTCCGTGGGATCGCCATGTTACTCATGTCACAGAGACGCCCGGCCCTGTATCTCGGTTGCAATTCGCCTCTCTTGAAGTCCTCAAGGAGTCTCTGCCAGACGAGTTCCGCCTCTCCTATGACGACGGAGTCAGCGTGTAAAAGCGCCTCTTCGGGGAGGGCCGAGACATGGACCCCTCCCATCACGACCCTTGTGCCCGCTTTTCTGAACCCGTCCGCTATCGCGTAGGCGCTCGGGATCTCGCTCGTGAGCCCCGTTATGCCGACGAGGTCCGCCTTCGCCCCGAAATCGACGGGCCTGACCCTCGCGTCCAGTATCTCTACCTCCCAATCTTCGGGCGTGAGCGCGGCGATGGTCGGGAGGTTCAATCGGACAAACCCGGCCTTACCGCTCCTGGAGACCCCGCCCCAGTAACTGCGGTCGTTTTTCGGCTGTATCAGAAGTAGTTTCATCCATAATACGCTACCAGTTATCACCCCTAATAGCAATAGCCCTGATTTTCATACCCCGGTCACCCGTATGGAAATAATAATTCTTGACGCCCCTCAGGTTGTGTGCAATAATATGTTTACTGAAGTTGTTGGAGTACTTGTTGCTTGTAGCCGCAAAGGTTTTCACTTCGCGGTTTCCTTAAGGACATGCCTCCGTACCTTCAAATTCAAAAAAGGAGGCATATTACCGTGACAAAAGGAACAGTGAAGTGGTTCAACGAATCCAAAGGCTTTGGCTTCATCAGCAAAGAAGACGGCGGAGATGTTTTTGTTCACTATGCCGACATTCAGGATAAGGGCTTCAAGTCCCTTGCCGAAGGTCAGGCTGTGAGCTTCGACGTAGTCGATGGACCCAAGGGCCCGAAGGCCACAAACGTCGTAAAGCTGTAATCAAAAAAAGACAGCGAGACTGAAAAGGCGGGCTGATTTATCGGCCCGCCTTTTTTTATACCCCACAGGAGATCCCCCGGCACGCCGCCGTTTAATCGGATATGAAAGAGAACTTGAACGGATACGGCCTTTTTCCTTTCGGCCTCACGGCCGGGAAACATTTATAAGTCCCCGGGTTCAAACCCGGCCCCTCTCGATTTGAAATAAAAAAGGCGTTCTAAATAACTTTACAACCAGCAAAACAGAGGTCTAACTTAACCGAGTATGGACAAATTGATCAGGTCCCTCATCGAGCAGCTCCAGCGTCTGGAAAAAATGGACAAGGCCGCGCTTGCCAAGGAATTCAAGGAATTCTTATACTTCATAAACAAGCAGGTCTTTAAACAGATCCCGAGCTTAAGTGCCATCGGAGGCCTGCTGGTCGGCGCCTGGGTCTCCTCCACCTTTACGACCTCGCCGATCAAGGGGACTTTGGCCTCTCTCGGACTGATAAAAGGCGGCAAGCATGTCGTAAGCTCCGCCACGTACACTCTCCTTGCCATCATTCTGCCGATTTTATCGGCCGCTCTTACGGCTTATATCATACAAAAAACCTTGAAGTCCTACCGCGAAAAGCAGTTGCAAAGGAACATGGCCGCGGTAGCCGGTTTGGGAAAAGAAGTTCAGGCTAAACTCCAGGAAAAACTGGCTCTCCTTGAAAAGGCCAGAGAAGCCGGGATCGTCTCGGAAAGCGAATATCATACGAAGAGGGCCGGTCTGTACCAATCCTATTCCAGAACTCTTTCTTCCAGGATCGAAGAGATCGTCATCGACAAATTAAGCTGATATATCCAGATGCTATGAGGCTTAAAAACTCCTTATCTCTTCATCAACCCACCGTCATTCAGGAATAATCTTTCTTTCCTCTTAACTCATAACCGTGAAAAATAGTGCATCAACGAGTGTGCGATATGGTGCATCCGCAGGATGTGAGAAAAGTGACTTTTATGGAATATCAATCCGAACTACAACGGATTAATACCGCGCATTAATATATTCTAACCCTCACATATATTGCCAGCGAAAGAGAGAACAACCTTCTTAACTCTCCCCTTTTTGTGTTTTGCCACGCCCACTGGGATTTTAACCCCGATTGCCGCCGTGAAAGCCGCACCCTGACAGGTGTTACTTTGAGCTAAATTTGTTTACGCTTTTGCTATCTTCTATTTCTTTTATTATTTGCGGCATCTCCAGGCAAATTCTGCTATATTTTATGCATATGAACGGGCGCCAAAGATGCAGGATAAATTTAATCCCCTTTCGGGGTTTAATTCACTGCGGCTTGCCGCGATAATTTTTGAACAGAGTTTCTAAGAATACCCCGCCGCAAGCAGCGGGGTATTCTTAAATTTAATGGATCCCGATCAGAAAAATATTTATGAAGCCTGCGTAAAGGATATTTGCCCAAAAACATAAAGGTTGATCGACCACTTTTTCCCCGGAGGCGTGGATATGAAAAATTTTTTTCTGTTTGCCCTGACCGTCGTCTTTCTATCATGCTCAACAGCGTTTTGCGCGGAAAAGAAGGCAACACCCGGAATGGGCCTGGCCCTCAAGGCAGACTACGTGAATTTCACCGACAGCTTCGTTAAAGACAATGACATAGACAAAAGCATATATATGGCTGTGGAAGGATACGCGCACGTAGCCCCGGAGATATTCCTCGGCCTTGAAGTCGGCATCGCGAACCCCTCCAGCACCGTAAGCAACCACAAGACCGAACTCACGTACATTCCAATCGAGTTAAACGCTAAATACGTCGGTGAGTTCCTTCCCAATTGGAACCTCGGCATCGGCGGCGGCCTGTCGTACAACTACGCCGAGGAGACGGTCGTCTCAGGCGGCAGCGCCTTCAGGAACGACGACTGGCTGCTGGGGGGCCAGGTCTTCGCGGAACTGCTTTATGCCTCCGGCAACTACTTCGTGGGCTTCAACTACAAGCGCCAGTTCACGGATAACTTCGAGGGGAGCGGCGGGGCGGTACCTGCCCACAGGTACTCGAACTGGAGGCTCGGCGGGCTTGCGGGCGTGCGCTTCTGATGAGCGCGGCGCGCGGATTTTGAAGCACCCCGATTGCGGGCCTTAACGACGGCGGGTAATTTCAGCCGGGAGTGCCTCCTGATCGAAGTCGATCAAGGGATAAGGGGAAAAATACAAGGATATTTTCCGTATTTCAATCTTCCTTTCCGGGTCTTTCCGCTTTCACCGCCGTAAAGCCGCAATTGAAGGACCCCGCCATAAATGACGGGGATTCTTCACGGCAAGGTGATTGTCCTGTTTATAGCTCGCTCTTTGCCCGCCCCTTTAGCGGCGGGATTGCGTCGAGCACCCGTTCATCTGATTAAAATTCCCTGCAGCAAGCTGCAGGGAATTCGCTCGCTATGCTTGTTAAATTTAACTGACCGGCAGAGCCTGCGCTCTGACTATATAAGCAACGGTGACGGTCGCTTGCCGCCTTTATAAATCTTTAATCTTGACAATGTTTTTTAGCTGGTATATCGTCGGGAATAAAGATAATTAAATTCTTCCCTCCCGTAAAAAACAACGCTTTTTTTTGGCTCCTGATATACTGTCTTTCTTTCTACAATCTTAAGGAATCTCTGATTAATTCATTGATTCGTCATTGCGAGCGCAGCGAAGCAATCTCGTTTTTAGGTAAATCAAGCACTTAGAGATTGCTTCGTCGTTTCACTCCTCGCAATGACAGCAGAAACGAGAATTAATCAGAGCGTCCTTAACAGTAAAAAGACTTGACCTCTTATTTCTCCTTATCGCCACTTTTTTAGCTCTGTGAAACTTGCATTGGCAGCATAATCTTTTTCTCTGATCACTTAATCGACATTTTTATAAACCTTTGCGTTCCAAGGTTAAGGTCTTTATTCCACGCGATGTGGCAGTCCACACAAACTATACGGAAAGGAGGTCGGCAAGGGGTTAACTGGGCTACAACGGCGCTTTTAACAAGAATGGCCAAACGTTGAAAGGAGGCGCAAAGATGAAGAAAGTCCTATTCCTATCGTTAGCAATTATCTTAACAGCCATCTTTGTAGAGAGCAGTTACGCCGAAAGCGGCGGACAGGTTTTTTTCAGGTACGGCTTATCGAGTTTAAAGAACGACAGGGGCACACAGGTATTTACCGATACCAACGGTGCGGCTGGAAAAAACGATGATAAAAGCGGATGGAATATAAGCGCCGGTTTAGACACGGCGCTTATAAGGAAATTAGGCCCCGGAGATATAATCGGTGAGATCATGCTCGATTATTCCAAGTTCTCACAGAAACAGGTGCGCCAGACCACATCAGCTCTTCTGGGTGGGACTAATAATACCGAAGTCACTGTATCTGAATTTATTGCGGTAGTCGCCCCCAAGTACCGCCTCGACGGTATAGCCGGCGGGAAGCTCAGGCCCTGGATAATCCCGGTGGGTCTTGCGTTCATGGTCAACTCGCCCCCTTCAAACGATACCACTTATCTTGACATAGGATACCATGCAGGCATCGGAGTGGAGTATATGGTCATGGATGCCTTAAGCATCGGCGTAGATTATAGGGTCACGATCGCTTCAGGTGAACCCAACTTCAAGGCAACATACAGCAACGCTTCATTGTACGTGGGGATTAATTTTTAATCAGAATTTTGAGTCTTGTAATCCCTGGCAGGCTGTTGAAAAACAGCCCGACCCACCCAACGGGTGAGTACCCCGGCAATCCATGGACGGAAAAGCCGCCGGGCGCTCGCCGCGACCCCGCCGCTAAAGAGGCGGGCAAAGAGCGAGCTATAAACAGGACAATCACCTTACCGTGAAGGACCCCGTCATTTCTGGCGGGGTCCTTCAAAAAGCCAGGGAGGACTTTTTCAACATCCTGATAGCTGAAAATCGATGGAGAATGTTAACAATGCAGGAGGCGGATGGCTAACTCTGAGAACGGCAGGATGCCTGCCGTTGCCCCGAAAGCCTGGGAGCGGGGTTTGAGACCTGGATAAAATCATCAGGATTTTATCACCACCAAGAGAAAAGGGGTTACGGGAAACCGTAACCCCTTGATTTTCTTGGTGGGCCGCGCAGGGATCGAACCTGCGACCCGCTGATTAAGAGTCTGAACTTTAAAATTTTGC
>JACRET010000078.1 GCA_016218105.1 Deltaproteobacteria bacterium
GCCCGTTTTTGCTATAATTCATAAACTTACGGCTATTTATAATGAAGTGGCCATGAAGTGCCTCCAGGCACCGAGGGCGCGTTTCTGCTGCCGAAGTACCGGCGTTATTCATTATTTTTGAACGGTAATGCCGGCATAATAATTTTTTATCATAGAGGGGGGTGTTAACTTTTGTCAGAGGTTAAGGTTTATGATGACCAGCTTGAGAAAGCGCTTAAGATACTTAAGCGTAAGCTTGCTCAGGATGGGACCTTCAAGGAAATAAAGAAGAGAAGGTTCTATGAAAAACCCAGCGTGAAAAAAAAGAGGAAGCGCCAGGAAGCGGCAAAGCGTCGCGCGAAGGCCTCCAAGAAGAGCGCAAGAAGGGTACAGGAATAAAACCCATCCGGGCTTTGGAAATTCAAAGCCATGCTCTTAGGGATTTCTGAGCTAAAGTTATTAAAATGAGCTCCGCAAAAATGCGGGGCTCTTTTTTTTGGGCTTAACTAATAAAAATGCGGCCTGTGCTCCGTTCGCAATGATTTAATGTTTTTAGGTTTTGTTTTTTTGTATTACTTCACCCTCCCCTTAATCCCCTCCCGTCGAGGGAGGGGAGGTTTTGCTTGTCGCAGAGCTCTCTTGCTCCCGGCCCGTTCGGGGAACGGGCCCTACACAAAAACCCCTCTCCCTCTTTGGGGAGAGGCTGGGTGAGGGGGTTTAAAAACGAGATTGCCTCGCCCCGCTCGCAATAACATTCATTTTTGTTTTTTTGTATTTAAAAAATCACAGGGGCATTGCGCAGCGAATAAAGGAGGCGAGCGACCGGGCTTCAGTTCTATCGGAGGGAGTGAGCCGACAGCGAGCGGAGCCAATACCCGAAAGTGCACGGTGGCGCGCAAAAGAGCCTTTTACCAAAAATTTCACCCTCCCCTCAGTCCCCTCCCATCGAGGGAGGGGAGGTTTTGCCACCGCAGGGGATCCCTTTGAGCATATACTCGATCTAGACCTTCTCTTTTAAAAGCGAGTCTACTATGGAAGGGTCGGCAAGGGTAGATGTGTCGCCGAGATCCTCCGTATGCCCATTGGCGATCTTACGGAGTATCCTTCTCATGATCTTTCCGCTCCGTGTCTTTGGAAGCCCGGCCGTAAACTGGATTTTATCCGGTTTGGCTATGGCGCTGATCTCTTTTTTGACGTGCGCTTCGAGCCGTCCGACAAGGTCTTCCGAGGGCTCTACGCTTTCCTTCAAAACAACGAACGCGTAGATGCCTTCGCCTTTGACATCGTGCGGATATCCGACGACCGCGGCTTCGGCGATCGATGCATCCGATACGAGCGCGCTTTCGATCTCAGCGGTTCCAAGCCTGTGCCCGGATACGTTCAACACGTCATCGATCCTTCCCATGAGCCAATAGTCCCCGTCTTTATCGATGCGCGCGCCGTCACCGCTCAGGTAATTCCCGGGAAAGCGGCTGAAGTACACTTCCTTGATGCGCTTGTTTTCAGCATCCCCGTAAGTGCCTCTCAGCATTCCGGGCCAGGGCCTCTCGATAACGAGATAGCCCCCTTCGTTGACGCCGGCTTCCTTGCCGTCTTCTTTGAGCACCTTGGGCTTTATCCCGAAGAAAGGGCGTGTGGCGGAGCCTGGTTTAAGCGTTATCGCGCCGGGCAGCGGCGAGATGAGGATGCCTCCCGTCTCGGTCTGCCACCACGTATCCACTATCGGGAGCTTCCCCTTGCCCACTACGCTGTGATACCACATCCATGCCTCCGGGTTTATCGGTTCGCCCACGGAGCCCAGGAGCTTAAGGCTTGAGAGGTCGTATTTATTGACCCACTCGGCGCCGCTTCTCATAAGTGCCCTTATGGCGGTCGGAGCGGTATAGAGGGTATTGACCCTGTGTTTTTCTATTATCTCCCAGAACCTTCCAGGGTTCGGGTATGTGGGAATGCCTTCGAACATGAGGGACGTCGCGCCTGTGGCGAGCGGGCCGTAGAGGATATAGGTGTGCCCCGTGACCCATCCGATATCAGCCGTGCAGAAGTATACGTCATCGTCCTTGTAATCGAATATCCATTTGAACGTAAGCGCGCTGTAGACGAGGTATCCGCCAGTGGTATGCAGAACGCCCTTCGGTTTTCCTGTCGAGCCGCTTGTATAAAGTATAAAGAGCGGGTCTTCGGAGTCCGCTTCGACGGGTTCGCAGAAATCATTTATCCCCTCGGCCTTCAGCTCGTCACTGAGCCAGAAGTCCCGCCCCTCTTTCATGCCGATCTTGTTCCCCGTCCTCTTTACTACGAGGACAGTCTCTACATCGGCGCAGTCGGCGAGGGCTTTGTCGCAGTTCTCCTTCATGGGGATGAATCTGCCTCCCCTTACGCCCTCATCGGAGGTGATGACGAGGCGTGAGGCGGAATCCTGTATCCTGTCCCTTAAGGAAGCTGGGCTGAAGCCGCCGAATACCACGCTGTGTACCGCGCCGAGCCTGGCGCAGGCAAGGATGGAGAACGCAAGCTCCGGTATCATCGGGAGGTATATGGTTACCCGGTCGCCCTTTTTGATCCCTTTATTCCTAAGGGCGTTCGCGATTCGATTTACTTCGTAGAAAAGCTGCTGGTAGGTATAAGACCTGTAAGTTCCGTCATCACCTTCCCATATGATGGCGGCCTTGTTCTTTCTCCAGGTTTTCAAGTGCCTGTCTATGCAATTATATGAGGCGTTAAGCTTGCCTCCCAGATACCATTTTATCGAGGGCGTGTGAAAGTCCCATTCGGATACCTTGTCCCACCTCCGAGTCCAATCTACTATGCCTCCCATCCTGTCCCAGAACGCGTCCGGGTTTTCAATGGATTCCCTGTATAACGATTCATACTCGGCCATCGACTTTATATGGGCGTTCGCGCTCATCTCAGGCGGCGGAGGGAAGACCCTTTCCTCATGAAGGAGCACTTCTATCGATTCTTCGGTCCTTACCTTCTGCAATATGGCCTCCATACTTAAATGGTTGTAAAAATGAAGGATTTTCAAATAAAGATACCCCAACATACCGGCTCTGTCAAGAAAAGGGCGGAGTTAAGCCTTCTTGCATAAATACGGCGGATGTGTTAAAAATTTTATGTTTACATATCAGGCCGACATGAATCTTGGATTTAATCAGAATGTAAATTATAATGGTGAAGTCTACCATGTCCAGACAGAGGACGGCGGGATAAAGAACCCCGTGATCACCACCTTGCTTTTCAAGGGCGGGGTAATACTCGCCTCCCGCAAGACAGGTTACGCGGATATTTTAAGATCAGACAAGCTGGAGATAGTCATAAACGAGGTGATGCGGGAACAGCACTCCTCGATCCTTAAAGACCTAAAGTCCGGCCTCTTCAACAAGAGACCTGAAGTCAGGTAAACTAACAGGTTGCTGAAAAACCCGGAATTTATTCAGGCCGCTCAAAAAGAGTCAGCTGCGAGGCGTCGAAGACAACAAAGCAGATGGACTTTTTCAGCAGCCTGCTAACCTAATCATATGAGCATAACAGCTATCAGAGGCTTTAACGATATACTCCCCGGAGATTCCGAGATCTGGAGGCACATAGAAAAAGAGGCCCACGGTATCTTTTCGAGTTACGGGTTTTCGGAGATAAAGACGCCGATCGCCGAAAAGACCGAGCTGTTCAAGCGCTCTATCGGAGAGACGACGGATATAGTCGAGAAGGAGATGTACACCTTCGCCGACCGCCACGGGGATTTGATCACCCTGAGGCCCGAGGGCACCGCGTCCGTTGTCCGGGCGTATATCGAGCACAAACTTTACACAACGCCCGTCAACAAGCTGTACTACTTTGGGCCGATGTTCCGCTACGAACGCCCGCAGAAGGGCAGGTACCGGCAGTTTTATCAGATAGGGGCGGAAGTCCTGGGGGACGCAAGCCCGAGGGCTGACGCCGAGGCGCTTGCCATGCTCATGTCCTTTTTTGAAAGGATAGAGGTCAAAGGGGCGGAGCTTCAGATAAATTCCCTGGGTTGCCTTGAGTGCAGGGCCGTCTACAAGGAAAGGCTTAAGGAATATCTCTCGGGCGTAGCGTCCCGGCTCTGCGAGAACTGCCTGAGAAGGATGGAAGCAAACCCTTTGAGGGCGCTTGACTGCAAAAGCCCCGGGTGCATCGAGGCCACGGAGCGCGCGCCCTCCATACTGGATTCTTTATGCGGGGCCTGCAAAGATCATTTTGAGAAGGTAAAATATTATCTGAGGCTATCGGGGATTGAGCCGAAGATAAACCCCAGGATGGTAAGGGGGCTCGATTATTATACCAAGACGACTTTTGAGATAACTTCCACCGGCCTCGGCTCCCAGAACGCGGTCGCCGCCGGCGGCAGGTACGACAGGCTGGTGAGCGAGCTCGGCGGCCCCGAAACCCCGTGCTTCGGATTCGCCATCGGGATAGAGCGTGTCGCCCTTATACTTAAAGAGGGCGGGGGCTATAAAAAGCCGCTTACGGTCTTTATAGCGCTAGGGGACAAGGCGGAAGAGAGATCCATCCAGCTGCTAAAGGGCTGGAGGGAGAGGGGCATCAGGGTCGTGGAAGACTTTTCGACCGGCGCGTTAAAGAACAGGATGAAACGGGCAGACAGGATGGGCGCGAGATATACTGTCATACTGGGGGAAGATGAGCTTAATTCGGGTGTCGTGGCCATAAAAGACATGAAGACATCCGCGCAGGTGAAGCTCCCGTTTGATTTGGCGGCCGACAGGGTCTCGATAGAATGAAAGCCCGGGGTTTTCCGGCAGGCCTTATAAATTTCAAGGAGTGAGATGACCGGTTTTTTCAATTCCCCATTCATTTTCCTCGGCGCGTTCCTGTTATTTCTCGCCATATCGATAGGGGTGGTGCTGATCCTCTGGATAGCCATGCCATTTTCAATCTTCGGCACCAAGAACCTCCTTAAAAAACTCATAGAAGAGCAGGAGAAGGCGAACAAGCTCCTTAAATCTATCGACGAGCGCCTCCAGAAAGAAAATATATATAAAGAAAGCGGCGAATTTGCCGAAAAAAGAGATGACTTGCACTAGCAGGCGTTGAAAAACACCCTGCTCCGCGATCCATAGATGGACTTTTTAAGCATCCTGTCAGTCTCTTTTGAGTTTCTTTTAAATTTACTCGTTTCTTGTTGCGGCTCTTGCTCTTCCACCTTAATCCATTCTTAAAGAAATGACAGATAAAAAGGCCCTTACAATAGAATATGTGACAGGCATCCTCAAAAAGAAGAAGCTTATAGGCGAGGCCGGGGAAAAAGAGATTCTCATAAAGGGCGACGTCCAGAGGGCCAGGCTTAAAAAGACTCAGGAGTCGTTTTATTCCACAAAGAGGCTCCATTCCATCGCCGAGACCGTTTCACCCGCCGAGGTCATAGCTTCCCTCAACCTTCCGCTTTTAACGGACGCTAAAAAGACACTGACAGAAGACGTCATAACCGAGGCGATTGCCGAAGAGGTCGGTCTCCCTTACAGGAAGATAGACCCTTTGAAGCTCAATCTCGATATCGTGACCTCTCATATACCGAGGCCGTTCGCGCAGAGATACCTCGTGGTCCCGATCGAGGAGAAGGGCGGGATTATCACGCTCGCTGTAGCCGATCCGTTTAACCTTGAGGCTGTAGAGAATCTGAAGTCCACAAGGAAGATGAAGCTCAGCCTGGTATTGAGCTCCAAGTCAGACATACTGAAGATAGTAAGGGAGTTCTACGGGTTCCGCTATTCGGTCGGCGCCGCCGAAAAAGAGTTCTCCAGCTCATCCGAGCTCGGTAATCTGGAGCAATACGTAAGGCTCAAGGGCGCTGTCGAGCTTGACGCCACCGACCAGCACATCGTAAACGCCGTCGAGTATCTCCTCCATTACGCCTATGACCAGAAGGCGAGCGATATACACATCGAGCCAAAACGGGACAGGTCGCTCGTAAGGCTCAGGATAGACGGCGTGCTCCATTACATACACACCGTGCCGAAGGCCGTCCATCCGTCCATAATCTCAAGGGTAAAGATGCTTTCCAGGATGGACATAGCCGAGAAGAGAAAACCGCAGGACGGCCGCATAAAGACAGTATTCAGGGATAAGGAAATAGAGCTCAGGGTATCGACGCTCCCGACCGCGTTCGGTGAAAAGGTAGTCATACGGATATTCGACCCGGAGGTGCTGTTCCAGGATTTAAGCGGTCTGGGATTTTTCCCGGGCGAGCTTGAGCTATTTAACTCATTTATAAAAAAGACCTATGGTATAGTGCTCGTTACGGGCCCGACAGGCAGCGGAAAGACGACGACGCTGTACTCGGCGATGAAGTCCATATCATCGCCTGAGGTAAACATAGTCACCATAGAAGACCCGATAGAAATGGTGGTGGAGGAATTCAACCAGGTGGGGGTTCAGCCGCAGATAGGGGTGGACTTCGCGAACAGCTTGAGGACGATACTCCGCCAGGACCCGGATATCATAATGGTTGGCGAGATAAGGGACAAAGAGACCGCGGACAACGCCGTGCAGGCCGCGCTTACCGGGCATCTCGTCTTTTCGACCCTCCATACGAACGACGCGCCGTCGTCCGTGACCAGGCTGATGGACCTCGGCGTTCCCGGGTTTTTAATAAATTCGACCGTCGTAGGCATTATCGCCCAGAGGCTTTTAAGAAAGATATGCTCCCATTGCAGGAAGATGAGGACGCTGCGGCCCGAAGAGGTCGAGAACCTCAAGCTTAAGGAAAAGGAGTACAAGGTCTACTACGGGGAAGGGTGCATCGAGTGCAGGGGCACAGGGTATAAGGGAAGGACAGGGGCGTTCGAGATACTGGATTTCTCCGATAAGATAAAGGCGATCGTATCAAGGACATCTGACTCGACCCTGATACTGAAGACCGCCAGGGCCGAGGGGATGGCGACCTTAAGGGAGTCCGCCATAAAGAAGATGCTTATGGGCATAACCACCTACGAAGAGGTAATCTCAATAACCTGATAGGCACGAAAGAGGTAGCAAGGCCGTTATACCGCACCCGCCGGGAAAATCCGCAAAGATTACGCCTGCGGGTTTCCACGCCGTTCGTCTTATCTAACGTTTCTTATGTTCATATAAATATAACCTGGTTGGTATTAGATGAAGATAAAATCCGCCGAATTCATAACAAGCGCCGTAAAGCCGGCGCAGTGGCCCAAAGACGGCCTCCCCGAGGTCGCCCTTATCGGTAGAAGTAACGTCGGCAAATCATCGCTGATCAACTGCTTCCTGAATAGGAAAAACCTCGCCAAAACCAGCTCTACCCCGGGCAAGACCCGTATGGTGAATTTCTACAGGGTGAACGGAGAGTTTCATCTGGTCGACCTGCCGGGTTTCGGTTACGCCAAGGTGCCTCTGTCCGAAAAAAAGAACTGGGAAGAGATGGTAGAGACATATCTCGGCGAGAGGGCGAACATCAAGGGGGCCCTTTTGATCCTCGATGCCAGGAGGGATGCGGGGGACGCGGAGCTGATGGTTTACGACTGGCTTGAGAGGTTCCGCGTGCCTGTGATCACGGTATTTACCAAGGTGGATAAGCTCTCCAAAAATCAGCTGTCAGCGAGGCTCAGGTCTTTAAAAGCCGTAATACCGGTCGAAGACCCTGTGCTGTTTTCGTCTGTGACCGGCGCCGGCAAGGTGGCTTTAAGTAAAAAGATACAGGAGTTCCTCTTTGGGGATTACATGATAGACCGCGTGATAGGGGTCACTGACTCGGAGTAATATTAAAGGTAAATATAGGATAATTCAAGCTGGTAAAGGGTAGGGGCTTTTAACAAAAATTTTAAATTCTTCTTGACAAAACAACCTAAAGGGGATTATTTTTGGGAAAATGAAAATAAAGCCTATCATATTGTATTCGCTGACCGCTGTTCTCTTCACTGGTTGTGCCGCCCTGAATGAAAAAGACAAGAAGCTAGAGCAGATGGACCGCCAGATCGCGGAGCTGCGCGCCTCTATCGACGAGAAAAACTCCAAAATAGAGGACCTTAACAGCAAATTCAGCCTGCTGCACGAAAAGATCGATACCGCAAAGGCCGACATAGACAAGCTCTCGAACCCGGTCGTGCCTGAGGGCCTTAAGGTCGTGCCCCTCACTGAGGCGCCTGATGGGGCCATAAAGGCGGAGGAGCTTAAAGAACAGCCGCGGCCCGTAAAGGCAGAGGCAAATTTTCCGTCAAAAGCCGAGCCTGTCAAGGAAGACGCAAGCCCGGAGGAGCTCTACAATAAAGGGCAGGACCTCTTTTTAAAAGGCAGCTTCAATGAGTCCAGGGCCGTGCTCTCAAGGCTTTTAAAGATATATCCCGACAACGCGCTCGCCGACAACGCCCTTTATTGGATCGCAGAATCATACTATTCGGAAAAGGATTTTGAAAAGGCGCTGGGCAGGTTCAAGGAAGTCGCTGAAAAGTATTCAAATGAGAACAAGGCCCCGGACGCCCTCCTCAAGGCGGGGTTTTCTTATCTAGAGATGGAGAATTTTGAAAAAGGCAGGGAGTCCCTCGAAAGGGTGATAAAACGCTACCCGGGAACAGAGGCCGCGGCAAAGGCGAAAAAGGCGCTTGCGAAACTTCCGGCCTCAAAAAAATAACGCATTTTGGCCCGCTATCTTTTAAGGAGGGGCGATGAGTAAAAAGATGATCGCAGCACTGTCAATGGCTCTTTTGGTCTCGGCGTCGTCGTATGCGCTTGCGGACGATGTAAAGATACCGGAAAATCAGGAACCCGAAAAGGCTGAGGCAAGCGAGCAGCAGGGGCCTGTTTACTACAAGATAGTGCCTCATGATACGCTCTGGGATATCTCAAGGAAGTTCCTGAAAAATCCCTTCAAATGGCCTACGATATGGAAGGTAAACCCGTATATCAAAAATCCCGATCTGATCTATCCCGGCAATGTCGTCAGGATCACGCCCGACGGGATAGAAATAATCGATAAAAAAGAGGCTGAATTGGAGCAGCTCCCCGTAATTACTTTGGAGCCGCAGGCTGAAAAGGTCATTGTCCTTGAGCCTGAAGGGGATGCCGCCGGGGAGAAGAAGACTGAGTCAGAGGCGCAGGCCCCTGTCTCCACTGCAAAGCCGGCGCCGAAGATAAAATCGGATTCCATTCCAAGAAGGGGATTTATAAGCAAGCAAGAACTGGAGTCGGCAGGCGCTGTAGCCGCGATAAAGGAAGAAAACACGCTTAACGCGATAAAGGGCGATGTCGTCTATCTATCATTCAAGACACGGCCCAATGTAGGCGAGAGATATATGATATTCCAGGAGGACGGGACGGTAAAACACCCTGCGACGAAGAAGGTGTTCGGCAGCGTCATTGACGTCATCGGGAGCCTCGCTGTAACAAAGGCCGAGGGCACCGTAGAGGGGATTATCGACACATCCTACAAGGAGATTCAGGCTGGCGCCAGGCTCAAGGCATATAGAGAACCCGTTACAGAGGTCGAGCTGACAGACTCTGAAAAGGATGTGGACGGCTATGTCGTCGTAGGGGCGGAAGGGTTTGAGAACCTTGTAAAAGGCGATATCGCGTATATTGATAAAGGCGAGAAAGACGGGATCAAGAATGGCAACATCATGCGCGCTTACAGGCCTTCTGACAGCACGGCAGACCCGCTTGATGAAGAGAAGGAAGTAGCGATACCTCCTATCGAGCTCGGCACGCTTGTCGTCGTTGAAGCCGGGGATTCGACGTCATCCTGCGTTGTCATAAAGAGCCTGAGACCCATCAACTGGGGTGACCGCGTAAGCACGGCAAGATCGAACTAGGCGTTCAGGATTTGGCAAGGTTTCCGGGGGATGGCGCGCTCCGCCATCCCTTTTTATTGAGGGCTTTTTAACATCGGTTGCGGAAATACCCTAAAGCCTGCGGGTCTCTTTTGGATAACGGACTAAAATACTGGCTGGCGCTGAGCAGGCTGAAGGGGCTTGAGCGTTTCCCGATCGGAGGGCTTCTCGCGAGGCTCGGCGCTCCCGAGGGGATTTTTTCGGAATCCGGCCCGGCGCTTGAAGGCTTCTCCGCGGATTTCGCAAGATCCGTCAGGGCCTTTAAGGATTGGGCCTGGGTGGATAAGGAACTTAGGGCGATAGATGACTCAGGCGCAAGGGTCGCCACGTACTCCGGCGCGGAATATCCTCCGGCGCTTAAAGATATCCATGACCCGCCTCCCCTCTTATATTTAAAAGGCCCTGGTTACGATTATAGCGCGCCGGCTGTGGCGATCATCGGGACAAGGCGCCCCACGCATTACGGGCTCAGGATGTCCGAGGCGCTCGCAAAAGAGCTCGCCGCGATGGGGTTGACGATCGTAAGCGGGATGGCGAGGGGATGCGATATGGCCGCTCACAAGGGGGCGTTGGCGGCGGGCGGGTTTACGGCGGCGGTTCTGGGAACAGGGGTCGATGTGCCTTATCCCCCTGAGAGCGTACGGCTTTACGAGGAGATAATCGAGAAAGGGCTTGTGGTCTCGGAGATGCCGATGCGTTCCGCGCCATTGCCTCAGAATTTTCCAAGGAGGAACAGGATAATAAGCGGACTCTGTGCCGGGGTACTGGTCATTGAAGCCCCGCTTCGCAGCGGTTCTCTTATGACCGCCAGGCTCGCGCTCGATTATAACAGAGAGGTATGCGCCCTGCCGGGCCAGGTGACCTCGAACAAGAGCGCCGGGACGAACAGGCTCATAAAGGACGGGGCTGCGCTGATAGAATGCGCCACGGATGTGCTGGACGCGCTCTCCATTCCGTATTCCAGGAAAGAGGAGGAAGAGCCCGTAAAAAAGCCTCAGCTCAATAAAGAAGAAGTCCTCATATGGAAGGCGCTCGGCATCGATCCGTTGCACATAGACAACATAATCGAAGAGACAGGCCTTACCGTATCGAAGGCGTCAGCCCTCCTTTTAGAGATGGAGCTGAAGGGGCTTATAAAACAGGAGGCTGGAAAGAGATTTCTGAGGAGTCACTGAGGCTGGGTCAAAAAAAACAATCTGTGCTATAATAGCTTTGCAGGCTTGAGTTTATCCAGCCTCCGGGCAGAGAGCTTTACGACGCGACCTTCACTAAATCTTTTTAAATCCCAGGGCCTTCCGGAGACAAAATCCGGCATTCTTAAAAAACATCCAGGGGGCGTAAGGCCTGCCCCCCGGCAGTTGTTTATAAAAATCGAAATGGGAAATAGATCATAATGGGAAAATCACTAGTCATAGTAGAGTCGCCCGCGAAGGCGAAGACCATAAATAAATTCCTCGGTAAGGATTTTACCGTACTCGCCTCGATAGGACACATAAAAGACCTGCCGAAAAGCAAGCTCGGGGTCGAGATAGAAAACGATTTTGAGCCGCAGTATGAAGTGATAAAGGGCAAGGCGAATACGATAAAAGAACTTAAAAAAGCCGGGAAATCCGCCGAGAAGATATATCTCGCGCCCGACCCTGACAGGGAGGGAGAGGCTATCGCCTGGCATATCGCCCAGGAAATAGACAAAAAGAACGAGAAGACCATGCGGGTTCTTTTCAATGAAATAACTGAGAAGGCCGTAAAGGAGGCGATAGACCACCCGACGGTACTGGATAAGAATAAGTTCGAGGCGCAGCAGGCCAGGCGGGTGCTCGACCGTTTAGTAGGCTATCAGGTAAGCCCCATACTATGGGACAAGGTCAGAAGAGGCTTAAGCGCCGGCAGGGTACAATCCGTAGCCGTAAGGCTCATCTGCGACAGGGAGCGTGAGATACAGGCCTTTGTGCCGAAGGAATACTGGTCGATCTCCGCGGAGTTCGAAACCGGGAATAAGGAGAGGTTCACCGCCCGCCTTGCCAAGAAAGATAATAAGAAGCTGGAGCTTAATAACGAAGGTGAATCCAAAGAGGCCTTAAGGGAAATTGAAGGCGCCGAGTTTAAGGTAGGCGAAATTGAGACAAAGGAGACGAAGAGAAATCCTTCGCCGCCTTTTACGACAAGCAAGCTCCAGCAGGAGTCTTCGAGAAAGCTCGGCTTTACGGCGAAAAAGACGATGATGCTCGCCCAGCAGCTCTACGAGGGGGTCGATATCGGGGACGAGGGGCCGGTCGGCCTTATTTCCTATATGAGGACGGACTCCACTAGAATATCAAATGAAGCCATAGCGGCGGCGCGCGCGTACATAGAGGGGAAGTACGGCGCAGGTTATCTGCCGGGCAAGCCCCTGGTCTACAAGACCAGGAAAAAGACTCAGGATGCGCATGAAGCGATAAGGCCGACTTATTTCCAGTATACGCCGGATGAGGTAAAGAAGTTTCTTTCAAAGGATCAGTTCAAGCTCTATCAGCTCATATGGAACAGGTTCATCGCCTGCCAGATGGCTCCGGCGTTGATAGACCAGACAAGGGTGCAGATCCCTGCCAGGAATTACACCTTCGCGGCCTCCGGCTCGACCATAAAATTCCCAGGCTTCATGGCCGTATATATCGAGGGGCAGGATATCGAAGAGGAAAAGGAAGAGAGGCTTCCGGCGCTTAAAAAAGACGAGCCTTTAACGCTCGCCGGGATTACCCCGGCACAGCATTTCACGCAGCCTCCTCCGAGGTTTACAGAGGCGTCCCTCGTGAAAGAGCTTGAAGAGAACGGCATCGGAAGGCCTTCGACCTACGCGGCTATCATCTCTACCGTCCAGGAGAGGGAATACGTGCTCAAGGATAAAACACAGCTGAAGCCCACGGAGCTGGGGTTCATGGTGACAGACCTCCTCATCCAGTCCTTCCCGGAGATACTCGATGTTGAGTTCACGGCCCATATGGAAGAGGAGCTCGATATGATAGAGGAAGGGCAGACGCCGTGGCGTAAGACCATGGAAGAGTTTTACGCGCCTTTCAAGGAAAGCCTTGAGAAGGCCAAGAAGGATATGAAGAATCTGAAGGCCGAAGAGACACCGACTGACGTCATATGCGACAAATGCGGCAAGGCCATGAACATTAAGTGGGGCAGGAAGGGGAAGTTTCTCGCCTGCTCAGGTTATCCAGAGTGCAAAAACACAAAAGACTTTACGGTGGATGAAAGCGGCAAGGTCACGCCGGTGGAAAGAGTAGCCGAAACCTCCGAAACGCCATGCCCGAAATGCGGGAAACAGATGGTCGTCAAAAGCGGCAGGTTCGGCAGGTTCCTCGCGTGTTCCGATTATCCGAACTGTAAAAGCACGCTTCCGGTCACTACCGGCATACCTTGTCCGAATGACGATGGCGGCATGCTCGTCGAGAGGCGGACGAAAAGGGGAAGGGTATTTTTCAGCTGCTCAAAATACCCGAAATGCGATTATGCCACTTGGGAGCTGCCGAAGGCGGCGGCGGAATAGAGCTCGCTGTCCGTTTTAACGGGTTTTAATTAGAAAATTCCGTTGATCCCGGCTCTTGTAGTCCCCTCTCCCCTTGCGGGAGAGGGCGGGAGGGTGAGGGGGATTTCATCCTTCATAAAAGGGCAAGCAAAGGCCTTTGTTCTTCAGAAAATACCAGGGGTATTGCGAAGCGAGCATAAAAGAGGCGAGCGAGCGGACAAACAGGCTGCTGAAAAAGTCCATCAGCTTTGTTGGCATCAAAGCTCGTTACTGCGGCGTACAGACAAAGTACGCCTCATTCCTCGCTTCTCGACGCCTCGCAGCTGCAATCTTTTTGAGCAGCCTGAACAAATTTCGGTTTCTCAGTTGCCCCCGGCCCGTTCGGGGAAAGGACCCTACTTAAAGCTCCACGGGTTTTTCTTTTTAGCTTGAAAGGAAAAAAGATGACCGTCAAGCACCTTCATCCCGAATACTCCAGATTCAATTACCCTGCCATAAATGGCAGGGATTGTCGGCAAGGAACCTGTTCTTTTGTATAGCCCGGCTTTGACCCGCCCTTAAAAGGGCGGGAATTCCGCCGGGCACCCGATTAAATCCCAAAAAGGACGTATA
>JACRET010000079.1 GCA_016218105.1 Deltaproteobacteria bacterium
CATTGTCGCTCGTTAACGCGGCGTACAGACAAAGTACGCCTCATTCTTCGCTTCTCGAAGCCTTGCAGCTGAATATGCATAGCGAGCGCATTCCCCGCAGTTTTCTGCGGGGTCAAGCGAGCGAATAGAAATTGTTTCCTTACATATCGAAGATTCCCCGCGGCAAGCCGCGGGGAGCTGCAAGCTTTTTGAGCAGCCTGAACTTGATTCCCCTATAGTTTCCCGGCCCGTTCGGGGAACGGGCCCTACGCAAAGAAGCCCCTCTCCCCATTTGGGGAGAGGCTGGGTGAGGGGGATATCATCCTTCATAAAAGGGCAAGCAAAGGCTTTTGTTCTTCAAAAAATACCAGGGGTATTGCGTAGCGAGCATACAAGGAGGCGAACGACCGGGCTTCAGTTCTATCGGAGGGAGAGAGCCGACAGCGAGCAGAGCCAATACCCTGAGAGCGCGTGGCAACGCGCAAAAAGGCCTTTACCAGACCGGAATTGATTCCATTATAGTTTCCCGGCCTGTCAAAAAACCAGCCCTCTACCGCCCTTTCTATTCTATGGAGAAGGCGTCTTTTAAAGGTAGCAGACTCAGTATCCCTGCCTTGAACTCGCCCTCTTTTTCCCTGTATAGCTTGAGAAGGCTTTTTATGCCGGGCTCCTCATTCCCGTTCCCGTGGACGAGGATAAACGAGCCGTCTGCCGGGGCCTCGCCTTTGGCGAGCCAGGCATCGGCCCCCACAGGTATCAGCGAAAGTTTTCTCAGCTTTTCGAGTAACGCGCTGTCCGATACAAGGCCTGGGAAACGGAAGAAAGGCGATGGGCTGATCCCGTTCTCAATAAGAAGCCTTTCGTTCTTTAATACTTCTGCCTCGAAATCCACGCCGGGCAAAAGTAGGAAGTTCTCGGAGTCCTCCAGCTTGCTTTCGTTAGGGTGGGAGTATGAATGGTTCAGCCAGGTTATATCGAACTGTCCCTCCCTCGACTTTTTGACGATCCAGTCGAACTCATCCCTGTGCCTTTCTATCCAGAGCCCGCTGACCGCTATGGCCAGAGGCACGGGCATATCCTTATGCCCGGGTAATTCCATCGTCCTTTCGAAGAGCGCCTTGTCAAAAGGCTTTCTGGAAGGGCACATGTCTACTGTAAGGAAAAAACCGCTCACATCCGTTTCCGCGCTTCTGATGCCGTGATTCCCGTTGCCGAGTTGCGGATCCGTGTATTTATAGAGAGCCTTTACGAACGATGTTTTTTTCCAATCGTTTATGTCGATCTCTCCGACAGACAGGTCTTTTTCATCGACTATTTCGGTCTTGAAACCCCTTGGGTCAAGGGAGAGAAATTCCACCTGTTCGTCTTTTTCAAGGCGTCTTATGGCGATCCTCAGCTTTCCGGAATGGTTGTAATACGGGATGAATACCGGACTGTAATTGACGATACCGGCAAAGGCGTGGGATTGGAGGAATCCCAAAAGGAGGATAGACGCTGCGAGTGTCAAGACAAGCTTTTTCATACCGTCTCCCGGATTTCCTTATACCAGAGGCAGGCTACATTATCCACATTAATAGTAGCGGCGTGGTAAAGATGCTTAAAAAAGTGCTTGTGGCGACCGTTGAGGCTACAAGGTCGCTGTGCAGGTTGTACCTGTGGCTTACGACGAAGTTTATCACGGCTGAGGGCATCCCTGAAGACAGGATAATGATCTTCTGGTTCAGGCCCTCTATGCCAAAGAGCGTGATTACGAGATACGCTATCGCCACACCCCCGCCGATCCTTATAATAGACCCCGCAACCGACATCCAGGGATAGGTAAGCTTCGCCGAATAGAGCCTGTAGCCGAGGCTTACCTGCATTATCGGGATAGTGGCCGCGCCCAGCATGTCGAAGGTCGTCAGAAGAGGGGAGGGGAGGGGGATATCGGCGATGTTGAGTGAAATACCGATGAAGGACGCATAAATGAGGGGGAGCTTGAATATCTCCGAGATCCCTCCTTTCCCCTTGGCGATATATATGCCGAGCGAATAGACAAGGAGGCTTACGGCGATATAATAAAGTATCGCGACCGTCAGGCCCTCCTGTCCGAATGCCAGGAGCGCCAGGGGGAACGACATGTTCCCTGAGTTCATGAACATGGTCGGGAGATAAAAGCCGCGGAGATCGCGCCTTTTGATGATCGTAAGATAGATAAAAGCCATGAGCCCGGTGCCTATCACCACGAAGAGCGCGGCCATGGAAACTATCGCGAGGTCGTCTATTACGAGTTTTTTTCTCGAAAGCGATGATATTACAAGCGCGGGTATGGTGAGATAGAGGAGTATCTCTATTATCGGCTCAAGGCTTATTTTTTTAAATCTGGCAAATAAATACCCTAAGCCGATTATGCAGAATACCGGAAATACTACGGAGATTACTTTTAGAATAGGCATAAATGGGAGGGAACTTTGACTTAGGGTTTGGGCTTAAGAACCTAAGCTCCCCTCCGAAAGGAGGGGAGCTTAGGTTCTATTCTTTTTCTATTTCTATCAGTGTCTCATCAGGGTTTACGGAGTCGCCGATCTTTACGAGTATCTTCTTGACCGCGCCGCTTATAGGCGTGTGCACCTCGTTTTCCATCTTCATGGCTTCCACGGTCAGCACGGTATCGCCTTCCGAGACCTTGTCTCCGACAGCGACTTTTAATGATGTGACCTTGCCAGGGATGGGTGTGGTTACGTCGCCTTCCTTCCTGGCCTTGGGCCTGAAGGACTGCGCGATAGACGCCCGTTCTATCTCTCCGGCTGTGGTCGGGATTACCTCGGTCAACGACTCTATCATGACCTCTTCGAGGCGGTTGTCGACCGATATGAAGAACGGCCTCTTGCCGTCTACCTTGTGTCCGGCCCCGGAGACCTTTATACGGTATGATTCGCCGTGGACGGTTACGATAAATTCGCTCGGCGCGAGATGCGGTATCATGTGGCCCGGTTTCGGCCCTTCTTCAGGCTCTTTCAACGGCTCAGGCGCGAGCTTTCCGGCTTCCCTCTGCTCGAAGAACTCGAGCGCGACTATCGGGAAGAGCGCGTAGGAGAGCAGGTCTTCGACGGACTTGGCCTTGCCGTCGATCTCCCTCATCAGCTTGTCGAGTTCAGGTTCAAGCAGGTCCGCCGGGCGGCAGGTAATCGGTTTTTCATCGCCGATGGCCCTTTTGCGCGCCTCTTCGTCGATAGGGCCCGGAGGCCTGCCGTAGAGGCCTTTGAAATAATTTCTGGTTTCGCTCGTGATCACCTTATACCGCTCGCCCATAAGGACGTTCAACGTCGCCTGCGTGCCGACCACCTGGCTTGTGGGGGTGACGAGAGGGGGATACCCCATGTCTTTCCTTACGCGCGGTATCTCTTCGTAGACATCGTTCATCTTGTCGAGGGCGTTCTGCTCCCTTAACTGGTTCGCGAGATTGGATATCATGCCGCCGGGTATCTGAACCACAAGGGTCTTGGTGTTTATCGCGGTGTATTCGCTCTCGAAGCGCTTGTATTTTTTCCTTACGTCCCTGAAGTGGTCGGCTATGTCCGAAAGGAGCGAAAGGTCAAGCCCCGTGTCGTAAGGCGTGTCACGAAGGGCCGCTACGATCGACTCTGTCGGAGGCTGGGAAGTGCCGGAGGCAAGGCTGGAAAGAGCCGTGTCTATTATTTCGGCACCCGCCTCGATCGCTTTTAAATAGCTCATGGCGGCCAGGCCCGATGAATCGTGCGAATGTATGTGGACTGGTAAAGAGATTTTTTCTTTTAATTTGGTGACAAGGTCAAACGCCGCTCCGGGAGTAAGGAGGCCGGCCATGTCCTTTATGCAGATCGTGTCGGAGCCCATTGACTCGAGTTTAAGCGCCATATCGACGAACGCCTCGTGTGTGTGTACCGGGCTTGTGGTGTAGCAGATGGTCGCCTCCACCATCGCCTTGGCGTCCTTGGCGGCTTTAACCGCCACTTCTATGTTCCTTATGTCGTTGAGGGCGTCAAAGATCCTGAATACGTCTATGCCGTTTTTTGCCGCCCGCTCCACGAACTTCCTGACGATGTCATCGGGATAGTGCCTGTATCCGACAAGGTTCTGGCCCCGGAGCAGCATCTGAAGCCTGGTATTGGGTATGGCCTTCCGGAGGAGCTTGAGCCTCTCCCACGGGTCTTCTTTGAGGAAACGCAAGCACGAATCAAACGTCGCGCCGCCCCAGACCTCAAGGGACCAGTACCCGACCTTATCGAGCAGGGGGGCCATCTCAAGCATGTCCTCTGTCCTCATGCGAGTGGCGAGGAGCGACTGGTGAGAGTCCCTCAGGATAGTGTCGGTTATATAAGTCCTGAGGTCTTTTCTCTTTTCCGTGAGCTTTGCTTTATTGTTTTTTGTTTTTGTGTTCGGCATTATTCAGACGGCCTCCGTCCCTATGATAGATCGCTGTTTAGAAACCGTGGTGAGCGGCAATGGCCGCGGCGATAGCCGCTACGAGATCCGTAGGCTCGCCGTATTCGTCATAGGCCATTAAGCCCGGTTTCCTGTCGATATATCCTGTATCGAATTTTCCGGCCTTGAAGTCCGGGTCTTTCATTATGTTCTTAAGGAAAGGTATCGTGGTCTTTACCCCCCTTATTACGAATTCATCGAGGCACCTGTGCATCCTGCTTACAGTTTCGTCCCATGTCGAGCCGCGTACCACCAGCTTTACTACAAGGGAGTCGTAGTAGCTCGGGATGATGAAATCCTTATAGATGGCGCCGTCTATGCGGACGCCGATCCCGCCCGGTGAGTAGTAAGCCGTTACCCTGCCGAATGACGGGAAGAAATTGTTCTTCGGGTCCTCGGCGCATATGCGGCACTCCATGGCATAGCCGTTAAGCTTCACATCCTCCTGCGCAAAGCCCAAAGGCATCCCCGCGGCGATCTCTATCTGTTTTTTGACGAGGTCGATGCCCGTAGCCTCTTCCGTGACGGGATGCTCGACCTGTATCCTTGTGTTCATCTCAAGGAAGTAGAAGTTCCTTTGCTCATCTACCAGGAATTCGATAGTCCCCGCGTTCGTGTAATCCGCCGCCTTCGATGCCTTTATAGCGGCCTCGCCCATCCTCTTTCTCAAATCAGGGTCCAGTATCAGGGAGGGGGTTATTTCAATGAGCTTCTGGTGCCGCCTCTGTATGGAGCAGTCCCTCTCTCCGAGGTGGACGATATTTCCGTACTTGTCGGCGAGTATCTGGAATTCTATGTGGTGCGGATTTTCCAGGTACTTTTCAAGGAAGACCTCAGAGACGCCGAATGCCGCGGCTGATTCCTTCTGAGCGGTCGTGATCGAATTTATAAGCTCTGTCTTGTTCCTGGCTACCCTCAGCCCCCTGCCTCCGCCTCCGCCCGAGGCCTTTATCATCACCGGATAGCCGGTCTTATCGGCAAAGGCCACAGCCTCATCGATGTTTTTAATGGAATTCTCGGTACCCGGAAGTATCGGTACGCCGGCCTTTTTCATCATCCGTCTTGCCATAACCTTGTCGCCCATGTCGGCGATGGTCTTGGATGTGGGGCCGATGAAGGTTATGCCCTTCTTTTCGCAGAGCTGTGGGAACCTGGGATTCTCCGATAAAAATCCGTAGCCCGGGTGTATGGCATCAACGCCTACTTTTGTGGCGAGGTCTACGAGACGGTGTATGTTAAGGTAGCCCTGTATGGGGCCGGGGCCGACCATGTAGGACTCATCGGCCTTTTTTACATAGAGGGATGTGGCGTCCTCTTCCGAATAGATGGCGACCGTAGGTATATCGAGCTCTTTGCACGCCCTGATAACGCGTGTGGCGATCTCGCCCCTGTTTGCTACAAGTACTTTTTTAAAGAGACCCATTTACTCGAATCCTGTAAGAGATAATAATGGCTTTCCGGGGGGAAAGCCCCCGGCGACGGCTTTTATCCGGGCAAACAACTATTTAGCCAATATTCCGCCAATATGTCAAGGAAATAAGGGGCTTATGCTGAAAAAGGGGATGGATGGGCGCACCCTTCAAACAGCTCTGGGCTCCTGCATAAAACCAAGGGCGTCCTTTAGCCGCTTTACCGCCATTTCCTTGCCCATGGCCTCCATCATCTCGAAAATGCCCGGGCTTACGGTTCCGCCTGTAAGGGCGACCCTTACGGGTTGGGCGAGTTTACCTAATTTCAGTCCCTGTTCTTCAAGTATGAGGTTAAAGGCATCCTCAAGGGCCTTGTGGGTAAAGGTTTCGATGGGCTCAAGTTTCCCTATAAGGGAGGCGAAGAGGCCGGTATTCTCGGGTGTCAGGAACTTCTCCGCCGCCTTGGGGTCATATTCGATTTTTTCTTTAAAATAGAAAAGCCCGCCGTCAGCCATCTCTTTCAGTGTTTTTGCCCTCTCCTTGAGGGTCTTTACTATGTTGGGCAGTCTGGCGTCACCTTTAGGGTCTGCGCCAAGCCCCTCTAAAAAGGGGACGAGGAGGGCGGCCAGTTCTTCATCGGGGGTCTCTTTTATATAGTGCTGATTGAGCCAGAGGAGTTTTTCAGGGTTGAATACGCCGGAGGACTTCCCGACATTTTCAAGAGAGAACTTCTCTACAAGCTCGACCATCGAGAATATTTCCTGGTCTCCGAAAGACCATCCGAGCCTCGCCAGATAATTCACGAGCGCGTGCGGGAGATACCCCATTTCCTTATACGCCATGACCGATGTCGCGCCGTGGCGCTTGCTGAGACGGGCCTTATCCGCCCCGAGTATCATCGGGAGGTGCGCGAAGACCGGCAACGCGTGCCCCAGGGCCCTGTAAAGCAATATCTGTTTCGGGGTGTTGTTTATGTGGTCATCGCCCCTTATGACGTGGGTTATGTCCATCGTGGCGTCGTCCACCACGACGCAGAAGTTGTATGTAGGGGTTGTGTCGCTCCTGAGTATTATGAGGTCTTCGATGGTGGAGTTGTCAAAGGAGATGTTCCCCTTTATTATGTCTTCCACTATCGTCGTGCCGGGGTGAACCTTGAACCTCAAGGCAAAGGGCTTGTCGAGCGGCTCTGTTATTTCCCTGCATCTGCCGTCGTATTTCGGCGGGCGGCCTTCCTTGAGAGCGGCTTCCCTTCTCTTTTCAAGTTCCTCAGGGGTGCAGTAGCAGCGGTATGCCAGGCTTTTTTCCAGAAGCTCATAAGCGTGCTTCCTGTAGATGTCGAACCTCTTGCTCTGGAAGAACGGCCCTTCGTCGTAGGTAAGCCCGAGCCAGTTCATCCCGTCGAGTATCGCCTGGATGGACTCTTCCGTTGACCGCGCGACGTCGGTGTCTTCGATGCGTAAGATGAATTTGCCTTTATGGCGCCTTGCGAACAACATACTGAAGAGCGCTGTCCTGGCCCCGCCAATATGGAGATATCCCGTAGGGCTCGGCGCGAAGCGTGTCCGGACTGTCAATTTTGTAGCCTCCTTATTTTATGAGTATGCCTGCGTACCCGACTACCTGTTTCATGTCTCCGCTCGTCTCCCCGGAGGTTGAGTATTTCACGAGACGCGCTTCTCTCGCGCCAAGGAGCCTTGAGGCTGTTATCGCTATAGCCGCCGGTATGACCCCGCACATGGAGATGTTCCTGGACGAAGTTATATTCAGGAGCCCCGCGGCGTCGAGTTTCAATACCCTGTCTATGGCGAGTTTGTCTTTCTCCCTCGTCTTAATATCCGTCTCATAGTGGTTCATATCCGAGCTTACCACTATGAGAACCGGTTTTTTATATGCGAGTACCGCACCAGCCAGCGCCTCTCCCATTCCGGCGCATTCATCCGCGTTCCCGCGCATGACCGTTATGGGGACTATGGACGCCTTTTTATTCAAGCTCCTTATGAACGGGAGCTGTACTTCGAGGGAGTGCTCCATCAGGTGCGCGGCCTTGTCATCTGAAAAGGCCCCGGAATCGAGGAGCAGCCCGGCAAGCTCGCTGTTTATTTCGACCCTGCCCGTAGGGATATCCCAGTACCCCCGCGCCATCAAAGAGGCCGTCTGACCAAGACCCGTATGGTTCGGGCCGATAAGGATGATATTGTCCGGGAGGTTTACGGATGAAAACACAGCCCCTGCCACGGCCCCTGAATAGATATACCCGGCGTGCGGAGACACTATCGAAATAGCATCCTCCCGGGTTGTCTCGAAGAGGAGCGTGTCGACAGTCCTTTCAAGTATCTCTGGTTCGCCGGGGTAAAATCTTCCGGCTACGCATGGCGGCCTTCTGACCATACAAAAAAGCTCGTTTAGGGTTGAGGGCGGACCTCCGAAGTCAATCTCCCCCGCTGCTTGCCGCCGGGCGGGTGAGCGCTTTCAAATTCAGGAAGTCCGCTATCCCGGAATAATTCAAAATATTATCAAAACCCGCATGGATTGTAAAGAAAGGAAAGGGGAAGGCGAGCGGAAAAAACACCAGGACAAAAGGCTCCGCCCTCTATGGCGGGGCCTTCGACGATTGAGTAATTTACGACCATGCGGAAGCTTTTTTAGTCCAGTAATTCCCGGGATACCGCCTCGACATAGACTCCCATGTCCTGGCAAGGTGGGACGGGTCGCCGGACTCCTTGTAAAGCGCAACACCCATGTAATACCTTGCCTCGGGCGCGACCTCTGATTCCGGCTGGTGGTCTATTATCCACTCGAAGGCGCTCTCAGCCGCCCTGAACCTGTTCCTGTGGAACTCTGCGAGCCCTTTGGAGAGGTAAAGCTGGCCCATGAATTCTTCGGCAGGGAGAAATCCGACCCAGCGCTCAAGCTCGTTCCCGTATTCATCGGCTAATATGAGAGTGGGCGTCCATTCTATTTTATATCTTGCCGTCACTTCCTGATCTTTTGTGACCAAAAACTGGATTGGCACATATTCGTTGCTTAAAACGTCCGCCAAATGACGGTCGCTGAAAGTGATGGCCCTGGTCTTGATGCACCCGCCGCACTCAGGATGATGAAAAAACATGAAAATCAACCGGTTGGTGCTCTTCGCGTCCCAGAGCGCCGACTTTAGATCATCCTTCCATCTGATCTCCTGCATATTCCGGCACCTCCTCCCGTTATGAAACTTGAGTTGAACATCCCTGAGTCAGGACAGGGACTCTTCGAATGCGATGAATTGTTCATCCCTCTGTCCGCTCGCCAAGATACACGCAAGCAATGGGATTAGCAGCTCGTTGTTTCCATTTTCTATTTAAATTATGCCACTTTTCAGAAATCAGGTCAAACCGGTAAGGTGTGAATATGCATAGCGAGCGCACTGCCCGCGGCTTGCTGCGGGGTCAAGCGAGCGAATAGAAATTGTTTCCTTACATATCGAAGATTCCCCATCCCCACGGCATGTTGCGGGGAGCTTCAATATGCATGGCGAGCGCACTGCCTACGGCTCGGGGGCTTCAATTTTGGGTAAAAGATGTGCTATACTCATCAGCCATTTCACTGAAAACTGGGAGGTTTACTGGACAGGATGGAAAAGATAAACGCTGAGCTCCTGATATTCGACCTTGACGGAACACTGATAGACTCAAGCCACGACATAGCATGGGCAGCCAACATGACTATGAAGTCGATGGGCTACGACGGGCTGGATCTGGAGGCTATAAAGGAGAGTATCGGATGGGGGGTCAAGCCGCTCCTTGAGAAATTAATGCCCAAGGAGGGCCCTGAAGCCATAGAGGCGGCCAGGGGGAGATTCCTTGAGTTATACGGAGGTCACCTTGTTGTAGAGACGTACCTTTATCCCGGTGTCAGAGAGACCATCGAATACTTTCTGGCGGAGGATAAAAAGATCGCCATAGTCACGAACAAGCCCGTGAAGCTGGCCGTAAGGATACTCGCCGAGCTTGGCATGGACTCGCAATTTCTGCTGGTGCTAGGAGGAGACTCCCTTGCCAATAAAAAGCCGCACCCGGAGCCCGTAGAAAAGACCTTTACGTCACTCGGGGTTTCGCCCTCTTTATCTGTGATGATAGGGGATAGCCCCATCGATTGCGAGGCTGGAAAGAGCGCCGGCATAAAGACTATAGGCGTCACATACGGCTACAGGGGCCATGAAGAGCTTACCTGTTGCGACGCCGTGGTGGATAGTTTCCCGGGGCTTAAGGATGTCATCCTGTAAAAGGCAAAGCCGCACAAGCGCCTTTGCCCGTTCCCTGCTATAATGTAGCATGCTGCTGAAAAAGTCCATCTGCTTCGTTGTCATTGTCGCTCGTCATTGCGGCGTACAGACAAAGTACGCCTCATTCCTCGCTTCTCGACGCCTTGCAGCTGAAGCTTTTTGGGCAGCCTGGACAAATTTCCGTTTTTTCAGCAATCTGGTAGATGTCCGGCGACCCTTTACAACGCCAAAGCAGGTTATGTTGTTTCCTATCAAACCCTTATGATATCAAGGCGAACGGTACTGCGAACCTCTCTTCTCTTCTGTTCTTTTTTGCTCGCCGGCAACAGGCCCGCGATGGCCCAGTTCTTCTTCAAGCCCAGGAAAAAGGGCGCACCCCGTCTGAAGGAAAACCTGTTTCAGGCTGAAGGCAAGGCCCTGGTGGGGGTGTCCGCAAAGGGAGGGGTGAAAGAAAAAATAAGGGAAGCGGTGGGTCTTATCGGCGGCTTCGGCAAGCTTTCGCTTAAGGGCAAACGGGTTTTAGTAAAGCCAAACGTCGTCTCCGGGGAGAAAAACCCCGCCACCACCAACCCCGATGTGGTCGGCGCGGCTGTGGAGATACTGTACGAGGAAGGGGCTGGAAAGGTATACGTAGGCGATATGTCGGCCTTCAGGACCATGTCGACGCTCAGGAACATGTCCAGGAACGGGATCGAGAAGGCGGCAAAGGACGCCGGGGCCGAGGTCGTCATATTCGAAGACCACGGGTGGGTCGAAGTGAGGCTCCCTGAAAACAGATACATAAAAAGCGCGTACGTTACCGAATGGCTTTACAACGTAGACACTATCGTAAACCTCCCTGTCATAAAGACGCACAGGTCGGCGTCATACTCCATAACGCTTAAAAATTTCATCGGCTGCACCCATCTCAAGCAGAGGCCGTATCTGGTCGATGCCTCGCATTGGGAAGAGATAGTGGCTGAGTTCAACGCCGCCTACACGCCTGAACTCAATATCGTTGACGGGACGGTCTCGATGATAGAGGGCGGGCCGTGGGAAGGCACCCCCGCGGACACGGGCCTTATCATCGCGAGCGGAGACCGCGTCGCCGCCGATGCGGCCGGGCTTGGAATCATCAAATCCTTCGGGAAATGGGATATGGTGACCTCCAAAGATATATGGGAACAGAAGCAGATCGCAACAGCCATAGAGAGGGGGGTGGGAAGAGGGAAGGATGATATCCGCCTCTTGACAGGCGAAGGTGACGCTGAATTCAAGGCGCTGATGAAAGAAGTCAGGACGATTACCGGCCTGTAACCCTTTTGGACAACAGCCCTGCGCCAACCCAGGGCTGTCATTCTGCTTTTTAACTCTAAAGGGCGAAGACGCCCCGGCATCCCGGATAAAATGAAGCGGCTCGATCAAACAGGCTCTACAGCCCTCTTCCTGATCGCGTTTAAAAGCCCGCCTTCGAGGATGCATGCTCTTTCCCGCTGAGTAAGGCTTATATTAAGCGTGATCTTCCTTCCATCCATAGCTGCTTCAGTCTCAAGGGCGCCGGTTTCGAGGTCGCGCCGTATCCCCGGGAAAGAAATGATATCCCCCTGATTTATCCTGCCGTAATCCTCAGGGTCTTTGAACGTCAACGGGAGTATGCCGTAGTTTATAAGATTATTCCAGTGTATCCGGGCGAAGCTCTTCGCGATCTTTACGCGTATTCCGAGATAACGAGGAGCTATTGCCGCGTGCTCACGCGATGAACCCTGTCCGTAGTTCTCACCGCCGACGATAACGCCCCCGCCGGCCTCTTTGCACCTTTGATAGAAGGTCTTATCCACGCGCTTGAATAGGTGTTCGCTTATCAGCGGGATATTCGACCTCAAGGGAAGCACCTCGTTTCCGGCCGGCATTATCGAATCAGTAGAGATGTTGTCCTCTGTCTTTAATAGGACCTGCCCCTCCAGAGAATCGGGAAGGGCGTCGAACGCCGGGAAGGGCGCTATGTTAGGCCCCCGTAATATTTCGACCTTTTTTCTGTCTTCAAGAGGCATGGGCTTTTGTATTATGGCGTCGTTGTAAATATACTGCTTCGGCTCGACGACCTTCGGGTACGGCCCGAGTTTCCTGGGGTCTGTTATGCGGCCGAAGATAGCCGCGGCGACGGCTGTCTCCGGGCTCGATAGATAGACCTTATCGTCTTCCGTGCCGCTCCTCCCGGGGAAGTTCCTCGGGAACGTCCTTACGGAGTTGGCATCCGTGGCGGGCGCCTGCCCCATGCCGATGCACCCCAGGCATCCCGATTGATGGATGCGCGCCCCCGCGTGATTGAGGACTAGCGTTGCCCCGGCCTTCTCCAGATTTTCAAGCACCGATCTGCTCCCGGGGTTTATCTCAAAGCTTACGCTCGGGTGAGTGGCCCGGTTCTTCATGGCCTTTGAAACGACCATGAAATCCCTGTATGAAAAATTTACCGAAGAGCCTATGATCACCTGCGACACGGGAAGGCCTTCTATTTCAGAGACTTTTTTTACATTGTCGGGAGAGCTTGGGCACGCTATTAGCGGCTCAAGCTTCGAGAGGTCGATCTCATCCGTTTCATCGTATTCGGCGTTGGGGTCTGCCTCCAGGGGCAGCCACTCTTTTACCCTTCCCTGCCTTTCAAGGAAGTCGCGCGTAAGTTCATCAGACGGAAAGACGGACGTGGTCGCCCCCAGCTCCGCGCCCATGTTGGAGATGGTAGCCCTGTCCGTGGCGGAAAGGTTCAGGAGCCCCGGCCCCCAGTACTCCACGATCTTTCCGAGGCCTCCTTTCACCGTGTGCCTCCTAAGCATCTCAAGGATCACGTCTTTTGCCGAGACCCATCTCTTGAGTTTCCCCGTGAGTTTTACCCCGAAAATCTTCGGTACTTTGAGATAGAACGGCTCTCCCGCCATCGCAAGGGCAACGTCGAGCCCTCCGACGCCTATGGCTATCATTCCTAGGGCCCCCGCGGTGCAGGTGTGGCTGTCGGAGCCCAGAAGCGTTTTTCCGGGCGCCCCGAACCTTTCCATGTGGACGGGATGGGACACCCCGTTGCCCGGGGGAGAGTAATAGACCCCGTATCTCATGGCGGCCGACATCAGGAACCTGTGGTCATCGGCGTTTTTAAAGTCCGTCTGTATTATGTTATGGTCGACATAGCTTACGGAGAGCTCGGTTTTTACGGTGTCCATGCCGAGATTTTCGAATTCAAGGTAAGCGAGGGTGCCGGTGGCGTCCTGTGTCAGGGTCTGGTCTATCCTTATGCCTATTTCGCGGCCCGGCTCCCATTTGCCGGATACGATATGGTCTTCGATGATCTTTCTGGCCAGGCTCCGTCTCATAAATCGCCTCCCGGGATGCGCGCTTGTTTTATGGGATATATCTTATCGTATTTTCAGTAAACCCGCAGGTCATAGTCCCTGCCTTCCCATGCGCCGGTATCGGTATAATGGAACGTGAATATGAGCCTTGTTCCGGGCTTGAAGGCCCCTGGTTTAAAATCCATGTAATAAAGCCCCAGCCCTGTATCCCGCATCGGGTCTTCGGTCTTTGTATTCCATTCGTCTTCTGTCCACAGCAGGTTCGCCTTCTGAAAAGAGATTATCCGTATTATGTCGGATGATCCGGCGCTCGCGATGGGCATCGTTTTCTTCCACGCGGACATATCCAGCCTGATTTTGTCCTCCACGTACCGTTTTTTCACCTCGGCTATTTCGTCGCACCCGGCCCAGTCCTTTTTAGTCCGCAGCAGCTTTATGTACTCGGCATGCGCCCACATAAGGGGCGTGGCCGAATCCGTGCCCCTGCCGATAAAAAGGTTCTTCTCCGGGACATCGGTTCTGTCCCAGACCTGCTCGGGGAACATGAGCCCGTCGTTCGCGAACCCCTCAAATGAGCGGAGGTAATAAGATGCGTCCCTTCCGGCGAGCATTTCATGCATCGTTCGCTCCCCCGTTAGAAGAGGCCAGGGTCTCCCGGCCCCGGATCCGTCAAACGGAGAGCCGTCTTCTTTTTCGCCGTAACCGTCTCCGTTAAACCTGTAGAAGGCCGCCCCTCCGGGGTACTCGAACCTTAAGAGCCTGTCCACGACCTCAAGGGAGCTTACGATGTGAGGATCGCTTGAGTGCCGAACCCCAAACCTTACTAGATCGAGAAAACTCGTGTCAACAAGCTCTCCCTGATGATGGGGGATATCTCTCGGGCGGTTCCGGTTAAAGACGAGCGCGTGGCAGACCTGTTCCGATGGAGATAATGTCTCAGGGGCTTTCTGCACTATTCTCAGGTAGTGTCCCGGTATATCCTCACCCAGGCAGTCGCATTCTATAAACGTCCACTGCTCTATCCTGGTCGCCCAGCAGTCGGCTGTCGACATTATGTATTCGGAATCAGACTCTCCGGCGGCGTCGGCCCAGTGTGCGGCGCATACGAGCGCGGAGACCTCCGCCGCGAGTGTGGAGGGAGAGAACCCCATATTCTCCTCCCAGCGCTCCTGGTCTGTTTCCGGGCCGTTTTTAAGTATGTAGGAGGCCGCTTTCTGTACCATCGGAAAATATTCATCTCCTAGGGCCCCGGCTTTCCTGAGTCTCCAGGCGAGTATTATCGGGAGAGCCACCTGGTCGAGCTGGACATATTCCCAGTTCGGCTTGCCGTTTATCCACATGTTCTGCGGCCAGGAGCCGTCCTCATTTTGCGTCCTCATCAGGTATTTGAGCGTGGATACGGCCGTCCCCATGTCCCCCATCGCCATAAACGCGAAGGCCGATTTCACCAGGTCTCTAGGCCATACGAGATGATAGCCTCCGGCATCCAGGTCTCCCTTGATCTCTCCCCAGGGGATGGATAAGGAAGCTATGAGACCGCCTTTGAACGTCTTGTCCTCATGGGTCTTAAGCACCATCGCGCTGGCGTGAAACCTCTTTCCCGAGTCGCCTGACTGGCGAGAGAGGTTTTCAAGCTTATGGAGATAACGGTGCCAGCCCCTGATATATTCCCTTTCTATGGCCCTGGGATTTTTCATGAGGGTCTTGTTGGCCTCAAGTATCGCCTCTATCTCGTCCCTTCCGAAGCTCATAACAATATTTAAATCCCCTACAGGGGGGACCTCAGCCATGAGCGCGATGTTGCCGCCGGTGGCGATGTCGAACTCCCAATCCATGACATAGTTGTCCCGGAGGTCATGCCACCCGTCAGAAGCGCCTGAGAAACCAGCGGATGTCTTTATGAACGGAACATCCGCCGTCAGTACCCCTGCGATATCTTCCCTCCATGCTATGAGGTAGCTCTGGCCGTTGTAAGCGGCAGTCCTTCCGGAGTTCTCATATCCGCGGTTTTTTATGTGAGGCGCAAACTGCATATAAAGCCTGTAATCGGAGGCAATGCCCTTCAGGGCCTTGAACGACGCTTGTATAAGGAGTGAATTGGCGCCCGGGTCCGTCAATATCCTCTTGGTGATCCTGTAAGCGCCTGATTTTGCGGTGCTGGTTATAAGAAACGCCGGGGCCCTGTCGTCAATATATTCTATCTTTGATGTGGTGTCGGTGCCTTCTTCGTCAAAAAAGGTCTTTGAGTCTGAGACGTAGAACCTTAAATCCCTGGTGTTGGCCATGTCAACCGTCGGATAATAAACTTCAGTCAATATCCCGTCCGCGATCGTGAACCAGACCTTTGATGCGTCGCTGATGGCTGTGCCGACCCCCTGCTTCGCGGCGCGAGACCAGTTGGGGGCGATGCCCGGCTTTCCGAAAGCTTCGTTCATCGGATATGGCAGAAACCTGCTGAAGGCTACACTCATAGCACCCCCCTATGATGAAAATAGAAGTTGTAACTGCCTTACATTTAACAGGCTGCTGAAAAAGTCCATCTGCTTTGTTGTCTTCGACGCTCGTCACTGCGGCGTACAGACAAAGTACGCCGCATTCCTCGCTTCTCGACGCCTTGCACTGAAGCTTTTTGAGCAGCCTGAATATGGCATAGCGGGCGCATCCCCCGCAACGTGCTACTGGGACTTCAACAAATTCCAGGTTTTTCAGCAATCTGTTATGAAATACTTTAAAAAACTTTTTCTTACCGAATGGATTATTTATGCCAGGGCTGCCGTGGTTTTAAGAGAGCAGGGTGAGCGTGATGTAACGTTTGGAATAGATTGAGAAATACCCTTGCATAAGTAGAGTTAACCACTTTTTCAGGGATTGTCAAGAAAGCCTGCACCCGGCTTGGGTGGAGAGGTTTCTTCACATCGTTTTTATTCCGGGCAAACGCTGACAATATGGCTATTTTAAGATATAATATTTATACTTTACCGGACGGCGGGTCACATTTTATGTTGAACGGGTATTTTAAAACAGTTAGAATACGGTCTTTATAATGGCTTGCGAAGGTGCATGCGGGTTGCATTCGAATATTTCCTGCGGCTTACCCCGCAGGGAGATTAAATTAAAAACCGGAGGTGGAGAATGCCATTAAGTGAGGAAGCGAAGAAGAAGATAGTCGAGGCGCTCAATATTGACAGGTCATTCGAACTGGCGGCAATACTTCAGTATATGGGGCACCATTACGAAGGCGAAGGGATCGAGAGTCCGGCGATACTTGATGTGTTCAAGAAAACCGCTATGGATGAGATGAAGCATGCCGAGTCTATCGGCGAGAGGATAGTCTATCTCGGCGGGGTGCCGGTACAGAAGCCCGCCAACATAAAACGCGGCGGCGAGATAAAGGCCATGATAAAAGATGACCTCGAGGCCGAGAACGATGCTATCGAACGCTACAGGGCGCACATAAAGCTCTGCAGCGACCTTGGAGATACGACAACAAGGCTAATGCTCGAAGAGATACTATCCGTTGAAGAGAGTCACGCCGACGCATGGGAGACCACGCTCGGCATAAGGAAGTAGAACCAAAATAAAAAACAGCGAAGGTTGTAAAAATAGATGAAGAAAAAATGGCGCTGCATAGAGTGCGGGTACATCCATGAAGGGGAGCACCCTCCGGATGTATGTCCCATGTGTCTGGCACCAAGTGAAGTTTTTGTCGAGGTGGCGGTTAATGCCCGTTAAGAATGTCCGTGGAGAGGCCAACGCCTCTCCACGGGTTCCCGGTAGAGATATCGAGAGCGGGCCTTTAAAAGAGATACTCTGCCGCATAGGGGAAAAGGGCAGGTTATCGTTCGCCGAGTTCATGGACGTAGCCCTCTATTGGTATGACGGGGGTTATTATGCCTCCGCCGTGAACAGATGGGCCGAAGCCGGCGACTACATAACAAACGTCGATATAAGCCCCGTATTCTCAAGGCTCATTGCCAGGCAAGTCAGCGAGATGTGGGAGAAGCTGGGCAGGCCCGCCGAATTTACGCTTGTCGAAGCCGGGGCCGGCCGCGGGTTGCTTTCAAAAGGCATAGACAAGACTTTGGAAGAGATATGCCCGGTACTTCATTCGCTCATTAAAATAAGGCTCGTTGAAATAAATCCTAACCTTCATGAATGCGTCTCTCCCCGTATCACCTGGCATAAAACCCTCGATGAAATCCCCGGCCCCATGACAGGCTGTATATTATCCAACGAACTCTTCGACAGCTTTCCTGTGCACAGGTTTGTCTTTGACGGAGGTCTCAAGGAGATATATACAGGGTATGGCGGCCGGTCGTTTGTCGATATCGCGGGACCTCCTTCGACGCCGCTTCTTGAGGGATATTTTGAAAGAGCTGGCGTCAGGCTTGTCGAGGGGCAGAGAGGCGAGATAAACCTCAAGGCGATGGAATGGGTAAAGAAGGCGGCGGCGCTGCTTGAGACCGGCTTCGTTATAACCATAGATTACGGGCTACCCGCATGTGAGCTGTACGCCCCGGAAAGGAGGGGGACGCTTCTTTGCCATTACAGGCATACCTTGAACGACAACCCTTTTGTGAATATCGGCGACCAGGACATCACCTCTCATGTTGACTTTACGGCTTTGAAGAAAACCGGAGAGGAGAACGGGCTTTACTTGACCGGATTTACCACGCAGAAGAACTTCCTTCTCGGGCTCGGCATAGCCGAAGAGCTCAAGGAATCTGACGATCTGAGCCTCGGGAATTTGGAGAAGATATCGCACAACCGGAATCTAAGCAGGCTGATAATGCCCGGGGGGGCAGGGGATGTTTTCAAGGTGCTCATCCAGCATAAGGGTGCGGACAGGCCGGCCCTTAAAGGGTTCTCCTTCAGGGACATGAGCTCATATCTTTAACAGGCTGCGGCCCTGATCTGATTAACTCATTGATTTGTCATTGCGAGCGTAGCGAAGCAATCTCTTTTTTAAAAGCCGTGAAGTAACGCTTGCCCAACTCTGCGGCCCTGTTAATAGATAAAGGCGGTTGCCGGTGGACGGAGATTGCTTCGTCGCTTCGCTCCTCGCAATGACAGCAGAAACGAGAATAAATAGCTTCCTTAAAATCGATTTATTCCGGTTTTCTTATTTTTTAAATTGTAGAAAATAAATTTTTATTTTATTATTAGCGCGAAATTCGCTAATATTGAAATAAGACCGTTTCTGTGATATTTAACACGGAAAACGGAGGCATATAAAATCAAGGGGGACCCGATGGAAGAGAAAGACAAAAAAGGCAAAGAGGAAAAAAAGCATGTCTGTTCGATATGCGCCAAGCCTTCCGACACCACCATATGCCACGCTTGCGAAGACAAGATCAGGGGCGAGGCCCTTGAGAAAAAGCACGATATCGACAAGGCTGGAAGGACTGATTCAGGCAGGAGATAAAAGGCTTCTCGGCTGTTAATACAAGCGCACGGAGGGGACATGCCGGACAATAAGATCATCGAAGAGCTGGGCCTTGCCTATAAAACAGAGGTGGCCGGATACTTTTTTTATAATACAGCGGCTATAATGGTCGGGGATGACAAGGGCAAGAACATTTTCAACCACCTTGCCAAGGAAGAGCTAGACCATATAAGGATAATATCGAGGATAGCCGATTCCGTTAAAAGCGGCATGGGGTGGGTAGGTTATGAGGAGGCGTTAAAAGAGGGTGTTGCCACATCCAAAGGCCTGCCCATATTCCACGGAGAAAACGAGCTTGTAAAAAGGCTTGAGAGAGACCAGACCGACACGAACGCGGTAAATATCGCCATAGAGAACGAAGAAGGGGCTGTTGAGTTTTACACAAGGCTCCTGAAAGATGCCAGGACACCTGTTGAAAAGGTAGTGATTACGAACCTCCTGGAGATGGAAAAAGGGCACCTTAAGATACTCAGGTGGGAGAGCGAATCTCTGCAGAAGACCGGGTTCTGGTGCGGGGACATGGAATACAGCGTCGAAAAGGAGCAAGACTGAAGGATGTATGATGTTATCGTCGTTGGCTTAGGCCCTGCCGGCTCAACAGCCGCGTATACCCTTGCCTCAAGGGGCTTGAAGGTGCTTGGCATAGACAAGGCCAGGTTTCCCAGATACAAGTCCTGCGGCGGATGCATTTCCACCAAGATTGAACGTATACTCGATTTCGATATAAAAGAAGCTATAGAAGAGACGGTATACGGCGCCACCTTTACATACAAATCCGGCCGCTCAATCGACATTATGTCCGACCGGCCGGTCGGCTATAACGTGATGAGGGACACTTTCGACCACCTTCTTTTGAAAAAGGCGAAGGAGGCGGGCGCCGAGGTGCTGGAAGGCGTAAGGGTAAGGTCCGTCTCCGACAGCGGCGATTCTGTATCGGTTGCCTGCGACGGCGGACAAACGTATAGCGCGAAGGTGCTTGTGGGCGCTGACGGCTCTTCAGGCGTCGTGGGGAGGGAGTTTTTCAAGCTGGACCCCAAAGAAGCGGCCGTCTCTATCACTGCCGAGGTGCCTTACGACAGAAATATCACAAACGTCAGCGGCAAGCTCTTCATTGACTTCGGCTCCATACCTTTCGGGTATGGCTGGATATTCCCTAAAAAGAACTACCTGTCAGTCGGCATAGCCGGCGACGCGGCGAAGGTCGGGGGCAGAGTCAAGGAATACTTTGACAGGTTCGTAAATACGCACGAGGCGCTTAAAGGGTTTAAGGTGGAAGAAAGGACCGGCTGGACCGTGCCGATATTCTACGGCGGCGCAAACCAAGCGGTTAAGGGCAGGGTGCTCCTTATAGGAGACACAGGCCACCTGGTAGACCCGTTTCTGGGCGAAGGCATCTATTACGCCATAAGGACCGCAAAGGCCGCTGCCACTACTATCCACGGCGCTTTTACCGCCGGGAAGATCGACCTCTCTCCTTATCAGGCATGGCTTGAAAAAGAGATACATTCTGAGTTCAAATCTGCCGAAAGATTATCAGACCTTGTATATAATCACCCCAGGCTCTGGTACAGCATAGTAGAAAAAGACCCAGATATAATGCTAAAGTTCTATAATGTAATAAGAGGCGAGGAATCCTGCGACGCCTTCTACGGCTGGGTATATGGAAAGATACGCTCAAAGCCGTGGAAAGTAATAAGGCGATGGGTGGAGAGCAGGTTCCTGCCCGGATAAGCCCCTTACAGGACTTCAAACCAGGCATTTTTCAGGGCCTCACAATGCCCGTCCTTCTGTAAGCTTAAAGAACTCATTTCTCAATAATTTAAGGAGATTGCATGAGAAAGTTGCGGTTGGTTTTAAGCTTAGCCCTCTTTTTTTCCCTGGTCGCAGTAAAACCCCTCTTTGCAGGCGAATCGAATAAGCCCTGGCTTGGCGTTATCATTCAGGATATCGCCAGCGAGGCCGCGTTCTCGCGCGAAATCCCGTCAGAAGGCGTGTTGGTCTCGGATGTGATACCGGGCGGGCCTGCGGATGAGGCGGGCATGAACCCTGACGACGTTATAATCAGGCTTAACGGCAAGGACATCGAAGGCGCTGAAGACCTGATCAAGAACATCGAGAATTCCAAAGCGGGTGATACGGTCGCTATAGAGGTGAATAGCGGCGAGACCTTCGACGTGACGCTTGGGGTAATGCCTCTGGCCATGATGGACAAGGGGCCAGAGGAAGAAAGCGCCCACGAAGGGTGCGCTAAAAAAGAGAGGTGTTCCCAGAAGGAGATGAAATGTGAGAGCGTCTGCCATGATATGGAGGCCGGCTGCCGCAAAGGGCAGATGATAGAAGGCGAAAAATATGATAAAATGTATTTTAAGGCGTTAAGGGTGCTGGACCTTACGCCTGACCAGAAGAAAAAGGCGCTGGCTATCAGCTCCGAGCACCGTAAAAAAGTAATCAAGTACACGGCGGAGATCAAAATTGTTGAAATGGAACTTGATGAACTGGTTGAAGCAGAGCCTGTAAGTCTTGAAAAAGTAAAGATAAAGCTTAATGAAGTCTCCTCAAGGAAGGCTGACCTGAGATTCTTTGGCATAAAGAACCTTGAGGAGTTTAAGAAGATACTTACACCGGAGCAGTTAAGCAGGCTCCGTAACGAAGGCCCGGCATGTCCGCTTGAAAAGGGCGCGGAGGGCCATGCCCACGGCGATAGGTAAATAACCACATACCAACCTACAGAAAGGGGGGAGATATATGAAACGTTTCAGAATCCCGAGGGTCGCTCATTGCAGTGATGGATGCGCTAGACGGTCCCGGGCAAGACCTTAAACTGCCCGATCCTTTCCCTTTTTCATTCTTTTAATCGGGTGCTCGGCGAATCCCGCCTTTAAAGGGTGGGTCAAAGCTTAAGCTTATAAAAGATAAGTACCTTGCTGACAATCCCTGCCATTTATGGCAGGGTAATTGAATATGCACAGCGAGCGCATTCCCCGCAGCTTGCTGCGGGGTCAAGCGAGCGAATAGAAATTGTTTCCTTACATATCGAAGATTCCCGTGGCTTGCCGCTGGGAGCTTCAATTTCAATTTCTTATGATCTGGTTTATAATAATCAACTGCAAATGCTTTGCGGCGCATTCCCCGCTGACTCTCTGGGGGTAGAGCGAATAGAAATAGTAACATGCCGGCGTTTCGAAGATTCCCCGCTGCTTACCTCGGGGGGTTTAAGCTCTCGAAAAAGAAGGTTTCTTATGGCCATCGAATGGAGCAAAAGTTTATCTACCGGCCTTGAGTGGCAGGATAATCAGCACAAGGAGCTGTTTAAGAGGATATCCAGCCTCCTTGACGCGATGAATATCGGCCTCGGCAAGGAAGAAGTCGCGAGGTTGTTTAAGTTCCTCGACGAGTATTTTGTCGTACATTTCGACTCGGAGGAACAGGCGATGAACAAATATAATTTCCCGGCTTCCGCTCTCCACATAGCTGAGCATATGCGTTTTATAGAAGACGTCGACCTGATCAAGAAAGAATGCAGGGACGGCATTTCAACAGCCTCCGTCATAAAGGTCCAGAGGCTCGTGGTAGACTGGCTCATAAACCACATAGGCGGCATAGACAGGGCGCTTGGTGAATTTGTGCAAAGGATTGAAGGCAACCGTATAGGTAAAAGCTGACCGCTTACTCCACCCATCATTTAATCCGGAATATCTCAAAAAAAAGCTATTCATTTGATATTTATATGTTTTATAATATTCAGGATGCATTCCGCTAAACGGAGGGTCTTAAATTGGCGATAGAATGGAGCAACAGCCTGTCCACCGGTCTCTTGTGGCAGGATAATCAGCATAAAGAGCTTTTCAGGCGCATAAACAGCCTTCTCGACGCGATGAATGTAGGGCTTGGAAAGGAAGAGGTCGTAAGGTTATTCAAGTTTCTGGACGACTACATCGTAGTCCATTTCGAGGCGGAAGAAACCGCCATGTCCAAGAATAATTTCCCTGGGATGCTGGCCCATCTTGCACAGCACACGCGCTTCATTGAGAATATATCCAGGCTCAGGGAAGAATGCAGGGAAAACATCTCCACCGGCCTTGTGATCAAAGTCCAGAGGGAAGTAGTCGATTGGCTTATCAACCACATCGGCGGCATCGATAAGGAACTTGGGACGTTCCTGACCAACGCGGATGTTGAGAGAAAGGGGAAGAAATAGCGCACCTCTTTATCGCCTCAATTCCCGATCCCCGGCTCAAGCTTGATCTTCATAGGCGCCCTTTCAAGCGAGATTATAAGCACCCCAGCAAGCACGAGCCCCATCCCCGCTATCTGAACGTAATCCATCCGCTCGCCTAAAATAAGATAGGAAAGTATAGCCGTAGAGACAGGGCCGACAAAGCTTACAAGGGCGCTCCTGCTCGCGCCGATCCTCTTTATCCCGAGCGCAAGGGTAAGTACCGGGATAAATGTCGAAAGGGTGGCAAGGAGCACAAGGAGCGACCACGCCTCTATGCCGTGAGGAACCGCCTTGCCGTGCCATGTGCCGATAAAGGCGAACCCCGCCGCGGTAGTAGTGTAGGCGGATATCTTAACGCCGGAGATACGCCTGCCCAGCACCTCTGTAAGTATGTAGCTGAGCGAATAGACGACCGCGGAGAAGAGCACGAGAGCGCCGCCAATGAGGTTGGAGGCCGGGATGCCGCTGGTGAGCTTCAAAACCAGTATAA
This sequence comes from Deltaproteobacteria bacterium, assembly GCA_016218105.1. Taxonomy (GTDB): domain Bacteria; phylum Desulfobacterota; class GWC2-55-46; order GWC2-55-46; family GWC2-55-46; genus GWB2-55-19. The sequence goes on from JACRET010000079.1 coordinate 23,568, forward strand.
GCCCCAGATAGGTGAGCCCTATCGAGAAAATCTTTCTTTTCCCCAGCCTTTCCTTGAAAAACAACCGCGCCCAGACTACCACTATCGCGGGGTATGTATAGAGCACCACCCTTTCAATAGAGGCGTCTATATACACGAGGCCGTAAAAATCCGCCAGGGCCGCGCCGTAAAGCCCCAGAAGCCCGCTAAGGACGAGTATCAGGGCGTCTTTCATGCTGACCTTTCCCGACGGGAAAAAGAATACAGCCAGCCAGAAAAGCGGCATCGCGATCAGAAACCTGAACGCCAGAAGCGTTACCGGGTCCATGCCGTAGCCGTAGAGTATCTTGGCGAATATCCCTTTTGCCGAAAATGTGACAGCCGAGGTGGCGACGAGGAGATATCCTGAAAGATATGCCTTTTTATCCATAAGATCCGCAATAAAAAAAAGGCCGTTGACCTTTGTCACAGCCTTTTAGACCCGTTAATCGTAATATTTAAACGCGCTCAATATACCCTGAAGAGCCCCATTTAGTCAAAAGTTTTATCCATAGACTAAGTTATTGCAGAGCCTGTTTGTTAGTAGTAAAATAGCCACTGGCAAGTATGTGTAAGTGCTTGTGCCTTGACCCGAAGGTAGATATGAGAAGACTTTCCGCAATCCCGATGCTTTTCCTTTTGATAGCCTTTCTGCCGTCCATTTCGTTTGCCCGTCCGAATATAGACAAGCCCGGTTATTGGATAAAAAAATTAAGGTCGCCTGACAAGGTGGTGCTCGCTGATGACGGGATCTCGTCTTTAAACCGCCTGATACTCAAGCAGAACGATCAGATGGCGGATCTGGGTTCCTTCCCGGACCTTGTCTCCAGGGAAAGGTTATGGGAGTGGCTGAACCACGACCCGATACCCGTCTACGCAAGGTATAACGGCGAGGGCGGTATTATTGAAGATTCGTTTTTTACGGAACTCATCTCAAATATGAACCTCGATGCCATAGGTGAATCGAACGGCGTCAGGTTCGGTTTTGTGACCTCCAGGGCGGATGTGCGCGCGTTTCCGACCGGCCAGGCGGTTCTTAAAAGCCCGGATAAAAAAGAGTTCGACACATTCCAGTACTCAAGCATATTCCCCGGGGAGCCTGTCGCGCTCCTTCATGTGAGCAGGGACGGACAATGGGGGTTTTTCCAGACAAGAAGTGTACGCGGATGGATGGAGCTCGATAAGGCCGCGCTTGGAGACAGGGAAGATATGGAGGAGGCTGGCGAGTTCGTCGTAGTTACCGGGAGCATGGCAAAGGTATACGGCGGCGCTGACCTCAAGGAGACGCTCTCGGTTGTGCCGATGGGTGCGTTATTTTACATAACCGGGCGGGAGAAGGGTTTGTGGGTCGTAAGATACCCGGAAAAAGGGCCTGAAGGGCTTGTCTGGATAGATGGTTATATGAAAAAGAAGGATGTATCCAAAGGGTTCCTCCCGTATACCAGGAGGAACGTAATACTCCAGGCGTTCAAGATGCTGGGCGAGGAGTACGGATGGGGAGGAAGGGACGGGAGGCGCGACTGCTCTGAATTTATTAAAGACCTTTTCGCCTCGATGGGAATAGCGCTGCCTCGTAACTCAGGCAACCAGGGGCTTGCGGGCAATGTTACCGCGCATATGGATAATTTTTACACGAGGGACGAGATTTCGGGCGCTATCATGGCCGCGGAGCCCGGGATAACACTCCTCGGAACAGATGGGCATATAATGCTGTACCTGGGCGACAGGAAAGGCAATCCCTATGTGATCCATCAGATATTCGGGTACATGGACAGAGACCGCTTGAAGATCCTCAATAAAGTCGCCGTGACGGACTTGAATATCGGATCGCGCTCCAGTAGCGGCCCATTCAGGGAAAGGATAAAAAGCGTAAACACCATATCGATCCCGCCCGGCGCCCAGAACGTAACCGGCCTTGAACATCCCCGCACCTCGCAGTCAAGATTCTAACAGGCTGCTGAAAAAGCCCATCTGATTCGTTGGCATCAAATCGTCCTGCGGCGTACAGATAGAGAACGCCCCATTCCTCGCTTCTCGACGCCTCGCAGCTTGGGCTTTTTGAACAGATTATCCCACCCCCCGTAAAAAGTTCATGAGAAAACCCCTGTCAGGCGTTTTCTTTTCAAAAAAGAAACAATTCTAATCGTTCTTTAATCTTCGACAGGTATAATGGTCGTGTAAGATGGTCACTCAGCTCGATTTGTTTTGCGGGGAGGTGACTTAAGTTGAGAAAAATCGATATGTTAGGCAAAATATTTAATAATCTGGATAATCTGTTAGTATACGTCTTTAATAATCATAGCCATTTCTATAATCCTTTCTACGCTTTATAATCCCCGAATTGATCCCTCTCTCTCCGGGGAGGCCTAACGGCCTCCCCCCTCTCTCCTTTCGCCCACACTGTTACGGACACGTAAAAGGGCTTTCTTGACTTTGTTACCTTTTTGTAATACCATACCCTCTATACAAAATCCTTATTCTCCATAAAAACACCTTTAAAAACAATAAGTTCTAATACTCTTGCCCTCCTCCCTTAATTTTAAGAAGGCGTCCAGATGAATATTGGCGGCAAATTAATACTTTCCTTTCTAATTGTAACGCTGCTTCCGACTATACTGATAGCCTTTCTGACCACCACCATCATAAGCAACTCAAAAAAGGACGATGCTCAGGAGACTATAAACAACAACCTCAGGGCCGCGTGGATGCAGTATTACGCCCGCGCCTATCAGATGCAGTATGGCATGCTGCAGGCATCCACCGAGGTCTATATAAAAGACGCTATCGTACGCAGGGACAAGGAGTTTTTAAGGGGTCAGCTGAAGTCCTGGAAGAAGTTCAGGCCATACGTCGATCTCTGGACAGTGGTGGATGACAAGTCAAACATCATCGCTTCGCACAATACCCCCTCATCCGGCACAAAGCTTTCCTTCAACGGGCTTATCGAGACGGCGTTTCAGAAAAAGACCTCGTTCATCTCAACCGAAATAGTCCCTAATGACATACTCGTAAAAGAAGGCCTTGAGGGCAGCTCCATGATCGCGGTCGAGTCGGAAAAAGAGGAAAAGAAGATAAACGACCTTCGGGACGGCATGATGCTTCTCGTGGTAACGCCCGTAATGGACGAGAGGGACAGGGTCGTAGGGGCCATAGTCTCAGGCGACCTGATCAACAACGATACCTTCGTGTCGGACGCCCTGGCGGACTCTATCCCTGGCTCCCTGGTGACGATCGCCATGGGCGAGGTGCAGATAGCCACCAACGTCCGCCAGGATTCGGGCGAAAGGACGGTCGGCCATCTTATACCCAGGCACGTCCTTGAGGAGATAAACGCCCACATGGGCTTCCGCGGTGAGACGATGATAGCCCACACACGCTATATCACCGCCTTTGACCCCATAATAAGCTATCAGGGAAAGATCATAGGCTCTCTATTCGTTGGCGTTCCCAAGGAGAAGTTCGTAGACCTGCAGTATAAAAACATCAAGGCCGTGACCGGCATCGCCTTTATAGGCCTTGTTATGGCCGCGGGCGTGGGCTCGCTCATCACCTACAGGATCACAAAGCCTATCAAGGCCCTTAAGAAAAAGGCGCAGCTCGTTTCCTCTGGAAACCTCGAAATACGCCCGCCACGGAAAGAGGGCAACGACGAGCTTGCGGACCTCGAGCGCACGTTCGACAAGATGGTGAAAAGCCTGCGTGAGCACGAAGAAAAGATAGGCCTCAATCAGGTGCGCTTAAGGCAGCAGAAAAATTTGATAGAATCCATTATAAACAGCCTTCCGTACTGCCTGTATGTCCTTGAGCGCAATCTGAGCATCGCCGTATGGAACAGGCACGCGGCGCAGGCCTGCCCGATCTGCAAGTGCGAGACAGGCGAGGACTGCTATAATCTGAATTTCATAGGCCATCTTCCGAACCAGGAGCTTAAAAAGGGGCTGGATAAGATAATTAACAATGTTTTTGAAACAGGCGAGCCATGCCAGATAGACCAGAAGCTAACCTCTAAAACAGACGGCAAGGACACGGTCGTAAGGACATCCATATTCCCGATACTCTCGGGGAAGGGGAGGGACGCGGATTATGTCGTCTGGATGGCTGAGGACATAACCAAGAAAAAAGAGCTTGAGGCGTCGATCCTGGCGAGTGAAAAACTCGCGGCCGTGGGCCAGCTTGCGGCCGGGATCGCGCACGAGGTCAATAACCCTTTAGGCGGTATTCTCAACTGCTTCTATAATTTCCGAAAATCAAGGCTGACGGACGAGAGAAAGGCGGAGTACCTTGACTTCATGGAAGACGGGGTCAAAAGGGTACAGAACATAGTAAGGCAGCTCCTTGATTTCTCTCAGCAGCACGCGCCTGAGCTGACCCTTACCGATATAAACAGCATGATAGAGGGGATAATACCGCTCTTTGTCCATTCCGTCAAAGGCAAGGACGTAAGGCTCGTCAAGAACCTGGGGCAGGGGTTGCCGCCGATACTGGTCGACAAGCACCAGATAGAGCAGATACTTGTAAACCTTATCCTGAACGCTATACAGGCCGTCGAGGGGGAGGGTGTCATAGAGGTATCGACTAAATTCGAGGGGAGCTGGTTCTGCATACTCGTGTCCGATGATGGCTGCGGGATCCCCCCTGAGAATATCCCGAGGATATTCGATCCGTTTTTTACGACCAAGGGGGTCGGAAAGGGTACCGGTTTGGGGCTTTCCGTCAGCCGTGGTATAATAGAGCGCCATAAAGGCAGGATAGATGTGGAGAGTCAGGTAGGTAGAGGGACTACTTTCAAGGTATATCTCCCGATACCCTCCAAGGAGGCAGTGTGCTGAGGACGCCGAAGGTATTGATAATAGACGATGAGCCGCTGATGAGGATGTCTATCAGCGACGCGCTCAAGTCGGAAGGTTTTTCGGTTAAGGAGACAGGGCTTGGAAAGGAAGGCATTACCCTTTTCAGGGATTACAGTTTCGACGTGGTGATAACCGACCTGAGGCTTCCCGACCTTGACGGGATAGAGGTGCTTAAGGCCTGCAAACGCTACTCCCCGGATACGATGGTCATACTCATCACCGCCCACGGCTCGGTGGACACCGCCGTCGAGGCGATGAAGTACGGTGCGTATGATTACATCACCAAGCCGTTCTCGATGGATGAGATGCTCCTTATGGTGAAGAGGCTCATAAGGTATAAAGACCTTGAGGAGGAGAACTTCCTTCTTAAGGAGCAGGTCGAGGGCAGGTATAATTTCAGCGGCATAATCGGACAGAGCGAGCGGATGAAGGAGCTTTTCGAGAATGTAAAGACCGTCTCTCATACCGATTCCACCGTCCTTATACTCGGCGAGAGCGGCACGGGTAAGGAACTGGTCGCGAACGCCATACACTATAACAGCCCCCGTAAAAACGAGCCGTTCGTAAAGATCAGCTGCGCCGCCCTTCCGGAGACCCTTCTTGAAGCGGAGCTCTTCGGGTATGAAAAGGGCGCTTTTACCGGCGCGGTCAAACAGAAAAAAGGCAGGTTTGAGCTTGCCAATAAAGGGACATTTTTTCTCGATGAGATTGGCGAGATATCCCAGACGATACAGGTAAAGCTCCTAAGGGTGCTTCAGGAGAAAAAGATAGACAGGCTCGGAGGCACGGAAACCCTGAGCGTGGATGTAAGGATAATCTGCGCCACGCAGCGTGACCTTAAAAAAGAAGTCCAGAAAGGCACGTTCAGGGAAGACCTGTATTACAGGCTTAACGTAGTGCCGGTGACGCTTCCGTCCTTAAGGGAGCGCCAGGGTGACATAATGCTCCTTGCGAACCATTTTCTGAAGTATTTCGCGGAGCAGCACAAGAAGACGATCAAGGGGTTTTCCATCGAGGCGATGGAACTGCTCCTTAAATACAACTTCCCCGGTAATGTCAGGGAATTAGAGAACGCGGTTGAGAGGGCTGTCGTAATGGGCAAGACCGAAGAGATACAGCCCTGGGACCTGCCGGAGGAGATCACCAACATGGGCGACTGCTTCAAGGTCATCCAGAATATGCAGAACTATGAGCACCTGTCAAAGGCCATAAAGGACTTCGAGAGGCAGTACATTACGAAGGTGCTCGAAGAGACGAAGGGCAATAAGAGCCTTGCCGCCAAGCTGCTCGGCGTCTCCCGAAAAACGCTCTGGGAAAAATGCAAGATACTGGAGATAGTCAAGGACGCGGGGTAGTTGGTTTGAAGGGTAGGCATTGGCCGGGTTAAAGCCTACCACCAGCCAAAGCAGATACTCTTCTAGTAAATGGCGAGAAGCGAAGAATGAGACGTACTTTGTCTGTGCCGCAAGGACGAGCTTTGATGCCAACAAAGCAGATGGACTTGCAGAGCCTGTTAGTCCAGCCTGGATGCCCTTCGCACCCTTGCCCTCACCACCCGTTCAATCCCAGCGTAATCTTTTCTTACAAAGACATCCTCGTACTTTTCCGCCTTCAATAGCCCTGTTATTTCATTCGCCTGGCCCCAGCCTATCTCAAGTATCAGGTATCCGCCTTTCATCAAATACGACGGGGCCTCCCTGATTATCCTCCTGTAGAATGCCAATCCGTCCTCGCCTCCGAAAAGCGCGGCATGAGGCTCGTAATCCCTTACCTCAGGCTCCAACTTTTCTCTTTCCGTTAAAGGGACATACGGCGGGTTTGAGAGCACCATCTGCGCCTTGCCTTCAAGGCCCTTGCCCTCAAGAGGCCCAAAGAGATCGCCTTCCAGGAAATTGACCCTGGAATCCACATTGTTCCTGATAGC
>JACRET010000082.1 GCA_016218105.1 Deltaproteobacteria bacterium
CCAGGGTTATTTTCCTGATGTCTATTCCTTCCATTTATAAAATCCTGTTCAGCCGGTTGAAAAGCATCGCGAGCGCACTCCCCGCAGTCTTCCGCGGGAGTTTAAATAAAATATATTTTCTAACATATATTTTCATATGATCCACCTTTTCCAGGAACTCTTCAATTCCTAAGAGCAGGCAGTTTCAAATCAGGTCAATGCGTTTTATTCTATCCTGCAGGAGAAATCTGACGCGGGCTTTCGGGGGGTGTTCATCGGGAAGACATCATCGGCAACCAAATAAAAAGGGGCTACGCTTAACGCGTAACCCCTTGTTATTTCTGGTGGAGCAGAGGGGGATCGAACCCCTGACCTCAAGACTGCCAGCCTTGCGCTCTCCCAACTGAGCTACTGCCCCTGAATTATTCATTATGCGATACTTTGCCGCCGGACCGCAATAGCTAATATTATTAACATCAGGCCGCTTTCGTGTCAACCAAAATCACGATTTGTTTTTTTAAAATGTATATCGAGCGCATTATTTGTGGTTTCCTTTAGGGTGGGGCGAATAGAATGGACCGCTCATGCTCTAAGGACAAGGGTTTTTTAACCGGCCTGATAAAATTCCTCGCGTTGGGAATATTCCAGAAATTTTTGCGCACGGAGAATCCTGGTTTTTGAGTGCCTCACAAACAGTTTGTAAATTTTGTTCCGACGAGTTTTCTTTCGGATGTCTGAAACCAGGGCACGCGCCTTCTCACTTGAGCATCCCACTCCCGCGCCCGTATTCTATTGTGCGCTCTGCTTAAGGGAATCGTGAGCATCGGAAGAGCGCGATGGCGCGGTTCCAAAGAGCGGCGGCCATAATTCGCAAATTGCGGAATTTCTATTTTTAGCTTGCAAATCGTAAAAAAACATTGTATGAATAATTAACTCAAAATTAAGTTTGCCGTTAGAAGAGTGCCGTTGAAGCATATTTAAAATTTTTTTAAAAAAAGACAGGAGGTTCAGATGGCAAAGGCGTTAACGAAATCACAGATCACGGAGCAGATATCAAAGAAGGTAGGGGTAACAAAAAAGATCGCAGGTGAGATGATCAATCTTCTCGCGCAGATATCTTATAAAGAGGCGAAGAACTCTTTCACGATCCCCGGCATCGGAAAGCTTGTACTCGTAAAGAGGAAGGCAAGAATGGGGAGAAACCCGCAGACAGGCGCGGCTATTAAGATCCCCGCAAAGAAGGTCGTAAAGTTCAGGGTCGCGAAGGCCTGCAAGGACGCCGTACTCGGCACTAAGTAGTTCCTCCTAAAATCATTTGCTTCAAACCGAAGCTCATCTGGCTTGATCCATTCAATATTCAGGCCCCCTTATAGGGGGCCTTTTTTTTGGGGCAATGTCTTCGGTTCATCCCACAGGATTGAATATGCATAGCGAGTGCATTCCCCGCAGCTTACTGCGGGGTCAAGCGAGCGAATAGAAATTGTTTCCTTACATATCGAAGATTCTCCGTGTCTTGCCGCGAGGAGCTTCAATATGCATAGCGAGCGCATTCCCCGCTGCTTGCCGAAGGGAGCTTCAATACCCTTTAAATCTCTTGTCTTTTTCCCTTATCTTTTGTATATTCTCCCGTATGAAATGCCCTTTTTGCGGATATCTGGAAGACAAGGTGATAGATTCGAGGCTCTCTCAGGACGGTTCCACGACACGCAGGAGAAGGGAATGCCTTCAATGCACGAAGAGGTTCACCACTTACGAGCGCGTTGAGGAGACGCTTCCGCTTGTGGTCAAGAAAGACGGCACGAGGGAATCGTTCGACAGGTCGAAGATCCTCAACGGCATAGTGAAGGCCTGCGAGAAGAGGCCCGTCAGCATGGAGGAGATCGAAAAGGCCGTAGACAGGCTGGAGATGAGATTCCTTGACTCTGGAGAGCGCGAAATACCGAGCACCTCTATCGGCGAGGCCGTGATGGACGAGCTTAAGAGGCTCGATGAGGTCGCGTACGTAAGGTTCGCCTCGGTGTACAGGGAGTTTCGCGATATAAATGAGTTTATGAAGGAACTGAAAGACCTCCTCGATATCAAGAAGAGGAATAAGTAGAAATGTCCCGCCGCGAATCTAATCGCGAATCTGATGATGAACGGTTTATGCGGACAGCGCTTGGGCTTGCCAGAAAAGGTATCGGCAGAACCAGCCCGAACCCCGCCGTAGGAGCCGTTGCCGTCAAGAACAACAGGATAATCGCAAAAGGCTTTCACAGAAAGGCCGGAGAGCCTCACGCCGAGATAGAGGCCATACGGGCGGCAAGCGAGGATGTCAAAGGCGCGACCCTCTACGTTACGCTTGAGCCCTGCTGCCATTTCGGCCGCACCCCGCCCTGCACGGATGCCTTGATACAAAGCGGCATAAAAGAGGTCGTTGTAGGCCAGACAGACCCCAACCCGAAGGTAGGCGGAAAGGGCATCGAACGCTTAAGGGCCGCCGGGATCAAGGTCACCTCCGGCATATTGGAAGACGAATGCAGAGCCATTAACGATCCCTGGACGAAGTATATTACAAGGCGCATCCCTTTCGTCGCGCTCAAGCTAGCGTCAAGCCTGGACGGCAGGATAGCCGCCGGGGGAGGCGATTCCAAGTGGATAACCGGCGAGACATCGAGAAGGCTCGTCCACAGGATGCGCAGCTCGTTTGACGCGGTTATGGTCGGCATAAACACGGTCATCAAAGACGACCCGGAGCTTACGGTAAGGCTCGTTAAAGGCAAAAACCCTTTAAGGGTAATCCTCGACAGCTCCTTGAAGATACCGCTTGGCGCCAGGGTATTCAAAGATACAGCCGGGCTTGTAATATTCACGACAAGGCTTGCGAGCCCCGCGAAGATAAAAAAGGTCTCTGCCCTGGGGGCGAAGGTCATCATCGTGCCCCGTTCGGACAGCGGCTTAGACCTTAAGCGGGTATTAAAAGAGCTCGGAAAGATGGAGGTCACAAGCGTCCTCGTCGAAGGCGGGGGACTTCTGGCCGCTTCGCTCATAAAACACGGCCTGGCGGATAAATTCCTCTTTTTTATTTCACCGATGATAATCGGCGGGGACGGGGTGCCGTCCATAGGCCCGATGGGCCTTAAAAGGCTTATAAACGCGCCAAGGCTAACTAATATCATTGTAAGGCGTATCGGGGATGATATACTGATAGAGGGCAAGGCCAAATAGAGGAAGGACATTTGATGTTTACGGGCATTATAGAGGATATCGGCAAGGTAAAATCTATTGAAAAAAGGGGCGCATTTGGTAGAATAACTATTGAAACCAGCGTTTCTCTCGCTGAAGTGGCGATCGGCGACAGCATCGCGATAGACGGAGCGTGCCTTACCGTTACAGGGAAGTCCACAGGCTCATTTACCGCTGATCTAAGCGACGAGACGCTTCGTGTTACGACCCTCGGGGATTTAAAGTCCGGGAGCGCCGTAAACCTTGAGAGGGCGCTTACGCTGTCCAAGCCCCTTGGGGGACACCTCGTCACAGGCCACGTCGACGCGGTGGGGACTATAAAGAGAAAGACCGCCAAGGGCGATTCGATAGACCTCGAGGTCGATATCCCGGCCCATCAAATGGGCCAGGCCGTTAAGAAAGGCTCTATAACAGTCGATGGGATAAGCCTTACCATCGCGGAGCTGACCGCGACAGGCTTCAAGGTGGCGGTTATCCCTCATACGCTTAAGAGAACGACTTTGCCTGGCAAGCCGGAGGGGGCGAGGGTAAACATCGAGACGGATTTAATAGCGAAGTATGTTGAAAAATATTTTAACGCCGGAAAGAAGGGCGTAAGTGAAGACTTTCTGGCGGAACACGGCTTTTTTAAAAAGAACTGACCGGAGATTTCAGTGTCGATAAAGAGAATAGAAGAGGCTCTGAGAAAGATCAGGGAAGGCGGCATCGTAATCCTTGTGGACGATGAGGACAGGGAAAACGAAGGCGACTTGTGCATGGCCGCGGAGCTGGTAACGCCTGAGGCCATAAATTTCATGGCAAAATACGGCAGGGGCCTCATATGCGTCACCCTCACCGAAGAAAGGGCCGACGAGCTCGATTTAAAGCCCATGGTGGAGGACAACAGCTCCCTCTTCAGGACTGCCTTTACCGTCTCCATAGACGCGAAGAAAGACGTCACTACAGGCATCTCCGCTTCGGACAGGGCCATAACAATCCTTACAACCGTAAAAGACGGCGCAAAGCCTGAAGAGCTGGCCAGACCAGGGCATATATTTCCGCTCCGCGCCCGCAAAGGCGGTGTGCTCGTAAGGACGGGCCAGACCGAAGGCTCCGTAGACCTTTCAAGGCTAGCCGGGCTTAAACCCGCCGGGGTCATCTGCGAGATAATGAGAGAAGACGGCAATATGGCGCGGATGCAGGATCTGGAGGTCTTCGCCAAAGAGCACGGCCTCCTCATCGTCACCATAGCTGATATTATAGAATACAGGCTTAAAAAAGACCTCCTTGTCCACAGGGCCGCCGAAGCGCTGGTACCCACGAGGCACGCCGGTGATTTCAGGGCCGTGGCCTATACTAACGATATCGATTTTCATGAGCATCTGGCCCTTGTCAAGGGCGATATAAGCCCGGATGAGCCGGTGCTCGTCAGGGTTCATTCCGAATGCCTTACCGGGGACGTTTTCGGAAGCGAGCGGTGCGACTGCGGAGAGCAGCTTAAAGGCGCCATGAAGATGATCGACAAGGCCGGGAAAGGCATACTCCTTTATATGCACCAGGAGGGCAGGGGCATCGGGCTCGTCAATAAGCTCAAGGCTTACTCGCTTCAGGACACGGGGCTTGACACCGTGGAGGCCAACGAGAAGCTCGGGTTCAAGGCGGATTTGAGGGACTACGGCCTCGGGGCGCAGATACTCCTGGATCTTGGCGTGAGGAAGATGCGCATCATCACCAACAACCCTAAAAAGATAGTCGGGCTTGAGGGATACGGCCTTGAGGTCGTTGAAAGAGTGCCGATAGAATCAACCCCTGGACCTAAGAACCTTAAGTACCTGAGGGTCAAGAAAGAGAAGATGGGCCACCTTATCTCCAATCTGGGTGATTTTTTGGAAGAGCCCCCTGCCGCCGATAAGAACATAAAATGACCGTCCCGGTGTAAAGCCCTGGGTTTTTCAACTGTCTTTACAAAGGCTTGATCCTCGTTCGATGCCGAGGCTGTATTCTGATAATAATATCTCTCTTCTTAAGGAGGCTGTATGCCGAGGATGATAGAAGGTAATCTTAGCGCCAAAGGCCTTAAGGTTGCCCTCGTAGTGAGCAGGTTCAACGATTTTATAAGCGAAAGGCTTCTGGAAGGCGCGATCGATACCTTCCTCCGGAGCGGCGCTGGAGACGCGGACATGGACGTGGTGAAGGTCCCCGGCTCGTACGAGATTCCTGTAATAGCTAAAAACCTGGCGGACAGCGGGAACTATGATGCCATAGTATGCCTGGGCTGCGTGATCCGCGGCTCAACGCCGCACTTTGACTATGTCGCGGGCGAGGCCGCAAAAGGGATCGCGCGCGTAGCGCTCGACTCAGGCGTGCCGATATCCTTCGGCGTCATAACGGCCGACAACCTTGAGCAGGCTATCGAGCGGGCCGGAACGAAATCAGGGAACAAGGGGAGGGACGCCGCCCTTACCGCCATTGAAATGGCAAACCTCATCAAAACCCTCGTAAAGAAAAAATAACCGGCATCACGGAACTTAAAATGAATATAAGAAGGAAAGCGAGGGAGACCGCCCTGCAGGTACTCTACAGGATGGATATAGCCGAGGGGGTCAACTCAGAGGCCTATGAATCCGAGCTTGAGGGGCTTGCCCCCGGCACAGAGGCACGCAGGTACTCAGACGCGCTCATAAAAGGCATTCTGGATAAGAAGGCCGAGATAGATTCGACGATAGAGTCCCATTCGGACAACTGGACGATAGACCGCATGGGGATAGTTGACAGGAACATCTTAAGGGTCGCCGTATACGAGCTTAAATACTCCCCGGACGTGCCGTACAAAGTTATAATCGACGAAGCCATAGAGCTTGCCAAGCGTTTTGGGAGCGAAGATTCGGGTGCGTTTATCAACGGCATTATAGACAAGATACGCAGGTCGCTGGAAAAGCCCCATGCCGCAAGGGTGAAATAGTTTTTTAAAATACATTCAGGAGCCGAAAGTTGAAAGTCCAGTTGCTCGATCTCGCCACACAGTACCGTAAGATAAAAAAAGAAGTCCTCAAGGAAGTAAAGACCGTCTGCGATTCACAGCACTATGTGCTCGGAAGAAACGTCTCCGCTTTGGAGGCCGAGATAGCCGCTTACTGCGGGGCCAGATTCGCGATAGGCGTCGCCTCCGGAACCGACGCCATACTGCTCGCCCTGATGGCGGCGGGGGTAGGCATAGGAGACAAGGTCGCCACAACCCCGTTTACCTTCTTTGCCACCGCCGGGTCGATCTCAAGGCTCGGGGCCACCCCCGTGTTCGTGGATATAGACCCGAAGACCTTCAATATCGACCCCAACGCACTTGAAAGGGCGCTATCCAGGACAAAGGGCATCAAAGCCGTTATCCCGGTGCATCTTTACGGACAATGCGCCGATATGGGGGCAATAAACGCCCTGGGACGCAAATACAGGGTCAAGATAATAGAGGACGCCGCCCAATCGATAGGCGCGGAGTATAAAGGCAAAAAGGCCGGCTCCATAGGCGATCTGGGCTGTTTTTCATTTTATCCGACCAAGAACCTCGGCTGCTTCGGCGATGGGGGCATGGTAACCACCAATAACGAAAAGCTCGCCAAATCAGTAAAGATGCTCCGCGTGCATGGCTCTAATGTCCGGTATTACCACGACGAAATAGGCGCAAACAGCAGGCTTGACGAGATTCAGGCCGCCATATTAAGGATAAAGCTGAGATATCTTGAGTCCTGGACAATGGGCCGTATAAAGAACGCCGGAAGGTATGACGGCATTTTCAAAAAGGCCGGGCTCGACGGGTTCGTCGATATCCCGTTCATAGAGGAAGGGAATCGCTCGGTCTATAACCAGTATGTAATAAGGGCCAGGAAAAGGGACGCCCTGAGGGCGCACCTCGCAAGCGTAGGCGTCGGCAGTGAGATCTATTATCCCCTGCCCCTCCATATGCAGAAGTGCTACAAGGGGTTGGGGCTTAAAAAAGGGTCTTTCCCTGTTTCGGAAAAGGCCGCGGCCGAGGTTTTGGCCCTGCCCATATATCCCGAGCTTACGGCGGCTGAGCAGAAGTTCGTTGTATCCAGCATAGCTGAATTTTACAACAAATAGGAGGCTTGATTGAAAAGGATACTGGTAACAGGCGGCGCGGGCTTTATAGGCTCACATCTTTGCGAGAGGCTCCTTAATGAAGGGAACGAGGTCTTGTGCCTCGATAACTTTTTTACTGGCCGGAAGGAAAACATCGCGCACCTTATGGACAACCCTGTCTTCGAGGTCATAAGGCATGATGTGACGGAGCCTATGCTCATAGAGGTAGACCAGATATATAACCTTGCCTGCCCCGCCTCCCCGGTTCACTATCAATACAATCCGGTCAAGACCATAAAGACCAATATCATGGGCACTCTCAACATGCTTGGGCTGGCGAAAAGGGTCAGGGCCCGCATACTTCAGGCGTCTACTTCCGAAGTATACGGCGACCCGAAGGTCCACCCCCAGACAGAAGACTACTGGGGCAACACAAACCCCATCGGCCCCAGGGCCTGCTATGACGAGGGCAAGAGGTGCGCCGAGACGCTGATGTTCGCCTACAACAAGCAGAACGGCGTCGATATCAAGGTGATAAGGATATTCAATACCTACGGGCCGAGGATGCTTGAGAACGACGGCAGGGTCGTAAGTAATTTTATCGTCCAGGCCCTTCGCGGCCATGATATCACCATCTACGGCGAAGGGAGCCAGACGAGGTCTTTCTGCTACGTGGACGACCTGGTGGACGGCATGATAAGGATGATGAATAACGAGACCGTGATCGGCCCCGTCAACCTCGGCAACCCGGGCGAGTTCACTGTGCTTGAGCTGGCGAACATCATAAAAAAGCTTACGGGGTCGAATTCAAAGATAATCAAGAAGCCGCTCCCTCCCGATGACCCGGTACAGAGGCGGCCTGATATAACGATAGCCAGGAATTCCCTGGACTGGAATCCCGCCATCGCCCTTGAGGAGGGGCTCGTTAAATCGATAGAGTACTTCAGCGAAAGGATCAATAATACGAAGACTTTCGCGTAATCCTCATTTAGCTTATTATGGAAAATAACAGTATTAAAGCCCGCTGTGCGCTTGCAGAGCGGGCTTTTTTTACGTCTGTGCAGGGCCCACTCGAAGAACGGGCCGGGAAGCACTATAAGAAAAAAAACCTCCCCTCCCTCGATGGGAGGGGACTGAGGGGAGGGTGAAGTTCACGCCTCTTGGTAAAAGGCTTTTTTGCGCGTTGCCACGCGCTCTCAGGGGTAGGGTTCCCAACGCAGGCAGCCTCCCCCATCCGCTCGCTCGCCCCTGAAGTCGCTCTGCTCCTCGCGCCCCGGCTCGCTTGCCCCTTCCTCCCTTACGCGTTCGTCACCCTACGCCCTTGTGTCTGGTTAATACAAAAACAAAAAAACGCATAGGGCCCTCTCTCCTTGAGGGAGAGGGCGGAGGGTGAGGGGGATTTTTAAACGAGATCGCTTTACCCCCGCTCGACATCTTTTTGAGTTTTTACGAATCCTGTTAGACCCGGCAAAGATTTTTACCCCCTTGCCTTGACATGCAGAGTATGGGTGCTAGACTTTTTTTACTACAATCCTGCAAAAGGGAGGGGTGATATGGTAAAAAAGCAATATATTGCCTCAAATTACATAAGGCGCCAAAGCGCCGACTGGAAGACAGGCAAAAAGAATATGGTATTTGGTTTTACTTACCTTGTTTTTACCATGATCCTCGGCCTGTACCTCAACGCGAGGATCACAGGCGGCTCGGAATTCCTTATACCCGCTGACAGGTCAATGCTTTCAAGCGCCCTTCTCTACGCGAACATAGATGCCGTGCTTAACATAGCCGTAGGCTACCTGATATGCAGGCTGCCTTTCGTGGACTGGCTTGGCAAATCAGTTTCCGCCCTGATGCTGGTTGGGGCGATACTCCATTCCGGGATGCTTTACGCGGCAGGCCTCGGGTTTTTTCCGTTCGCCACCGCCCTTCTGCCGGTAGGCATAATAATGATAGCGATAGTCGTGTTTGTGATGTCCCTGGGTGTTATAAGCCTTAAAACGATCAAATGACCTTTAAATACCGTCCGATACCGGTATGGAGCCGCAATCAGAGGGTAATACACTGGATCATCGCGTTTTCGGTGCTTCTTCTCATACCCCTTGGGGCTTTTCTGTTTTCGTCAGATTTTATCGGTATACCCGAAGAGAGCCGCGATTCCATAATGGACGTTCACGCGGCTGTCGGCTTTGTCTTCGCCGCAGGGTTGTTTTTCCGTATCATATACCTTTTCACCGGCCCGCCCGCCTCCAGTTGGCGTGATGTCCTGCCCCTCAGAAAAGAGCAGATAAAATTGGGCGTCGCTACGGGCAAGTACTACCTCTCTGGCTTCAAGGGAAAGGCCCCCCTCTATTTCAGCCACAACCCGTTAGCCGGGCTCTTCGACGCGATAGTATTCCTCTTCGGGCTAACTCAGGCGATATCAGGCCTCTTGATCTTTTTTTTCCATGAGGAAGGGGAGGTGAACGGAGCCGTTAACCACGCTCACGCGGCAACGGCAAATGGCGCGGGACATGGGAGCGATATGGCGCTGATCATCCATGCCATAGGCGCGCTGGTCATCATAGGGTTTGTCATCTCGCATTTTACTGCCCTTGCCATACACGACATCCTTGAGAGGCGGGGGCTTGTCTCCAGCATGATAAGCGGGAATAAATTTTTTGACGAGGAAGAGGTGAGGGAGCTTGAATTTGATATAAAAGCCAAGACAGGCCGCGCCCCGCAGTAAGATACAGACCGCCATCAACCAGCCCTCGTTGACTTTTTCAAAAACCCATGTAAATATAAAAAGATGATAAAGACCAAATCCGTCTACGACAAAGAGGAAGAGGAAAACGGGATCCGCGTGCTCGTTACCAGGTTCTGGCCGAGGGGGGTGAGGAAAGAGGAGCAGGACTTCTGGATGAAGGATCTGGGGCCGGAGGCATGGGTCATAAAGAAGTGGAAGGCAGGGGAGATGACCTGGGATGCGTTCAAGCGGGAGTACAGGGAAGAGTTCAAGAAAGACGAACGGAAAAGGGAGCTTCTCCATGAGCTTAAGGTCATCATAAAGAGCGCGAAGAAGAGGGACGTGACGCTCCTTTGCACATGCAGGGAAGACGAACACTGCCACAGGACGCTGTTGAAGGAGATGCTGGTAAAAGGGGGTATATAAGACGGCAACTTAGGGGGCTTTGCTTTTAGTTTGCTCCATTAACATACAACATATTCGCAAGCGCGGTAGGCTGCCATTTACCAAAGTCTATTGCCATAGGCGGAAAGGAATCCGATAACAAATCCGATTAGGCCAAGTACAAAGGTGGCTAATTCTATCCAAAACAGACACCAAGTGGATTGGCCGAACATGTAAGCTGGCCTAGTCGAGAAAAGCGTTTACAGTTGAAGACTGTTTAAGTAGAAAGAGTCATGGTCTTCCGGTTAAGATATTGTTCCCCAACAAACTTAACCAAAGGAGGAAGGACCATGACTCGACAGCAGTATATCATATCCCGA
>JACRET010000081.1 GCA_016218105.1 Deltaproteobacteria bacterium
GACAAGGCACTGGAACACCTGGCCGGCCTTATAAAGAACTGCAATTCGTGCCACGCGAAGTTCAGGCACTAGAAAAACAGACCAGTAGAATAAAAAGCCCCTCCAGGGATGGAGGGGCTTTTGTTGTTAGAGATTGTGGGCATTGATCGGTTTTGAGCGCCGTCCGACATTGAAGCTCCCCGCGGCAAGCCGCGGGGAATGCGCTCACTATGCATATTCAATATCTACCTTACACCCAATCCGCTCGCCATCATTTTATTATACTAACAGGCTGCTGAAAAACCCGGAATTTATTCAGACTGCTCAAAAAGCTTCAGCTGCAAGGCGTCAAGAAGCGAGGAATGAGGCGTACTTTGTCTGTACGCCGCAGTGACGAGCTTTGATGACAACGAAGCAGATGGACTTTTTCAGCAGTCTGCTAATACCTACTTCACCACCGCCATCCTCTGAGTTTTTTTCTGCAAAACCCCTTTAAGGAACTCCCCCGTATACGACCCCTTTGTCACGGCCACCTCTTCGGGCGTGCCCTCGGCGATAATACGGCCTCCGGCGTCGCCGCCCTCCGGCCCCAGGTCGATGATGTGATCGGCTGATTTTATGACATCAAGGTTGTGTTCGATAATCACTATAGTATTGCCAGCGTCACGAAGGCTCAAAAGCACATCAAGGAGCTTTTGAATATCCGCGAAATGGAGGCCCGTGGTAGGCTCATCGAGTATATAGATGGTCTTTCCGGTCGCCCTCTTTGAAAGCTCCCTCGAAAGCTTGATCCTTTGCGCCTCGCCGCCGGATAAGGTCGTCGAAGGCTGGCCGACCTTGATGTATCCGAGTCCTACGTCATTTAAAGTCTGGAGCTTCTCTTTTATATGCGGAATATTTTCAAAGAAGCTCAACGCCTCGGTGACGGAGAGGCCCAGGCACTCGGAGATGTTTTTTCCCTTATAGCGTATCTCAAGGGTGTCCCTGTTATAACGCTGCCCCCTGCAGACGTCGCAGGTGACATAGACGTCAGGAAGGAAGTGCATCTCGACCTTTATAAGGCCGTCCCCCTTGCATGCCTCGCACCTGCCGCCTTTTACGTTGAAGCTGAACCTGCCCGGATTGTACCCCCTTACCTTCGCCTCGGGGAGTTCGCTGAAAAGCTCCCTTATAGGCGTGAATAGGCCAGTGTACGTAGCCGGATTCGACCTCGGGGTGCGGCCGATCGGGGACTGGTCAATATCGATCACCTTATCGACAAACTCAAGGCCCGTTATCGCTCCGACATCGCCCGCCCTGACCTTTGAGTCATACAACTTCCTGGCGAGGTTCTTGTATAACGTGTCGATTACGAGAGTGGATTTACCTGAGCCCGAAACGCCTGTCACGCAGGTCATGAGCCCTACCGGTATCTTTACATTCAAATCCTTAAGATTATTCACCCTTACATCCTTAAGCGTCAGGAACCTGCTCCCGGGCCTCTTTCTTTCCCGGGGCACGGGTATCTGGATCTCGCCTGAAAGATACTTGCCCGTAAGCGACGCGGGGTTTTTTATTATCTCCGCGTGCGTGCCTTTAGCCACCACCTCTCCGCCCCATATGCCGGCGCCAGGCCCCATGTCTATGATGTAGTCAGCCTCTTCCATCGTCTCTTCATCGTGCTCGACAACGAGGACGGTGTTGCCCATGTCGCGAAGGCGCCTAAGCGCGGACAGCAGCCTTCTATTGTCCCTCTGATGAAGGCCGATCGAAGGCTCATCGAGGATATAAAGCACCCCTACAAGGCTCGATCCGATCTGGGTAGCGAGCCTTATCCGCTGCCCCTCGCCGCCTGACAGGGTCGAGGCGGACCTGTCGAGCGAGATATAGTCGAGCCCCACATTTGAAAGAAAGCCGAGCCTCTCGCCTACTTCTTTCAATATCCTCCTCGCTATCTCCTGCCTGATCTCGGTGAGCTTCAGCGCCTTGAAGAACAGGAGGGCGTCCTTTATCGGCATCCTGACGATATCCCATATGGATTTTCCGCCGACCTTGATAAAGAGCGCCTCTTTCTTGAGCCTTGAGCCGTTGCAGACCGGGCACGGCTGTGAGTTCATGAACCGCTCCAGATCCTCCCGCACGTCCTCCGATTCCGTCTCGCGGTAGCGCCTCTCCAGGTTTTTAAGCGCGCCCTCATAGGCCTGGGTATAGGTATATTTTGATTTGTCGCTCGCGTAGAGAAACTCTATCTCATCTTCCCCTGAGCCGTTCAGCACTATGTCCCTGATCCTTTCGGGGAGTTTTTTGAACGGCGTGATGATGGAGAAGCTGTAGTGGCGCGCGAGCGCCTCAAGCATCGAAAGGTACCAGAAAGAAGCCTGCTTGCCGCTGGACTTTGCCCACGGCGCGATCGCCCCTTCTTTTAAGGATAAGTTCTGGTCCGGCACGACCAGTTCCGGGTCGAAATAAAATTTTTCCCCAAGCCCCTTGCACTCCTCGCACGCGCCGTACGGGCTGTTGAACGAAAAAGCCGTGGGGTTTATTTCAGGGTAGCTTATTCCGCATTCAATGCACGAGAGCTTTTCGTTAAAGAGCAGTTCCTTCCCGCCGTTTACCTCTACCTTTACGAGACCCTGCGCGAGGCGTGCCGCCACTTCCAGTGAATCGGTCAGCCTCCTTAAAATCCCTTCCTTTATGATAAGCCTGTCTATGACAACGTCTATGTGATGTTTTTTCCTCTTGTCGAGGCTTACGACCTCTCCGAGGTCTAACATCGTCCCGTCTATCTTAACCTTCGTGTAGCCTTCTTTCCGGAGGCTGTCCAATTCTTTTTTGTACTCGCCCTTTCTGCCCCTTACGAGCGGAGAAAGAAGGACTATCTTCGAGCCCTGCGCAAGCTCCATGACCCTGTCGGCCATCTGCTGTATGGTCTGTGACGAGATGAGCTTTCCGCAGCTGTAGCAGTGCGGCTCCCCGATCCTGGCGAAAAGGAGCCTTAGATAATCGTAGACTTCCGTGACCGTGCCTACCGTTGAACGGGGGTTTTTGGAGGTGGTCTTCTGTTCAATGGAAATGGCTGGCGAGAGCCCTTCGATGGATTCGACGTCAGGCTTGTCCATCTGCTCAAGGAACTGCCTGGCGTAGACAGACAGGCTTTCCACGTACCTTCTCTGGCCTTCGGCGTAGATAGTGTCGAACGCGAGGGAGGACTTGCCTGAGCCCGAAACGCCGGTGATCACGACGAGCTTATCCCTCGGTATCTCAAGGTCGAGCGACTTAAGGTTATGCTCCCTGGCTCCCTTTATAACAATCTTTTCCATCAGAAATAAGACCCGGTTCCATTCAGGAACGAATGCGGAGATAAATTGCGTTCTATTATATCATTTCTTCTTGTTCGCCATCTCTACGGCGACTTCTATGGCCGAGATGAGGCTCCCCGGCGAGGCCTCGCCCTTCCATGCTATGTCATAGGCCGTGCCGTGGTCTACCGAAGTCCTTATTATCGGCAGCCCCAGCGTGGCGTTTATCCCATCATCGAAGTGCAGGAGTTTCAGCGGCCCGAGGCCCTGGTCGTGGTACATGCAGACCACGCAGTCGAACTCTTTTTTCTTCACCGCCCTGTAAAATACCGTATCCGGCGGCAGGGGGCCGATAGCGTTGATTCCAAGGGCCCTCGCCCTCTTTATCGCGGGTATTATTATTTTTTTTTCCTCGTCCCCGAACATCCCGCCCTCGCCTGCATGCGGGTTCAGCCCCGCCACCGCTATCCTCGGCCTTTTAAGACCGAAGTAATGCTTGAAGGTGGCGTCCGTTATCTTCAGGGTCTTAAGGATCGCCTTGCCGGTCACAAGCTTCGGCACGTCCCTTATCGCCTCGTGAATAGTCACGAGGATCACCTTCAGATCCCTCCCGCCGAGCATCATGCAGAAGTCCTTGGTCTTCGTAAGATGGGCGATAAATTCCGTATGCCCCGGGAACTTGAACCCCGCCATCTTGGCGGCCTCTTTGCTTATGGGCGCGGTCACTATCGCGTCAGCGCTCCCGTTCAAGGCCATGCGCACGGCCTCTTCTATGTACGATATCATCGCCTCGCCGGTTTCCTTTGAGGGCCTGCCGGGTTTTAGGGCCTTCGGGTCCAGCTCGGAGAGGTTTATCACATATTCTTCCGGTATGGGCTTAAGGCCCAGCTTCCCGGACAGGTGGTCGAGTATCCCCTCGTCCCCGAAGACGACGGTGTTGGATATCCTTGTCACCCTCTTGTCCGAAAGGGCCTTGAGTATTATCTCCGGGCCAACCCCCACGGGGTCGCCCATTGTTATGGCGATGATGGGTTTTCTCATGTTGTACCGCCCTCAAAAATAATCCCCGCTCTCGCCTTCAAGGCAGAGTGGGGACAGCTTTAATTATATGTGCCGGTAAAAATCCAAAAGGCCTTCTATAGCCTTATCTCGATATGGGAATATTTTTTCACTTCGCCAAGCCAGAAGTTGAACCGCTCGTCCATTATCTTTTTAAAGAGCTTCTCGTGTATCTGATTTTTTACTTCTTCAAGGGACTTCGGTGCGGCTGCCTTCAAGTCCACCAGCTGGACAAAATAAACCCCTTCAGGCGTGGTGACAGGGCCGCTGATCCCGTTTATTTTAAGTTTCTTCGCAGCCGCCTCAATGACCTCGTCTATCTCGCCCGACTTAAGATATCCCATATCCCCACCGGAAGCCGCGCCGTATCCTTCGGAATAAGCCCCTGCAAGCTCTTTGAAATCCTCTCCCTTTCTGAGGCCTTCCTCAACCGCCTTAAGCCTCAGCTTCAAGACATCCTTGTCGGAGCCCGGGAGGAAGATCATGTTTATCCTGTATGAAGCCTGTCCCCAGAACTCGTCTTGATGCTGGCGGTAATAGGCCTCTATGTCTTCGGGAAGGACGTTGATCTTGGAGCGTATCTCCTTGTTTACGTACTTGACCTGCCTTATCTGCTCTTTCAGCTGCTCCCTGTACTCCTTATAAGTAAGCCCGCTCTGGGCAAGGGCCACGAGGAGGTTATCCTGCGATATGTTATTCTGCTTCTTTATATCCTCGACGGCATTGTCTATCTCACGCTCGCTTATGTCGATGCCGGCCTTGTCGGAGGCCTGCTTGACCAGCTTCTGCTCGATAAGGCCGTCAAGCATCTTTCCCTTTATGTCCGCAACCTTCTTCGGGTCTTTTTTATCGGCGCTGCCGAGCTTGTCTATAGCCATCGCCGTAGCGGCGTTAAGCTCGGATTGCGTTATGATGCTGTCGTTTATTATGGCTACTATCTTATCGATGACCTCCGCGCCGGAAGGGGCGGGAGACAACAGGAGAGCCGCCGCGATAACGAATTTTATAAATATTTTTTTGCCCGGTATCTTTTTTTCTTTCAGGAAAGCTGTCACAGAAGCTCCTCTTTTATATCTATCTTCGCGTTCTTCTTTAAATTCGTGATCCACTGCGTGAAAACCTTGTCCGCCTCGTCAGACTTTAATTTTTCGACTATCTTGTTCCTGGCGGAGCCGAACTTCTGCTTCTCGCCCTTTATCTTCTGCTCTACAAGGAATATATGGTATCCGTACTCCGTCTTGATGACCGGGCTGATCTCTCCGGGCTTTAACTTGAAGACCACTTCCTCGAACTCCCTGGGCATCTCGCCCCTGCCGAAGAGCCCAAGGTCGCCCCCGCTTTTGTTCTCAGGACTTAGCGACTCGTCCTTTGCGACTTTGGCGAAGTTCGCGCGGGTGACCTTCGCCCTTATCTTCCGGGCGCTCTCATATGAGCTTACCACGATCATCTTCGCGTGGACCTGCTCAGGTTTTTCATAGTCCTTTATGTGCTCTTCGTAGTACTTCTTCGCCGCCGCCTCAGGTATCTTTACCTTTGACGCCATGTTATCGATAGTCTTTTTTATAATAAGCTTCCGCTCTATTTCCGCCTTCCACTTGCCGATGCTGCCGTACCGCTCGGTTATCGCCTCTTTAAAAGGCTCGTCCCCGTAATCTTTTTCTATGCCCTCCATCTCCGCGCCTATTTCAGCTTCGGTCGCGAAGACCTTGAGCCTCTTTGCTTCCTGAAGGATCAGCTCTTCCTCAACCAGCTCGTTTATAAGGTCTTTCTTCAGCTCGGTCAATTCTTCCGCGCTGTAGCTCCGGTCAGACGGAAGAAGCCGCTTAAGGGCGTCGCGGTACTGCGTGTACGAAATGACCTTCCCGTTTACGTTTACGACAAAAAGTCTCTCATCCTCAGGGGAGCTGGCGCATCCTGAAACGCAAAAGAGAAAAAGACCGAAAGTAAATCCAATGAGGCCGCTTTTTATGAGCCGCATACCTATAGTCCCTCACCGAGGGTCAATTCCCCGAAAAAAAGCTTACGGGGCTTTTTAGCCCAGAGGTCTTGGGCACTCCGCACACTTCGCGGAGGGTTCGTATTTCATCAATATATTTACATACTTACTTTCGTCTGGATATTAACTATATCACCCCTTGAGAAATTCTTTCAATATATATCTGGCCTCTTCCAGTGGAGAGGCGTTTTCACCCATATAGACGATGAACTTCGACTCAGGCGTTATCCTGTACCTCTTCGGTTCCTTGTGCATCATATTCATCGCCCTCTTAGCGATCTTGCCGCCGGATTCCGTGGCGGACAGGTCCTGGAACGTAAGATAGAGGCGCGTGCCCTTCTGGGTAAGCTCTTTTGCCTTAAGCTTCTTTAAAAGGAGCTTAAGCTCCACCGTGTGTACAAGATTATGTACAAGCGCGGGCACCTCTCCGTAACGGTCGGTCATCTCTTCTATAATGGATTCGAGGCCGTATTCGGCTCCAATAGACGCGAGCCTCTTGTAAAAACCGAGCCGCTGCCTGGTATCCGGTATGTATTCCTCAGGTATGTACTGCGAGATCCTCATGTTTATCTCCGGCTCGACCTCTTCTACGATCTCCTCGCCCTTAAGCTCCTTTACAGCCTCCTCAAGGAGCTGAGTATACATCTCAAAACCAACCTCTGCTATCTGGCCGGACTGCGCCGAGCCCAGAAGCTCGCCGGCGCCCCTTATCTCCAGGTCGTAGGTCGCTATCTTAAAGCCCGAACCCGGCTCGCAAAGCTCCTGTATGACCTCTATGCGCTTCCTGGCGTCGTCGGTGAGTTCGCTTATCGAAGGGCAGATAAAATAGGCATACGCCCTGTGCTTGCTCCTTCCGACCCTTCCCCTTAACTGATACAGCTCGGCGAGGCCGAACCTGTCCGCCCGGTTGATTATAATGGTGTTGGCGGAAGGGATATCGAGGCCGGACTCGATTATCGCCGTAGAAAGCAGGATATCGTAATCCTTATTTATAAAGCCGAGCATCTTTTTCTCAAGCTCTCCCTCTTTCATCTGGCCGTGGGCCACGGCGACCCTCGCCTTGGGAACCGCCCTCCTTAAAAATTCCTCCAGGGCCCCTATCGACTGGATCCTGTTATGGACGAAAAATACCTGCCCGCCCCTGTTAAGCTCCCTCTCTATCGCCTCCGCTATCATGTTCTCATCGAAAGTAATAACGGTCGTCTTGATGGCGAGCCTGTCTTCTGGAGGCGTATTTATTATACTGAGTTCCCTGATGGATGCCAGTGACATATGCAGGGTGCGGGGGATCGGGGTTGCCGTAAGGGTAAGGACGTCTACTTTCTTTCTGAGGGCCTTCAGCTTTTCCTTATGCGCTACTCCGAACCTGTGCTCCTCGTCTATCACTATCAGTCCCAAGTCTTTGAATCCTATATCTTTTTGTAGCAACCTGTGCGTCCCTATTATTATATCCGCCTGTCCGTTTTTAAGCTTCTCTACCGTGTCTTTCTGCTCTTTTTTGGTCTTAAACCGGCTCAAGACCTCTACCGTCACCGGATAGGCTGAAAGCCTTTTTGAAAATGTGCGGAAGTGCTGCTGCGCGAGGACCGTAGTGGGGACTAGTACCGCCACCTGCTTCTTGTCGAGAACGGCCTTGAAAGCGGCCCTTATCGCGACCTCTGTCTTGCCGTAGCCGACATCCCCGCAGACGAGCCTGTCCATGGGCCTCGGCTCTTCCATATCTTTTATAGTCTCGTCTATCGCCCTTCCCTGATCAGGGGTCTCTTCGTACTCAAAACCCGTCTCGAACTCGTGGAACATCCTGTCAGGCGGCGAGAAGGCAAAACCATCGGCGACCTGCCTTTCGGCATAGAGTTTCAGAAGCTCTCCGGCGAGCTTCTCTACGGACGCCTTTACCTTTTTCTTGGCCCGTTCCCAACCCGGGCCGCCGAGCTTGTCCAATTCAGGGGTTCTGCCTTCGAGCCCGTCGTACTTGCTTACAAGGTCCATCCTCCAGACCGGCAGATAAAGCTTGTCCCCGCCCCTGTATTCGAGGAGGAGAAAATCGTTTTCGATCCCGTCGATACCGAGCCTCTTAAGGCCCTTATATAACCCTATGCCGTGGTGCGCGTGCACTATGAGATCGCCGGCGGACAAGTCCTGAAGCTGCGTCATGAAGGCTTCGAGCTTATTTGAAGATGGCGCCCTCCTCTTGACCCTCTCTCCAAAGACCTCTTCCTCGGATATTACGGCGAGGGATTCGAGCGGAAGCCTGAAACCGGTTGAGACCGAACCTATGGCTATTTTGAATTCGCTTTCGCTTCGCAGGGCGATCTCAGAGCCTTTAATAATACCCGGGGTTAGATTGTAGCCCTCAAGGAGCTCCCTCGTCCGCTCGGCCTGTCCTTTGTTGTGCGCCGAGAGATAGACCCTTTTGTTATCCTGAAGCCATTCGTTCACCCTCTTTGCCAGAGGGGAGAGAAGCTCCTCTCCCTTTCTGAAGGCGATCTCCTGCTTCAAATCCAGGTTGGATTCGGTCTGAAGCCCCGCGCCCGCGCCTTTTAAAGACTCAAGCTTTAATACGGCGGCCCTTCCGAAGGCCTCCGCCACCTCTTTGCCGTTCAAATAAAACTCGCGCGGCTCCACGAAAAACTGCTTCCTGGCAATCAGCTTTTCTTCAGCCGACTTTATATCCCGCTCGGCCTTTTCGATCTCAGATAATACAAGCTCCGGCTCTATCAGCGTAAAGAGGGCGCCTTCTTTAAAATAATCAAAAATAGTGTCGAGCCTTTTATAAAATAGCGGCAGGAGTGAATAGAGGGCGCCCAGATTTGTGCCTTCCCTGATCCTGTCGGAGATCGGCTCCCATGCATCCCTTTTAAGCCCGAGGACGTCCGCACGCTCCATGAGCCTTTCCCTGGCCTCAGTCCTCGCCTCTTTGACTAAAGTTATCTCCTTCGAAGGCAGTATCTTGACCTCGTCCAGGTCTTTCTGGGACCTCTGGGTAGACAGGTCAAAGTGCCTTATGGACTCCACCTCGTCGCCAAAGAACTCGATCCTTAAAGGGGATGGATACATAGGCGGGAATATGTCCAGTATGCCTCCCCTCACGGACATCTCCGCCCGTTCCTCTACGAGGGACATCCTTGAATACCCCATCTCATGGAGCCTTGCCACAAGCTCGTCTCTTGAGTGCTCCTCTCCCTTTTTAAGGATGATTACCCTTTGGGTCAACCCCTCCTTCGGCATTATCCGCTGCATGAGGTTGGAGACCGCGCTTACGGTGACAAAGGGGCGTCCGCTGACAAGGTTAAATAGCGCCTCCATCCTGGAGGCCAGTATTTCCTGGTGCGCTGGCTGAGGTTCGAACGGGAGTATCTCCGGAGATGGATAAAGGAGTACATCTGACTCGGGCAGAAAGAACTTCAGATCATCCGCGAAATTCTCGGCCTCTTCCTGCGTAGGCGCGACGGCAAGGATATTCCTGCCAAGCTTCCTGAATGCCGAGGCTACGAAATACGCCTTTGCGGAACCGAGCAGGCCCGAGAGGGTAAAGGTGCCGCCGGGCTTTAAGCCTCCCGCTTCCGCCACCGCGGAATTTAAAGTATACGCCTTGTTTAAGGTAGACATAAAAACGCCATGTTGTAATCAGAGACTGATCGCATTAACTAAAAATTATACCATAATTGGCAGGGGCTAAAAAAGGGATTTACCCGGGCGAGAACCTTTTTTTAGCAGGTTGCTGAAAAACCTGAAATTTATTCAATTACCCTGCCATAAATGGCAGGGATTGTCGGCAAGGTACCTGTTCTTTTATATAGCCCAGCTTTGACCCGCCCTTAAAAGGGCGGGATTCCGCCAGGCACCCGATGAAGCTCCCCGCGGAATTCGCGGGGAATCTTCGATATGCAAGAAAACAATTTCTATTCGCTCGCTTGACCCCGCAGAAGACTGCGGGGAATGCGCTCGCCAAGCATATTCAGGCTGCTCAAAAAGATTCAGCTGCGAGGCGTCGAGAAGCGAGGAATGAGGCGTACTTTGTCTGTACGCCGCAGTGACGAGCGTCGAAGACAACAAAGCAGATGGACTTTTTCAGC
>JACRET010000080.1 GCA_016218105.1 Deltaproteobacteria bacterium
ATCGACACCGGATACATAGCCGGGGTGATGCTAAGGAATACTGTGGCGGTCATATAATAAGCTGCCCCACAGTAAGCTGGTGCCTTATTCACCCCCACCCCTGCCCTCCCCCGTCATGGGGGGGGGGATTAAAAAAAAATAGCGGCAAGGATACTCTTTCCAGGCTGGTGGGGGTAGAAAAAAGGTTCACCCTCCCCGTCCCCTCCCATCGAGGGAGGGGAGGTAAAAGGAAGAGGGAGGGGAAGTGAAAAGCAAAAAGGAGATAACCGATGGCGATAATATCGTTCGATAAAGAGGCGGTTGTGGATTATGTCCCTGCGTACGCGGGAAACAGGGAGAGCGCGGACCCGTGCGTCGTGAGGCTCAAGTTCTGCCCGTACTCGCGGGTGCAGCATTATTCGCGCCTGATAGCAACGAGGGCCAAGGGCGCGGGCGATACTCTTAGGCTCGCGGAGGTCGGCCAGGAGGTACAGAAGAGGCAGTTCGTCGAGAAAGTGGAGGGGGTCTCCAACTACTTCGTCGAAGGTGTCGAGGTGCGCGACCCCGAGAGATTCTATGATACGGCGGACACCGACCTCATACTCGAGGTGATAAAGGCGATGGAGTCTGGCGCGAAGCTCTCAGAAGGTCAAATAAAAAACTGACAGCGGGCTTCCGCCTGAGCCTGCTTGCGGCAAGGGACGGGAGCCCGTTCGATTGCGGGAGATGCGGGGATAAGGACCGCTCTCAGAGGAACTGCGGAAACTCGCTCGGTTTGTCGGAAGCGGCAAAGGCGGTCTTTAATTATACCGAAGAAGTCGCCGGGGAGATAAAGGCAAAGGGGGCCGAGAAGGTCTTCAGCCTCAGGGGCTTGAGGCTCTACGAGTGCCCGTTGAGCTTTATTACCTGGGAGACGCGGGAGATGATAAGGGCGGTTTACCTGATGGAAGGCGGACGGGAGCTCTTTTTCAGCGGCGGCTGGGGGGAGCAGAGCGCGTGGCTCATCGAGGCGTTCGAGATATTCAAAGCAGAAAATGCGGCGTTCAGGAAGGATGTGGCGGATGGCGAAGGGGCAGGATAGTTTTCATAACAGCGGTTTGGACACGTCCACGGAAACCTTGTTGGGGTTTGAGGCCGCGCTTGCGTCGGTTGAGGAGCGGTATTACAGCCTGAGCACTGCTACAAATGATTATGTGTCAACTATCGGGGCAGCTTGTTCGGAGATGGAGGCATTCGAAAAAAGCTTCATGGGGTTCCTTGGAAAAGGCGCTGAGATATACGAGAGATTGGAGGAGATCAAAAAGCAGGAGGAAGAACTCAAGATTCACAATGACCTCACTGCAAAACACATAGAGCTTACTGAAAAGGCTGCTTACGCATATGCGAGCTATAGTAAAATTCGCGAAGAGGCGTCCAAGTCCATGCAGTCTATAGAGACAAAGGCGTACCAGGCCCTCGGGAATGAGCTTTTGAAGCTCGTCGAGATACACAAGTTCTCAATTGGCGAGTTTGCCAAGGCAATGGCGGAGCAGGTCAAGATAGAGCTCACGGGGCTATCAGCAAAGGCCGCGATATGGGCGATATATGAGACCGCCATGGGGCTTAAGGATTTGGCCATGGGCTCGCCGGGAACGGCGGGTATGCATTTTGCCGCGGCAGAGGAGTTCGGCTTGATAGCCGGGGCCTCGCTTGCGGCGGCGGCCGGGGTGCAGGCGCTTGTGCCTGGGGATAGCGAGGAGTCGTCGTCTTCTTCGTCTTCGTCGTCGGGGAGTTCTTCGTCCTCGTCTTCATCGGTGCAGGCGTATGATTCGAGTTCGACCGGCGCGACCCAGCAGGTAACCGTAAATATCTACAACCCCCTTTCAGAGCAGAATTGGCAGAAGATAGTGGAGGAGAGCATAGTGCCTGCGCTTAACAGCGCGGCGGAGAAGAATATAACCATTTCAGTCAATAAATAAACAGTTTGTTGAATATATGTTTTTTATGGTATATTCAAGGGGTCTGCATTAAATGATTTTGGAGGGTAAGATGAAAAAAATAATATTATTGTTAGCTTTTCTTTTGATATCAGCAGGGTGCACGGTAACTCACAAGTTCATGATAGGAGAGCGGTTCGCGGTTGTTGTCCCTGAAAGGGTCGCGTTTTGTTATGAACCATCACTTGATAGTAAACTTTTTGTCCCTGATAGGCCCGAAGAGTTTGTTATAGATGGGGTCGAATGCGGCATGTTGACGGAAGGAAAGAAAGACGACCAATGCATATTTGATTTGGATGAATACAATTATCCGAGAAATGCAGATTTTTTATTTTATAAAACCAAGCTTGAATCAGGAAAGATCGGATATTTACATTCAAATTATTTCTTTGACCATAGGTTTTCAAGATACCTTCTGCCGCTGGGACCGCAAGACCAGCTAAGATATTTCGCCCGACGAGACGATACCTTTGAGGTCAAGACCGATTACGACACGATGTGGAGGGTCATCGTGGACAGTATCGATGAGCTCGGGTATGTGTCTGCCCAGATGAAGAAAGAGGACGGATACATAGAGACTTATATAAAAAATGACGGGGACACGAGGAGCAAATTGAGCGCGAGGGTCTCAAGGCTGGACGAGTATATGCTGGTATTCGTGAACGCCAGGTCAGAGAACCTGCTGAAGACAAAGGAATACAAGCTCTGGTACGATAACGCCCAGAGGAGCATATACGTGCAAAGGCTTCTGGACAAGATACGGTTGAAGTTCTTTGTGCTCCACAGGTCGGCTGACCCCAAGCCGCAGAGGGCCAATCAGGTAGATTAAGCCTTTCTGAACATTGATCAGGAGACTATAAATGATTCTGGTGTCGAGATGA
>JACRET010000085.1 GCA_016218105.1 Deltaproteobacteria bacterium
AAACAGTTGTGTAAGGTGAGTTGTGCCCACCCTCTTTACATGGTGCAGGGTTTATATCTTTGCCAATATTCTTTGTCAACATTTGGTGGGCAAAGCCCGCCCTTGCTGTATCAGAGGCGGCAGAGCCACCGTAAGTGTAAAAAAAGCCTTTAACAGGTGCCCAAATTCTGGGCACTATAATTAAACTGATAATCTATTGATTTTATTAGATTTAATAACATTTTTGCCTATCACAGCAGCCCTGAGCAACCAAATTAGGTGTCAGCTTTTTATACACTTTTACAACAATGCCATTCATTGCAGGCTCAGGGGAAACTTTAAATCCAAGATATAATCCATAAAAATCAAGGCCTTACGCAGCAGCCCATTTGTAACAGTAATATACAGTAATATTTGGCATGGAAATTGCTTATAAATAATTGCAAGAAGTAAAAAATATCCTTCATCATAAGGATACTGGTGGTGGTTTTATGGCACACGGCTTGCAACTCAACTTAACTCAACTCAACTCAACTCAACAAATAACACCTTTAATGAAGGAGGGATAGAAAGATGAAAACGATCAAGAGGATGCTGGTTATTGTATTACTGTCGGCGATCATGCCGGCAGGCCATGCCTATGCCATTAGCTATCTGGCAAACTACACGCTCAACTACCTCCCCCCAAGCCCTTGCTTTCCGACGACCATCGGCGACGACTACTTGAGCGACCTGGAGATGTCAGGGGAGCTGACCCTCTCCTATAGCAGCGCGCGGGCAGATGGAGCCATCTTCCTCGGCTCTCTCAGCTTCCCGCCGTCACCGTGCGGACAGCGCCAGACAGGGAGCCTCCTCTTTGACGTCGAGACCGAGATCCTCCCCTTGAGCCTCTCCGCCGCCTTTAACGGAAGCCTCGTGGGTAGCCCCCCCGGCCCGCCGAGCTATCCGGTCTATGCCTTTGACCCGGGGACCGAGTCGGTGGATTACATCCCCCCCGGCCCGCCTAACGTCAATTTCGCCACCCTCGACCCCTCCGGCGCCGTCGTCTATGTGGGGACGCCCCCCGGCCCGCCGCTTCTCCCCCTCTTCGCCTTTGCAAGCCCGGGGACCCTCGTCGGGACGCTCAGTATCGAGGTGAGCCAGGTCCCTGAGCCAGCCACGCTCCTCCTTCTCGGCACAGGCCTTGCCGGACTATGGGCCCTCCGGAGAAGGGGCGCCATAAAATAAGAAAATGGGGATAGGTTTTCAGGGGAATTAAGTGCGATGTCACTATTACCTTTTTTACCCATTTTAACCCATCTTTTACCCATTTTAACCCATCAGGGGTTATATCTCATCCAGTAGATTAAGTCCGTTCAAACTGAACTTGTAGCAGCATCCTATGGAAGCGAGGCGCTATAAGACCCCGAAACAAATCCTATCCTCCTATCCTCTTTGGCATACTATTTGCGCTATTTTTTGTTGTAGTATAGAAGAAAATTAGAATTTTTCTGAGATAATATGAGAATTTGATTGCCCGCAAGGTTCAACAGGGGTAAAATACCTTCCAACGAAAATTCAGGAGAGTGGACTATGCGATTCAAAAACCTGTACCTTTTGATGGC
This sequence comes from Deltaproteobacteria bacterium, assembly GCA_016218105.1. GTDB lineage: Bacteria > Desulfobacterota > GWC2-55-46 > GWC2-55-46 > GWC2-55-46 > GWB2-55-19. Next base: position 1,584 of record JACRET010000085.1, read on the forward strand.
CTTACTGATTGCTATCGGCCTTGTAGCGGGCGGATGTGGTGCGGGGAGCGGGTCACCACAAAATGTTACAGAAAGCCCCAACCCGGTCATCCCTACCGATAATCCGCCGGGCGAAGCTATAAACCCAAACCCGCTCTTTCCCGAAGGCCCTCTGACCAAGTCGCTGAACAATGGAGAGTCGGTCACAGACCCCGCCGAGGAGGAGTGCGGGGAGTCCTTTATCCTCGATACGGTGAAAGATCTGTGCGACCTGTTCGCCCTCTTCTCCGGCGAAGCGTCCTGCCTGAACTATAGCTCCTCCTGCAACACCTACCCGAGGCAGATCTATGCGGGGAGCGTCATTGACTCTTCAGACAAAGATTGGAACGGGCGGGGGGGGAGCGGGCGCCTGATGGCCGATGCCGCGGTCTGCACGCTTCGCGAGCTCTCGCCGAAGCTCGGCGGGCCGGTCCTCTC
>JACRET010000083.1 GCA_016218105.1 Deltaproteobacteria bacterium
AGGCGTAGAGCTTCTGTAGCCTTATAGATTTTTCTATCCGCGCATAATTCACGACACGGATCCCTTTTTTTATGTGCGGAGGCCGGACCTCCCGGCCCCCGCTGGATAAGGCGACGGCCTGCGCGTATATCCGTTCGCCCCTATCTCCTGAAAATCTCTTCTTTTTTATGCCTATCAGCCCAAATTCCTTAATTATTTACACCCGCCGGGTTATGTGGTATAAGGTGAGGCAGACCCCTTTGCCCTGCCATGAGCGCAGGGGTTCGCCTTCCCTCGGGTTACGGCCGGACAGATGACGTTTTGGGGTGTGAGACCGTCCGGGACCGAGCCCAAGCTTTTTATGAAGAAAGTTCTTATTCGCTGGATATTCATCTCACACCCCCGTATGATGCAGATGGATTATATCAAATTTTCTACATCAGTCAAGAGAAAAATCTACATAGGTAACCACAATTATGGAAACGCCTAACGCGAGATTAAAAAAACTCAGAGAAAACTTAGACTTGACTCAAGCAGAGCTGGGTCAGAAGATCGGGCTCAAGTGGTCTCAAATCCGAGATATGGAGTCAGGGAAGGTAAATGTTTCTACTCTTATAGCAAAAGTTCTCTATTACACTGTGAACGCAAACCCGGATTGGATACTCGAAGGCGCGAAGCCCATGTTTCTGGAGGAAAAGGGAAGGCCTCCTGAGGACTTCGTATACATCCCGCTTTACGATGTGAGGGCCGCGGCTGGCGCAGGCGCGTTTCCGCCGGAGGGAGAGGAAGTGAAAGATCTCCTTGCGTTCAAGCGGGAATGGATAATTAACGAGCTGAGGGTCAACGTCGGCGGCCTGAGTCTGCTCTTCGTTGAGGGCGACTCCATGACCCCGACCCTCAACCCCGGCGACGTGATGCTCATCCTCAAGGACCAAGAGATGGCGATACAGGATGGCATCTATGTGGTAAGACTCGAGGGCGCTCTACTGGTAAAGCGCCTCCAGCGGCTCCCGGGCAACCAGTTGAAGGTGAAGAGCGACAACCCGAACTACGAGCCCTATACGATAGACCTCACGAAGGAACACGAAGACTTTGCGGTGATCGGCAGGATGGTCTGGGCAGGGAGGAGATTTTAGCAACATGGGCAAGGGAAGGGACTTGGTTCCCAAGGAAGTGATCGAGAGCAAGATACTTCTTGTAAGGGGAAGGAATGTGCTGCTCGACAGAGACCTCGCTGCTCTATACGGAGTTACGACTGGCAATTTCAACAAGGCTGTCAAGAGAAACATCGAGCGCTTTCCCGATGATTTCATGTTCCAGTTGACCAGGGAGGAGTTTGAAAACTTGAAGTTCCATTTTGGAATATCAAGTTGGGGCGGCACACGCAAGCTACCGCTTGTCTTTACGGAAAACGGCGTCGCCATGCTTTCGAGCGTCCTCAACAGCGAAAGGGCCGTCCAGGTCAATATCCAGATCATGCGGACTTTCACGCGGCTCCGGGAGATGCTTTTGACTCACAAGGACCTGAAGCAGAAGATCGAAGACATGGAGAAGAAGTACGACTCCCAGTTCAAGATAGTCTTTGAGGCCATAAAGCAGCTACTTGAGCCTCCCGTGAAGCCCAAAAAGCGGATAGGCTTTTAAGCCTCCAGCGAAACGGCCTGCCAATACATATGTAGAATTTTCTCTATTTCCGCTTGACTACCTCTCCAGCCCTGTGATACTGTTGCCTTGCGCGTATATCCGTTCACCCCGCAATAGGGCGGGGTGCAATGGAAGCGGTAGCAGTCAATCTGTCAATGAGGGGCAAAATCTGCACGAAAGAGAAGTGTCTTCGTTGCGGAGGTAGGTTCTCCGGCGCACCCCCTCAGTTGTCCTTCCTGTAGCACTACCCCCAAGAGATACCGCATCAGGCTGTATGTGAAAGGCAAAGGCGAGGTCGTCTTATACTCCGACCGCCAGGGCCGTCCGCTTTGCAGCTACGAGCACGCCGAGCGCATCCTTACCGGCATCCGCTACGAGACGGACCAGAAGGTCTTCGATCCCACGAAGTACGTCAAGTCCGATGTCGAAAGATTCCGGTTCGGGTCTTTGATAGAGGCGTGGTACCAGGACAAGAAGAACGAGCAGGACAAGGGTAACCGGGCCAAGGGTTACGTCCGGGTGCTGCGCACCTACATTGACAACTACTACCTCGGTTTTTTCAAGGGCCACGATGTCCGCGAGATACGGACTCACCATGTAAAGGACTTCTACCG
>JACRET010000087.1 GCA_016218105.1 Deltaproteobacteria bacterium
CAACGGCAGGGCTTTGAGGTTCAAGGAGATTTCAACGAGACCTCCCAAGGAGACACCTTCAAAACCCTTTAAGATAAGAAAGAAGCGTATCCCCCCGCCAAAGGACCACCCTTGGAGGAAGTATTCACACGCTGCCAAAAGGAGGACATTTCTATTTTGGCGAAAAGAGGACATTTCTATTTTGGCTTGACACACCCGCTTGCCCGTATTTGACTCTCCGAGCAAACAATGTTATGATTTAATGTAAGAAATGTCGTTACATGCCGCAAAAAAGGCGGTTTTCGCCTTATTTTTTTGAAATAAATGCAAGCATACCCCAAAAACAAAGGCATTTTCATCCTGACGGTTTTAACGCTGTCGTTTGTTTCATCCTGCGCAATCGCCCCCACGGGCAACGACACGGCGCTCAAGCCGCGGGAAGGCCAGAAAAAACCCGTTTTCGCGAAGGTCACGGAAAAAAAGCGCTCGTCCGGCGACCCATATTACTATTTCACCATGGCGCAGATGGCAAGGAAAAGCGGGGACACAAGCGGCGCCATAGACTATTATAAAAAGGCCATAGAGGCGGACCCTTCCTCCCCGGTGCTTTACGCCGACCTGGCCCACCTCTATCTGAGAAACGGCGACATGGAACTCGCCAGGGAGCTTCTCGAAAAATCAAGGGACGTTGACCCCTCGTACCTGCCTACGCACCTGTTTCTCGGAGAGCTTTACTCCGTGCTCGAAAAGGACGACGAGGCCGTAAAGGAATACGAAAAGGCCATCGAGCTTTCCCCGCAGGACCAGAAACCGTACCTCCTCCTGGCCACCCTCCACGTGCAGAAAAAAGAGTATTCAAAGGCCGTGGCGGTGCTTGAGCGGCTTATCGCCAAAATACCGAACTCGGTCATGGCCTATTACTACCTCGGCAAGATCGAATCGGAGAACAGCCGCTTCAATAAGGCCGCCGAACATCTGAAAAAGGCCCTCGAGATAAACCCGGATTTTCACGCCCTCTACATGGAACTGGCGCAGGTCTACGAGCACGCCGACATGATAGACGACGCCGCCAGGGCCTACGCGAAGGCGATCGAGATAACGCCCGATGACGTCGGCATAATGAAAAAATTCGGGGCCTTCCTCATACAGCACGGCAGGTTTGACGAGGCCGTCGTCCAGTACGAAAGGCTCAAAAAAACGGACTCCTCCGGACCTGACGCCTCGGTGAAACTCGGCCTTATATATTTCGAGCAGAAAAAATACGACAGGGCCGTCGAGGAGTTCACCGAGGCACTGAAAAAAGACCCCAAAAACGACAAGGTCCGTTATTACCTCGGCACAGCCTATGAGGAAAAAGGCGACCTCGATAAGGCCGTCGAGGAGTTCAAACGGGTTTCGGAGGACAAAAACGCGTCCATAGACGCCCGGATACACCTGGCCTTCATATACGAAAGGCAGAAGAGGCTCGAAGAGGCGGCCGCCCAGATAAAGGAGGCGATCCGGCTCAAAGGCGGCGACACCGAGCTCTATAAGCTGCTTGCCTCGCTCTATAAAAACTCGGGCAGGCCGCTCGACGCGGCGAATACTCTCGAGGAGGCCGTCAAATTGGAGCCGAACGACGAGGACCTGCACTTCATGCTCGGGGTCGTCTATGACGAGGCCGGCAAGTGGCAGGAGTCCATCTCCGAGATGCGCAGGGTCGTGGAGATAAACCCGCGCCACGCCAACGCCCTCAACTACATCGGCTATACGCTCGCAGAAAAAGGCGTAAGCCTCGACGAGGCCGAGCAGTATATCAAAAAGGCGCTTAACCTGGAGCCGGAAAGCGGACATATCATAGACAGCCTCGGCTGGGTCTATTACAAGAAGGGGGACGTGGAAGGCGCGATATCCGAGCTCGAAAGGGCGCTTAAATACCTGCCGGACGACGCCGTCGTGGTCGAACACCTCGGAGACGCCTACCTTAAAAAGAGCTACAGGAAAAAGGCGATAGACGCCTACGAAAAGGCGCACAGGCTCGCGCCGGACAACGAACCCCTAAAGACGAAACTTGAAAAGCTCAGGGAAGAATTCAAGGCCCGCTGACCTCCCGGCCTGGCAACAGGCCGGGTTCGGCGCATGCCTTCTCTTCCTCCTTTTTCTCCTCGCCTCATGCGCGCCAATACAACCCCGCCTGGGCGCTGAAAAGCCGCCCGGCGAACGGGCGAGAGCCCTGAAAGCCACCCCGTCCTCCCTCACGGCGCGGGCCAGAATCGAAACCAATGACTCATCCGGCCTGAGGGGCAGGGCCGTCATAACGGTCAAAAGCCCGGACCTCGTAAGGATAGAGGTCCGCGGCCCGATGAACAGCATCCTCGCGGTCATAGGCGGAGACAGCAAGTCGTGTTTCATGTATCTGGAGGGAACGGCCGCGCCGTGCGTGTGGGGCTTAACCCCCTTCGGCAACTACGTAAGCCCTGGAGAGCTCGCAACCATCCTGCTCGGCCCGCATGAGATGAAGGGCAAAAACGACTGGGAAGTAACGACCGGCGAAGGCGGCCGCGTCACCTCTCTCGTTAAGCTCAGGGACGGCTCGGCCGTATTCAGGGCGGCCTTGAAGGACTACAGGGAGGTTGAGGGCGTGGAGGTCCCGTTCAACATAGTCATCGAGAACGGGAATAACGGAAAAGAAAAGCTTGAGATCGAATACTCCTCAATCGAACTGAACCAGGAGATAGACAACGGCCTCTTCCGCTCCCCAGGCTTCCCGGCCGAATAAGGGCCAGTGGTCAAGTCTAACTCCCGGGCCGGACTATATCCATTTACAGCCCCGTAAAACACGGATTGGCTGTTTCATCAGCGGATTCAGAAGGCTTCCTACGTCCTTTCAGGAACAGGGATTTCTATCCCGCTGCCGTTTATTATCTTTGCCGGGGCGTCCTTTACCATTGCATTGGCCTCTTTTTCCCCTACGATCGAGGATGCTATTTTAAGGGCAAAAGACAACCCGGGCGGTCTAAGCCCCCGTGAATGGCTGTCAGAGGCGATAACATGGGCAAGCCTTAGTTTCACGAGCTTCATAGCCATGCGCCGCGCGGTCCTTCCTAACCCTCCGGTAAGACTCATGGCCGTTATCTGCATCAGCGCCCCCATCTCTACAAACCTGTATATCAGTTGAAACTCTCTTTGTATCCAATGGCTCCTTTCCACATGGGTTATAATCGGAATAATCCTTTCGAGCTTGAGTTGGAATAGAAGATCCTCTATTCGAGGGGGCACCAGATGGTCGGGGAGTTCGAGAAGGATATACCCCTTGTCGTTTATGGTGGGCACCTCCCCCCTTTTTATTCTATCAACAATATCCGGCGTAATATGTATCTCCGCCCCACAGAAGATATTAATATCAATGTGACCTTTAATCTTCTCTCTCAACTCGTTGACCTTTTCTACTATATCGCTCCTCCTGTTAGGATAGACGCCGTCCCTGATGTGAGGGGTGGCGACAAGGCCCTCGGCGCCGTCCTCTTTAGCCAGTCGGCACATCTCGAGGGTTTCAGCCCAGCTTCGGGGGCCGTCATCCAACCCCGGCAATATATGGGTGTGGATATCTATCATTCCGGCCTGAATATCGTGGTACCGTTTTCATCCATGTCTTTAAATCCTCTTAATTCCACCCTGATAGCCGCTAAAATGCCTTTATCTGATGAGCCTGCACACCAAAAATAGCAAATAATCAAAGCATTGGCAAGCCGGGTCTTTTTGAGCCGCCAGTATCATAATGAACCTCCCCGCAGCAAGCTGCGGGGTATCGAAGACTTTTATGCTGAAAAAATCTCGAAGCAAGCTTAGAGGAATTAAACCCCGAACGGGGATTAAATGCGGGTTGAATTCTTCCGTAATGTTATGTTTATCTCTATGCGTATTTGTAATATTTTGTAATACTTATTGACAAACGTGCTTTTTTAGTTAATACTTACTTACCGGGATGTATTGGCGCTGTTTCTTCTTTTAAACCTTTAATGTAAATTGCGAGGTGGATTATGATATTCAGGAAAAGAGGTACCTTGTCAGGCGCTCTGTGCAATCTCATAATCATATCATTCATCTTATGGTCCGTGCCTTTTACCGCAAAAGGGGTAAAGGCGCAGGAAATTTCCCCGGTATACGCGGGGGAAGCGATGGCTACGGGTATGGTGTTTGTTACGTCTGGTTCAGGGCAAGGGTTCAGTATGGATTCCTATCCCACGCCCCTTTTCGATAAAAGCAGGATTCAAACTAATGACGGCGCCGCGGTTATATCGCTGGTCCCCGGTGGGCTCATCGAGGTTCATAAAAACAGCGAGGTGTTATTCCATAAAACCGGTGACAGGAATTTCATCGAGGTCGCCAGAGGTATGGTCAGGTTTTCCGTTCCTTCGCAGAATGTCCTCTCCATAACCATCCCCTCTGCCGGGGTCAGTATTGGCGGACAGGCAAGGTTGGCAAGCAAGGGAGATTCGCTTCCGTCAGGCGGCGCAAAAAAGGTTGGCGTTGTGGTGGTGGAAAAGGACGGCGCGACCTCTGTTTCGAGCATGGAGGGTTCCCTGGAGGTAAGCACCGGTGACAATAAAACCATGGTGTTGCGGCCCGGCGAGACGATACGGCTCGCCGGGGCTGAAACAGCGTCTGGAGGAGGGCTTACGGACGAGCTTACGGTTTCCCGGTTGAGCGCCCTTTCCGCTCAGAAGGGTATAAAAGTATTTCCGACCGTAAAAGAAGTGCCTGCCTTGGCTGAAGGCGAGGTGGCCATAGCCATCCCGGCCAATATAGGCGGCGGTTTTATCGCAGGCACGCCCGAGGCCATAGCGGCCGGTCTGAATGCAATTGGCATAGCCACAACCGAGGATGCCGTCATGGCGGCGGATGCAAGGGTGTATGGTTTTACGCCGGCGGGTGCGGGCGCATTCGGTTTTACGCCGGCGGTAGTCGGTTTGGCCGCGGTAGGGGTTGTGGCAATCGGCATAGCCGCGGCAAGCGCCAGCCCGTCTATCCCGTAAGGCAAGACAGGGCCATTTCAGACCTCATGGCATAGAAGCTCGATAGTCATCACGCTCATTTATACTTTCTCCTCCGCATAAGAATTCTCATCCCGGCCAAACTCATCGCTGAAAGTGCGGTAGGTCCCTGGCGACATGCTGTTCAGAAACCATCGTTCAATAAATTCCGGAATAAAAATGTCATTTAAAAGGACATTACGATTCGCTATTTCCCTTTCCGTTATTACGGTTTTTGCCGTGGCTATCCCGGCATATCAGGCCATTTCAGAGGATATAACCCCCGGCAAGATACAGCAGGGGCAGGAATACCGCTTCGGTCCCGGTGACGTCCTTAGTATAGAGGTCTTTGAGGCCGGGGAACTGAGCAAGACCGTGATGGTGAACTCCAGGGGATTCATCACCTTTCCTCTCCTGGGCTCCGTAAAGGTCAAGGGTCTTACGGAAAGGGAACTTGAACAAAAGCTCGAGGGGCTGTTGGGTGAAAAATATCTCCAGGCCCCCAATGTCACTGTCTTTATCAAGGAGGGCGGTTATTTCTATGTGGTGGGGGAGGTGAAGGAAGGAGGAAGATTTCCCTACAGACCCGGGCTAACCCTCCAGCAGGCCGTAGCCATGGCAGGGGGCATATCCGACGTGGGTAAGGCGTCCATGGTCCAGATAAAACGGGTAGATGAGGACGGAGGCGTGGAAATTATCACCGTGAACCACAACGAGCTGAGGGCGGGAAAGGCCGTGGACCCGATGTTAAGGAAGGACGATATAATTTACGTCCCTCAAAGCTATTTTTGGAGTCTGGCAAGGGCGTTTTTCTTCAGTATCGGGGTGGGAGACAGGCATAGCGTGGGCGTCAATCCGACCACCGTTATAGAACGGTAAAAAGGGGGAAAAAGGGTGGCAGAGGGAACGGAAATAAGGGATTTAAAGGCCGATAACGCCCCTTACAATGGATTTTCCAGGCAGGAGGATATCCATCTGAGGGAATACTTACATATTATACAAAAACATAAATGGACGGTAATGGCCGTCTTTGTGGTCGTTGTAACGACCACCGTCATAGGAACCTTTTCAATGAGCCCCGTATACACGGCGGCCACCACCCTCAAGATAGAGAAGGAACCCCCGAAGGTTCTCAAGTTTGAGTACCTTCTGCCTATCGAGGCCGGCGCCGGCGCCGCCGCCGATTACTACCAGACTCAGAAAAACATCATCCAGAGCAGAAACATCGCAAAGCGGGTGATAGAGAAACTCTCCCTCTGGAACCATCCTCAATTCAAGGGAGAAGGGCTGGTCGGCGAGGCCAGGGCGGATGTTGTTGCCGCGGATGTGGAGACGATGGAGAAATTGATAGATTCCTTCCTCGGCTTCTTAGATATGCAAATGGTCAGGAATTCACACGTCGCCAGGATAAGTTACAGTTCCAGATATCCGGAACTCTCCGCCGAGGTGTCCAACGCAATTGCCCAGACCTATATTGATTTCAATCTCGAATCCAACTTCAAGGCCGCGGAAAAGGCCCGTGACTGGCTCTCCGGGCGGCTGCAGGAATTTCAGGGCAAGGTTGAAAGATCGGAAGAGGCGCTGAACAGCTTCGCCGGCAGCCACGGAATCTTTTCTCTTGAGAAGGATGAGAACATTGTCTTGAAGAGGTTGGAGCAGCTGAACGAGGCCCTCTCAGCCGCCGAGGCGGACAGGATCGGGAAAGAATCCCATTATAAGGAGATTACGCGGCGCCCCCTTGAGGCGATTCCCTCCGCCACGGAAAATGACCTGATAAATAACCTCAAGGAAAGGCTCTCGGAATTAGAGGCCGAATACTTCAATCTCTCCGGGCAATACAAACCGGACTATCCGAAGATGGTCCGCCTCAAGGCCCAGATCGGGGCCGTGGAGAAGAAGATAGAAGGGGAGATGGAGAACCTCGTTAAGGAGGCCGAGGTTGCCTACAGGATAGGCGTGGGGAAAGAGAAACTCTTAAGAGATGCCTTCGAGGAACAGAAACAACTGGCCCTGAAGATAAAGGAGAGGGCCATCCAGTATAACATCCTGAAGAGGGAGGTGGATACCAACAAGGAACTGTATGACGGCCTTCTGCAGAGAGTAAAGGAGACCGGCGTATCGGCGGGCCTTGAAACGAGCAACATCCAGGTAATAGATGTGGCGGAGGTCCCTCTATCTTCTTCAAAGCCAAGGAAAAAGCTCAATATCTCCTTAAGCATGTTAATAGGGCTCTTCATGGGCGGGGGCCTTGCCTTCTTCCTTGAATACTTTGATGACACCGTAAAAGACCCGGATGAGATGGCGAAGCTCTTTAATCTGCCCGCATTGGGTCTTATCCCGGCCATTCAGAGCATTTTTCACAGAGGGAAGAGGGATGCGGATAAGAATAAAGAGCCGCAGCCCTCTATTGACGACCTTTACCTCGTCTCACAGAAGTACCCCCGTTCTTCAATATCCGAGGCCTGCCGCACCTTCAGGACATCGCTCCTTTTCTCCAGGCCAGGGCATCCCCCCAAGACCATACTTGTCACATCAAACAACCCCAGGGAAGGAAAGACGGTGGTCTCTTGCAACCTGGGTATCGTGCTGGCGCAGAGCGGCGCAAAGACCCTGATAATAGACGCTGATCTCAGGAGGCCGACCATCAACAGGGTCTTTTCCATCCCGGACACCCCTGGATTAACGGACTGCCTTACGGGACACGCGACCTTGAAGGATGCGGTAAGGCCCGTCGGTATTAATGGGCTCTTTGTATTGCCGGCCGGCCCAATATCCCCAAACCCGCCGGAACTCCTCGATTCCACCCAGTTCAAGGAGGCTATAGAAGAGTTAAAACGTGAATTTGATTTTATCGTGTTTGATTCGGCGCCTGTCATGCACTTTGCCGACACCCTCAACCTGGCGAACAAGGTGGACTGCACGGTTATTGTGGTCCACAGCGGGAAAACCACAAAAAACGACCTCAGGCATTGCGTGGGCCTTATCAGGGGGGTGAAGGCATCCGTGCTCGGCGTGGTTATGAACATCCTGGACGTCAGAAAAAGCGGCTACTATTACCATTATTACGGAGAAGGGTATGGGAAAAGCGATCAGGCTGCCGTCTCCAAGGGCGGCGAATTATGACATTCAGAGTGCATTCGATGGGGGCACGGTTTGCGGCCTCTTTGGCCGTTTCTTCACTCGCCCTGTTTGCCGGCTGGCTGATAGTCAAGCCGTGGCTTGCCCAACGAAGATTGAGCGAGCCGTCTTCAGGGGAAGGACTGCTGAGGGCCATCTCCTATGACCCGCGGAACCCGGACTGGTATTACCGTCTTGGCCTGTACCGGCACTATGATCCTCTTGGAAGGGACCTTACGGGGGCCATGAGTTCCTATAGCACCGCAATAAATCTGAGTCCTTTCAAGTCAGACTACTGGCTCGAACTTTCGAAGGTATACGAGGACTTAAACGACCGCGCAGGTTTAGAAAAGGCCCTTAACCGCGCCCTTGTCTTGAATCCCGCGGACCCGAAGGCAAGATGGAGGACGGTTAATTATTATTTAAGGCAGGCGGATACGGACGGGGCATTGGAAGGACTTAAGCTTATAATCAAGGACCATCCCGGAGAGAGGATAAAGGCTTTCAGCCTCCTGCATTTTATTACAGGGAATGACGTGGAACTTATCATTAAAAGGGCTCTGCCCGGCCAGCCGTCGAGGACGGCTGGCGGGCCGGAACCCATGGCCGAGTATCTCTACTTCCTCATGAAGAGAAAGGATACTGAAGGCGCAAAGACCCTGTGGAAGGCCCTTGCCGCCGGCAAGGACATGGACCCTGAGGCGAGGGTCGCTTATATCGAATATCTGATATCCAGCGGCGAGATGGTTGACGCAGAGGAAGAATGGAGAAGTTATAAGGGTATGGCGGGCAAGTCGGCAAACATCGTCTGGAACGGGGGGTTTGAGGAAGATATCTCCAACCAAGGCTTCGATTGGAGGATGGAAGGGGTTGAGGGAGCGGATGCGGACGTGGACGACAGGGTTTCTTTTAAAGGTAAGCGTTCTTTAAGGATAGAGTTTGACGGTAAACATAATGTCGCCTTTTACCATGCCTACCAGATGGTCCCCCTCGAGCCCGGCACCGAATATACATTGAGCGCCGGCATGAAGACCGAGGATATCACGACCAACAGCGGGATATTCATCCGTTTGGAAGGGATAAACGGTTGTAATCTTTCAATGCGTACGGAAACCCTAATTGGCACCAACGCATGGAAGGAGTTGAAGGTGGGATTCACCACGCCCCCTGACTGCACCGGCGGAGTCGTGGTCTTGAGAAGGTTAAGGAGTGAGAAACTCGACAACCTTATCGCGGGCAGGGCATGGGTGGACGAGGTCAGGCTTGAAAAGTCTTATGCCGCGGCCGAACAGGGCGTGCGAGGCGCAGGCGGTCCGACATGAATATATTGGATGCCCTGGTCGAAGCGGGACTGATTTTTCTGATAGTCTTTACTCCATTTGCCTTCGGGGCGGTTGAAATGTGGGCGTATACCGTCATGGAATTGACCGTCCTATTACTTGTGGCCGCGTGGGTCATAAGGATGATGGTGGACGGGGAGATAAAGATACCACGCACCCACCTTAACGTACCGATACTCCTGTTTATATGTCTGATACTGCTTCAGATTACCCCCCTCCCGGAGGCCGTTTTGAAAGTAATCTCCCCGGCCGCCCAAGACGTCTATACCGGGACATACAGAGCCGTTAACGCCGGGCATCATACGGCCGTCCGGCTGAGCAATACCATTTCCCTTGATACATACGCAACCAAGAGGGGACTGTTAAAGATACTGACATATACAGGGGGTTTTTTCCTCGTTATCGGGAATATTACCACGGGAAAGCAAAAAAACAGGCTTCTTGCCGCAATCACAGCCGCCGGTTTCCTTCTGTCGGTATTCGGCCTCATCCAGCACTTTACATGGAATGGGAAGGTCTACTGGTTCAGGGATCTGACCCATGGCGGAAGTCCATTCGGCCCCTTTGTAAACAAGAATAACTTCGCGGGGTATATCAATCTGATCATACCTGTTTCGCTGGCCATGGTTATGACGGAAAGGGAGAGGAGCAAAAAACTCCTCTTTGCCTTTATGACGGTCGTGATGGCTGTGGCGCTTTTTCTGTCATTGTCGCGCGGCGGGATGCTTGCCTTTTCAGGGGCCATGGCCTCAATGGGAATATTGCTCATGCTCACCGGATACGAAGGCGGCTACAAGAAGGGCTTTGCGGTCATTGGAGTATTTCTGATTCTCCTTTTACTCTATCTTATTTATACCGGCATAGACCCCGTGATGGACAGAATAGCCTCCCTTGCGGAAAAAGAGACCTATCTCAGGCAGAGGCGGTGGACGGTATGGAGCGCCGCGGCCGGCATCATCAGAGACTACCCGCTGACGGGCACCGGCCTTGATACCTTTGAAGCGGTTTTTCCGGGGTATCAGCCGCTTGAGGCATCGGGGCTGCGCTGGCTGGACGCTCACAACGACTATATACAGTTTATGGCCGAGACCGGTATCACGGGGGTTTTAATAGCCCTGACGTTTTTTGGCCTCCTGTTCAAGAGGGCCTTTTCTTCACTCAATAACCCGAAAGGCGGAACCCGGAAATATCTGCCGATAGGTCTCCTCTCGGCAATGGTTGCGTTCCTGTTGTCCATCATATCCACCTCCAATATTCACGTCCCGGCCGATGCGCTGCTGTTCTCTATTATATTGGCGATGGGTGTAAAATTGAGCGCGTCGGATCAAAAGGAGGCATTCCATTCAACAATGGCGCGTTAAGGCAGAATGAAAATATTAATCTTGGGCATAACCGGCATGTTTGGACATGCGCTCTGGCTGAATTTGACAAAGGGGCGCGAAACTTTCGGTTCCATCCGCGGCGACCTCGGTCGTCTTGGCGGGGAATGCCCCATTTTTAACAGGAGTGACAGGAATATAATAGATGGAATTGACGTGCTCGACGATGATGACCTGAAAAGGGCATTGGATGTTGCAAGGGCGGATGTAGTCGTTAATTGCGTGGGAGTTGTCAAACAATTGCCGGGTGCGAAATTTTCCATTCCATCCATATCCTTGAACGCATTATTTCCGCAGAGATTGGCGGAGATGTGCGCAAAAAGGCGCGCACGGTTAATACATATCTCTACGGATTGCGTGTTTTCAGGCAACAAAGGAAACTATGCGGAAGGCGACATTGCGGATGCCCATGACCTGTATGGCAGGACTAAATATCTTGGCGAAGTGGCCGGGGACGGCTGTTTGACTATCAGGACATCGATTGTGGGACGGCAGTTGTCCGGCGAGACCGGACTTTTTGAATGGTTTCTTTCACAAAAAGGAATGGTCCGTGGTTACCGAAGAGCCGTCTTCTCCGGGCTGACAACTTATGCCCTTGCGGATATTATCAGGATTCTAATTAACGATCATCCAACCCTATGCGGGCTGTACCATGTTTCAAGCGAACCGATAAACAAATATGATCTGTTGAACAGGCTTAAACATGTTTTGTGTCTGGATGTCGAGGTTATTCCCGATGATAGCGTGGTCGTTGACAGGAGTCTTGATTCAACAAAATTCAGAGAAGTTACACATGCCCATATCCCCACATGGTCTGAAATGATAGGTGATTTTGTCAAACGGGCTCCAGATTATGAAAAATGGCGGTTTTGAGGATTGAACATCTCTTAAGGAAGTTCTGATTTATTCATTGATTCGTCATTGCGAGCGCAGCGAAGCAATCTCGTTTTTAAGGTAAATCAAGCACTTAGAGATTGCTTCGGGGCTAAAGCCCCTCGCAATGACGGCAGAAAAAAGAATTAATCAG